>NZ_JBVKBN010000016.1:0-198257 GCF_055657065.1 Streptomyces sp. NPDC110618 | reverse complement strand
AGTTCTCAAGGAACGGACGCTTCCTTTGTACTCACCCTCTCGGGCTTTCCTCCGGGCGCTTCCCTTCGGTCTTGCGTTTCCGACTCTATCAGATCCTTTCGGGCCTGATTCCCAGTCAGCGGGATTTGTCTTCCCGGCCGTTGCGGGCCGTTCCGACGAGTGAGACTTTAGCGGATTCCCGGCTCCCGAGCTAATCGGGGGGCCGCGTCCTTTCGAACGTGGATTCCTCATTCCGTAAATACACAGGCCAATGACACGACGGCAGACAGGTCGACTGTCGTCGATTGTTGGTTGGGTCTTGCGGAATGGCTGTCCGGGGACCGACCGGAGTCGGCGCTCACGTCGGACAACTCGGAGAACACTACGGATCGCGTCCAGGAGTGTCAACTCGGACCCGTGAGACCCCCTGGAGGCGTACGCTGGCCCGCATGACGACGCGCACGTACACCCAGCTGTGGTGGGCCGCCTGACGGCGGCCGTTCCTACGTGTGCACACAACGGCCGCCGCCTCGGCGGCCGTTCTCGTATCTCCCTCCGGAGGGTCGGCCGGCCGAGGACGGCGGTCTCGACCAGGAGGTGGAGAGATGACTCGGGTCTTCAGCGGGATCAAGCCGACGGGGCATCTGACGCTGGGGAACTACCTGGGGGCCATGCGGCGCTGGGTGCAGGTCGATCAGCACCGGGCCGACGCACTGATCTGCATCGTCGATCTGCACGCCCTCACCGTGGAGCACGATCCGGCGCGGGTGCGGCGGCTGAGTAGGCAGGCGGCGACCTTGCTGCTCGCGGCGGGGCTGGATCCGGCGCTGTGCACGGTGTTCGTGCAGAGTCATGTGGACGAGCACGCGCGGCTGTCGTATCTGCTGGAGTGCGTGGCCACCGACGGTGAGATGCGGCGGATGATCCAGTACAAGGAGAAGGCCGGGCGGGAGCGGGCGCGCGGTGGGAGTGTGCGGCTGTCGCTGCTCACCTATCCGGTGCTGATGGCGGCGGACATCCTGGCGTACGGCACGGACGAGGTGCCGGTCGGGGACGACCAGACGCAGCATGTGGAGCTGACGCGGGATCTCGCGGTGCGGTTCAACCAGCGGTACGGGACCACGTTCGTGGTGCCTCGGGCGACTCATCCGGCGGTGGCGGCTCGGGTGATGAACCTTCAGGATCCGACGTCGAAGATGGGCAAGAGCGAGGACGTCGGGCCGGGGATCGTCTATCTGCTGGACGAGCCGGATGTGGTGCGCAAGAAGATCATGCGGGCTGTCACCGACAGCGGGCGGGACGTTGTGTACGACAGGGAGGGGCGGCCCGGCCTGGCGAATCTGCTGGAGATCCTCGCCGCGTGCACAGGTGGGAACCCCGAGGACCTGAGCGGTGTATACGAGTCGTACGGCTCTTTGAAGAAGGACACCGCGGAGGCCGTGGTGGAGGTTCTGCGGCCGGTGCAGGAGCGGCACAGGGAGCTGTGCACCGATGCCGGATATGTGGAGGGGGTGCTGCGGGATGGTGCGGAGCGGGCTCGGGCGATGGCGCGGCCGACTGTGGATGCGGCGTATCGGGCGATCGGGCTGCTGCCGGCGAGTGCTGATATCGGGGTGAGTGTGTAGCCCCGGAGGACCGGGTGGGCCGCCCCTGCTCTGGGCGGGGGCGGCCGGGCGTCAGCTGTTGTTGCCGGAGGCGAGTTCGCGGCTGCGGTCGCGGGCTGCTTCGAGGGCGGCGATGAGGGCGGCGCGTACGCCGTGGTTCTCCAGTTCGCGGATGGCGTTGATGGTGGTGCCGGCCGGCGAGGTGACGTTCTCGCGGAGCTTGACGGGGTGCTCGCCGCTGTCGCGGAGCATCGTGGCGGCGCCGATCGCGGACTGGACGATGAGGTCGTGGGCCTTGTCGCGGGGCAGGCCGAGCAGGATGCCGGCGTCGGTCATGGCTTCGACCAGGTAGAAGAAGTACGCCGGGCCCGAGCCGGAGAGGGCGGTGCAGGCGTCCTGCTGGGATTCGGGGACGCGGAGGGTCTTGCCGACGCCGCCGAAGATCTCCTCGGTGTGGGCGAGGTGTTCCTCGGTGGCGTGGCTGCCGGCGGAGATGACGGACATGGCCTCGTCGACGAGGGCGGGGGTGTTCGTCATGACGCGCACGACGGGGATGCCCGGGGTGAGGCGTTCCTCGACGAAGGAGGTGGGGATGCCCGCTGCGCCGCTGATGACCAGGCGGTCGGCGGGGACGTGCGGGGCGAGTTCGTCGAGGAGGGTGCCCATGTCCTGCGGCTTGACCGTGAGGATCAGGGTGTCGGCGCTCTTGGCGGCTTCGGGGTTGCTGACCGGGGTGACTCCGTAGCGCTGGCGGAGTTCCTCCGCCCGTTCCGGGCGGCGGGCGGTGACCAGGAGGTCGTTCGGGCCCCAGCCTGCTCGGATCATTCCGCTGAGCAGGGCTTCGCCGATCTTGCCGGTGCCGAGGACTGCGACTTTCTGAGTCATGGCTGGGGTGCCCTCCGGGTGTTCGTCGTCCGGTGTTCATCCTCCCATCGGGGGCTTGAGTGTGGGTGGGGTGTCCGGTGGGCGGGACGTGGTCAGGCGGTGCGGCGGCGGAGGGTGGCGGCGCCGAGGGCGAGGACGAGGACCGCGCACCCGGCGACGACGAGGGCGTCGCGGACGAAGGTGGCTGTCATGTCGGTGTGCCGGAGGACTTCGTTCATGCCGTCGACGGCGTAGGACATGGGCAGGACGTTGGAGATGGCCTCCAGGACGGGGTGCATGTTGTCGCGTGCGGTGAACAGGCCGCAGAGGAGGAGCTGGGGGAAGATCACGGCCGGCATGAACTGGACGGCCTGGAACTCGGAGGCGGCGAAGGCGGAGACGAAGAGGCCGAGTGCGGTGCCGAGGAGGGCGTCGAGGAGGGCGACCAGGAGGAGGAGCCAGGGGCTGCCGACGACGTCGAGTCCGAGGCCCCACAGGGCGAGGGCGGTGGCGAGCGCGGACTGGATGATCGCGATGGTGCCGAAGGCGAGGGCGTAACCGGCGATCATGTCGCCTTTGCCGAGGGGCATGGCGAGGAGGCGTTCGAGGGTGCCGGAGGTGCGTTCGCGCAGGGTGGCGATGGAGGTGACCAGGAACATCGTGATCAGCGGGAAGATCCCGAGGAGGGAGGCCCCGATGTTGTCGAAGGTGCGCGGGTCGCCGTCGAAGACGTAGCGCAGCAGGAAGAGCATCACGCAGGGGACGAGGATCATCAGCGCGATGCTGCGTGGGTCGTGGCGGAGCTGGCGCAGGACCCTGGCCGCGGTGGCGAGGGTGCGGGAGAGGTTGAGGGCGCTGGTCGGGGCCGGGCTGAGCGCCGTGGGTGGGGCGGGGTGGGTGGTGGTGCTCATCGGGCGGTCTCTTTCTCGCGGGCGGCGGCTGCGACCGCCTCGTCGACCAGGTGCAGGAAGGCGGCTTCGACGGTGTCGGAGCCGGTGCGGGTGCGCAGGGCGTCGGGGGTGTCGTCGGCGAGGACCTGGCCTTCGCGCATGAGGAGGAGGCGGTGGCAGCGCTCGGCCTCGTCCATGACGTGGGAGGAGATGAGGAGGGTTGCGCCGCGGCGGGCGGCGATGTCGTGGAAGAGCTGCCACAGGTCGCGCCGCAGGACGGGGTCGAGGCCGACGGTGGGTTCGTCGAGGACGAGGAGTTCGGGGGTGCCGAGGAGGGCGACGGCGAGGGAGACGCGGCTGCGCTGGCCGCCGGAGAGGTTGCCGGCGAGGGCGTCGGTGTGGCCGGTGAGGTCGACGTCCTCGATGGCGCGGGTGACGTTGGCGTGGCGTTGGTCGGCGGCGTGGCGGCCGGGGGCGAGGATCGCGGCGAAGTAGTCGAGGTTCTGGCGGACGGTCAGGTCGTCGTAGACGGAGGGGGCCTGGGTGACGTAGCCGATGCGGGTGCGCAGTTCGGGGTGGCCGGCGGGGTGGCCGAGGACGTCGAGGGTGCCGGTGACTTTGGCCTGGGTGCCGACGATGGAGCGCATGAGGGTGGATTTGCCGCAGCCGGAGGGGCCGAGGAGGCCGGTGATCTGGCCGCGGGGGACGGTGAAGTCGATGCCGCGCAGGACGGTGCGGGGGCCGCGGACGACGGTGAGGCCTTCGGCGCGGATGGCGGGGGTGTTGTCGGTTGATCGGGGGGTCTGGCCGGCTTCTTCGGGTGATTTATTCATGTCTGGTGGTGTTTCGGGGGTGGGTGCCTGACGCTTGATATTCATCATGTGCGGATTAACTCTCCGAACGGGGGGTGCCGTCAAGTCGTTGCGCCCGACCGGCGCAGGCGCGTGACGGAGTCATTGGAGGCGGGCGGTCCGCTTTGTGCGCCTCCGTCGCCTTCGGGCGGTGGCCGTGCGCCGCTGCGCGAGGGGGGTCTGCTCCTGACAATGGGTTTCAGTGCGAGGTCATATGCCTGCACACACATTCGCCGTGCCCTCCCCCGGTACGGCACCCACGCATCTCCCGTTGGCAACCGGAGGTGCCGCTGTGTTGGTCCGTGGCGTAGGCAAGGCCGATCTGTTCGCTTCTCTCGTCGTGTTCCTCGTGGCTCTGCCGCTGTGTGTGGGCGTGGCCATGGCCTCCGGGGTGCCGGCCGAGCTGGGGCTGGTGACCGGGATCGTCGGTGGGCTGGTGGCCGGGCTGCTGCCCGGCAGCAGCCTCCAGGTCAGCGGGCCCGCGGCCGGGCTGACCGTGCTGGTGTACGAGGCGGTCCGGGCCCATGGGGTCGAGGTGCTCGGGGTGCTGGTGCTCGGGGCCGGGCTGGTGCAGCTCGTGCTCGGGGCGCTGCGGTTCGGGCGGTGGTTCCGGGCGGTGTCCGTGGCCGTGGTGCAGGGGATGCTCGCCGGGATCGGGCTGGTGCTGGTGGCCGGTCAGGTCTACGCCCTCGGCGACACCGAGGCGCCCGGCGGCGGTCTCGGCAAGCTCGCCGGGCTGGTGGAGCTGCCGGGGCGGGCGGATCCGATGGCGTTGTCGGTGGGGGCGGCCACCATCGCCGTGGTGCTGCTGTGGCCGCGGTGGCGGCGGGGCGCCCGGCTGGTGCCCGCGCCGCTGGTGGCGGTGGCCGTGGCGGCACTGGTGACCGGGGTGTTCGGCCTGGAGGTGCGGCGGGTCGAAGTGCGCGGGCTGTGGGATGCGGTGCGGGTGCCCGAGGCGGCGGATCTCGGGCGGCTGACGGAAGTGGGGGTGCTCGGGAGCGTCGTGGCGTTCGCGCTGATCGCGTCGGCGGAGTCGCTGTTCAGCGCGGCGGCCGTGGACCGGCTGCACCAGGGACCGCGTACGGACTACGACCGGGAGCTGATGGCGCAGGGCGCCGGGAACGCGGTGTGCGGGCTGCTGGGGGCGCTGCCGATGACGGCGGTGATCGTACGGAGCGCGGCGAACGTCCAGGCGGGGGCGCGGACCAAGGTCTCGCGGGTGCTGCACGGGGTGTGGCTGCTGCTGTTCACGGCGGTGGTGCCGGGAGTGCTCGGGTGGATCCCGGTGGCCGCGCTGGCCGGGCTGCTGGTGTGCGCGGGGCTCAAGCTCGTGCCGGTGCGGGAGGTGCGGGCGCTGTGGCGGGGGCACCGCGGGGAGCTGGTGGTGCTGGTGGTGACGGCCGGGGCGATCGTGCTGGGGAATCTGTTCGAGGGGGTGCTGCTGGGGCTGGCGCTCGCCGTGGCGAAGACGGCGTGGGACGTGAGCCATGTGAATGTGGAGACCGAGGACCTGGGGGACGCCGGGATCGTCGTACGGGTGGTGGGGCATGCGACGTTCCTCAGGCTGCCGAAGCTGCTGGACGCCCTGGAGGCGCTGCCCCGGGACCGTGAGGTGCGGCTGGAGCTGGGCGGGCTGCGGCATCTGGACCACGCCTGTGCCGCGGCCCTGGAGGGATGGGCCGCGGCGCGCCGCAAGGACGGTACCGACGGGGGCTACGGCCTGGTGGCGACCAGGAGGTCGACATCGTAGGTCTCCTCGACGGTGCCGTCGGGGAAGGCGTGCAGCAGTCGGGCCCGTTCCTCGGCGAGGAAGGCGCCCGCCCGGTCGGCGTGGACCAGGAAGACCGAGTGGCTGCCCAGGTTGCCCAGGTGGGTGTCGACGGGGACGCTGCGGCTCCAGCGGACCAGGCGGCGGGTGAAGTCGACGCGGCCCTCGGGGTCGGCGACGCGGCTGCTGGTGCCGCTCTTCTCCTCGTCGGGGTCCAGGCCGAAGTAGTGCTGGATGCGTGCGGCCTGGGCGGCGATCCAGGGGATGTCGAGGGCGTACATGTTCCACCAGAGGGCGAGCGCGCCGCCCGGGCGCAGGACGCGCAGTGCCTCGGGGAGGGCTCGCGCCGGGTCGGTCCAGTGCCAGGCCTGGGCGCAGGTGATCAGGTCGGCGCTGGCGTCCGCGAGCGGCAGGGCGTTGCCGTCGCCGCGCACGAGGGGGATGCAGGGGTGGGCGCGGCGCAGTTCGGCGGCCATGCCCGCGCCGGGTTCCACGGCGAGGACGTCGGCGCCGCGGCCTTGGAGCAGGGCGGTGGCGATGCCCGTACCGGCGCCTATGTCCACGACCCGGGCGCCCCTGAGGGGGCGGCCGGTGAGTTCCTCGACGGCGTCGAGGAGGGCGGGCGGGTAGGAGGGGCGGTGGGCGGCGTACTGGGCCGCGGCGGCGTTGAAGGAGTGGGCTCGGCCCGCGTGGGAGGAGGGTGCCGTCATACGGACATGGTGGGCCGGGGACCGGGTCCCGGGCGACGGAGTTTCGGTAGGAGTGCCGCTCAGGAGCGGCGGCGCTTCTTCGCGGGGTTGCCGGAGCGGCGCTTGCTGCGCTTCTCGAACTGCTCGCGGGCCGTCTCGTACTCCTCGCGGTGCAGCTTCTCGCCCGGGGCCTCGACGAGGGCGCGCAGGAAGTAGGCGAGGAGGGAGCCGATGAAGCCGATCATCAGCAGGCCGCGCAGGGATGCCTGCCGGGTCGGGTCGTGGCGCTTGCTGAAGCCGCCCCAGGTGTTGCTGAAGGCCAGGGCGGAGCAGATCGCGAACATCACGACCATCAGGACCGTGACGAAACCGCCGACGGCAGCGATCTGAAGGCCTTCGTAGGCGAAGCGGAGCACCAGGCAGGAGACCGCGGCGGCGGCGAGGGCACCGGCCGCGACGCCGACCCGGCGGGCGGTGTAGCCGTCGGTGTGGTCGACCCAGGTCGTGCCGAAGAAGCGCAGGGGCTCGGGGCGGGGGCCTGCGGTCGGTTCCGGGGTGCCGTTCTCGTCGCTCACGCGTCGATTATGGCCCGGTCCGGCCGCGGGCCCCTGGGTGGGTTCAGCCGCAGCGGGAGGCGACGTAGCCGTCGCTGCCCGTGTAGATGTAGGCGTCGGAGACGAACTCGCCGTTGCTGATGTTGTCCCAGATCTTGCTGGTGCCGTACGGGCCGGTCACCTTGGTTCCGGTGGTCTGGCAGTAGATCGGCACGCGGGAGCCGGCCGGCAGGACGCGGACGATGTTGTAGCCGGTGCCGGGGCCGCTGCGGACGTTCAGCTGGACCCCCGGGGCGACCGGGTACGTCTTGACGGACGCGGCGAGCGTCTCGGCCTGCGCGCCCTCGACTTCCTCGGTGCCTTCGACGCGGTCAACACTCATGGAAAAACCTCCCCCGTTGGACCCCATGGCTGCCATGGGACCCCCATGATTCCCTCGGATCTCGCCACGAAACACGCGTACGCAATTCGCACACAGAGGCTAGCAAGTCGCCTCTGTCCCGTACGAGTCATCGACTAGGCTCCGTGCGTCGCGCGCGCGTACGAACAGCACGGGGGTGGTCCCATGGCGCCACAGCGGAACGCCGGAGCGGGCGCGGAAGCGGAACTTCCGGAGCAGGTCGGGCACTACCGGCTGGAGTCCTGCCTGGGCTCCGGCGGCATGGGCGTGGTGCACCTGGCGCGCAGCACCTCCGGGATGAAGCTCGCGGTGAAGGTCATTCATGCCGAGTTCGCCAAGGACCGCGAGTTCAGGGGGCGTTTCCGGCAGGAGATCGCGGCGGCGCGAAAGGTCAGCGGGGCCTTCACGGCGTCCGTCGTGGACGCCGACCCGGAGGCCGAACGGCCGTGGATGGCGACCCTGTTCATCCCCGGGCCGACCCTCTCCGAGCATGTGAAGCGGAACGGTCCGCTGGCGCCGGAGCAGTTGCGCCGGCTGATGGCCGGGCTGGCGGAGGCGCTGCGCGACATCCACCGGGTGGGGGTCGTGCACCGGGATCTGAAGCCGAGCAATGTGCTGCTCGCGGAGGACGGGCCGAAGGTCATCGACTTCGGCATTTCTCGGCCAAAGGACAGCGAACTGCGGACCGAGACCGGGAAGTTGATCGGGACGCCGCCGTTCATGGCGCCGGAGCAGTTCCGGCGGCCGCGGGAGGTGGGGCCCGCCGCGGACATCTTCGCGCTGGGGTCGGTGATGGTGCACGCGGCCACGGGGCGAGGGCCGTTCGACTCCGACAGCCCGTATGTCGTGGCCTACCAGGTCGTCCATGACGAGCCTGACCTGACGGGCGTACCGGAGAGTCTCGCGCCGCTGATCGGGCGCTGCCTGGCCAAGGATCCGGAGGACCGGCCGACTCCGGACGAGCTGATGCGCGAACTGCGGTCGGAGGCGGCCAAGTACGACACGCAGGCGTTCATTCCGGCGCAGCGGACGGGTGACGACGACGGGGCCCGGCCGCCCGTGGTGCCGGACGTCGAGGAGTCGGCTCCTCGAAGACGCGGGCGGTTCCGGCGGCGGTGGGCGGTGCTGGTGGCGGCCGGGGTGGTGCTCGCGGTGGGCGGGGCGCTCGCCGTGGTGCGGATGGCGGGGGCGGAGGAGGAATCGCCGGGGGACGGCGTACGGGACTCCTCGGCGGCGGCGTTCAAGTCATGGGAGTCGGCGTCGGTGACGGGAGCCAAGTCCGTGCCGCAGTGCTCCTACGGGGCGGAGGAACTGCTGTGCGCGCAGCCCGGGTCGGTGTTCGCGCTCAGGCCCTCCGACGGGACGGTGCTGTGGCGGCACTCCGTCGCGAGGACGGACTTCCGTGATGAGCCGCCGGCCCTGGCGGGCGGGCTCGTGCAGCCGCTGACGGACCGCGATCCGCGGCTGGAGGGCCTCGACCCGGCTACCGGCAAGGTGCGCTGGAAGCGGAAGACGCCCGCTCACAGTTCCATGCGCGCGGCGGGCGGGATGCTGCTGTTCACCGCTCAGGACGGCACGGTCACCGGGGTGAACGCCGCGACCGGCAGGACGGAGTGGCGGCAGCGGATCCCCGGCCTGTCCCAGCCGTACTTCGCTTCCTTCGCCGGGGACCCGCTGGCGTACGCGGTACAGCCGACGGACGACGGCACGGGCACGCTCGTCACCGCCGTGGACCCGTCCTCCGGCAAGGTGCGGTGGGAGGCGCCGCTGAAGGGGACGCTGAAGCCGTTCGCCGTGCGGCGGGGCGTGGTCCACTTCCAGTCCGTCGAGCCCGCCAGCGGACGTACGACCGCGCTCGTCCGCTACGACCCGGACTCGGGCAAGTCGCTCCGCGCACGGCTGCCGGTGCCCCGCCAGGACCCCCTGGCCGCGGTGCGCGGTGACCGTGTCTACCTGCTCGCCTCGGGCGGCTCGCTCGACGCCGTGGACCTGGAGCGGCGGACCCGGCTCTGGTCGCTGGAGACCTCCGTCAGCCGCGGCTCGGCCCCGGTCACGGACGGGCGCCATGTGTTCGTCAGCGCGGCGGACGGACGGCTGCTCGCGGTGGACGCCGAGGACGGTGTCCTCGTGGGCCAGACCCGGGCCCGGCTGCCCGCGAAGGCGGACTGGGTGGCCACGGAACTCCCGGCCCCGGTCCTCGCTGAGGGCCACCTGTACGCGGGGGCGCCGGACGGCTCGGTGTTCGCGGTGGACGCCCGGAACCCGGCTGCCTGGTGACGGGGCGGCGGCGCGCCTGTTGATCGGCAGGTTCGGGCGCCGAAAGTGCGGCCGTTCCGGCTCGGAAGCGGCCCGTATCCGCCGAATACCGGCACAGCAAAGGGGCCGCCCCACCGGAGGCGGCCCCTCAAGTGCCGTATCAGCCCAGCTTGCTGACGTCGCGCACCGCGCCCTTGTCCGCGCTGGTCGCCATGGCCGCGTAGGCCTTCAGCGCCGCCGAGACCTTGCGCTCGCGGTTCTTCGGGGCGTACACGCCGCCCAACGCCTGCTCGCGGCGGGCGAGTTCGGCGTCGTCGACCAGCAACTCGATGGTGCGGTTCGGGATGTCGATGCGGATGCGGTCGCCGTCCTCGACGAGGGCGATGGTGCCGCCCGCCGCCGCCTCCGGGGAGGCGTGGCCGATGGACAGGCCCGAAGTGCCGCCGGAGAAGCGGCCGTCGGTGACCAGGGCGCACGCCTTGCCCAGGCCGCGGCCCTTCAGGTACGAGGTCGGGTAGAGCATCTCCTGCATGCCGGGGCCGCCCTTGGGGCCCTCGTAGCGGATGACGACGACGTCGCCCTCCTTGACCTGCTGGGTGAGGATCTTCTGGACGGCCTCCTCCTGGGACTCGCAGACCACCGCGGGGCCCTCGAAGGTCCAGATGGACTCGTCGACGCCGGCCGTCTTCACCACGCAGCCGTCGACGGCCAGGTTGCCCTTGAGGACCGCGAGGCCGCCGTCCTTGGAGTAGGCGTGCTCGACGGAGCGGATGCAGCCGCCCTCGGCGTCGTCGTCCAGCGTCTCCCAGCGCTCGGACTGGGAGAACGCCTCCGCCGAGCGGACGCAGCCCGGCGCCGCGTGCCACAGGTCGACGGCCTTCGGGGAGGGCGAACCGCCGCGCACGTCCCAGGTCTTGAGCCAGTCCGCCAGGGACGGGCTGTGCACCGAGTGGACGTCCTCGCGCAGCAGGCCCGCGCGGTGCAGTTCTCCCAGCAGGGCCGGGATGCCGCCCGCGCGGTGCACGTCCTCCATGTAGTACGTGCGGTTCTTCGCGACGTTCGGGGCCACCTTCGCCAGGCACGGCACCCGGCGGGAGACCTCGTCGATCTCGGCGAGGCCGAAGGGGACGCCCGCCTCCTGGGCGGCGGCCAGCAGGTGCAGGATCGTGTTGGTGGAGCCGCCCATCGCGATGTCCAGCGCCATCGCGTTCTCGAACGCCGAGAAGGAGGCGATGGAGCGCGGCAGGACCGTCTCGTCGTCCTGCTCGTAGTAGCGGCGGGTGATGTCCATGACCGTGCGGGCCGCGTCCTCGTACAGGCGGCGGCGCGCGGTGTGGGTGGCGAGGGTGGAGCCGTTGCCCGGCAGGGACAGGCCGATGGCCTCGGTGAGACAGTTCATCGAGTTGGCGGTGAACATGCCGGAACAGGACCCGCAGGTCGGACAGGCGTTCTCCTCGATACGGAGGATGTCCTCGTCGGAGATCTTGTCGTTCACGGCGTCGGAGATCGCGTCGACCAGGTCGAGCGTACGGACGCTGCCGTCGACCAGCGTGGCGCGGCCGGACTCCATCGGGCCGCCGGAGACGAACACGGTCGGGATGTTCAGCCGCAGCGCGGCGTTCAGCATGCCCGGGGTGATCTTGTCGCAGTTGGAGATGCAGATCAGGGCGTCGGCGCAGTGCGCCTCGACCATGTACTCCACGCTGTCCGCGATGAGGTCGCGGGAGGGCAGGGAGTAGAGCATGCCGCCGTGGCCCATGGCGATGCCGTCGTCGACGGCGATGGTGTTGAACTCGCGCGGGATGCCGCCGGCCGCGACGATCGCCTCGCTGACGATCCGGCCCACCGGCTGCAGGTGGGTGTGGCCCGGCACGAACTCGGTGAAGGAGTTGGCGACGGCGATGATCGGCTTGCGGCCGATGTCCGCACCGGGTACACCGGAGGCGCGCATAAGGGCGCGGGCGCCCGCCATGTTGCGGCCGTGGGTGACTGTGCGGGACCTCAGCTCGGGCATCGTCGCTCGCTCCTTCGGAACAGATAGGTCTGCTGACGAGCGTACGCCGGTCATCCAGGGTCCGGACACGATGTCCGGAATGCGGGACGCTTGTCTCGGTCGCCGGGCCGCTGGAGCGGGACCTGTCGGGACCTGTCGGGGCCGGGCAGAGCAGGGCGGCGTAGGCCCTGTCAGGGCCCGGTCAGGTGCCCCTGCACCACCGGTGCCACCCGCGCGACGACCCGCTCGATGTCCGCCGAGGCGATCGGCTCGATCCGGATCACGTACCGCATCATCGCGACACCCACGAGCTGGGCGGCCGCCAGTTCGGCGCGCAGGTCGGCGTCCGGGAGGTCGAGCTGCTCGCCGATGCGGCGCAGCAGCTGGGTCGCGACCAGCCGGCGGAAGACGGCGGCGGCGGTCTCGTTGTTGACCGCGGAGCGGACGATGGCGAGCAGCGGGGCCCGGGTCACCGGGTTCTCCCAGAGGCCGAAGATGGTCCGGGTGAGCCGTTCACCGACGCCGTCGAGGGGACCGTCCAGGATGTCGTCCCGGGCCCGGAAGGCGGGCGCGAAGGCGACCTCCACGGCCGCCCCGAAGATCTGTTCCTTGGTGCCGAAGTAGTGGTGCACCAGCGCGGAGTCCACCCCGGCCGCCTTGGCGATGCCGCGCACGGAGGTCTTCTCGTAGCCGCGCTCGGAGAACTCCTCGCGGGCCACGGCCAGGATCCGGGCCCGGGTGTCGGCGGCCTCGCTGCGGGTACGGCGGCCCCGGCCCCGTCGGGGGGTCTGGGTGCTGCCGGTCATGGCCGGGGCACCTTCACGGCGGAGGCCAGATGGAGCCGGGTGAAGGCGAGCGCCTCGGCGAGGTCGGCCTCGCGCTCGGCGCTGGACATGGCCCGGCGGGTGTTGACCTCGATGACGACATGGCCGTCGAATCCGGTGCGGGCGAGACGTTCCAGCACCTCGGCGCAGGGCTGGCTGCCGCGGCCGGGGACGAGGTGCTCGTCCTTGGCCGATCCCCGCCCGTCGGCGAGATGCACATGTCCCAGCCGGTCGCCCATGCGGTCGATCATATGAAGGGCGTCGGTGCGGGCGGTCGCGGCGTGGCTGAGATCGATCGTGAAGTGACGGTAGTCGTCCTTGGTGACGTCCCAGTCGGGGGCGTACGCGAGCATCTCGCGGTCGCGGTAGCGCCAGGGGTACATGTTCTCGACGGCGAACCGCACATCCGTCTCGTCGGCCATGCGCCAGATCCCGGAGACGAAGTCACGCGCGTACTGGCGCTGCCAGCGGAACGGCGGGTGCACCACGACCGTGCTCGCGCCGAGCTTCTCGGCGGCGGCGCGGGCCCGCTGGAGCTTGACCCAGGGGTCGGTGGACCACACGCGCTGGGTGATGAGCAGGCACGGGGCGTGGACGGCGAGTATCGGCACGCGGTGGAAGTCGCTGAGCCTGCGCAGGGCGTCGATGTCCTGGCTGACGGGGTCCGTCCAGACCATGACCTCGACGCCGTCGTACCCGAGGCGCGCGGCGATCTCGAAGGCCGTCGCTGTCGACTCCGGATAGACCGAGGCCGTCGACAGAGCGACCTTCGCATCCGGGATGCGCACTACAGGTTCTGCCACGAGGGACAGAGTACGGGGCCCGGCTGGGCGCCGGGACGCCGATTCCACCGCCCAGGCGGCGGGCGACCGGAACCGGTCCCCGCCGAAGTGGCACAGGTCACGCGGGCGCCACGGTGACGGGCATGTGGTCGAGGTGCCGCAGGATCACGCCCTCGCGCAGGGCCCACGGACAGATCTCCAGCGCCTCCACCCCGAACAGGTCCATCGCGCCCTCGGCGACCAGCGCGCCCGCCAGCAACTGGCCCGCGCGCCCCTCCGAGACTCCGGGCAGCTCGGCACGCTCCGCGGTGGTCATCCCGGCGAGCCGCGGAACCCACGCTTCCAGGGACTCGCGCTTGAGGTCGCGCTGGACGTACAGCCCCTCCGCGGAGCGGGCCGCGCCAGCTATCCGGGCGAGCTGCTTGAACGTCTTGGACGTGGCCACGACATGGTCGGGCGGCCCGAACCGGCTGAACTCGCCGACCGTACGGGCGATCTCAGCGCGGACATGACGACGCAGCGCCCGGATGTCCTCGGGGTCGGGCGGATCGCCCGGCAGCCATCCGGCGGTCAGCCGGCCCGCGCCCAGCGGCAGCGACACCGCGGCGTCCGGCTCCTCGTCGATACCGAAGGCGATCTCCAGCGAGCCGCCGCCGATGTCCAGCACCAGCAGCTTCCCGGCCGACCAGCCGAACCAGCGCCGTACGGCGAGGAAGGTCAGCCGGGCCTCCTCGGCGCCGGTGAGCACCTGGAGCCGCACGCCGGTCTCCGCCTTCACGCGGGCGAGGACCTCGTCGGCGTTGCTGGCCTCGCGCACCGCGGACGTGGCGAACGGCAGCAGGTCCTCCACACCCTTGTCCTCGGCGGCCTGGAGCGCCTCCTGGACGACCGAGATCAGTCTGTCGACCCCGTCGGGCCCGATCGCCCCGCTCTCGTCGAGCAGTTGGGCGAGGCGCAGCTCCGCCTTGTGCGAGTGCGCGGGCAGCGGTCGCGCGCCCGGGTGCGCATCCACGACCAGCAGATGCACCGTGTTAGATCCCACGTCGAGGACACCGAGTCTCATGTAGGGCACGCTACTGCCCGCCGGGCCCGGTGCGGCCCCCGGAGCGGTCCCGTCCCGGGGGCTGCGCGACTTACCCTGGACGCGTGCCAAAGACGAAAAAGGCGAAGGACCAGAAGGCGCCCAAATCATCCGGAGGTTCTTCGCAGGTGAAGCCGTCGAAGAAGGCGAAGAAGAAGGACCTGGTCGCGGACGAGAAGGGCCTCGACTTCGCACGCGCGTGGGTGGAGTTCCCCGATCCTGCGGACGACGAGCAGGTCTTCCGCTGCGATCTGACATGGCTGACCTCTCGTTGGACCTGCATCTTCGGCCAGGGCTGCCAGGGCATCCAGGCGGGCCGGGCGGACGACGGCTGCTGCACTCTCGGTGCCCACTTCTCCGACGAGGACGACGAGAAGCGGGTCGCGGAGCATGTGGCGCGGCTCACCCCGGAGATCTGGCAGCACCATGACGTGGGCACGGAGACCGGCTGGGTCTCCGTGGACGAGGACGGCGACCGCCAGACCCGCCCCTACCAGGGCTCCTGCATCTTCCAGAACCGTCCGGGCTTCCCCGGCGGCGCGGGCTGCTCGCTGCACATCCTGGCCCTCAAGGAGGGCCGCGAGCCGTTGGAGACCAAACCGGACGTCTGCTGGCAGCTCCCGGTCCGTCGCACGTACGACTGGATCGACCGCCCCGACGACACCCGCGTACTGCAGGTGTCGATCGGCGAGTACGACCGCCGCGGCTGGGGCCCGGGCGGCCACGACCTCCACTGGTGGTGCACCTCGGCGACCTCGGCCCACGGCGCCGGGGAACCGGTGTACGTGTCCTACCGGGCGGAGCTGACGGAGCTGATGGGCAAGGCGGGCTACGACCGCCTGGTCGAGCTCTGCGAGGCACGGCTGGCGTCGCAGCTGCCCCTGGTGGCACCGCACCCGGCGGATCCGGTGGGCTGAGCCGTGGGTCCGGGCCGGGCCTCGGGCGGCAGGCGGGACTTTTGGACACGGCCGGAGTCGCCTGACACGGCCGGAGTCGCCTGACACGGCCGGACTTGCCTGACACGGCTTACGAGGTGGCGGGACCCGGATCGGCGCTGCCGCCGGGCGGCGTGGAACCTCCCGGGTCCCCCGGGCTCGCTGTGTCCCCCGGGCCCGCCGTGTCCCCCGGGCTCGCCGTGTCTTCCGGACCGCTGGGCGGCGGGTCAGGGTCGGAGGACGACGGGGGCGGGTCGCTCGGCGTGGGGTCGGTGGGCGGCGGGTCGGTCGGGGTCGGCGTCGTGTCCGTGGGGGTGGGGTCCGGGGTCGTGGGCGGCGGGTCACTCGGCGTCGGCTGGGTGGGCGTCGGGGTGCCGGAGCCCGGGGTCGTGGGGCTGGGCGCGGTGCCGTAGCCGTCAATACGGACGACGGCACCCGCGGGTGACACCGCGACCCGGGCGGTCCAGTACCCCGAGGGCTCCCGCAACGGATCGACGTACACCTTGATCGTGAACGACTCGCCCGGCGCGAGGGTTCCCGAGGAACGGCTCAGGTAGAGCCAGGCGGCGCCGGTGCTCGCGGACCAGCGCACGGGGGCGTCGCCGGTGGCGGTGAGGGTGATGAGGGTCGTGTCGCCGCTGGTGTCGGCCGAGACGCCGAGCTGCGCCGCGCCCTTCTTGTCGGCGCCGGTGACGCTGATCACCTCGACGGTGACGTCGGGCCTGCTGTCCCGGCCGGGCCGGCCGTCGGGGCGGCTGCTGGCGCTGCCCGCGTTCTCGTATCCGCCGCCCACTGTCCGGCCGTCGAGCGCGCCCGGCCCCTGCGCCTCGCTGGCGCTGGCCGAGCGGCCGTCGACGCCCTCGCCGGTGGGGGTGCCCCGGTAGGCGGCCCACAGGGCGAGGACGGGGGCGGCCACCACGGTGGCGACGACGGTGGTGGTGACGGCACGCGCGCGCAGCCGGTCCCGGCGGGCGGCGCGGTCCTTGGGGTCCATCGGGAATCCGCGCCGGTCGAAGCGGGGCGCGGCGGCACGCGCGCGTGGACCGCCGTGCGTCATGGCGAGGTAGAGGGCCGCGCGGGGTGCCTCCAGGACGGGCAGCTCGGCGGGGGTGACGCTGGAGCCGGGCCAGCGGCCGGGGACCGCGCGTTCGGCGGTGCGGCGGCAGCGGGGGCAGTCGTCGACGTGGCGGACCAGTTCCCGGCGCAGGGCGGTGGACAGCACGAACTGGTTGTCGCCGGTGAGCGCGGCGACGCCGGGACAGGCGCCGGTCTCCACGACCGCGAGGGCGGCACGCGTGCGTTCCACCTCGCAGGCGGCGGAGGCGAGGAGTTCGCGCGCGGCCGCGGGGTCGGTGCCGAGGACGGCGGCGACCTCGTGGGCGGCGAGGTGGTGGCGTACGGCGAGTTCGAGCGCCTCGCGCTGCTCGGGGGTGGTACCGGCCGCCTCCGGCCAGGCGAGGAGGGCCAGTTGCCGTCGGCGCTCCTCCTGGACCTGCTCGGAGGCGGGCGGCGCGGCGGGCCGGCGCGCGGGGCCGTGGCGGCCCGCGGCATGGGTGGCCTGACGTTTCTGCTTGGCCTCGGCCAGCTTGCGCAGACAGGACCAGCGGGCCAGCGCGTACAGCCAGGCGCGGCGGTCATCGGCGGACTCCGGGACGCGCTGCCCGCGGCGCTCGGCGAGGACGAGGACGTCACCGAGGGCGGCGGTCGCGGTGTCGTGGTCGCACAGGACGGACAGGCAGTAGGTGAACAGGCCGTCCAGGTAGGGCTCGTAACGCGCGGGCGGACGCTGCGCCAGGGTGCGCGCCGCGCCTCGGTCACGCGCCTCCCGGTGCGCTCGGTGTGCGCCGGTGGTGCGGATGGGGGTCTCCGGTCGGCTGCTCGTCATCCGTGGACCGTAGGCGGGTAGGTGAGGCGGCTTCTCCCACCTTGAGCACATTTCCTTCGTACGGGTGAAACGATCCCTCAAACGAGTACAGGAACCCAGGGTTCCGGGGTTTGTTCCCGGTCGCCGTGGCCGGTTCGCCACGGGTGCGCGGGTGATGTCAGTGGGGGCGGTTACCGTTTCGGTCATGGCTGCCCGTACGAAGACCGCCAAGGAGCGCCCGTCCTACCGCTGCACCGAGTGCGGCTGGCAGACGGCGAAATGGCTCGGTCGCTGCCCCGAATGCCAGGCGTGGGGGACGATCGAGGAGTACGGCGCGCCCGCGGTCCGTACGACGGCGCCGGGGCGTGTCACCACGTCCGCGCTGCCCATCGGCCAGGTCGACGGGCGGCAGGCCACCGCCCGCCCCACCGGCGTGCCCGAGCTGGACCGGGTCCTCGGCGGCGGGCTGGTGCCCGGCGCGGTGGTGCTGCTCGCGGGCGAGCCCGGCGTCGGCAAGTCGACGCTGCTGCTGGACGTCGCCGCCAAGTCGGCCAGCGACGAGCACCGCACCCTCTACGTCACCGGCGAGGAGTCGGCGAGCCAGGTGCGGCTGCGCGCCGACCGTATCAACGCCATCGACGACCACCTGTATCTCGCGGCGGAGACGGATCTGGCGGCCGTGCTCGGCCACTTGGACGCGGTCAAGCCCTCCCTGCTGATCCTGGACTCCGTGCAGACGGTCGCCTCCCCGGAGATCGACGGCGCCCCCGGCGGCATGGCCCAGGTGCGGGAGGTCGCGGGCGCCCTCATCCGGGCCTCCAAGGAACGCGGCATGTCCACGCTGCTGGTGGGCCATGTCACCAAGGACGGCGCCATCGCGGGCCCGCGCCTGCTGGAGCACCTGGTGGATGTCGTCCTGCACTTCGAGGGAGACCGGCACGCGCGCCTGCGCCTGGTGCGCGGCGTCAAGAACCGCTACGGCGCCACCGACGAGGTCGGCTGCTTCGAACTGCACGACGAGGGCATCACGGGCCTGGCCGACCCGAGCGGACTTTTCCTGACACGACGTGACGAACCGGTCCCCGGGACCTGTCTGACGGTCACCCTGGAGGGCCGCCGCCCACTGGTCGCCGAAGTGCAGGCGCTCACCGTCGACTCGCAGATCCCCTCCCCGCGCCGCACCACCTCGGGGCTGGAGACCTCCCGGGTGTCGATGATGCTCGCGGTCCTGGAGCAGCGAGGCCGGATCAGCGCCCTGGGCAAACGGGACATCTACTCCGCGACGGTCGGCGGAGTGAAGCTCTCCGAGCCCGCCGCCGACCTCGCGATCGCCCTCGCGCTGGCCAGCGCGGCCAGCGACACCCCGCTGCCGAAGAACCTCGTCGCGATCGGCGAAGTGGGGCTCGCGGGCGAGGTCAGACGGGTCACGGGCGTGCAGCGAAGGCTCGCCGAAGCGCACCGGCTGGGCTTCACACACGCGCTCGTACCGGGGGATCCCGGCAAGATCCCGCCAGGCATGAAGGTGCTGGAAGTCGCGGACATAGGGGACGCGCTCCGGGTCCTTCCTCGCTCGCGTCGGCGAGAGGCCCCACGGGAGGCGGAGGACCGCCGGTAGACTTTGCCCAGGTCTCGCCCGTCCGTACGAACCGAATGTGCGAAACGGGAGCGCCCCAGAACCTGCGACCGGAGGAGTGCAGTGGCAGCCAACGACCGGGCAGCAGCTCCCGGAAAGGCCGGCGGGAGCTCCGGTGCCGATGGCCTGATGCGCGCCTCACTGAGCGCCGTGGCACCCGGCACGGCGCTGCGCGACGGCCTTGAGCGGATCCTCCGCGGCAACACCGGAGGGCTCATCGTGCTGGGCTCGGACAAGACCGTCGAGGCGATGTGCACGGGCGGTTTCGTGCTGGATGTCGAGTTCACGGCGACCCGGCTCCGGGAGCTGTGCAAGCTCGACGGCGGCATCGTGCTCTCCTCGGACCTGTCGAAGATCCTGCGCGCGGGCGTGCAGCTGGTGCCGGACCCGACGATCCCCACCGAGGAGACGGGCACCCGGCACCGCACGGCGGACCGGGTCAGCAAGCAGGTCGGCTTCCCGGTCGTCTCCGTCTCCCAGTCGATGCGCCTGATCGCGCTGTACGTCGACGGGCAGCGGCGGGTGCTGGAGGACTCCGCGGCGATCCTGTCCCGCGCGAACCAGGCGCTGGCGACGCTGGAGCGGTACAAGCTGCGGCTGGACGAGGTGGCGGGCACGCTGTCCGCGCTGGAGATCGAGGACCTGGTGACGGTCCGGGACGTCTCCGCGGTGGCGCAGCGCCTGGAGATGGTCCGCCGGATCGCCACCGAGATCGCCGAGTACGTGGTGGAGCTGGGCACGGACGGACGGCTGCTCGCGCTCCAGCTCGACGAGCTGATCGCGGGCGTGGAGCCGGAGCGGGAACTGGTCGTACGGGACTACGTGCCCGAGCCGACGGCGAAGCGGTCCCGTACGGTCGACGAGGCGCTGTACGAGCTGGACGCGCTCAGCCACGCGGAGCTGCTGGAACTGCCCACGGTGGCGAAGGCCTTGGGGTACACCGGGTCTCCGGAGGCGCTGGACTCGGCGGTGTCGCCGCGCGGGTTCCGGCTGCTGGCGAAGGTGCCACGGCTGCCGGGCGCCATCATCGACCGGCTGGTGGAGCACTTCGGGGGCCTGCAGAAGCTGCTCGCCGCGAGCGTCGACGACCTGCAGACGGTGGACGGCGTCGGCGAGGCCCGCGCGCGGAGTGTGCGCGAGGGCCTGTCGCGGCTGGCGGAGTCGTCGATCCTGGAGCGCTACGTCTGAGGCCTCGGCCTCCGCTCAGTCCTTCTCCAGTACGAACGAGGTCTGGGCCTTGCCGAAGCCCGGCGTGGTCGCCTCCACCAGGTACGTGCCCGCGGGGGCGGAGCCGGACGGCGGGGTCGCGCACTCGGGTGCACTGGGCTTGCGATCCCACGTCACGGTGTAGGTGACGCTGCTGTCGGCGGCCACGCGGAAGACCAGGCTGCCGGCCGTCTTGGGACAGTCCGCGGAGGACCAGTAGTCCTCGTCGCTGTCGGCCTGAGTGATCGTCACGACGGCCTTCTTCGGGCCGAGATCGACCTTGCAGTCGCCGCCGGAGGAGTTGGTCGCGGTGATCTGCAGCTTGGGCGTCTCACCGGGGCCGTAGGTGTTGCGGACGCTGCGGAGGGTCAACTTCACCGCGCTCGGCGTGCAGTTGGGCAGCGAGGAACCCGCGGGGAGCGCGTCGCCGGCGCCGACACCCGTACCGCCACCCGTGGCCCCGCCACCGGCGGCACCGTCCGAGCCGGACCCGCCGGCCCCGTCACCGTTCCCGGAGTCGTCGCCCGAGCCCGGACCCGAGCCCGCCGAGTCCCCGGAACCCTCGTCCTCCGACTCGTCCCGCCCACCCGGAGCCTGGCTGATGGCGGGGCCGGAGCCGGACGGGCCGGGCGTGATGGTGGACGGCGCGGGATTCTTGCCGTTGTTCCCGTTCGCGTTGTCCTTGTCGCCACCACCGCCGGAGGCGAGCACCCATGCGATCAGCAGCGCCAACAGGGCGACAACAGACAGCAGTACGGCCCTCCGTCGCCAATAGATGGAGGAGGGAAGCGGCCCGACCGGATTGCGCAGAGATCCCACGGCGCAAACTGTACGAGAGATCGGCGCGTTCGCTTGCCCCACCCGCCGCCCGGAGCCACAACTTTTCCGGATCATCATCCCGGAAACGATCACAACGGCGAGGCGGGCCCGTGGTTTTCCCCCTTCCTGACGGAACGAGGAACTCCGCACCGGGGAAAGGCCGTTGAGCAGTCTTACGCCTGCGGCGCCTCGAAGAGGATGTTCCCGTGCAGACAGTCACCGCCGCGGACCTTGGCCTCCAGCGGATACGCGGGCTGGGGCACGCCGCTCCCGCTCACATGGGTGGGTTGGCCACCCTCAGCTGCCCGGAGCCGTCGAACGAGCAGCTGGCGAGCGCGGCCGGCAGCAGGGCGGCGGCAAGAGTCGCGGTGGTGCGGGCGCGCATGGTCCACCCAGGGCGTGCGGGTCGAGAAGGGCACCATGTGCGGCCTGACGGCGCCGTGCCGGGCATGGGGGCCGGTCGTCCCGCATACGGGTGAACACCGGCATGCCCGGAGTGCCGTGCCGGACAGGAGCGACGGCACCGCCCCAACGGCGGCCCCGGTGCGGCGGTCCCCCCGTCCCCCCTGCCCCGCATGGCAGGATCGGTAGGGCCATGACTGCGCCCACAGAGTTCGACGCCCGTCCCGAGTCCCTTGACGGTGTGTCCAGCGAGCCGTTGCACGTTCCCGTTATCGAGTGGTTCGACGACCATGCACGCGATCTGCCCTGGCGGCGGCCGGAGGCCGGGCCATGGGGAGTGATGGTCAGCGAGTTCATGCTGCAGCAGACGCCGGTGAGCCGGGTGCT
This sequence comes from Streptomyces sp. NPDC110618, assembly GCF_055657065.1. Classification (NCBI taxonomy): domain Bacteria; kingdom Bacillati; phylum Actinomycetota; class Actinomycetes; order Kitasatosporales; family Streptomycetaceae; genus Streptomyces; species Streptomyces sp. NPDC110618. The sequence goes on along the minus strand of NZ_JBVKBN010000016.1, from coordinate 176,476 downwards.
GCCGGTCTACGAGCAGTGGCTGGCCCGGTGGCCGCGGCCCGCCGATCTGGCCGAGGAGGCGCCCGGCGAGGCCGTCCGGGCCTGGGGCCGGCTCGGGTATCCGCGGCGGGCCCTGCGGCTGCACGGGGCCGCGGTGGCGATAACGGAACGGCACGGCGGCGACGTACCGACCGATCACGCGCAGCTCCTCGCGCTGCCCGGCATCGGAGAGTACACGGCCGCCGCCGTCGCCTCCTTCGCGTACGGCCAGCGGCACCCGGTGCTCGACACCAACGTCCGCCGGGTCTTCGCGCGGGCGGTGACCGGGGTCCAGTACCCGCCGAACGCCACCACCGCCGCAGAGCGCAAGCTGGCCCGAGAGCTGCTGCCGGAGGACGAGTCGACGGCCGCGCGCTGGGCCGCCGCCTCCATGGAGCTGGGCGCGCTGGTGTGCACGGCGAAGAACGAGTCGTGCCACCGCTGTCCGATCGCCGCGCGCTGCGCCTGGCGGCTCAAGGGCAAGCCGGAGCACGAGGGTCCGCCCCGCCGCGGCCAGACCTACGCCGGCACCGACCGCCAGGTCCGCGGCAAGCTGCTCGCCGTACTGCGCGAGGCCCACGCTCCCGTGCCGCAGGCGGCCCTGGACCGCGTGTGGCACGAACCGGTGCAGCGGGCGCGGGCGTTGGACGGGCTCGTGGCGGACGGACTGGTCGAGCCGTTGCCCGGGGGTCTGTACCGGCTGCCGTTGACATAGCCGGACCGCCGACCGGAGGTTTGTCTCGGCTGCCGTTGACACAGCGACACCGCCAAATCCGCCCATACCGGCACAACTCCGTGCGCCGCTTTACCCGTTTCCTACTTCCGTTACACAACCGACGGACAGCCGATTGCTGGCCGCAGGCTGCTTCGGACAGCGCCGTGACAACCCCTCCGTAGCTTCATTCCCGTGCTCGACAGAAGCACAGAGGTAGTCCAACGGGGATGTGGAGGCGGTCAACATGGCGCAGGGCGAGGTGCTCGAATTCGAGGAGTACGTCCGCACCCGGCAGGACGCGCTGCTGCGCAGCGCCCGCCGGCTGGTGCCGGACCCCGTCGACGCCCAGGACCTCCTCCAGACGGCGCTCGTGCGGACGTACGGGCGTTGGGAGACCATCGAGGACAAGCGGCTCGCGGACGCCTACCTGCGCCGCGTCATGATCAACACGCGGACCGAGTGGTGGCGGGCGCGCAAGCTGGAGGAGGTGCCGACCGAGCAGCTCCCGGACGCCTCGGTCGAGGACTCCACCGAACAGCACGCCGACCGCGCCCTGCTGATGGACATCATGAAGGTGCTCGCCCCCAAGCAGCGCAGTGTCGTCGTGCTGCGACACTGGGAGCAGATGTCCACGGAGGAGACGGCCGCCGCCCTCGGCATGTCGGCCGGAACGGTCAAGAGCACGCTGCACCGGGCGCTCGCCCGGCTCCGCGAGGAGCTGGAGAGCCGCGATCTGGACGCACGCGCGCTGGAGCGTGAGGAGCGGGAGCGGTGCGCGGCCTAGCCATCAAGGCGCCCGACGCGGGGCCGGAACCGGCCCGGGGAAACCATCAGGCGGTGATCACGGCGCTGGCCGTGTTCGCCGCCCTCGCCCTTTTCACGTCCGGCTGCGGCACCGGCGGCACCGGCGCCCGCGACGAGGGCCCGGCCCGTGACGAGTCCGGAGCGGGCGCCGCCCTCGCCGCCTCTCCCACGGCGTCTCCGCTGCCCTCGGCGAGCGACCGCCCCGGCCAGGCGGAGGTGATCCGGCTGATCAAGGCGGACCCGCTGGTGTCGACCGAGGTCAAGCGCGACCTCAAGCCCTGCGCCGCCGACGACTACCCCATCGACACCTCCTTCGGCGAACTCACCGGCGGCACCGCACAGGACGTCGTCGTGAACGTGCTGACCTGCGGGGACGGCGTCGGGATCGGCTCATATGTGTATCGCGAGCAGGACGGCTCGTACGAGAATGTGTTCCAGGCGGAGGAGCCGCCGGTCTACGCCCAGATCGACCGCGGCGATCTGGTGGTGAGCAAGCAGGTGTACGAGAGGGGCGACCCGGTGTCCAGCCCGTCCGGCGAGAACGTGATCACGTACCGCTGGAACGGAACCCGCTTCAACCAGGAGTACTTCTGGCACAACGACTACGGCACCGTCGTCGGCGATCCGCCCACGCCGGAGCCGGAGGCGTGAACGCGGTGCCGGGGGCGCGCGAGCGGTTGTCGGAGGTTCGACGCCGACGGTGTGAACCGATCGGGCCCCTGCGACCGATCTCCTGTTGAAAGCCGCTGGAATCCGTTGACAGCCCACCACTAGCCACGAGGACTGAGAGCACCGGGATGGCAGACCAGACCCACGTTCTGTTCGTCGAGGACGACGACGTCATCCGCGAGGCCACCCAGCTCGCCCTGGAGCGGGACGGTTTCGCGGTCACCGCCATGCCCGACGGCCTGTCGGGCCTGGAGGCGTTCCGTGCGAACCGCCCCGACATCGCCCTGCTGGACGTCATGGTGCCCGGGCTGGACGGCGTGAGCCTGTGCCGCCGGATCCGCGACGAGTCGACCGTGCCGGTGATCATGCTGTCGGCGCGGGCGGACTCCATCGACGTGGTGCTGGGTCTGGAGGCGGGCGCGGACGACTACGTCACCAAGCCGTTCGACGGCGCGGTGCTGGTCGCCCGTATCCGGGCGGTACTGCGCCGCTTCGGGCACGCCAACGGCGCCCAGGCGGAGGACGCGGGGCAGGGGTCCACCGGCGGGGTGCTGACCTTCGGCGAGCTGGAGATCGACACCGAGGGGATGGAGGTGCGCCGGGCCGGCCGGCCGGTGGCGCTCACACCGACCGAGATGCGGCTGCTGCTGGAGTTCTCCGCCGCGCCGGGCACCGTGCTCTCCCGGGACAAGCTCCTGGAGCGGGTGTGGGACTACGGCTGGGGCGGGGACACCCGGGTCGTGGACGTCCATGTGCAGCGGCTGCGCACCAAGATCGGCCAGGACCGGATCGAGACGGTCCGCGGCTTCGGCTACAAGCTCAAGGGCTGAGCGGGACCGGGCATGCGGGGGTTCTCCTGGCGCCGCGCTGATCTGCGCGCGGCCGATATCCGGACCGGGCTGAAGTGGAAGCTCAGCGCGGCCATCGCGCTGGTCGGCGCGCTGGTGGCGGTGGCGCTGAGCCTGGTCGTGCACAACGCCGCGCGGGTTTCCATGCTGGACAACGCGCGTGACCTGGCCGCCGAGCGCATCCAGATCGCCCAGCGCAACTACGAGCTGTCCGGCCGCCCCAACTTCCCGAACGTCAAGGTCGACGACCCGAATCTGCCGGAACCCCTGCGCGAGAAGGTCAGACAGAACCGGCGGGCGACCTACGTCACCGACTCGCGCGGCGGGCCGGACATATGGGCGGCCGTGCCGGTGCAGGACGGGCGGGTGCTGTCCCTGCACAGCGGGTTCACCGACCGCAGCACCGACATCCTCAACGACCTCGACCAGGCGCTGGTGATCGGCTCCATCGCGGTCGTCCTCGGCGGCAGCGCGATCGGTGTGCTGATCGGCGGTCAGATGTCGCGCAGGCTCCGCAAGGCGGCCGTCGCGGCCGGGCAGGTCGCCAAGGGCGAGACGGACGTCCGGGTGCGGGACGCCATCGGCGGGGTCGTACGGGACGAGACCGACGATCTGGCGCGGGCGGTGGACGCCATGGCGGACGCCCTCCAGCAGCGTCTTGAGGCCGAGCGCCGGGTGACCGCCGATATCGCGCACGAGCTGCGCACCCCGGTCACCGGGCTGCTGACGGCGGCGGAGCTGCTGCCGCCGGGGCGGCCGACCGAGCTGGTGCTGGACCGGGCGAAGGCGATGCGCACGCTGGTGGAGGACGTCCTGGAAGTGGCCCGGCTGGACGGGGCCTCGGAGCGGGCGGAGCTGCAGGACATCATGCTGGGCGAGTTCATCACCCGGCGGGTCGCGGCGAAGGACCCGGATGTCGAGGTGCGGGTGGTGCACGAGTCGGAGGTCACCACCGATCCTCGGCGCCTGGAGCGGGTGCTGTTCAACCTGCTCGCCAATGCCGCCCGGCACGGCAAACCGCCGATCGAGGTGACCGTCGAGGGCCGGGTCATCCGGGTCCGCGACCACGGCCCCGGGTTCCCGGAGGCGCTCCTCGTGGAGGGTCCGAGCCGCTTCCGCACCGGCAGCACCGACCGGGCCGGGCACGGGCACGGCCTCGGCCTGACCATCGCGGCGGGCCAGGCCCGGGTGCTCGGCGCCCGGCTGACCTTCCGCAACATCCGCCCGGCCGGCGCCCCGGAGGGCGTACCGGCGGAGGGGGCGGTGGCGGTGCTGTGGCTGCCGGAACACGCGCCGACGAACACGGGGAGCTATCCGATGCTCCCGTGACGGTGCGTCGGGCTCAGAGCTCCTCGGACAACTCCGGCTCGGCGCCGGCAGCCAGCGGGCCGGACGGTCTACGCCGCCGTCTCCTCCTTGGGGCCGGCGCCCTTCAGCGCGACCTCCTTCACGAACACCGCCGCGACCAGCGAGAGCACCGACACCGCGGCGCCGAGCAGGAACGCCGAGTGGATGCCGGAGGAGACGGCGTGCTGGTAGGCCTCGCGCACCGCGTCGGGCAGCTTGGCCAGGCTCGCCGCGTCCAGTTGCGCGGACTGCTCGGTGACCTCGGCGCCCAGGGACCCGGCGCGATCGGCCATGACGTCCTGGACCCGGTTGTTGAAGAGCGCGCCCATGATGGCGACACCGAAGGAGGAGCCGAGGGTGCGGAAGAGGGTGGTGGTGGAGGACGCCACGCCCATGTCCTTCATCTCCACGCTGTTCTGCGCGACCAGCATGGTGATCTGCATCAGACAGCCCATGCCGAGACCGACCACGGCCATGAAGACACCCGAGGTGAAGCGCGAGGTGCCGGTGTCCATGGTGGACAGCAGGTAGAGGCCGACGACCATCAGGGCGCTGCCGAGGACCGGGAAGACGTAGTAGCGGCCGGTGTTGGTGGTGACCCGGCCCGCGACCATCGAGGTCACCAGCATCGCGCCGAGCATCGGCAGGAGCAGCAGCCCGGAGTTGGTGGCGGAGGCGCCCTGCACGGACTGCTGGTACAGCGGCAGGAAGAGGGTGGCGCCGAACATCACGAAGCCGACGAGGAACCCGATGACCGACATCAGCGTGAAGTTGCGGCTGCGGAAGATGTGCAGCGGCACGACCGGCTCGGCGGCCTTCGTCTGCCAGAAGACGAACCCGACGAGGGCGGCGACCCCGATGCCGATCAGCTCCATGATCCGCGCGGAGGTCCAGGCGTACTCGGTGCCGCCCCAGGTGGTGACCAGTACGGTCGCGGTGATGCCGACGGTCAGCAGCGCGGCGCCCAGGTAGTCGATCCGGGCCTGCGCCCGCTTCTTCGGCAGGTGCAGGACCGCGCTGATGGCGAGGAGTGCGACGATGCCGAGCGGGAGGTTGATGTAGAAGGCCCAGCGCCAGCCCCAGTGGTCGGTGATGGTGCCGCCGACCAGCGGGCCGCCGATCATCGCCAGCGCCATGACGCCGGCCATCATGCCCTGGTACTTGCCGCGCTCGCGGGGCGGGATCAGGTCGCCGATGATCGCCATCACACCGACCATGAGGCCGCCGGCGCCGAGGCCCTGGACCGCGCGGAAGCCGATGAGCTGGCCCATGTCCTGGGCCATGCCGCTGAGCGCGGAGCCGATCAGGAACAGCACGATCGAGCTCATGAAGACGCCCTTGCGGCCGTACATGTCGCCGAGCTTGCCCCACAGCGGGGTGGAGGCCGCGGTGGCGAGGGTGTAGGCGGTGACCACCCAGGAGAGGTGTTCGAGCCCGCCCAGCTCACCCACGATCGTCGGCATCGCGGTACCGATGATCATGTTGTCGAGCATCGCCAGCATCATCGTGATCATGAGCGCGAGGAGCACCACCCGCACGCTCCTGGGCTGTTCCTCCGGTATCGCGTCCGCGGCCTGGGCCGCCGCCTGGGTCTGCGCCATCACTCCCACTCCCCGTCTACTTACTTGCCGCCCGGCTAGTTCTCTACGCTTCAGGAAGGTAGAGTCGTCACTAGCCGGGCGTCAAGTAAGTTTTTGGAAAGCGGCGAGGAGTACGAGGATGGGCGGCATGGGCGACACGGACGGCACCAGGCAGCGGCGCCGCGGCGACACCCGCCAGCGCATCCAGGACGTGGCCCTGGAGCTCTTCGCCGAGCAGGGGTACGAGAAGACCTCGCTGCGGGAGATCGCCGAGCGCCTCGGTGTCACCAAGGCGGCGCTCTACTACCACTTCAAGACCAAGGAAGAGATCATCGTCAGCCTCTTCGAGGATCTGACGCGCCCGATCGAGGAACTGGTCGAGTGGGGGCGGCGGCAGCCGCACACGCTGGAGACCAAGCGGGAGATCCTGCGGCGCTACGGCGACGTACTGCACGACGCCGCGCCGCTGTTCCGCTTCATGCAGGAGAACCAGGCCACCGTACGGGACCTGAGCATCGGCGGGATGTTCAAGGAGCGCATGGCGGGCATGCGCGAGATCGTCATAGACCCGGACGCGGCCCTGGTGGACCAGGTCCGCTGCATCAGCGCCCTGTTCACCATGCACGCCGGGATGTTCGTGCACATGGAACTCGAAGGCGACCCCGAGGACAAGCGCGAGGCCGTCCTGGAGGTCGCCATCGATCTGGTCACCCAGGCGCACGGGGGCGCCAAGGGTTCCGGGGATCAGACTCGTTAGAGCACCGGGGTCAAGCTCGTCAGAGCGAGAGGCCCTTGCCGCGCAGGAACGCGACCGGGTCGACCGCCGAGCCGAAGTTGGCGGTGGTGCGGATCTCGAAGTGCAGGTGCGGACCGCTGGAGTTGCCGGTGTTGCCGGACAGGGCGATCTTCTGGCCGGTCTTGACGACCTGACCGATCTTCACCTGGATCTTCGACAGGTGGGCGTACTGCGAGTACGTGCCATTGCCGTGCTTGATGACGACGGCGTTGCCGTAGGCGGGGCCGTCACCGGCGCCGTAGCCACCGGCCTTGACGACCGTGCCGCCGTGGGCGGCGTAGACCTGGGTGCCGCTCGGGACGGCGAAGTCCTGGCCGCTGTGGGTGGACTGCCAGCGGGCGCCGCTCTGGGCGTAGCTGGCGGACTTCGTGTACTTCTTCACCGGCTTGACCCAGGACGGGGCCTTCTTCGCCTTCGCGGTGCTCACGGTCTTGGCGGTGGCGGCGCTCTTCGCGGCGGCGGGCTCGGCGGCCGAGGCGACTCCGGCCCCCAGCACGACCGTCGCCCCCAGGGCGGCGGCCACGGCGGCGACGCGGTTGCGGAGCGTGGACGTACGGGAAGAACGGACGGAGACGCGCTGGGACATCGAGACCTCGTGGTGTCGGGGACAGGAGAACCACCCGGCGAGCGGGTGACTGCCGGGCGGCTGCCGGGCGGCTCGTCATTGGTAACCCCGGCGCCCATCTCGCCTCAAACGTGTGATCTACGACGGAAACTAGTAGTTCAGCTCATGACTGATGACTCCTTGACAGAGCACCCATCCAGGACGAAACCGCACATCACAGCCGTGCGAGCTTCAGAGGTCTGAACCAAAAGTCCGATTTGCCCCCTCAGGCGTATCAACTATTCCGCCTAGTAAGGGACAAATCGCCTGTGCGGCAAGTCACCGGTACCCAAGATCCAAGGACGTCGCAATGTGACCGGCGCTACGCTGACCTGCGTTGATATGACGACGGGGGAGCGCGGGTCGGACCCGGCATCCCGCTGCCGCGCAGTCAACGCCTTCGCGCTCCCGGTCCTCTCCGTCCTCGTCAGCAACCGCCCCAAGGAGTAGCCACCCGTGGAACCCGCAGCCATAGGCGTAAGGCTGGCGTCCCCCCTGGTGGCGCCCCTGATCAAGAAGCTGTTCGTGGTCGAGCGCTCCGGATCCGTCCTGGTCGACCGCCCGGTCCGGATCTCCGGGTTCGTCTCCTTCCGCGGTGAGAAGCGCACCCTCGACCGTCCTGCGCTGCACAAGCTCTCCGCCGAGCTGGTGAGCCGGGCGCTGAAGAACGGCGAGCGCCCCGCCCCCGCCGACGAGGAGGAGGCCGTCGTCCACGCCCTCACGGACACCCTGTACGCCCTCGGCGACCTCACCATGACCGACGTACAGGCCGTGGAGCTGGGCCACGACTCCCTCGCGGCGAGCCTGCGCAAGACCGCCGGCCACCCCGACCGCGAGCTGTCCTACGACGCCGCGCAGTTCTACGACCGTCTGCTCACCACCGCCTGCCTGCACATCCTGAACTTCTTCACCCAGCGCTCCGCCTTCGCCGAACGCACCCTCGTCGAGCAGTCCCGCCGCCAGCGCGAGCTCATCGCCAAGGTCGACGAGCTGATCACCCGCACCCCGCCCACGGGAGGCGCGGACACGCCCTTCGAACAGCGCTACCTGGCCTACGTCACCACCAAGCACGGCCAGCTCACGATCTACGGCATCGACCTGACCCATTCCCCCGACCGCTGGCCCCTGGACGCCGCCTATCTCAGCCTCCAGGCCCTCGGCCCCGGCGAGGACGACCGGGCGACCGGCGCGGGCGGCCCGCACATCACCTCCTCCGCCGGAGCGCAGCCCGCCGAGCGGGCGCTGTCCGCGCCCGACCGGGTGCTGCTGCGCGGGGTCGCGGGCTCGGGCAAGACCACGCTCGTGCAGTGGCTGGCGGTCACGGCGGCGCGCGGTGAGCGCGGCGACCGGATCCCCTTCGTACTGCCGCTGCGCACCCTCGCCCGCCGCGCGGACGGTCTCCCGGCGCCCGACGCGTTCCTGTCCGCCGTGCGCGTCCCCTTCCACGCCGCCCAGCCCGACGGCTGGCCCGACCGCGTGCTGACCAGCGGACGCGGGCTGCTGCTGGTGGACGGCATCGACGAGATCCCCGAGCGGGAACGCGAACGCACCCGCCGCTGGCTGCGCGACCTCCTCGACGTCTACCCCGGCAACCAGTGGCTGGTCACCTCCCGCCCCTCCGCCGTACGCGAGGACTGGCTCGCCGCCGACGGCTTCACCGAGCTTGCCCTGCTGCCGATGAGCCAGGACGACGTGGCCGCCTTCATCGAGCGCTGGCACACCGCGGCCCGGACGGACGCCCCCGACCCGGAGCGTCTGGACGGCTACCGGCGCTCTCTCCTGGACGCCGTACGCACCAAGCCCGACCTCGGACGGCTCGCCACCAACCCGCTGATGTGCGGGCTGCTGTGCGCGTTGCACCGCGACCGGCGCGGCTACCTCCCGCACGGCCGCAAGGAGTTGTACGACGCCGCCCTGTCGATGCTGCTGGCCCGCCGGGACGAGGAACGGGACATGTTCGGGCAGGGGCAGGTGTTCCTCGCCGAGCAGCCCCAGATCCAGTTGCTCCAGCGGCTCGCGTACTGGCTGATCCGCAACAACCAGTCCGAGCTGGACCGCGACCGCGCCGAGCGGATCATCGGCGATGCCCTGCCGTCGCTGCCGGTGGTCGCGGAGCAGGGCGACGCCGGGCAGATCCTGCGCCATCTGCTGGTCCGCAGCGGCCTGCTGCGCGAACCGGTCCCCGGGACCGTGGAGTTCGTGCACCGCACCTTCCAGGACTACCTGGGCGCCAAGGCCGCCGTGGAGGAGGGCGACTTCGGACTGCTGGTGCGCGGGGCCGCCGACGAGCAGTGGGCGGACGTGGTCCGGATGGCGGTGGCGCACGCGCGGCCACGCGAACGGGCGGAACTGCTACGGGACTTGGGTGCGGCTGCCGAGTCGGCCGAGGGAGCGGTGAGCGCCCGGTTGCGGCTGCTCGCACTGGCCTCGCTGGAGCACGCGACGGAGCTGGACCCGGGGGTGCGGGCGGAGGTGGAGCGCGACGCCGCCCAGCTGATCCCGCCCCGGACCACGGAGGAGGCGCGGGCGCTCGCGGAGGTCGGCCCGCTGGCCCTGGAGCTGCTGCCGGGCCCCGAGGGGCTGGACGAGGAGGAGGCACGGGCGGTCGTCGTCACCGCGTCCCTCATCGGCACGGAGGCGGCGCTGCCGGTGCTGGCGCGGTTCCGGGAGCATCCGGCGGTGGCGGTACGGGCGCAGCTGTCGTGGGCCTGGGACCGGTTCCCGACGTAGCGGTACGGGGAGGAGGTCATCGCCCACCTCCAGCAGGAGGAGCTGTTCTTCAGCGCCCACTCGGCCGGCCATCTCCGCTTTCTGCGCCGGCTCGGGGGCAGGCCCGCCGTTCACCTCGTCGGCAGTATCGCGCCGGAGGAGGTCCGAGCCGGGCTCGATGCCGGGAAGACGACCCGACTCACCTTCGAGAACAACGACGAGCTGCGTGACCTGGACTGCCTGTCCGGCCTGCACGGACTGTCCTCCCTCGGCATCAGCCAGTGCTTCGCCCTGGAGAGTCTGGTCGGGGCGGCCCATCTCCCCCTCGCCTGGCTGTCGTTGGACCTCCTGCCGCGCGGACTTGACCTGTCCGTGCTCTCCGGCTCGCCCACCCTGGACCATCTCGACCTGGGGATCCTGCTGGAGGGCGAGTCCCTCGTCGAGGCGCTGCCCCGGGATCTGACTTTGCGCTATCTGCGGTTCACCAAGCATGCCTTGGAACTGACCGGACTGCGCGGACTGCGCCACTTCCGCTCGCTGCGCCTGCTCAGCCTGTCCAGGCTGACCTCGCCGCTCTCCCCCGCCGACCACGAAGAGATCACCTGCCTGCCGGAGCTGACCCATCTGCACATCGACTGGCAGCACCACGGCGGCTGGAACGGCCCCCCGCTGCCCGGCATCACGCACCTGAAGCTGAACAACTTCCAAGGCACCGAGGACCTTTCCACGGTCCCCGCCCTGTTCCCGAACCTGCGCTCGGCCACCGTCGTCCCCGCCACGAACGTCACCCGGATCCCCGAGGAAACGCTCACCCCTCTCCCCCCGGACCGCACATTCGAACGCATCCGCCGCATTGTCTAATGCACGCCTCTAGCGCCCTACCCCCCAGTAACCCTACGGTTCCTCTCGCGCCACCCAGCAAGACGAACATGCACACGACATGCTGGCCGTACGCGAAGGGAACCTCCCACAGATGACGACCCGACGCCCCTGGGCGCTCCGCATAGGCGCCACCGCAGCCTCCGCAGCCGCCCTCGTCGCTCTCGCCGGACCCGCCGAGGCCGCCACGAGCACCGGCGCGCAGACCGTGGCGGCCGCCGCCGCCACCGCGGACGTCGACTACGAGACCTGGCAGAAGGACTGCCGGCTGGTGATGGAGCGCGCGCTGCCCGAGATCAAGCAGCGGATCGCGAACGCCAAGCCGGGTGAGAAGCAGGCCATCGTCTTCGACATCGACAACACCACCCTGGAGACCGACTTCGGCTTCAGCTATCCCCAGCCGGCCAACAAGCCGGTCCTGGAGGTCGCCAAGTACGCCCAGGAGCACGGTGTGGCCCTGTTCTTCGTGACCGCCCGCCCGGGCATCATCTACGCCTTCACGGACTACAACCTCAAGTACCGCGGCTACAAGGTCGCCGGGCTCTACGTCCGTGGCTTCCTGGACCTGTTCAAGGATGTCGCCGCGTACAAGACCGCCCAGCGCGTCGACATCGAGAACCGCGGCTACACGATCATTGCGAACATCGGCAACAGCGCGACAGACCTCTCAGGCGGCCACGCCGAGAAGACGTACAAGCTGCCGGACTACGACGGCCAGCTGTCGTAGACCAAGCCCCCGGGCACACGAGAGGGCCGGTGCCACAACGGCACCGGCCCTCTCGCTCGCTCCGAGGAGCGCCGAGGCTTACGCCTCCTTGCTCAGGTTCGGCCCGGCACCGCCGGCCGCCTGCTCGATCGGCGGGACGTCGGGCAGCGCCGACTTCTCCTCACCGCGGAAGGTGAAGGTCTGGGCGTCGCCCTCGCCCTCGGTGTCCACGACCACGATGTGACCGGGGCGCAGCTCGCCGAAGAGGATCTTCTCCGAGAGCGTGTCCTCGATCTCGCGCTGGATGGTGCGGCGCAGCGGACGCGCACCCAGCACCGGGTCGTAGCCCTTCTTGGACAGCAGTTCCTTGGCGGACTGGGAGAGCTCGATGCCCATGTCCCGGTCCTTCAGGCGCTCGTCGACCTTGCCGATCATGAGGTCGACGATCGCGAGGATGTCCTCCTGCGTCAGCTGCGGGAAGACGACCACGTCGTCGACGCGGTTGAGGAACTCGGGCCGGAAGTGCTGCTTGAGCTCGTCCGAGACCTTGTTCTTCATGCGCTCGTAGTTGGTCTTCGTGTCACCCGCGGCGGCGAAGCCCAGGTTGAAGCCCTTGGAGATGTCCCGGGTGCCGAGGTTGGTCGTCATGATGATGACCGTGTTCTTGAAGTCCACGACCCGGCCCTGGGAGTCGGTCAGACGACCGTCCTCCAGGATCTGCAGCAGCGAGTTGAAGATGTCCGGGTGGGCCTTCTCGACCTCGTCGAAGAGGACGACCGAGAACGGCTTGCGGCGGACCTTCTCCGTCAGCTGGCCGCCCTCCTCGTAGCCCACGTAACCGGGGGGCGAACCGAAGAGACGCGAGACCGTGTGCTTCTCGCTGAACTCCGACATGTCGAGGGAGATCAGCGCGTCCTCGTCACCGAAGAGGAACTCGGCGAGCGCCTTGGACAGCTCGGTCTTACCGACACCGGACGGACCGGCGAAGATGAACGAACCACCGGGGCGCTTCGGGTCCTTCAGACCGGCACGCGTACGGCGGATCGCCTTCGACAGCGCCTTGACGGCGTCGACCTGGCCGATGACCCGCTTGTGGAGCTCGTCCTCCATGCGCAGCAGACGCGAGGACTCCTCCTCGGTCAGCTTGAAGACCGGGATGCCGGTGGCGGTCGCGAGGACCTCGGCGATCAGCTCGCCGTCGACCTCGGCGACGACGTCCATGTCGCCGGCCTTCCACTCCTTCTCCCGCTTGGCCTTGGCGGCCAGGAGTTGCTTCTCCTTGTCGCGCAGGGAGGCGGCCTTCTCGAAGTCCTGCGAGTCGATCGCGGACTCCTTGTCCCGGCGGACGGAGGCGATCTTCTCGTCGAACTCGCGCAGGTCCGGCGGCGCGGTCATCCGGCGGATCCGCATCCGGGAACCGGCCTCGTCGATCAGGTCGATCGCCTTGTCCGGCAGGAAGCGGTCGGAGATGTACCGGTCGGCCAGGGTGGCGGCCTGGACCAGCGCCTCGTCGGTGATGGAGACCCGGTGGTGGGCCTCGTACCGGTCGCGCAGACCCTTGAGGATCTCGATGGTGTGCGGCAGGGACGGCTCGGCGACCTGGATGGGCTGGAAGCGGCGCTCAAGGGCCGCGTCCTTCTCCAGGTGCTTGCGGTACTCGTCCAGCGTGGTGGCACCGATGGTCTGCAGCTCACCGCGGGCCAGCATCGGCTTGAGGATGCTGGCGGCGTCGATCGCGCCCTCGGCGGCGCCCGCACCCACCAGGGTGTGGAGCTCGTCGATGAACAGGATGATGTCGCCGCGGGTGCGGATCTCCTTGAGCACCTTCTTCAGGCGCTCCTCGAAGTCACCGCGGTAGCGGGAGCCGGCGACCAGCGCGCCGAGGTCGAGGGTGTAGAGGTGCTTGTCCTTGAGGGTCTCGGGCACCTCGCCCTTGACGATGGCCTGGGCGAGGCCTTCGACGACGGCGGTCTTGCCGACGCCGGGCTCACCGATCAGCACCGGGTTGTTCTTGGTACGGCGGGACAGCACCTGCATGACCCGCTCGATCTCCTTCTCGCGCCCGATGACCGGGTCGAGCTTGGACTCACGAGCGGCCTGGGTGAGGTTCCGGCCGAACTGGTCGAGGACCAGGGACGTGGAGGGGGTGCCCTCGGCAGGACCGCCGGCGGTGGCGGTCTCCTTGCCCTGGTAACCGGAGAGCAGCTGGATCACCTGCTGCCGCACACGGTTGAGATCAGCGCCCAGCTTGACCAGGACCTGGGCGGCGACGCCCTCGCCCTCACGGATCAGGCCGAGCAGGATGTGCTCCGTGCCGATGTAGTTGTGGCCCAGCTGAAGGGCCTCGCGGAGCGACAGCTCCAGGACCTTCTTGGCACGGGGGGTGAAGGGAATGTGGCCCGAGGGCGCCTGCTGGCCCTGGCCGATGATCTCCTCCACCTGCTGGCGGACCGCCTCGAGCGAAATCCCGAGGCTCTCAAGGGCCTTGGCGGCGACACCCTCACCCTCGTGGATCAGGCCCAGGAGGATGTGCTCGGTGCCGATGTAGTTGTGGTTGAGCATCCGGGCTTCTTCCTGAGCCAGGACGACAACCCGCCGCGCGCGGTCGGTGAACCTCTCGAACATCGTTAATCGCTCCTCAGAGCGGTCAGGCAGTGGGGGGAACTTCCCCTCCCTGTCCTTCCGCAGCTTAGTCCCGCAAGCGGGGACCGCTCATTCCAACTGCCGACACCGTCGATGGCCTCCTGACCCCGAACGCCGACATCTGCTCCAACCTGATGGTGCGAGACGATGTTCCCGCAGGCCAGGCAGTTACCCGCTTCGCCAGTACGCCGATGGCGAACGTGAGACGTCCTGTACTGCGTGTCGCCCCCTCCCACTAGGGATGTCTTACCCGCCGTCACTGACAGTCCATGCCGCGCGCACCGGTTCCCTCCGCTACGGGCGAACAACCTCACGCTTCCCCGCACCCCCGTACGCCCCCTCGATCGACACTCTGCGCACCCATGAGGACACCCAGCGTAACTCGCGAGGCTTTCCGGCGGTTGCACTTGGCATGGTTGGCAGCCTCCCTCCGGGCACCCCTCAGGTCACGGCGGTCCCGCCCCCTCGCCGGCCGCTCGAAGCGAGCGATCAGGTCCGCCGGTGGTACGAGAACGAACTGGGGTGGCCGACGGTGCCCGGGAATCCTCCGGGACTCCGGCTGGGCCTGCGCTTCGACGTCCTGGACGTGCCGGCCGAGGCGGGCCGGGCGGCGCTGCGCCATCTGGCGCCGGGCTCCCCGGTGGCCGTCAAGGGCGACCGGATGCGCCTGCTGGTGGCCGCGGGCAGCGCGGAGGAGCTGCCGGGGGTGCTGAGCTGGCTGCAGTGGGGCTCGCTGCCGCTGGACCTCACGGTGACGGGCGAGGGGGGCGTCATGAGGGCGCCCGCGCTCCCCGGCTCCGGCGCGACGGTCGGACCCGGACCCGGCTCCCGGGAGTCGGCCGGTGGCCGCCCGGGCACGCCGCAGGGGGTCGCCGTATGGCTGCGACCCCCCGAGCCGGGGTGCGAGGTCGAGGCCTCGCTGCCGACGCTGTCGGCCTTGGGGGGCGGTGGGGGCGCCCCCGATCTCGTACGGCTCCTGGACACGGTGGCGACGCACTGCCACCGACTGCGGCTGCGCCGCGTGCGCCGTCAGCCGTTGGCCTTCTCGTAAGCCTCGCGAATGGACGCGGGAACACGGCCGCGGTCATTGACCTCGTAACCGTTCTCCTTCGCCCAGGCACGGATCTGGGCGGTGTCCTGGCTGCCGCCGGAAGTGACGCGCGCCTTTCCACGCCCACCCGAAGCACGGCCTCCGGTACGACGACCACCCTTCACGTAAGGCTCAAGAAGGCTGCGGAGCTTGTCCGCATTGGCGGTCGTGAGATCGATCTCGTACGTCTTGCCGTCCAACGCGAACGTCACGGTCTCGTCCGCCTCGCCGCCGTCGAGGTCGTCGACAAGAAGGACCTGAACCTTCTGTGCCACCGGATTTCCTTTCATCGATAACTTGCGGGCCGGGGTCTGCGGCGTCCCGCCGTTTCGCCGCCCCCTGTTATATGCAGTACTGCAGTACGTCGGAAAGCAAACCGCTTTTGCCGGAAAAACACAAACCCCTGGGAGAGACTCTCGGCCTCCTCCCCACCCGGAAACATGAAGTTTCGGACATAGGCGACCGCTACCGCGGCTTCGGCTTACCGGCGATCACAGATGCAGAAGCATCCGGCTGTTGCCCAGGGTGTTCGGTTTCACTCGTTCGAGACCGAGGAACTCCGCGACACCCTCGTCATAGGAACGCAACAGCTCGGCGTACACATCGGTGTCGACCGGCGTCTCACCGATCTCGACGAAGCCGTGCTTGGCGAAGAAGTCCACTTCGAAGGTCAGGCAGAATACCCGGCGAACACCGAGCCATCGTGCGGTCTGCAGCAACTTCTCCAGCAACTGGTGACCGACGCCCGCGCCCTTGAGTCCCGGCTTCACGGCGAGAGTGCGGACTTCCGCGAGGTCTTCCCACATCACGTGCAGGGCGCCGCATCCGACGACCTCGGCGTTGTCGTCCCGTTCCGCGACCCAGAACTCCTGGATGTCCTCGTAAAGCGTCACCGTGGCTTTGTCGAGCAGGATGCGACCGCGGACGTAGGCGTCAAGCAGGCGGCGCACCGCCGGGACATCGCTGGTGCGGGCCCGTCGGACGGTGATGGCTTTTGCGGTGGCTTCCGGTCTCTCTGCCGGTGAGCTCTGTGCGGACATGACCGGACGCTATCGCCCGTCACCCTCCGGTGCCGAGCCGGGGTTCTCCGCGGGAGTAGCGGGAGTATCCGAGCCGCTATCGGCTTGCCCCGCTTCTTCCGGTCCTTGGGCGATGCGGATGGCGTCCCGAAGGGCTTGTCGCTGTTCCTCGCTCATCATGCCGAAGAAGGCGACGAGGGCGGCGGCGGGGTTGTCGCTCTGCGCCCATGCGTCGTTCATCAGGGCGGCGGCGTATGCGGCACGAGTGGAGACCGCCTCATACCTATAGGCCCGGCCTTCCGCTTCACGGCGCACCCAGCCCTTCTGATGGAGATTGTCCAAAACGGTCATCACCGTGGTGTACGCGATGGTCCGTTCCTGTTGAAGATCTTCGAGGACTTCTCGAACGGTCACCGGGCGGTTCCACTTCCACACCCGCGTCATGACCGCGTCTTCGAGTTCTCCCAATGGGCGAGGCACAGCTCAGCACAATAGCGCTTTACCGGGCAAACAGACACAAAAAGGGCGTACGACTCGAAGTGGGAGTCGTACGCCGATACGCCGTCGCCGACGCCTCTGAACGTTGCCGAAGCCGCCTCAGCCGTCGACGCGCCCCGCGCCCTGCTGGGCCCCCTCGGCCCGGGCGAGCGCGGCGTCGACGGCGGCGTCCTCCTTGGTCTTGTTGGCGCCGCCCTGGGTCTTCACGATCACCCGGATGACCGCACCGAAGAAGACAGCCATGACGACGGGGGGCAGCAGCGCGGAGACGTAGTCCATGGCTCCAGAGTAGCGAGGGGGGCGGTGGACTCAGCCGGCGGCCAACTGCTGCGGCGGCTGAGCGGGGGGCGGAGTGGGCTTGCGCCGCGGAAAGACCTCACCGGGCGTGGGGATGGGCCGGCGGGGCTGCTCGGGCTCCGCGGGCTCGGGCCCGGTGCCCGGCTTCTCGGCGGGCGGAGTGGCGGGCTTCTTGGCCGGCTCCTGCTCGGGCTCCCCCTCCCCGTCCCGGGCGGGCCCCTCGGAGAGCCCCCCAGGAAGGGCGTGAAGGCGGGTACGGCAGGCCGGGACAACAGGAGTGGCCGTGGCGGCCCCCAGTCCCGTACGACGCGCGAGACGGGCCCGTACGTCCTGCTCGGCCATCACCTGGCAGCGCTCCAGGAGCGCCGCGGCGACAGGATTGCCCCGCAGGGCACGCAATCCGGCAAGGTCGTCCGGCTCCGGCCGA
Source organism: Streptomyces sp. NPDC110618 (assembly GCF_055657065.1). Classification (NCBI taxonomy): domain Bacteria; kingdom Bacillati; phylum Actinomycetota; class Actinomycetes; order Kitasatosporales; family Streptomycetaceae; genus Streptomyces; species Streptomyces sp. NPDC110618. The sequence goes on along the minus strand of NZ_JBVKBN010000016.1, from coordinate 158,827 downwards.
TAACCGGTACCGAGCGCTTCTTCCAGCAGGGCGAGATAACCGGCGGCCGTCCCGGGCAGGGCGGCGCGATACCGTCCGAGATCGGAGACCAGGAAGGCACGCAGCCGAGCGCCCTCGCGCATCGCTTCGTCCAGTGACTCGGCGAGACGGAGACAATCCTGGACGTCCTCGGCCGAGGCGGGGTCGGGGTTCAGGGCAAGGGCGAGCGCGCGTCGGAGCACACGCAGCTCCTCGACGCCGAACGCCATGCCACCGCGAGATCCGTATGGCGTGGGCATGAACCGACGGTACGCGCTAATCAGACAAACTCGACATAACCCCACCCCACGACGCGCCAAGATCCACCCGGTTGCCCTCCCAGCCCGCCCGGGGTTCGAGGCCGAGGCCGTTCCAGGCCAACGCCCACCCACCCGCCGGTGCCTACGAGGCCCAGCCCCTCCCAGCCTGTCCAGCACCTGAGGACAAGGCCCCTCCAGGGCCGACCCCCACCCACCCGCAGGTGCCTACGAGGCCCAGCCCCCTCCAGCCCGTCCGGCGTTTGAGGACGAGGCCCGTTCAGGGCCGATGGGGGTCCAGGGGGCGGAGCCCCCTGGTGGGGTCGAAGGGGCGAAGCCCCTGGAGGACGGGACGGGAAGGGGCGGCGGGGGCGGCAAACCGCCCCCACGCACGCGTACCGCTCACATCCGCGAGATGTTCCGCTCGTACACCAGCCGCAACCCGATCAACGTGAGCCACGGCTCATGCTCGTCGATCACCGACGACTCCCCGAGCACCATCGGCGCCAGCCCACCGGTCGCGATCACCGTCACATCGTCCGGATCATCCGCCAGCTCCCGAGCCATCCGGCTCACCACACCGTCCACCTGCCCGGCAAACCCGTACACGATCCCGGCCTGCATCGCCTCAACCGTGTTCTTGCCGATCACACTCCGCGGCCGAGCCACCTCGATCTTCCGAAGCTGCGCCCCCTTGACCCCGAGCGCCTCCACGGAGATCTCGATACCGGGCGCGATCACACCCCCGACGTACTCCCCGCGCGCGGACACCGCGTCAAAGGTCGTCGCCGTACCGAAATCCACCACGATCGCCGGCCCGCCGTACAGATCGACGGCAGCCACCGCGTTGATGATCCGGTCCGCCCCGACCTCCTTGGGGTTGTCGGTGAGGATCGGCACCCCCGTCTTCACCCCGGGCTCCACCAGCACCGCCGGCACATCCCCGTAGTACCGCCGCGTCACTTCCCGCAGCTCGTGCAGCACGGACGGCACGGTCGCACAGATCGCGATCCCGTCGATCCCGTCCCCCAGCTCCATGCCCAGGAGGGGATGCATCCCCATCAGCCCCTGCAGCAGCACGGCCAGTTCGTCGGCGGTCCGGCGCGCGTCCGTGGAGATGCGCCAGTGCTCGACGATGTCCTCGCCGTCGAACAGTCCCAGGACGGTGTGGGTGTTGCCCACGTCGATCGTCAGCAGCATGGCCGGATCCCGCTCCCTACTCCGCCGCTCGCAGATCCAGCCCGATGTCGAGGATCGGCGAGGAGTGCGTGAGCGCCCCCACGGCCAGATAGTCGACGCCCGTGTCCGCGTACGCCTTCGCGTTCTCCAGGGTCAGCCGCCCGGACGCCTCCAACGCGGCGCGCCCGTGCACGATCGCGACGGCCTCCTCGCACTCCCCGGGCGTGAAGTTGTCCAGCAGGATCAGATCGGCCCCGGCGTCGACCACCTCGCGCAGCTGGTGCAGGGTGTCCACCTCGACCTCGATCGGCACCTCGGGGAAGGCGTCCCGCACGGCCTCGAAGGCCTGCGCGACCCCGCCCGCGGCGACCACGTGGTTGTCCTTCACCAGCGCCGCGTCCGACAGCGACATCCGGTGGTTCACGCCCCCGCCGCAGCGCACCGCGTACTTCTCCAGCGACCGCAGCCCGGGGGTCGTCTTCCGGGTGTCACGCACGCGTGCCTTCGTGCCCTCCAGAACGTCCGCCCACGCGCGCGTGGCGGTCGCGATGCCGGACAGGCGGCACAGGATGTTCAGCGCACTGCGCTCGCCGGTGAGCAGGTCGCGGGTGCGCGCGGTGACCGACAGCAGCTTCTGCCCGGCCTCCACCCGGTCGCCGTCCTCCACGTGCCGCTCGACCTCGAACTCGTCGGTGCACACCACGGACAGGACCGCCTCGGCGACCCGCAGCCCGGCCACCACGCCCGCCTCCCGCGCGGTGAAGTCGGCGGTGGCGACCGCGTCCTCGGGGATGGTCGCGACGGTCGTCACGTCCACGCCGCCGGCCAGGTCCTCCTGGATGGCGACATTGGCGATGTCCTCGACCTCCACGGGGTCGAGTCCGGCGTCGGCCAGCAGCTCGGCGAGCGCGGGGTCGAGCCCGCACTCCAGGTACGTCTCGTCGCTGTCCGCCCCGCAGGCGCAGCCGTCGCCGCAGCCGCTGTCCTGGGCGAGGGGGAGGTCGGGGGTGCTCACGTCTGTCACTGCTCCTGGGGCTGCCGGGTCGGGGGGAAGTCTGCGGTATCGGTGGGCTCTACGGCGAGTGTGCGGTCCGGATTCAGCCGTACGACGATGTGGCGGCGCCAGCTGTCGTCGTCGCGCTCGGGACGGTCCTCGCGCCAGTGGCAGCCGCGGGTCTCCTCGCGCAGCAGCGCGGCGGCGACCAGGACGCGGGCCACGCACAGGAGGTTGGTGGCCTCCCAGGTGTCGACGCCGGGCTCGGCGGTCTTGCCGTTCTCGTCGAGGGCCTCCCGCGCGTCGGTGTGCAGCCGCTGGAGCTGTTCGGCGGCCCGGGTGAGGGACTCGGCGGAGCGCAGGACGCCCGCGCCCTCGGTCATGATCCGCTGGATGGCGAACCGGTCCTCGGGGGCGAGCAGCGGGTGCGCGGGCACCTCCGGGTAGGGCACCGGGTGCGGCATGCGCGCGTGCAGGCCCTCGCGCGCGTGGCTCGCGGCGATGTCGGCGGCGATGCGCTCGGCGTAGACCAGGCCCTCCAGCAGGGAGTTGGAGGCGAGCCGGTTCGCGCCGTGCACGCCGGTGCACGCGACCTCGCCGCACGCGTACAGGCCGGGGACGGTCGTACGGCCGTGGGAGTCGGTGCGTACGCCGCCGGAGGCGTAGTGGGCGGCCGGGGCGATCGGGATGGGCTCGTGGACGGGGTCGATGCCGTTGGCGCGGCAGGCGGCGAGGATCGTGGGGAAGCGGTGTTCCCACATGTCGGCGCCGAAGTGCCGGGCGTCGAGGAACATGTGCTCGGCGTCCTGCTCCTGCATGCGGCGCATGATGCCCTTGGCGACGATGTCCCGGGGTGCGAGCTCGGCCAGTTCGTGCTGGCCGACCATGAAGCGCACGCCGTCGGCGTCGACCAGGTGGGCGCCCTCGCCGCGCACCGCCTCGGAGACCAGCGGCTGCTGGCCCTCGGCGTCCGCGCCGAGGAACAGCACCGTGGGGTGGAACTGCACGAACTCCAGGTCGGAGACTTCCGCGCCCGCGCGCAGGGCGAGCGCCACGCCGTCGCCCGTGGAGACGGACGGGTTGGTGGTCGCGGAGAAGACCTGGCCCATGCCGCCGGTGGCCAGGACGACCGCGGGGGCGTGCACGGCGCCCACGCCGTCGTGCTGGCCCTCGCCCATCACGTGCAGGGTCACACCCGCGGTGCGGCCCTCGGCGTCCGTGAGGAGGTCCAGGACGAGCGCGTTCTCGATGGTGCGCATGCCCCGCGCGCGCACCGCTTCCACCAGCGCGCGGGAGATCTCCGCGCCGGTCGCGTCGCCGCCCGCGTGCGCGATGCGGCGCCGGTGGTGGCCGCCCTCGCGGGTGAGTTCCAGGCCGCCCTCCTCCGACTCGTCGAAGTGGGCGCCCGTCTCGATGAGCCGGCGCACCGCGTCCGGGCCCTCGGTGACGAGGATGCGGACGGCTTCCTCGTCGCACAGCCCGGCGCCCGCGACCAGGGTGTCGCCCAGGTGCTGCTCGGGGGTGTCGCCCTCGCCGAGGGCAGCGGCGATACCGCCCTGCGCCCAGCGCGTGGAGCCGTCGTCGAGGCGTGCCTTGGTGACGACGACGGTCCTCAGGCCGGCGGCCTCGCAGCGCAGGGCCGCGGTCAGTCCGGCCACGCCGGAGCCGACGACGACCACGTCCGCGTCGATGGACCATCCGGGTGCGGGCGCGTGCAGTCGTATGCCTGTGCTGGTCACGAGGCGGCTCCGGGGGCAGCGAAGGTGAGAGGGATGTTGTCGATCAGCCGGGTCGTGCCGACCCGGGCGGCGACGGCGAGGACGGCCTCACCGGTGAAGCCGTCGTCGATCTCGGTGAAGTCGTCCGGGTCGACCAGGGCGAGGTAGTCCAGCTCCAGCGGCGGGTTCAGCCGCGCGGCCTCGTCCAGGACCAGGCGGGCGGCGGCGCGGACGGCGGCGGGTCCGCCCGGGGCGGCCGGGGTCGCCTTGGCGACGGCGTGCGCGTCGGCGGCGGCGCGGGACTCGCCGAGCGCGCTGAGCGCCTCGGCACGCGCGTGCGTGGCGGGCACCTCGCGCGCCCGCGCGCGCAGTGCCTCCTGCGCCGCGTGCCGGTCCTGGCCCGCGAACAGCGCGCGGGACAGCGCGAGCGCGGTGCGGCGCTCGGCGGGCGAGAGGTAGCGGTTGCGGCTGGACAGGGCCAGGCCGTCGTCCTCACGCACGGTGGGCACGCCGACGATCTCGATGCCGAAGTTCAGGTCCCGGACCATGCGGCGGATCAGGGCGAGCTGCTGGGCGTCCTTCTGGCCGAAGAGCGCGACGTCGGGCCGGGTGAGGTGGAGCAGCTTGGCGACGACGGTGAGCACGCCGTCGAAGTGCCCGGGGCGCGAGGCGCCCTCCAGGCGCTCCCCCATGGGGCCCGCGCTGATGCGGACCTGGGGTTCGCCGCCGGGGTAGACCTCGTCGACGGAGGGCGCGAACACGACGCTCGCACCGGCCTCCTCGGCGAGCTTGAGGTCGGCGTCGAGGGTGCGCGGGTAGCGGTCGAGGTCCTCGCCCGCGCCGAACTGCAGCGGGTTGACGAAGACGGTGACCACGACTTCGCCGTCGGGGCCGGCGATCTCCCGCGCGTTGCGGACCAGGGTGGCGTGGCCCTCGTGCAGGGCGCCCATGGTCATCACGACGGCACGGCGGCCGGTACGCGCGCGTGCGGCCAGTTCGGCGGCGGTGCGCAGCAGGGTGGTGGTCATCCCGCGTCTCCCTTGGTGCTGTCGGCGAGCACTCCGAGCAGGTCTTCGGCGAGTTCCGGCTTGAGCAGCCCGTGCGCGAGCGCCCGGTCGGCGGTCGCGCGCGCCATCGCCAGGTATCCGGCGACCGTCCCGGGGGCGTGCCGGCGCAGCTCGCTGACGTGCGCGGCGACGGTACCCGCGTCCCCGCGCGCGACGGGGCCGGTCAGGGCGGCGTCGCCGGAGCGCAGGGCGTTGTCGAGCGCGGCGCCGAGCAGCGGGCCGAGCATCCGGTCGGGGGCTTCGACGCCGGCCTCGCGCAGCAGCTCCATGGACTGGGCGACGAGGGTGACCAGGTGGTTGGCGCCCAGGGCGAGGGCGGCGTGGTAGAGCGGCCGCATCTCCTCGGCGATCCACTCCGGCTCGCCGCCCATCTCGATGACGAGGGCCTCGGCGGCCAGGCGCAGTTCGTCGGGGGCGGTGACACCGAAGGAGCAGCCGGCCAGGCGCTGGACGTCCACCGCGGTGCCGGTGAAGGTCATCGCCGGGTGCAGGGCCAGCGGGAGGGCGCCCGCGCGGAGGGCGGGGTCGAGGACCTTGGTGCCGTAGCGGCCGGAGGTGTGCACCAGGAGCTGGCCGGGCCGTACGGCGCCGGTCTCGGCGAGTCCGGTGACCAGTCCGGGCAGGGCGTCGTCGGGGACGGTGAGCAGGACCAGTTCGGCGCGGCGCAGGACCTCGGCGGGCGGTACGAGGGGCACGTCGGGCAGCATCTGCGCGGCGCGGCGCCGGGAGGCGTCGGAGACCCCGGAGACGGCCACCGGGCGGTGCCCGGCGAGCTGGAGGGACGCGGCGAGCGCGGGTCCCACGCGACCGGCGCCGACGACGCCGACGGTGAGCCGCGCCGGGCGGTCCTTCGGATCTGGCTGTTGGCTTGTACTCACGCGACGGTGGCCTTCCCGTTCCAGTCCGCTCGGGGTACCGGACGATTTCTCGTCATGTTAACGCGATTGGTTCGAGGGGCGTTCGGCTGTCCACAGCCTGTGGGTTTCCCCGGACCCGTCCCGCGCGGGGCAAACGCTTGCCGAAATGCGGGTGCCCGAGGGGGGCGGTGCGCGACATGATCCGGGGGTGAGCGATGCGGCGGAGACGAATCAGCAGGGTACGGAGCGGCTCTCGGACACCGAACGGCGCGAGCGCCTCAGAGAGCGGCGCATCCGCGCGTCCAGGGGCGCACGGCGCACGCTGGGGCGCGCTGTGGCACAACGCACGCTCCGCGAGCGGCTCGCGCTGCTGGAGCACGCGGCGGAGGTGTACGACCTCGACGAGCCCGCCGACATGTACGGCGACGGCGTCGTCGAGTCCTTGGAGGCCAAGGTCGCCGGTCTGCTCGGCAAGGAGGCCGCCGCGTTCTTCCCGACCGGCACCATGGCCCAGCAGGTGGCCCTGCGCTGCTGGGCGGGCCGCACCCAGAACCCCGCCGTCGCCCTGCACGCGCTGGCCCACCCCGAAGTGCACGAGCGCAACGCGCTCAGCCAGGTCAGCGGCCTGCGTCCGGTCAGGGTGACGAGCGAGCCCCGGCTGCCCACCGCCGAAGAGGTACGCGGCCTCGACGAGCCCTTCGGCGCGCTGATGCTGGAACTGCCGCTGCGGGACGCCGGTTTCGTCCTGCCGTCCTTCGAGGAGCTGACCGAGCTCACCGAGGCGGCGCGGGATCGCGAGGCGGTGGTGCACTTCGACGGCGCGCGCCTGTGGGAGTCCACCGTGCACTTCGGGCGGCCCCTGGACGAGATCGCGGACCTCGCGGACAGCGTCTACGTGTCCTTCTACAAGTCCCTCGACGGCTACGGCGGCGCCGCGGTCGCGGGCCCGCAGACCCTCGTGGACGAGCTGAAGGCATGGCGGCACCGGTACGGCGGCACCGTCTTCCAGCAGTTCCCGACCGCGCTGTCGGCCCTGGTGGGCCTGGAGCGGGAGCTGCCCCGGCTGCCCGACTACGTCCGCCACGCGCGCGTGGTCGCCGAGGCGCTGCGGGAGGGGTTCGCCGCGGCGGGCCTGCCCTGGGTCCGTGTCCATCCGGACGTGCCCCACACCAACGAGTTCCAGCTCTGGCTGCCGCACGACGCCGACACCGCCGCCGAGGCCGCCGTCCGGCACGCCGAGGAGACGGGGACCCTGCTGTTCTCCCGCCCCTGGGCCGCGCCCGGGCCCGGGCTCGCCGTCACGGAGATCGACGTACGCGCGGCGGGCCTGGAGTGGAGCGCCGCCGACGTGCGCACGGCGGTCGCGGAGTTCGCCGAGCGGCTGGCGGAGCCGGTCAGCGCGTAGGGCGCAGCCTGCGGGCGAGGGCACGACGGAGCCTGCCACCGGCCGGGCGCCCGGCGAGGACGGCACGGAACCGGCGCTCGTCCCGCCACTGCCGTACGACCCGCGCGTCGTGGGTGCCCGGAGCGGGCGGCGCGGGCTCGCCGTGCTGCTGGGCCCGGTAGGCGTCGAGGAGGTACTGCTGGGTGATGCTCATGGCGTTCGCCTCTTCGGGACGGGCTCGGGGGCTCCCGGACGGCTCCGCGGCGCCCCGGTCGTGTCCCTACAGCCTGCGCCTTCCTGGCGCCCGCGTCGCGTCGATTGACGGCGGGCGTCAAACGGGGACGGCGTTGTCAGTGGCGGGGTGCACCATGAGGGCATGAGCGTGAGCATCGACATCGCGGGGCTGCGGCCGGAGAGGGTCGCCGTCGTGCCCTCTCCCCTCGCCGAGCTCGGCATGGCGCTGCACGCGCTGTCCGAGCCCGCCCACCACCCCGGCCTCCAGGGCTGGGTGACGAGCGTGACGGCGGGCCTGGACCCGCATCTGGCCGACCGTATGTGCGAGGCCGACTTCCTGTGGCGTACGACGTTCTCGGACCTGTTCCTGCCCTGTGCCGGAGTCCCCGGCGGCCCCGCTCTGCCCGGCGCGAGTCTCGCCGAGGACCTGGACCTGCTCGACAAGCTGACGGACGAACAGTTCGTGGACGCCGCCCTGGAGTTCACCTGCGCGCTGCCCTACACCACCCCGGGCCCGTCGGCGCTCGCCGACGCCGAGCTGCGCCGCCGCGCCCTGGAACTGGCCGCCGCGCGCGGGCCGCAGCAACTGCGCTTCACCAAGCGGCTGCTGGAGGACCCGCCGCGGATCCGGGCCTGGCTGCGGCGGTTCCTGGAGGACTGCGACGAGGCGTTCTTCGCGGACGTCTGGCACCGCCTGCGCCACCAACTCGCCGCCGACGCCCGCCACCGGACCGACCTGATGCGCCACAAAGGGCTGGCCGAGGCCCTCACCTCGGTGTCCGCGGCCATCACGCTCGACGAGGACGGCGCCCGGATCACCATCGACAAGCTGCGCCAGGGCCACACCGTCATCCGCGACCGCAGCCTGCTGCTCATCCCGACCGGCCTGGGCCGCCCGCATCTGATGGTGCTGCACCGGCACGGCTGGCAGCCGGTCCTGCACTACCCGGTCACCTCCGCCGAACCGGCCGCACCGCCCTCGGTCGACCAGCTGGTCCTGCGCATGACCGCGCTGTCCCACCCGGTGCGCATGCAGCTGTGCCGCAACCTCGCCCGCAGCACGTACACCACGGGCGAGCTGGTTCAGATCCACGGCATGACCGCGCCCGAGATATCCCGGCACCTGGGCGCGCTGAAGAAGGCGGGCCTGGTCACCACCCGGCGGCGCGGGCGGTACGTCCTGCACCAGCTGGACGTGACGGCGGTGGCCCGGCTCGGCAGCGACTTTCTGGAGGCGCTGCTGCGGTGAGGGGTCAGTTCTGTCCGCCGGCCCGCACCAGCCCGGTCTCGTAGGCGAGGACCACCACCTGCACGCGGTCGCGCAGACCGAGCTTGGTCAGGATGCGGCCCACGTGTGTCTTGACGGTCGCCTCCGACAGCACCAGCCGGGCCGCGATCTCACCGTTGGAGAGCCCCTGCGCGACCAGCACCATGACCTCGCGCTCGCGGTCGGTGAGCCGGTCCAGCTCCTTGTGCTGGGGCTCCTTGCCGGTGCTGGGCAGCATCGGCGCGAACCGGTCCAGCAGGCGGCGCGTGGTCGAGGGGGCGACCACCGCGTCGCCGCTGTGCACGGAGCGGATCGCGGCGAGCAGTTCGCCGGGCGGCACGTCCTTGAGCATGAAGCCGGAGGCGCCCGCCTTCAGCCCGGAGAAGGCGTATTCGTCGAGGTCGAATGTGGTCAGGATCAGCACCTTCGGCGGGTTGGGGTCCGAGCAGATGCGGCGGGTGGTCTCCACACCGTCCAGCTTCGGCATGCGCACATCCATCAGCACCACGTCGACGGGCGTCTGCCGCAGCACCTGAAGCGCCTCCACGCCGTCGCCCGCCTCCGCGACGACCTCCATGTCCGGCTGGGCGGCGAGCACCATCCGGAACCCGGTGCGCAGCAGCACCTGGTCGTCGACGAGCATCACGCGGATCGTCATCGGGTCCTCTTCCATGTCCGTCTGCGGGGGCGTTACAGGTGTCAACACGAGGCGCGGCTGGCCTCAGTGCACGGGTTTGAGCGGGAGCAGGGCACTGATGCGGAATCCTCCGCCGGGGCGGGGGCCGGCGTCCAGGGTGCCGCCGACCATACCGACCCGCTCGCGCATGCCGATCAGGCCGTGGCCCTGGCCGTCGATGCCGCCCTCCTCGTACAGCTCGTGCGGGGCGCCCTTGCCGTCGTCCTCCACGAGCAGGCCGAGTCCGTCGTCGAAGTAGACCAGCCGCACGCTCGCACCCGCGTTGGGGCCGCCGTGCTTGCGGGTGTTGGTCAGCGCCTCCTGCACGATCCGGTACGCGGTCAGCTCGACGCCGCTGGGCAGCGGGCGCGGGGTGCCCTCGACCTTGAAGTCGACGGGCAGCCCGGCGCTGCGGCACTGCTGGACGAGTTCGTCGATCTGCTCGACGTCGGGCTGCGGGACGTACTCGCCGCTCTCCTGGTGCTCGCCGGTGCGCAGCACACCCAGCAGGCGGCGCATCTCGGCGAGTGCCTGGCGGCCGGTGGAGGAGATCGTCTCCAGGGCCTTCTTCGCCTGCTCCGGGGCGGCGTCGAGGACGTAGGCGGCGCCGTCGGCCTGCACGACCATCACCGAGACGTTGTGCGCGACCACGTCGTGGAGCTCGCGCGCGATCCGGGCGCGTTCGGCGGCGACCGCGACCTTCGCCTGCGCCTCGCGCTCCTTTTCGAGCCGGCTCGCGCGCTCCTCAAGCTCCGCGAAGTAGGCGCGCCGGGTGCGTATCGAGTCGCCGAGCACCCAGGCGAGGGCGAACGGCACGGTGGTGAAGACGATGATGGCGAGGTACTGCAGCGCGTTCGCCTCGCGCTCCGGCCAGCGCAGTTGCGCCAGCGGCGCGGCGCACAGGCCGACGCCGAGGGCCAGCCGGGAGGCCCAGCGGGCGCCGGTCGCGGCGACGGTGTAGGTGATCACCAGCATGGCGAAGTTGGCGGGCATCGTCTCGACGTCCAGCACCAGCTGGGCCACGCCGAGTCCGATGGCCAGCAGCAGCATCTTCTCCGGCATCCGCCGGCGCAGGGCGACCACCAGGGAGAGCAGCAGGGCGATCGGCACGGCGACCACCGGGTAGTCGGCACGCTCCACCTCCTGCCGCGCGACCGCAGACACGCACGAGATCCCGAACAGGAAGACGGCCCAGAAGCTGTCGACCCATGTCGGGTGCCTGCGGATGAAGTCATAGATGCGCTGCACGTAACCCAGCGTAGGGAAGCGTGACGTGTGCACGGGTCAACCGGAGGGCCGATCCGGGGCGAGCGCGCGTACTCCGCAAGGTGGAGGCCCCGTTCGCCTGTGCCTTTAGCCTGGGCCGGTGACGATGGACACAGGTGAGGAATGGCGTGGGTGGCGGGCGGCGGCCCAGGAGGCGCTGTACGGCTCTGACGGCTTCTACCTCCGGCCCGAGGGCCCGGCGGGCCACTTCCGTACGTCGGTGCATGCCTCGCCCCTGTTCGCCGAGGCCGTGGCCCGCCTGCTGTGCCACGTCGACGAGGCGCTCGGCCGCCCGCGGACCCTCGACTTCGTCGACGTGGCGGCGGGCCGCGGCGAACTGATCACCGCCGTCCTCGCCGCGCTCCCCGCCTATGTGTCCGCCCGCACGCGCGCGTACGCCGTCGAACTGGCCCCTCGCCCGTCCGGCCTCGACCACCGGATCGAGTGGCTGCCCCGCCCGCCGCACGGCATCACAGGCCTGCTCTTCGCCAACGAGTGGCTCGACAACGTGCCGGTCGAGGTCGCGCAGGTCGACGCGGCCGGAGTGCCCCGCCTGGTGCTCGTACGCCGCGACGGCACCGAACGGCTCGGGGAGCCGGTCGGCGGGGCGGACGCGTCGTGGCTTGCCCGATGGTGGCCGCTGCCCCCGGAGGAGGGTCTCCGGGCCGAGATCGGGCGGCCCCGCGACGCGGCGTGGGCGACAGCGGTCGCTTCACTCTCACGGGGCGTCGCGGTCGCGGTCGACTACGCCCACACAGCGGCCGCGCGCCCCCTGTTCGGCACGTTGACCGGCTTCCGGGAAGGCCGGGAGACGGCGCCAGCTCCAGACGGGTCGTGCGACATCACGGCGCATGTGGCACTGGACGCGTGTGCTTGGGCGGGGGCGGGCGTGGGGGCGCTGGAGGGCGCGGGCGTGGATGCCGATGCGCGCGGCGCGGAGGCAGAGGTGCGCGCGGGCGCGGGCCGCGATCCCCACGCGGGCGTGGAAGCTCATGCAGGCGCGGGAGTCGACGCCCGCCGCGCGATGACCGAAGAGGACGGCGCGGGTGACGATCCGCGTGCGGGCGGAGAGGTGAACGCGAGCGCGGGCGCGAAGGTCAATGCGCCCGGCGCGCGGGCAGAAGCAAGCGCGGGCGTGGGGGTAGAGCCGTGCGCGGGCGTGGAGACGAGTGCGGGCGCGGGCGCGGACGCCCACGCGACCGGCGCGAGGGCAGAGGAAAGCGCGGGCGCTGACCGCGCTTCGCGCGCGGGCGTGGAGCTGGACACCCCGGCGCGTGGGCTCCCACGTGCGCGGCTGCTCGCGCAGCGCGACGCTCTGCGCGCCCTCGGCATCACGGGCGCACGCCCCCCGCTCTCGCTCGCGAGTACGCAACCCGCCGCCTATGTACGCGCCCTCGCGAGCGCCGGTGAGGCCGCCGAGCTGACCGCGCCCGGCGGGCTCGGCGACTTCGGCTGGCTGCTGCAGCGCGTGGGCATGCCGGAGGCGGCCCTCGGCGGACCGCTGCGGAAGCTACTTGTCGATGTCCCCGACCACGAAGAACATTGAGCCCAGGATCGCCACCATGTCCGCCACGAGCGTGCCGGGCAGCAGCTCCACAAGGGCCTGGATGTTGTTGTACGAGGCCGAGCGGAGCTTGAGCCGGTACGGGGTCTTCTCGCCCTTGCTGACGAGGTAGTAGCCGTTGATGCCGAGCGGGTTCTCGGTCCAGGCGTAGGTGTGGCCCTCGGGCGCCTTGAGGACCTTGGGAAGCCGCTGGTTGATCGGGCCGGGCTCCAGTTCGGCGAGCCGGTCGAGGCAGGCGTCGGCGAGGTCGAGGGAGATGTGGGTCTGCTCCAGCAGGCACTCGAACCGGGCGAGGCAGTCGCCCTCCTGCCGGGTCACGACCCTCAGGACGTCCTGGAGCTCCCCGTAGGCGAGGTACGGCTCGTCGCGGCGCAGGTCGAAGTCCACGCCCGAGGCGCGCCCGATCGGCCCGCTCACGCCGTACGCGTGCACGGCCTCCGGTGACAGGACGCCCACGCCGCGCGTGCGCCCGCGGAAGATCTCGTTGCCGAGGACCAGGTCGTCGAAGCGGTCCATCCGGGAGCGCACGTCCGCGACGGCGGCACGCGCGCGTGCCGTCCAGCCGGCGGGCAGGTCCTCCTTCAGGCCGCCCACGCGGTTGAACATGTAGTGCATGCGCCCGCCGGAGACCTCCTCCATCACGTGCTGGAGTTCCTCGCGCTCGGAGAAGGCGTAGAAGATCGGCGTGATCCCGCCCAGCTCCAGCGGATAGGAGCCGAGGAACATCAGGTGGTTGAGCACCCGGTTCAGCTCGGCGAGCAGGGTGCGCGTCCACACCGCCCGCTCGGGCACCTCCATGCCGAGCATGCGCTCCACGGCGAGGACGACGCCCAGCTCGTTGGAGAACGCCGACAGCCAGTCGTGGCGGTTGGCGAGCATGATGATCTGGCGGTAGTCGCGCGCCTCGAAGAGCTTCTCCGCGCCGCGGTGCATGTAGCCGATCACCGGCTCGGCGCTGGTGATGCGCTCGCCGTCCAGGACGAGCCGCAGGCGCAGCACGCCGTGCGTGGACGGGTGCTGCGGACCGATGTTGAGCACCATGTCGGTGCTCTCCGCGGCGCCGCCGATACCGACCATGGTCTCCGTCGTAGGCATGGACACAGTCTCTCCTACGTAGGCTGGCCGTATGGAGACGGGGAGCCAGGAAAACGCGGTGCATACCGGGCAAACCGGTGCCGCGCCTGCTGTCGGGCACGAGCCGGACTGGACCGGACTGCCACCGGGGCTGCTGCGGATGCGGAGACTGCTGCTCGTGGTGTGGCTGGGACTGCTGGCCGTGGGCCTCGGTGTGCTCCTGGGTCTGCTCGCCGGCCCGGCCTGGAGCGCGTTCGCCCTGCTTCCCGTCGCGGTGGGGGTCTGGGGCTGGGTGATGCTCGGCCGCAACTGGCGCTCCTGGCGCTACGCCGAGCGCGCCGACGACCTGCTGATCAGCCGGGGCGTGCTGTGGCGCGAGGAGACGGTGGTGCCGTACGGGCGGATGCAGCTGGTGGAGGTCACCTCGGGGCCTGTCGAGCGGCACTTCGGGCTGGCCAGCGTGCAGCTGCACACGGCTGCCGCGGCAACCGACGCGACCATCCCCGGCCTCGTCCCGGCGGAGGCCGAACGGCTGCGCGACCGGCTCACCGAGCTCGGTGAGGCCCGATCGGCGGGGCTGTGAGCCTCCCGGGCGTCGACGGCGCCGTACGCGGGAGGCCGCCTGTGATCGAGCGGCGTCTGCACCCCGTGACGCCCCTGAGGCGGGCGTGGGCGCCGGTCGCGGTGGTGATCGGGTGGGCGGTGCACGACCCGGACCAGACGCAGCGGCAGCTGACGCGGCTGACCACGACCACCCTGCTGCTGGCGATAGCCGTCGCCGTCCCGGCCGCCGCCCTGTACGGCTTCCTCACCTGGTGGTTCACCCACTTCGCGGTGACGGACACCGAACTGCGTATCCGTACCGGCCTGGTGTTCCGGCGCACCGCGCACATCCGGCTGGAACGCATCCAGGCCATCGACGTCACGCAGCCGCTCCTCGCGCGCGTGGCGGGCGTCGCCAAGCTCAAACTCGATGTCGTCGGCACCGACAAGAAGGACGAGCTCGCCTTCCTGGACGCGCAGGAGGCGCGTGCGCTCCGCGCGGAACTGCTCGCGCGCGCCGCCGGATTCGCACCCGAGACGGCACACGAAGTCGGCGAGGCTCCGGCGCGCGAGCTCATGCGCACGCCCCCGCGCGAGCTCGCGCTCTCCCTCGTGCTGACGGGCGCCACCTGGGGCACCCTGATCGCCGCCCTTGTCGTCCCGCCGGTCCTCTGGTTCGCCACCCACAGCCTGTGGACAGTCCTCGCCACCGGCCTGCCGCTGCTCGGTGCTGCGGGCGCGAGCAGCGTGGGCCGTTTCGTCGCCGAGTACGACTGGACCGTCGCCGACTCCCCCGACGGGCTGCGCATCGACCGCGGTCTGCTGGACCGTGTCCACGAGACGGTGCCGCCGGGCCGGGTGCAGACCGTACGGATCGTGCGGCCGCTGCTGTGGCGGCGGCGCGGCTGGGTGCGGGTGGAGCTGGACGTGGCGGGATCGTCGAACTCCGTGCTGGTTCCGGTCGCCCCGCGTGAGGTCGCCGAGGCCGTCATCGCGCGCGTGCTGCCCGGCGTGAGCGTGCCGCCGGACGCGGCGCTGTCCCGGCCGCCCCGACGTGCGCGCTGGTGCGTACCGGTGTGGTGGCGGGGCTACGGTCTGGTCGTCACCGACGCCGTGTTCGCCGCGCACGTGGGGCTGCTGCGCCGGAGCCTGGCGCTGGTTCCGCACGCGAAGGTGCAGAGCGTACGGCTCGTCCAGGGCCCCTGGCAGCGCGCTCTGGGCCTCGCCGACGTCCACGTGGACACGGGGGCCGACAAGACGGTCACGGCGCGTCTGCGGGACGCCGAGGAGGCGGCGGTGCTGCTGCGGGCCCAGGCCGAACGCTCGCGCACCGGACGGCGGGACGCCCGGCCGGACCGCTGGATGGCCTAATGGGCCCGGGACGGCAGAAGGGGCCGGCCCCTCGGGCCGACCCCATGTGAACGTTCCTGCTCGCCCCGCGTCAGGACACCGCGCTGCGCAGCCCCTGGACGTCGATCTGCTCGGTCTCGTCGTGCGCGGTCAGGTCGATGACCTGGCCGACGCCGCGGGACTCCTCGTTCGCGGGCTTGAACTCCGCCTCCGCCTCGGCCTTGTGCAGCGCGAGCGCCTCCTGGCCGACGACGTCGGCGAGGTCCTCGTTCTGCACATCCTCCAGGGCGGGCGCGGTGCCCTTGCTCGTACCGAAGAAGTCGAAGCCGCCCTCGACCGCCGGGCGCCGCACGGGCGTCGACGGCACCACGGCCACCGCGGTCGGCGCGACGAAGTGCCCGGCGGGCTGCTGTGCGGGCAGCGCGGGCTTGCCCTGGGGGCCGGCGGCCGCGTGCACGTGCTCCTGCGCGTCGGCCGCCTCGGGCTTCCCCTGGGCCTCGTCCTCCTGCGCGGCCGAACCGGCCTGCGCGGCCCGGTCGTTCGAGGAGCCGTCGTGCTGCGCGGGCACCTCGGCCGGCGTGCCCTCGGACGGCTGCGCGTCACCGGAGGTCGGCGCGTCGGCGTCGCCCCGCGCGGGGGCCTCCGCCTCACCGCCGTTCTTCGGCGTGCCGTCGCCCTTCGGACCGCCGTCGCCCTCGGGACCGCCGTCCCCCTCCGGCTCCGAGGACTCCTCGCGGTCGAGCTTGGCCAGCGCCGCACGCGCGCGCAGGAACAGCTTCGAACCCTCGGGCGAGAAGACCGCGGTCGTGGTCTGCGCGTCCTCCGCGTCGGACTCGGTCGTGCCGTCCGTCTCGACGTCCGGGGCTGCCACGGCCCCGGCCTCGGACTCCGCCGCGTCCGCCGCGTCGGCCGCCGCTCCCGGCGGCAACGCGCGCGCGGGCTCGGCCGCCTCTATCTCCAGCAGCCGACGCCCCTCCAGGGCGCTCGCCCGCTCGGTCTCGGCGGTGGCGTACCGCCGCAGCAGCGCCGCGTGCTCGTTGCGCAGCCCGGCCAGCTCCGCGCGCTTGGCGCGCAGCCGCTGCTCCAGCTTGCCGCGCAGCTCGCGCGACTCGTCGAGGTCGGCCTCCAGTTCGGCGACCCGCTCCTCGAAGCGCCACTCGTCGCTCGCACGCGCGCGTGTCAGATCGGCGACGCGTTTACCGGCCTGGCTGTCCCAGCGGCGCATGACGACCGCGCCGACGACCGCCGTCGCCGCGGCGGCCGCGGCCAGGCCCCGGAGCGCCAATGGCTCCGAGAACACCCAGGGGCCGAGCGCGCAGACGACGGAGACGCCCGCGATGGCCGACGGAGGCAGCAGCCTGTGCAAGGGCGGGGAATGGCGGTGACGTCCACGTGGCATGGCCAGAAACTTACCGCGCGTAGGCAATTCTGTGAGCCCCGCCCCGTAAAAACACAGCCATCCCAAGGACTTCACCGAATCACCGGCTCCCAGCCGGGCACTTCGGCGCCCCGGAACCGGCATTCCGCCCCTCCTGACGCCCTGGTACCGGCTTTGCCGGGGCGAGTGAACCTCTCCCCGCGACTCACCGTCCTAGAGGGCGCAATGTCGCCGGATGCCCGAATCGGGACCGGAACCCAGCTCTCGCAGAACCACGGGATGCGATGCCTGTCAGGACAGATGAGCACATGCCGGGCGGAGCCCCGCGACAACCGGGCCGCGGGCGCCGGTTCCCGCGCGGCCCGCGCCCCGAGGCGGTCCCGCTTCTCGTCGGCCGGGCCTGCACCCTGGTCGGGCTCCTGGACATCGCGGCGGGCGTCTTCCCGCGCTTCCGGAACAGCCGTCTGCACACACTCGCCGAAGTGCTCCCCGGGGCGCTCGGCCCGTTCGCGGCGGCCCTCTCGCTCAGCGCGGGCGTGCTGTTGCTGCTGCTCGCGCACGCGCTCAAGCGCGGAAAGCGGCGGGCCTGGCGGGCCGCCGTGGCCCTGCTCCCCCTCGGCGCGCTGGCCCAGTTCGCCTACCGCCACTCCCTGCTCGGCGCCGTCATCTCGCTCGCCCTGCTGGCCGTCCTGCTGCGCCACCGCGACCGGTTCGCGGCCCTGCCCGACCCGCGCAGCCGCTGGATGGCGCTCGCCAACTTCGTCCTGATGGGCGCCGGTTCCCTCGCCCTCGGCCTGGTCGTCGTCAGCGCCCACCCGAGCACCCTGGTCGGCAACCCGAGCATGGCCGAGCGCATCGCGCACGTCCTGTACGGCCTGTTCGGCCTCGACGGCCCGGTCCAGTACCAGGGCAGCACCTCCCGGACCGTCGCCTGCCTGCTGGGCGCCCTCGGCCTGCTCACCGCGGTCACCACGCTCTACCTCGCCCTGCGCCCCGAACACCCCGCCGCGCGCCTCACCGAGGAGGACGAGGCCCGTCTGCGGGCCCTGCTCGAAAAGCACGGCGGCCGCGACTCCCTGGGGCACTTCGCGCTCCGCCGCGACAAGGCCGTCGTCTTCTCGCCCAGCGGCAAGGCCGCCGTCACCTACCGGGTCGTCTCCGGCGTCATGCTCGCCAGCGGCGACCCGATCGGCGACGTGGAGGCCTGGCCCGGCGCCATCGAACGCTTCATGGACGTCGCCAGGGCCCACTCGTGGACCCCCGCCGTCATGGGCTGCTCCGAGACCGGCGGCGAGGTGTGGACCCGCGAGACCGGCCTGGACGCCCTCGAACTGGGCGACGAGGCGGTGGTGGACGTCGCGGATTTCTCCCTCGCCGGCCGCGCGATGCGCAACGTACGCCAGATGGTCAGGCGCATCGAGCGAGCCGGATACACAACCCGGGTACGACGAGTCCGTGACCTCGGCGAGGCCGAACTGGACCGGATCCGCCGCGCCGCCGAGGACTGGCGCGGCACCGACACCGAACGCGGCTTCTCCATGGCGCTCGGCCGAGTCGGCGACCCCGCCGACGGCGACTGCCTCGTCGCCACCGCCCACCGACCCGACGCCGCCCCCGGGCCGTACGGCGACCTCAGGGCCGTCCTGCACTTCGTGCCGTGGGGCCCCGACGGCGTCTCCCTGGACCTGATGCGCCGCGACCGCACCGCCGACCCCGGCCTGAACGAACTCCTCATCGTCGCCGCCCTCCAGGCGGCCCCGAAGTTCGGCATCGCGCGCGTGTCGCTCAACTTCGCCGTGTTCCGCTCGGCGCTGGCGCGCGGCGAGCGGATCGGCGCGGGCCCGGTACTGCGCGCGTGGCGCGGGCTGCTGGTGTTCCTCTCGCGCTGGTTCCAGATCGAGTCGCTGTACAGGTTCAACGCCAAGTTCCGCCCCCGCTGGGAGCCCCGCTTCGTCGTCTACCGCGGCTCCGGCGACCTGCCCCGCATCAGCCTCGCCGCCCTCCAGGCGGAGGGCTTCCTCAACCTCCCGCGCCCCGTCCCGCGCCCTCTGCGCCGCCGCACCACCCCCGCACGCCCCTGCGCCCACGCGGCGACGGACACCACCGCCCGCGCGGCGTGACCCCGGACAGGTCCGGGCGGCGGCCCCCTCCCCCTGGGGCCCGCCGTCCGGGCCGCACACCACGCCACCGGCGCCCTCGGCCCCACCGCCCGACCGGCCCGGCCCCTCCGGGGGCCTACGCTGAACGTATGAGCAAGCAGAGCGGACGCGGGCGCGTGACAGGGCTTCCCGAATGGGACCGCTGCGCGGTCATGGGGGTCGTGAACGTGACCCCCGACTCCTTCTCCGACGGCGGCCGCTGGTTCGACACCACCGCCGCCGTCAAGCACGGCCTCGCCCTGGTCGCCGAGGGCGCCGACCTGGTCGACGTCGGCGGGGAGTCCACCCGCCCCGGCGCCACCCGCGTCGACGAGGCCGAGGAACTCAAGCGCGTCATCCCCGTCGTCCGCGGCCTCGCCTCCGAGGGCGTCACGATCTCCGTCGACACCATGCGGGCAACCGTCGCCGAGCAGGCCCTCGCGGCTGGCGCCGCCCTGGTCAACGACGTCAGCGGCGGCCTCGCCGACCCCGCGATGGTCCCCGTCGTCGCGGACGCCGGCGCCCCCTTCGTCGTGATGCACTGGCGCGGCTTCCTGGAAGGCGGCAACGTCAAGGGCGACTATGACGACGTCGTCACCGAAGTCGCCGACGAACTCCACGCGCGTGTGGAGGCCGTGCTCGCGGGCGGCATCGCCGCCGACCGGATCGTCGTCGACCCGGGCCTCGGCTTCTCCAAGGACGCCGAGCACGACCTGAAGCTGCTCGCCCACCTCGACCGGCTGCTTGCCCTCGGCCACCCCCTGCTGGTCGCCGCCTCCCGCAAGCGCTTCCTCGGCCGGGTCCTGGCGGGCGGCCCCGACCACACACCCCCGCCCGCGCGCGAGCGGGACGCCGCCACGGCCGCCGTCTCCGCGCTCGCAGCGCACGCCGGCGCGTGGGCGGTGCGCGTGCACGAGGTGCGCGCCACGGCGGACGCGGTACGCGTCGCACGCGCCGTAGAGAGGGCGCGCGAAACAGGACACGCGCTCGGCGCGCACAACGCCATACACGCCCCTGAACGGGGTGCGCACTCCCCCGAAGGAGCCCGGTGAGCGCCCCCCACACCGACGTCGAGCAGGTGGAAGCCGCCAACACCGCCTTCTACGAAGCACTGGAGCGCGGCGACTTCGAGGAGCTGTCCTCCCTCTGGCTCACCCCCGCCGACCTGGGCGTCGACGAGACGTACCACGACCCGGCCGGAGCCGGCGTGATCTCCTGCGTGCACCCCGGCTGGCCGGTCCTCAACGGCCGCGGCGAGGTCCTCAGGTCGTACGCGCTGATCATGGCCAACACCGAGTACATCCAGTTCTTCCTCACCGACGTGCACGTCTCCGTCACCGGCGACACCGCCCTCGTCACCTGCACCGAGAACATCCTCAGCGGCGGCCCCACCCCCGAGGGCAGCGAGGAACTCGGCCCCCTCGTCGGACAGCTCGTGGTCGCCACCAATGTCTTCCGGCGCACCCCCGACGGCTGGAAGCTCTGGTCCCACCACGCCTCACCGGTCCTCGCCGAAGCCGACGAGGACGAGGACGACTCACCCGCGTGAGCGGACCGTCGCCCCGCACGGACCACGGGCGGCCCGACGGAGACCGCCCGCAGGGATGAACAGGTGGTTGGAATCACGCCGCCCTGGGTAGGGGCGGCTACCAACCCGTGAGCCGCCGGGTTCCCCACGGGAAACACACCGGGAAATCCCCCCGGCCCCCGCACGGGCCACGCCCCGTGGCACGGCTCTGTCAGTGCCCGCAGGTAGATTCGTTCGAGGCCGGTGTGCCGCCCGCACGCGGTACGGACCGGCCGCTACCGACGATTGCAGGAGTGATTCGCGTGGATCGTGTCGCGCTGAGCGGCCTCAGGGCCCGCGGGCACCACGGTGTGTTCCCCAAGGAGCGCGAGGAGGGCCAGCCCTTCGTCGTGGACCTCGTCCTTGGCCTGGACACCCGGCCGGCCGCCGCCGACGACGACCTGACGAAGACCGTGCACTACGGCATCGTGGCCGAGGAGGTCGTGGCCGTCGTCGAGGGCGAACCCGTCAACCTCATCGAAACCCTCGCCGAACGCATCGCCCAGGTCTGTCTGAAGCACGAAGAGGTCCAGGAGGTCGAGGTCCGCGTCCACAAACCCGACGCGCCCATCACGGTCCCCTTCGACGACGTGACCGTCACCATCACCCGGAGCCGCTCATGACCGCGTCCTTCACCAAGGGCCACAGCGACCCGACCGTACAGCCGGTACCCGCCTCCGTCGTCGAGCAGGTCGACGCCGCCGACACCACCCTGCACAACCCGCAGCGCGCCGTGATCTCCCTGGGCTCCAACCTCGGCAACCGCCTGGAGACCCTCCAGGGCGCCGTGGACGCGCTGGCGGACACCCCGGGCCTGCGCATCAAGGCCGTCTCCCCCGTCTACGAGACCGAGCCGTGGGGCGTCGAGCCCGGCAGCCAGCCCTCCTACTTCAACGCCGTCGTCATCCTCAAGACCACCCTGCCCCCGTCCTCCCTGCTGGAGCGGGCGCACGCGGTCGAGGAAGCCTTCCACCGCGTCCGCGACGAGCGCTGGGGCCCGCGCACCCTGGACGTCGACATCGTCGCCTACGCGGACGTCGTCTCCGACGACCCGACGCTCACCCTGCCCCACCCCCGCGCCCACGAGCGCGCCTTCGTCCTCGCGCCCTGGCACGACGTCGACCCCGGCGCCAAGCTCCCCGGCCGCGGCGCCGTCGCCGACCTGCTCGACACCGTGCCCCGGGAGGGCGTCGTCCCGCGCGGGGACCTGGAACTCCGGCTGCCCGAGTAGTCGTTAAGGTCAAGACGACCGACCGCGGTCCGTGGGGATCCGGGGGAGCTGAAGGGACACCGTGAGAGAGCTGCGCATCAGGGTGCTGGCCGGCGTGTTCGTCGTCGCCCTCGTCCTGTCCTGGGCGGGCGCCCGCCTCTGGAACTCGATCGGGACCCTGCCCAGCGTCCCCCTGGCCGCGCCCATTGTGCTGGCCCTGATCGCCGCGGTCCTGCTGGCCACGGCCCTGTCGATCCGCTCCCGCCTCAAGGCCCAGCGCGAGCGACGCCCCGGCGCCAAGGGCGTCGACCCGCTGATGGCCGCCCGCGCGGTCGTCTTCGGCCAGTCCAGCGCCCTGGTCGCCGCCCTCGTCGCCGGCATGTACGGCGGCACCGGCATCTTCCTGCTGGAGTCCCTGGACATCCCCGCCCGCCGCGACCAGGCCATCTACGCCGGCTTCTCGGTCCTGGCAGGCATCGCCGTCATAGCGGCCGCCCTCTTCCTCCAGCGCGTCTGCCGCCTCCCGGAGGACGACAACCACAACGGCACAGGCGCGGCCCCGGCCGCCTAGAAGGCGTCAGCGAGCCATGATCAGGCTCATCGCCTCGGCCCGGGTCGCCGCGTCCCGCAGCTGACCGCGCACCGCCGACGTGAGGGTCTTCGCGCCCGGCTTGCGGATCCCCCGCATCGACATGCACATGTGCTCGCACTCCACGACGACGATCACACCGCGCGGCTCCAGGATCTCCATCAGGGAGTCCGCGATCTGCGTGGTGAGTCGTTCCTGCACCTGCGGACGGCGGGCGTAGACGTCGACCAGCCGGGCCAACTTGGACAGCCCCGTGATCTTGCCGGAAGTGGCCGGAATGTATCCCACGTGCGCCACGCCCCGGAACGGGACCAGATGGTGTTCACAGGTTGAGTAGACCTCGATGTCCTTCACGAGCACCATCTCGTCGTGCCCGAGGTCGAACGTCGTGGTCAGCACGTCCTCCGGCTTCTGCCAGAGCCCGGCGAATATCTCCTTGTAGGCCCTGGCGACCCGCCCCGGCGTCTCCCTCAGCCCCTCCCGGTCCGGGTCCTCGCCGACCGCGATCAGCAGTTCGCGTACGGCGTTCTCGGCGCGCTTCTCGTCGAACTCGCCGATGCGGCCCTCGCCGTCCAGCGTCACGGGGTCGGTCATGTGTGGTGCCTCGTTCCTGTGCGGGTGGCGCGTGTGGGTCACGCGTCTGAAGTGCGGGCATACGAAAATGCCGCGTCCCCCAGGCTAGAACCAGGGGGACGCGGCATCCATTCCGGGCCCGGCGAGGTCACCGGGGCTCGGGTCAGCTCTCCGGGCGCTCCTCGGGGGCGGGCTCCGGGGTCTGCTCCGAGACCGTCGACTTGGCGGTGCTGATCGCCGGGGTCGCGCCGTTGGCGCCGTTCGTCAGGGCGAGCTCCTTGGGGGAGAGCACCGGCGGACGGGTGGACGGCGTGCGGCGGGAGGAGCCGGTCCAGGCCGGGCGCGGCGGGCGCTTGACGATGGGGGCGAAGATCTCGGCGATCTCCTCCTTGCCCAGCGTCTCCTTCTCCAGCAGCGCGAGGACGAGGTTGTCGAGGACGTCGCGGTTCTCGACGAGGATCTCCCACGCCTCGTTGTGCGCCGTCTCGATGAGCTTCTTGACCTCTTCGTCGACCAGCGCGGCGACCTCTTCGGAGTAGTCGCGCTGGTGAGCCATCTCACGGCCGAGGAAGGGCTCGGTGTTGTCGCCGCCGAACTTGATGGCACCGAGGCGCTCGGTCATGCCGTACTGCGTGACCATCGCGCGGGCCGTGGCGGTGGCCTTCTCGATGTCGTTCGCGGCGCCCGTGGTCGGGTCGTGGAAGACGAGTTCCTCGGCCGCGCGGCCGCCCAGCATGTAGGCGAGCTGGTCCAGCATCTCGTTGCGCGTGGTCGAGTACTTGTCCTCGTCCGGCAGGACCATCGTGTAGCCGAGGGCGCGGCCGCGGCTGAGGATCGTGATCTTGTGGACCGGGTCGGAGTTCGGGGAGGCCGCCGCGACCAGGGCGTGTCCGCCCTCGTGGTACGCGGTGATCTTCTTTTCCTTGTCCGACATGATCCGGGTCCGCTTCTGCGGGCCCGCCACGACGCGGTCGATGGCCTCGTCGAGCATCTGGTTGTCGATCAGCTTCTTGTCCGAGCGGGCCGTCAGCAGGGCGGCCTCGTTCAGGACGTTGGACAGATCGGCACCGGTGAAGCCGGGGGTGCGGCGGGCGACCGCGGCGAGGTCGACGTCCGGGGCGACCGGCTTGCCCTTCTGGTGGACCTTGAGGATCTCCAGACGGCCCTGCATGTCCGGGCGGTCGACGGCGATCTGGCGGTCGAAGCGGCCGGGGCGCAGGAGGGCCGGGTCGAGGATGTCGGGCCGGTTGGTCGCGGCGATCAGGATGACGCCGCCCTTGACGTCGAAGCCGTCCATCTCGACGAGCAGCTGGTTGAGGGTCTGCTCGCGCTCGTCGTGACCGCCGCCGAGGCCGGCGCCGCGGTGGCGGCCGACCGCGTCGATCTCGTCGACGAAGACGATGGCGGGGGCGTTGGCCTTGGCCTGCTCGAACAGGTCGCGGACTCGGGAGGCACCGACACCGACGAACATCTCGACGAAGTCGGAGCCGGAGATCGAGTAGAACGGCACGCCGGCCTCGCCCGCGACGGCGCGCGCGAGCAGGGTCTTGCCGGTTCCGGGCGGGCCGTACAGCAGTACGCCCTTGGGGATCTTGGCGCCGACGGCCTGGAACTTGGCGGGCTCCTGGAGGAATTCCTTGATCTCGTGGAGTTCCTCGACCGCCTCGTCCGAGCCGGCGACGTCGGCGAAGGTCGTCTTCGGGGTGTCCTTGGTGATGAGCTTGGCCTTGGACTTCCCGAAGTTCATCACTCGGGAGCCGCCGCCCTGCATCTGGTTCATCAGGAACAGGAAGACGACGACGATGAGGACGAAGGGCAGCAGCGAGAGCAGGATGCTCACGAAGGCGTTCTGCTTGGTCGGTGAGACCGTGTAGCCGTCCGGGATCTGCTTGTCCTGGAACTTGGTCTGCAGGGTGTTCGCGAGGTTGACGCCCTGGTCGCCGATGTAGCTCGCCTGGATCTTCGAGCTGTCCTCGATCTTTACGCCGTCCTTGAGCTGGACCTTGATGGTCTGCTCGTCGCCGGTGGTCAGCTTGGCCGACTGGACCTTGTTGTCATTGATCGCCTGGACGACCTGGCCGGTGTCCACCGTCTTGTAGCCGCCGGACGAGCCGACGACCTGCATCAACACGACCACGGCAAGGACGGCCAGCACGATCCACATGACCGGCCCACGGAAGTATCGCTTCACGTCCATCCATACGGAGCGGTGCCGCCCCGTCCCTCCTGCCATAGTGAGTTTGATAAGACAGTTCTTCTGACGGTACCCCAGCATCGGCCCGAAGCCGCACGGACGGCTGGCAATCCCGTCTCTGCATGCTCCAACGGCGCGAACCGCGCCGGGGTTCCCGATCGTCCTACAAGCGTCGCCCTTGTGGCTCAGTCACCGGTGGGTCACCGGCCCGGGCCGACGGGTCAGCCGCCGTAGACGTGGGGCGCGAGCGTACCGACGAACGGCAGGTTGCGGTACTTCTCGGCGTAGTCGAGGCCGTAGCCGACGACGAACTCGTTGGGAATGTCGAAGCCGACCCACTGCACGTCGATGGCGACCTTGGCGGCGTCCGGCTTGCGCAGGAGGGTGCACACCTTGAGCGACTCGGGCTCGCGCGAGCCGAGGTTCGACAGCAGCCAGGACAGGGTCAGTCCGGAGTCGATGATGTCCTCGACGATCAGGACGTGCTTGCCCTTGATGTCGGTGTCGAGGTCCTTGAGGATCCGCACCACGCCGGAGGACTGGGTGCCCGCGCCGTAGGAGGACACCGCCATCCAGTCCATGGTGACGGGGGTGGACAGGGCCCGGGCCAGGTCGGCCATGACCATGACGGCGCCCTTGAGCACACCGACCAGGAGCAGGTCCTTGCCCGCGTACTCCGCATCGATCTTCGCGGCCAGCTCGGCCAGCTTCGCGTCGATCTGTTCCTTGGTGATGAGCACCTGCTGAAGGTCGGCACCCATGTCTTTCGCGTCCACCCGCATCACTTTCGGTCGTCCCACCGGCCCACCCGACCCCCGGTCACAGGGGTAAGGATTCAGCCTTGCCGGATCACCAGTCTGCCACCCTGCCGCTGGGCCACGACTTTGCCGGGCAGGTTGATGACCCCCTGGCCGCGCCAGCCGGTGATCAGACGGTCGACTTCCTCGATGTGCCGGGCGAACAGCGAACCGGCGGGCGCACCGGCCTCGATGGCGGCGCGGCGCAGGATTCTGCGGCGTACGGCGGGCGGCAGGGCGTAGAGCTTGGCGCACTCCAGCCTGCCGGTGGCGTCGCGTACGGAGGACTCGGCCTGGCTGGCCCAGGCGTCGAGGGCGTCGGCGTCGTCCCGGGAGAGTTGGGCCGTACGGGCGAGGGCTTCGACGACGCCTTTGCCGAGGGCCTTCTCCAGGGCGGGCAGGCCCTCATGGCGCAGGCGGGAGCGGGTGTAGGCGGGGTCGGTGTTGTGGGGGTCGTCCCAGACGGGCAGGGACTGGACCATGCAGGCGCGGCGGGCGGTCTGCCGGTCGATCTCCAGGAAGGGGCGCCGGTAGCGGCCGCCGGCCCCCGAGACCGCGGCCATACCGGACAGGGAGCGGGTGCCGGAGCCGCGGGCGAGTCCGAGCAGGACGGTCTCGGCCTGGTCGTCGCGGGTGTGGCCGAGCAGGACGGCAGTGGCGCCGTGGCGCTGGGCCGCGGCGTCCAGGGCGGCGTAGCGGGCGTCCCGGGCGGCGGCCTCGGGTCCGCCTTCGCGGCCGACGGTGACGGCGGTGGACTCGACGGGGTCGAGGCCGAGTTCGCGCAGGCGCAGGACTACTTCGGCGGCGCGCAGGTCGGAGCCAGGCTGCAGGCCGTGGTCGACGGTGATGCCGCCCGCGCGGATGCCGAGTTTGGGGGCTTCGAAGGCGAGGGCGGAGGCGAGGGCCATGGAGTCGGCGCCGCCGGAGCACGCCACGAGCACGAGCGGCGACGGCGGGCGCTCGTGCGGGGTGTCCTGAATGTCAGGGGCGTCAGGGGTGTCGGCGGTGATTCGGCTGTGTTCGGTGAGGATGTCGTGGAGGACGCGGCGGACCGCCAGGCGTATCGCCGCGACCGCAGGATGGGGACCCATGTCCGGTTCCCTTCATGAAGTTTTCGGGGGGTGAGCCCGAGTCCGGTCACGCAGAGTGTGTAGATGGTGACAGAAACGGGCGGTTCCCCGAGCATTGCACGCCCACCCATGACTCACGGTCCCTCGGACGGGTGATTGGAGGGGCGCCGGTCTGCCGTCGGCCGGATTCGCCCCACGGAGTGTGCCGGGGTTCACGACTCGGCCTTGCGGTGCACGCGTGCGACCCAGTCGGCGGGTTTGGCGATCTCGGCCTTGGTCGGGAGGGTGTTGGGGGAGGTCCACACGCGGTTGAAGCCGTCCATGCCGACCTGGTCGACGACGGCGCGTACGAAGCGTTCGCCGTCGCGGTACTGGCGGAGCTTGGCGTCCAGGCCGAGGAGTTTGCGCAGGGCGAGGTCCAGGCGGGAGGCGCCCTTGGCGCGGCGCTGCTGGAACTTCTCGCGGATCTCGGCGACGGAGGGCACGACGGCGGGGCCGACGCCGTCCATCACGAAGTCGGCGTGGCCCTCCAGCAGGGACATCACGGCGGTGAGGCGGCCGAGGACCTCGCGCTGGGCGGGGGTCTGGACGATCTCCACGAAGGAGCGGCCGCCGTCGTCCTCCTCGCCCTCGGGGCGTCCGCCGGCGAGGGACTGGGCGGCTTCGCGGATGCGCTCCAGCACGGTCATGGGGTCGACGTCGGTCTCCGCCAAGAACGACTGGATTTCGCCCTCCAGGTGGTCCCGGAGCCAGGGCACGGCGGTGAACTGGGTGCGGTGGGTCTCCTCGTGCAGGCAGACCCAGAGGCGGAAGTCGTGGGGCTGGACGTCGAGTTCGCGCTCCACGTGCACGATGTTCGGCGCTACGAGGAGCAGTCGGCCGCCGCCGCTCGCCGCGGGCAGTTCGCGGCTGGCGGGGGCGAAGGTCTCGTACTGGCCGAGAACCCGGGAGGCCAGAAACGACAGCAGCATGCCGAGTTCGACGCCGGTGACCTTGCCGCCGACGGCGCCGAGGACCGCGCCGCCCGGGGTGGCGCCGCGGCGTTCCTGCATCTTGTCCAGGAGCGGCTTGAGCAGTTCGCGGAAGCCCGCGACGTTGGCCTTCACCCAACCGGGGCGGTCCACGACGAGGACGGGGGTGTCGTGGGTCTCCTCGGTACCCAGACGAGTGAAGCCCCGGACGTGTTCCTCCGAGGCCTTGGCGTGGCGGCGCAGTTCGGCGACGACGGCCCGTGCCTCGTCGCGGCTGACCTCGGGGCCCGGCCGTACGAGCCGGGTCGCGGTCGCCACCGCGAGGTTCCAGTCGACCATCCCAGGACTTGCGGCACCACCGATGCTCGTCATGCGTCAACCGTACGTGAGCGGTGCCGCGGAAGGCAGGCCGCGACTGTCTGCCGACGGGGCCGGGGGTGAACGCAGTCCGCGCCCGCACCTGCGGTGGGCCACGGGACCGATACAGGTACGGCTGGGGCTGTGTCCGGCGCCGCGGCCGTCAGGTGCAGCCGCACGCCGCCAGGGCCGTGGCGGCCTCGTCCAGGGCCGTGCGGGCCTCGGGCGTGCTGGGGGTGCCCGTCGCCAGGAAGGCGAACGCGAGGAGGTGGCCGTCCTCGTCCACGACCGTGCCCGCCAGGGCGTTGACGCCGGTCAGGGTGCCGGTCTTGGCCCGGACCAGTCCCGCCGCGCCGGACTCGTAGCGGGTGGTGAGGGTGCCCGTGAAGCCGGCCACGGGGAGGCCGGTGAGGATGGGGCGCAGTTCGGGGTGGGCCGGGTCGGCGGACTTGGTCAGGAGGGTGGTGAGGAGGTCGGCGGTGAGGAGGTTGCCGCGGTCCAGGCCGCTGCCGTCCCGGAATGCCGTGCCCTTCATGGGCAGGCCGAGCTTGGTGAGTTCGGCCTTGATCGCCTTGCCCGCGCCCTCCAGGTCGGGGCGTTCGCCCGTCGCGAGGGCCGTGTGGCGGGCCAGGGCCTCGGCGATGTCGTTGTCGCTGTTGGTCAGCATGCGTTCGACCAGGGCGGAGAGCGGCGGGGACGTGACCTCGGCGAGGGTCCTGGCGCGGTTCGTCGCCTTGGACGGGCCGGGGGACGTGGTCTTGATGCCGTGGTCCTTCAGCAGGTCGGCGAAGGTGCGGGCGGCCTCCACGGCCGGTTCGGGCACGCGCGGGGCGTGGCCGCTGGTGGAGTCGTCGGCGCGGGCCTCGTCGGCCATGAGGGCGGTGATCCGGGCGATGTTGTCGTCGACGCCGATCGGGTGGAGCTCGTCGCCCGCGTAGAGCGTGGTGTCGTACGAGAGGGTCACCTCGCGCACGCCGTCCTTCTTCAGGGCGGCCGCGGTGTCCTCGGCGAGGGTGCGCAGGCTGGCGAAGCCGTCGGCGTCCTCGCGCGCGGTGAGGGTGGGGTCGCCACCGCCGACGAGGACGAGTTCCCCGGTGTCCGGTTCCAGCGCGGCGCGGGTGGTGAGGCGGTGGTCGGGGCCGAGGGCGGACAGGGCCGCGGCGGCGGTGGCGATCTTGGTGGTGGACGCGGGGGTGAGCGCGGTCCCGGCGCCCTCTCCGTACAGACGCTTGCCGGTGGTGATGTCGACGACGGCGGCGGACTGCCGGTCGCCGAGCGCGGGGGCGTCCAGGAGCGGGCCCAGGAGCTTGGCCAGCGCCTTGGTGCGCGGCGCCGGCCTGGCCCCGCCGGTGGCGCCGCCGAGGCCGGTGAGGACGGACGCGGCGCTGGGCGCGGGGCGGGGCGCCCGGTCGGTCGTAGCGGAATTACGACCGTGATCTGCGCCACCCGTGGGCCGCTGGGCGGCTGCCCGGTCCCGCTCGGCCGTACGCTGACCCGAGGAGTCCCAGGGACCGGCGGCGGTCACCACCCCGACGGCCAGTGCCAGGCCCGCGGTGGCGGCACCGGCGGTGTACTGCCAGGTCTTCGGCCTTGTGACCTGCGACGACACGGTCCGGCCCAGCCTCACCAGGCGGGGCCGCGCGGCCGTGGCCGTACGGGCGAGACGCGGTCGTACGGCGTCCGCGATCCGCGCCAGTCGCGGTCCCGCGGCCCGCCATGGCCTCAGCTCTGGCACGACCACCAGCCCCTTTCGCGATCACACACCTGCGTGAGGGACACTTAACCACCAGAACTATGTGCTGATCATGGAGGAGCCACCGGTGGAGTTCGACGTCACGATCGAGATCCCGAAGGGTTCGCGGAACAAGTACGAGGTGGACCACGAGACCGGTCGGATCCGCCTGGACCGTCGACTCTTCACCTCGACCGCCTACCCGACCGACTACGGCTTCGTCGAGAACACCCTCGGCGAGGACGGCGACCCGCTGGACGCGCTGGTCATCCTTGACGAGCCGACCTTCCCGGGTTGCCTCATCAAGTGCCGCGCGATCGGCATGTTCCGGATGACCGACGAGGCGGGCGGCGACGACAAGCTGCTGTGCGTCCCGGCGACCGACCCGCGTGTGGAGCACCTGCGCGACATCCACCACGTGTCGGAGTTCGACCGCCTGGAGATCCAGCACTTCTTCGAGGTCTACAAGGACCTGGAGCCCGGCAAGTCCGTCGAGGGCGCCGACTGGGTGGGCCGTACCGAGGCCGAGGCCGAGATCGAGCGTTCCTACAAGCGCTTCAAGGACCAGGGCGGTCACTGACCCCCACGTCCACCGGAACGGGTCGTACGCGCACGCGTGCGGCCCGTTCCGCTGTGTGTGCGCATACTGAGGCTTGGCCTTGAGGCGTCGTACAGGGAGCGCTGCGCAAGTGACGGATGCGGAGGACCGCAAGCCGCCGTCGGACGAGGCGAGCGGCTCGTTCGACCCCGAGATCACATCCGAGTTCGCCATTCCCGACGGGCTCGCCGTGCCGAAGGCGGGCGGTGAGCCGGAGACGACGTCCGAGTTCGCCGTCCCGGAGGGGCTGGGCGCGCCGCCGGGGCCGGTGGCGGAGCCGGAGGGGTCGGCGTTCAGCACGCCGAGCACCTATCACGTGCAGGACGCGCCGCCCGCTTTCACCCCGGCGACCGGGGTGCCGGCGGTCAGTCTGACCAAGAACGTGCCGTGGCAGGACCGGATGCGCACCATGCTGCGGATGCCGGTGGCCGAGCGGCCCGCTCCGGAACGGGTCCCCAAGTCGGAGGAGGAGGGTCCGGCCGTTCCGCGCGTGCTGGATCTGACCCTGCGTATCGGCGAACTGCTGCTGGCGGGCGGGGAGGGCGCGGAGGACGTCGAGGCGGCGATGTTCGCGGTCTGCCGCTCCTACGGCCTGGACCGCTGCGAGCCGAGCGTCACCTTCACCCTGCTGTCGATCTCCTACCAGCCGTCGCTGGTGGACCATCCGGTGTCGGCGGCGCGTACGGTACGGCGCCGCGGGACCGACTACACGCGGCTCGCGGCGGTGTTCCGGCTGGTGGACGACCTCAGCGACCCGGAGAACCACATCTCCCTGGAGGAGGCCTACCGGCGGCTCGCGGAGATCCGGCGCAACCGGCACCCGTATCCGACCTGGGTGCTGACCTCGGCGAGCGGGCTGCTGGCCGGTGCCGCCTCGGTGCTGGTCGGCGGTGACCTGATCGTGTTCGTCGCTGCGGCGGTCGGCGCGATGCTCGGGGACCGGCTGGCGTGGCTGTGCGCGGGGCGGGGGCTGCCGGAGTTCTACCAGTTCACGGTGGCCGCGATGCCGCCCGCCGCGATAGGGGTCGCGCTGAACCTGGCGCACGTGGACGCGAAGGCGTCCGCGGTGATCACCGGTGGGCTGTTCGCGCTGCTGCCGGGGCGGGCGCTGGTGGCGGGCGTGCAGGACGGGCTGACCGGCTTCTACATCACCGCGGCGGCACGGCTGCTGGAGGTCATGTACTTCTTCGTGGGAATCGTCGTCGGGGTGCTGATCGTCCTGTACTTCGGCGTGAACCTGGGTGCCGAGCTGAACCCGGACGCGGCGCTGAGCGTCTCCGAGCGGCCCTTGTGGCAGATCGGCGCGTCGATGCTGCTGTCGCTGACCTTCGCGGTGCTGCTGCAGCAGGAACGATCCACCGTGCTGGCGGTGACGCTCAACGGCGGGGTCGCCTGGTCGGTGTACGGCGCGATGCACTACGCCGGCGGTCTGTCGCCGGTCGCCTCCACGGCCGCGGCGGCGGGGCTGGTGGGGCTGTTCGGGCAGTTGCTGTCGCGGTACCGGTTCGCCTCCGCGCTGCCGTACACGACGGCGGCGATCGGGCCGCTGCTGCCGGGTTCCGCGACGTACTTCGGCCTGTTGGCCATCGCGCAGAACGAGATGGACCGGGGGCTGGTGTCACTGGCGACGGCGGCGTCGCTGGCCATGGCCATCGCCATTGGGGTGAATCTGGGGTCGGAGATCTCGCGGCTGTTCCTGCGGCTGCCCGGCGGGGCGGCGGCGGGACGGCGTGCGGCCAAGCGGACGCGGGGATTCTGAGGCTTCCCCGCGCCCTCTACCGGCGTTCTAGTACCCCTGGTTGTACGGGTACTGGTCGTTCTGCGGAGCGGCGCCGTAGGGCTGCTGCTGGTTGCCGTACGACTGCGGGTACTGCTGGGCGTAGGGCTGCTGCTGGCCGTAGTACTGCTGCTGGGGCGGCTCGTCCGTGGGGTCGATGCGGCGGAGCTGGGTCGTCGCGTCGTCCATGACCTGCGGGTGCTGCGGCTGCTGCTGGGCGGGCCGGGAGGCCGGGGTCTCGGCCGCCGCCCGCTTCTTCTTGGAGCGCTCGCGCAGGTACTCGATGATGATCGGGACCACCGAGACGAAGACGATCAGGACGAGGATGGCCTCGACGTTGGCCTTGATGACGTCGATCTGGCCGAGCCAGTAGCCGGCCAGGGTGACGCCGGTGCCCCAGGCGACGCCGCCGATGACGTTGTACGTCAGGAAGGTGCGGTACTTCATCCGGCCGGCGCCGGCCACGATGGGCGCGAAGGTGCGCACGATCGGCACGAAGCGGGCCAGGACGATCGCCTTCGGGCCGTACTTCTCCATGAACTCGTGCGCCTTGTCCAGGTTCTCCTGCTTGAAGAGCTTGGAGTTGGGGCGGTTGAAGAGCCTCGGACCGAAGAACTTGCCGATCATGTAGCCGACCTGGTCGCCGATGACGGCGGCGAGCACGATCAGGGTGCAGACCAGCCACAGGGGCTGGTCGATGTAGGTCCCCTCGGCCACGAACAGACCCGCCGTGAACAGCAGCGAGTCACCGGGCAGGAAGGCGAAGAGTCCGGACTCGGCGAAGACGATCAGCAGGATGCCGGGCAGGCTGAAGGTCTCGATCAGGTGTTCCGGGCTGAGCCACTCGGGGCCGAGCGCAAGCGTGGTCACGGGTTCGTGGCTCCTGCGGGGTGGGTCGGGCGGGGGCTGGTTGCTAAACGTACCAACGCGGCACCCCTACCAACGCACCGCTGGAGCCGTAGGTTCCACGGGCGAACCCGGGATGCCCTTTGCTCCGGCTCGGGCAAAGCTGTGAACCATGGGTATCGATGAGTATGGCGGCGGGCAAGTCCCGCAGTCCGACGTCCTGGTGGTGACCACGAACGACCTGCCCGGCCACCGGGTGCAGGAGGTCATCGGGGAGGTCTTCGGGTTGACGGTGCGCTCGCGCCATCTGGGCAGCCAGATCGGCGCGGGGCTGAAGTCGATGGTCGGCGGCGAGCTCAAGGGGCTCACCAAGACGCTGGTGCAGACCCGCAACCAGGCCATGGAGCGCCTGGTGGAGCAGGCCCGCTCGCGCGGGGCCAACGCGGTGTTGGCGTTCCGCTTCGATGTGACGGAGGCCGCCGACGTCGGCACCGAGGTCTGCGCGTACGGGACGGCCGTGGTCGTGGCCCGGGAGTAGGGCTCCCCCGGGCCACGTGTCACGCGGTGCGGCGGGCGGCGTTCGCCCGGATCGCGTCCCTCAGGTGTTCCGCCAGGCCGGGGTGCATGGCGTCGTAGAACTGCTTGAAGCGCTCGTCGGAAACATACATGTCGCCGAAGCACAGGTGCATCTCGTACGGCACCTCGAAGTAGTACCTGCTGATGTGCTCCCGGTGCTCCTCGGCGAGGTCCATGGCGGCCTCCCCGGACGGCTGCTCGCCCGCCGCCACCAGGGCCGCGTAACGCCGCCCCCAGTCGTCGACCTCGGCCTGGATGCGCTTCCAGTCCTCCTTGGTGTACGTCGCCGCGCGGCGCTGGGACTCGGCGTACGCCTCGGTGTCGCCCCAGCGTGCCTCGGTCTCCTCGCGGTACTGCTCCGGGTCCTTGTCCCCGAAGACCTCGAAGCGCTCCTCGGGCGTGAGGTTGATTCCCATCGTGCGTGCCTCCATGGCCTGCTCCACGGCCGCCGCCATCTTCCGCAGCTTCTCGATCCGGGCGGTCAGCAGCTCGTGCTGGCGGCGCAGGTGCGCGCGCGGGTCGGTGTCCGGATCGTCGAGGAGGGTGGCGACCTCTTCGAGCGGGAAGCCCAGCTCCCGGTAGAACAGGATCTGCTGCAGCCGGTCGAGGTCGGCGTCGCTGTAGCGACGGTGACCCGCGTGGTTGCGCTCGCTCGGGGCGAGCAGGCCGATGTCGTCGTAATGGTGCAGCGTGCGCACCGTCACACCGGCGAAGCCCGCGACCTGTCCCACGGAGTAGCTCACTTCGTCCGCTCCCTTCTCGGTACGCACTCCACGGTGAATCCTCACGCCACGTGAGGTGCAAGCCCCTTTTCATTGCCCGGATTGCACTATTTGCGACCTTATGGTGTCCCCCGTGGCTCAGGACCCAGCGCCGCAGGCGCCCCCCGCCCCGGCGACTCCGGCACACGCCCTGCTGCCGTTGCTCCTCCCCGCCCTGCTCGTGGGCGTGGGCGCGAGCCTGCTGTTCCTCGGCGTGAGCGAGGCCGCCGAGGCCCTCCAGGACGTGCTGTGGGAGACACTGCCGGACGCGCTCGGCATCGGCCGCTACTCCTCGCTGTGGATGATCACCATGCTCACCGCGACCGGCATCGCCGTCGGTCTGGTGGTGTGGAAGGTGCCGGGGCACGCCGGGCCCGATCCGGCCACCATGGGCCTGGAGGCCCCCGCGCTGCCGCCCGCGGTGCTTCCCGGTCTGCTGCTGGCCGCCGCCCTGATGCTGGCGGGCGGGCCCAGCCTGGGCCCGGAGAACCCGATCATCGCCGCCAATGTGGGGCTCGCCGTCTGGTTCGGGCGCCGGTTCGCACCCCGGGCGCCGGGCCAGGTGTGGATGGCGCTCGCGGAGGCCGCGACCATCGGAGCGCTGTTCGGCACGCCGGTGGCGGCGGCGCTGGTGATCTCCGAGGCGCTGGCCGGGCGGTCGATCCGCGGGAAGCTGTGGGACAACGTCTTCGCCCCGCTCATGGCCGCCGCCGTCGGCGCGATGACCATGACCCTGGTCGCCGAGCCCTCCTTCGACCTGGATCTGCCCCCTTTCACCGACCCCGGCTGGAGCGACCTGCTCGCGGCGCTGGTGATCGCCTCGGCGGCCGCGGTGCTCGGCATGGCGGGCGTGTACGTCTTCCCGTACGTCCACGCCGCCTTCCAGCGGCTGCGGCACCCGATGCTGATGCTTCCCGCCGGCGGGCTCGTCCTGGGGCTGCTGGGCGCCCTGGGTGGCCATCTGACGCTGTTCAAGGGGCTGGAGGAGATCGGGGAGCTGGCCTCCGATCCCGACGGCTGGACGGCCGGCGAGTTCGCGGGGATGGCGGTGGTGAAGCTGGCCGCGCTGGTGGTCGCCGCCGCCTGCGGCTTCCGCGGCGGGCGGATCTTCCCGGCCGTCTTCGTGGGCGTGGCCCTCGGCCTGTGCGCCCATGCGCTGGTGCCGGAGGTGCATCCGGCGCTCGCTGTCTCGACCGGAGTGCTCGGCATCCTGCTCGCCGTCACCCGCCAGGGCTGGGTGAGCCTGTTCACCGCCGCCGTCCTGGTCGTCTCCCCCGCCATCCTCTCCCTACTCTGCATCGCCTCGCTGCCCGCCTGGCTGCTGGTCACCGGGCGCCCTCAGATGCAGCTGCGCGAGGACGGCACCGCCGTCCGCTGACCCCGGCACCCTCCCCCATCCACAAGGAGACCCCCGATGCCGCTCCACAAAGGCCCCGACCGGCCCGACGACCGCCCCCTGTCCGTCAACCCCTTCTACGGCGAGGCCAATCCGGTCGGCGACATGGCCGAGGCACCGCCCCAGCACCGGCTGCCGAACCGGCCGATGTCGCCGTCGACCGCGTACCAGCTCGTCCACGACGAACTGATGCTGGACGGCAACTCGCGGCTGAACCTGGCCACCTTCGTCACCACCTGGATGGAGCCGCAGGCCCAGGTGCTGATGGCGGAGTGCCGGGACAAGAACATGATCGACAAGGACGAGTACCCGCGCACCGCCGAGTTGGAGCGGCGCTGTGTGGCGATGCTCGCCGATCTGTGGCACGCGCCCGACCCCTCGGCCGCGGTGGGCTGTTCGACGACCGGGTCCAGCGAGGCCTGCATGCTCGCCGGGATGGCGCTCAAGCGCCGCTGGAGCAAGCGGAACACCGGAGGCCGCCCGAACCTCGTCATGGGCGTCAACGTCCAGGTCTGCTGGGAGAAGTTCTGCAACTTCTGGGAGGTGGAGGCCCGGCTGGTGCCCATGGAGGGCGAGCGCTACCACCTCGACCCGCAGGCGGCGGTCGAGCTGTGCGACGAGAACACCATCGGCGTCGTGGGCATCCTCGGCTCCACCTTCGACGGGTCCTACGAGCCCGTCGCCGACCTGTGCGCCGCCCTGGACGCCCTCCAGGAACGCACCGGCCTGGACATCCCCGTCCATGTGGACGGCGCCTCCGGGGCGATGGTCGCGCCCTTCCTCGACGAGGACCTGGCCTGGGACTTCCGCCTCCCGCGCGTGGCGTCCATCAACACCTCCGGACACAAGTACGGCCTGGTCTACCCGGGCGTCGGCTGGGCGCTGTGGCGGGACCGGGAGGCGCTGCCGGAGGAACTGGTGTTCCGGGTGAACTATCTGGGCGGCGACATGCCGACCTTCGCGCTCAACTTCTCCCGGCCCGGCGCCCAGGTCGTCGCGCAGTACTACTCCTTCCTGCGGCTGGGCCGCGAGGGGTACCGGGCCGTGCAGCAGGCCTCCCGGGACGTCGCCGGCAAGCTCGCCGCGGACATCGAGGCCCTCGGGGACTTCCGGCTGCTCACGCGGGGCGACCAGTTGCCGGTGTTCGCCTTCACCACGGCACCCGATGTGACGGCGTACGACGTCTTCGACGTCTCCCGCAGGCTCCGTGAGCACGGCTGGCTGGTGCCCGCGTACACCTTCCCGCCGAACCGGGAGGACCTGTCCGTGCTCCGGGTGGTGTGCCGCAACGGCTTCTCGGAGGACCTCGCGACGCTGCTCCTGGAGGACCTGAAGCGCCTGCTGCCGGAACTGCGGCGCCAGTCGCATCCCTTGGGGCGTGACGTCGGCCAGGCCACGGCCTTCCACCACTAGATCCCCTCCCCTCCCGCCGTCACTGGCCGCGCTCGCCCAGTCCGAACCCCTGCCAGTGCGCTCCGTCCGCCGATATGCGGTAGCGGCCGTGGGTGTAGCTGCGGCTCCACAGCCAGCCGAGGGGGGTGTGGGCGACGGAGCCGGCGGGGGTGCGGTCGGTGCCGTCGGAGCGGAAGGTGCGGGCGCCGTCGGTGCTGTGCCACACGCCCCGCTCGCCGTGGACCGTGACGCCGCCGTCGGCGGTCGCGACGAGGTCACCAAGGAGCGAGAGGGGTTCGACGCCCGGGCGGTAGGCCCATACGCGCTGCCAGGTCCGGCCGCCGTCGCGGCTGGTGTGGATGGCGCGCAGGCCGTTCTTCACGCCCTCCTCCTCGGGCAGTTGGCCGGTTTGGGCGGCGTAGAGGCGGTCCGGTCCGGCGACCACGCGGGGGCTGCCGCCACCCGCGGCGGAATAGTCGAAGCGGGCCACCTCCCAGGTGCGGCCCCGGTCGGTGCTCCTCGCCAGCGCCGGGCGGCCGGAGGCGTCCGTGCCGGAGACGAACAGCGCGGTCCCGGAGACGTCACCGGCCGGTACGAGGACGCCCTTCAGGGGCGGCTGCCGCTCCAGGACCCGGTGTTCGCCGGTCCCGGGCAGGACGGCGAGCAGGCGGTTGCGGGCGCAGGAGTTGAGGTCGGGCTCCGGCTCCAGGCACTCGTCGGTGAGCAGGGCGCCCTCGGGGACGGTCGCCGTGCGGCCCGTCGGCTCGGTCGAACCGCGTTTCCAGGTGCGGCCGTTGTCCCGGGTGAACCAGGTCGGGGCGGGCCGCAGCCAGTGCTCGCCCACGTCGACGACGACGGCCCGGCCCGGACCGAGCACCGTCAGCCCGGCCGTGATGCCGCGGTCGCCGGTGACGTCCGGCAACGGGGACGCGGCCAGGCGCCAGCGGGCGGCGCCCTTGTCCAGTACGGCTACCCGCTGCTCGCAGCGCGCGTCGTCGCACCGCGCGAGCAGGGCGAACCCCGAGCCGTCGGCGGCGAAGCCGACGCTGTGGGACCAGCCGGGGAGGTCCGGCGCGGACGGTATCCGCGGGGACCGCGCTGCGGCCGGGGGCGTGCCGGACGGCGCGACGGAACTCCCGGCACGCCCGCTCGCCGACCCGGCGTCGCACGCGGCGAGCGGCAGGAACAGGGTCAGGAGGAGGAGAAGCAGGAGCGAGAACCGAAGGGCCCTCGGCAGGCGACATCCCATGAATCCCCCGATCTGCGGTGGCCGGCAGCCGATTGCTACTCCTGGTACACCGCAGACCGGGTTCGGGTTCCGCTCTTCGCCGCACAAATTCCGGCCCTGGCCGCACGCTTGTGCTCGGCGTCGCCCTGCTTCCTCCCTCGCCCGTCGCCCCGCTACTCGCTCAACCGCCCGAACCGCCTCACCGCCAGCGGGAAGAACACCGCCAGCAGGAGCAGCGGCCAGAGCACCGCCGCCGTCACGTGGCCCGTGCCGCCGCCCTCGCACAGGTCCCGCACCGCCGATGCCGTGTGGGACATCGGGTTCCACTCCACGACCGTGCCCAGCCAGTCGGGCATGGTGCCGGGGTGGGCGAGGGCGTTGGACAGGAAGCCGACCGGCCAGACCAGGATCTGCACCGCCTGGACCATCTCCGGCTTACCGGCGACCAGGGCCAGGTGGATACCGACCCACAGCATGGCGAAACGGAACAGCAGGAGCAGTCCCACGGCGGCCAGGAGGGCGCCCGGGCCGCCGCTCGTGCGCCAGCCGAGGGCGTACCCGACGGCCATGAGGACGACGAGGGTGAGCGCCGACTGGAGCATGTCGGCGGCCGAACGGCCCACCAGGACCGCGCTGTCGGCCATCGGCATGGACCGGAAGCGGTCGATCACGCCCTTGTTGAGGTCCTGGGTGACCGCGATCATCGTGGACTCCAGGCCGAAGGCCATGGTGAGCGCGAGCATGCCCGGGATCAGGTAGTCGATGTAGGAGCCCTCCACGCCCCGTCCGCCGCCGATGAGGTAGCCGAACATCAGCATCAGCATCACGGGGAAGACGAGGCCGACCACGATGCGCACCGGCTGGCGTGCCCAGTGGGCGAGTTCGCGGCGGGTCATGGTCCAGGAGTCGCTCAGCGCGTAGGCGGTCTGTGTCATGCGGGCTCCTTCGCTCGGCGGTCGTCTCCGGTCGTCGTCATACGGGCTCCTTCGCTCGGCACTCGTCCCCGGTCGTCGTCATGCGGACTCCATCGCCCGGCACTCGCTCGCCCCCCCCCCGGTCGGAGTCATGCAGACTCCATCGCCCGGCACTCGCCCCCCCGGTCGGAGTCATGCGGATTCCATCGCCCGGCACTCGTCCCCGGTCAGGTGCAGGAACACCTCGTCGAGGGTCGGGCGGCGCAGGGCGATGTCCTCCGCCTCGATCCCGGCCTCGTGCAGGGCCCGTACGACGCCGGTGAGGGCGGTCATCCGGTCGGTCACCGGGGCGCTCAGCAGCCGCCGGTCGGCGTCGACGCGGACGTCCGCCGGGTCGAGGGGCAACAGGGCCACCGCGGCGCCCAGTTGGCCCGCGTCGCGCAGGACGACGTCGATGCGGTCGCCGCCGAGGGCGGCCTTGAGTTCGTCGGCCGTGCCCTCGGCGACGACCCGGCCCGCGTCGACGACCGAGATGCGGTCGGCGAGTTGG
Source organism: Streptomyces sp. NPDC110618 (assembly GCF_055657065.1). NCBI lineage: Bacteria > Bacillati > Actinomycetota > Actinomycetes > Kitasatosporales > Streptomycetaceae > Streptomyces > Streptomyces sp. NPDC110618. The sequence goes on along the minus strand of NZ_JBVKBN010000016.1, from coordinate 118,765 downwards.
TCGGCCTCCTCCAGGTACTGGGTGGTGAGCAGGACCGTGGTCCCGCCGCCGACGAGGGAGCGGACCGCGCTCCACACCTCGGCGCGGCCGCGCGGGTCGAGGCCGGTCGTGGGTTCGTCCAGGAACAGCACCTCCGGGTCGGTGATCAGGGACGCGGCGAGGTCCAGGCGGCGGCGCATACCGCCGCTGTAGCGCCGTACCGCCTTGCGGCCGGTGTCGGCGAGGCCGAAGCGCTCCAGGAGCTCGTCGGCCCGCACGCGCGCGTGGCGGGCGCCCAGGTGGTACAGGCGGCCGAACATCTCCAGGTTCTGCCGGCCGCCCAACTCCTCGTCGAGCGCCGCGTGCTGGCCGAGCAGGCCTATGCGGGCGCGTACCGCGCGCGCCTGGGCCACGACGTCGTGGCCCGCCACCTCGATCCGTCCCGCGTCGGGACGCAGCAGGGTGGACAGGACGCGGATCAGGGTGGTCTTGCCCGCGCCGTTGGGCCCGAGGATGCCGTGCACGGTGCCGCGGGGGACGGTCAGGTCGAGTCCGTCGAGGGCTTTCTTGTCGCCGTACTTCTTCTCCGCGTCTCGGACGGTGATCGCGGTGTCGGCCACGCACACTCCCTTGTTAGTCAAACTTGACTACTGGCGCCTGGACGTTAGTACCCGAACTGCGATTGGTCAAACTTGATTAATCGAGATCCCCGGGGTGGCACTCCCCGGAGGCGTACGGGTTCTCCTCGCCGTCGGCGAGGACCCCGACGAACGGCTCGCCCTCACCCGCGAAGGTGTAGGCGCCGCCCTCGATCCGCTCGATCAGGCCCTGCGTCCACTCGGCCTCGGCATCGGCCGTATGGACCCACAGGTTCATGATCTCGCCGATATGCCCCAGCTGACCTGGGCCTTCCTCGGGGATGTAGTGCTCGGTGACGGCGGCGCGCCACTCCTCGCTGCGGCGGACGCGCTCCTTGAGCAGGGCGACGGCCTCGGCGCGCGGCAGGTCGACCATGAAGCCGATCGCCGCCGACTTCACGTCCATCTTCTGGTCGTAGGAGACCAGCGCCTCGCGGACCAGCCGCAGATACTCCTCGGTGCCCTTCTCGGTGATCTCGTACTCGGTGCGGGGCGGGCCGCCCGCCGTGGAGGGCGCGATCTCGTGCGCGTGCAGCAGGCCTTGCTTCGCCATCTGCTTCAGGGCGTGGTAGATCGAGCCGGGCTTGGCGTTGGACCACTCGTGCGCGCCCCAGTACTCCAGGTCGTTGCGGACCTGGTAGCCGTGGGCCCGCCCGTGCTGGCGGACCGCGCCGAGCACCAGGAGACGGATCGCTGACATGCGGTCCAGATTATGGCCTTGACCTGGACCGCCGGGCGGGGACCCGTTCCCCGCTGCCTCCGCGGGCCCCCGGCTACGGCGTCCGCGCCCTCATCCCTGTTCCATCGCCACCAGTTCGAAGGCCGTCTTGCCGTCCAGGGACTCCCGGATGATGTCGGCGTGCCCGGCGTGGCGGGCCGTTTCCCGGATGAGGTGCAGGAGCAGCCAGCGCAGCGAGACGCGGCCCTCCGGGGGGAACCAGGGCTGGTCGGGGAGGGCGAAGGTGTCGTCCAGGCTCGGGGCGGAGCGGATGAAGGACTCCGTTTCGGCGGCGACCTTCTCCCAGTACGCGAGCTGGGACTCGACCGTCTCGCCGTCGACGAGGACGAAGCACTCGTGCCAGTTCGACTGGTCCCGGGTCACGGCGGGCGCCTCGCCCTTCGCCCGCGCGACCCAGCCCTGCTCGACCTCGGCCACGTGCTTGACCAGGCCCGCCAGGGACAGCTCGCTCGCGCTCGGCCGCGACGACGCCTGTTCGTCCGTCAGGCCGAGCACCGAGCGGCGGATTCCGCCGCGCTGCTCCTCCAGGAAGCTCAGCAGCGCTCCGCGCTCGTCGCCGTGTGCCTCTGCGGGAACGTGAGTGACCATGACCGGCCGCCTTTCATCGGGAGGGCTCCTTGCCTGACACCGATGAAGCTACGGGCCATTGAGGACAGGTTCCGTCCTCAATGGCCCGCGTGGGTGAAAAGGGGAGTCCCTGGAAGCCCCCAGGAGTCCTCAGGGGTCGCTAGAACGGGAATCCGCTGCGGCCGTGCTGTACCGAGATCCACTTCAGGGTCGTGAACGCGTCCAGCATCGTGTCGCCGTTCAGACGGCCGACCCCGGAGTGCTTCTCGCCGCCGAACGGGACGATCGGCTCGTCGTGCACGGTGCCGTCGTTCACATGGAACATGCCGGTGTCGATCTGCTTGGCGAAGGCCACGCCCCGCTCGATGTCACCGGTGTGGACGGCGCCGCTCAGGCCGTACGGCGTGTCGTTGACGAGGCGCACGGCCTCCTCCTCGCCGTCGAACGGGACGAGGAAGCAGACCGGTCCGAAGACCTCCTGGCGCAGCAGCGCGGAGTCGGCCGGCACGCCGGTCAGCACGGACGGCTCGACCAGGTTGTCGGTGGTGGCGCCGCGCACCAGGGCGGTGCCGCCCTCGGCGATGGCCTGCTCGACGACACCGGAAATCGCGTCCGCCTGCGAGGAGTTGATCACCGGGCCGATCACGGTCTCCGGGTCGCGCGGGTCACCGGCCTTGAGCGTCTTGACCTTGGCGACGAACTTCTCGGTGAACTCGTCGGCGATGCTCCGGTCGACCAGGACGCGGTTGGCGGCCATGCAGACCTGGCCCTGGTGGACGTACCGGCTGAAGACCGCGGCGTCGACGGCGTAGTCGATGTCCGCGTCGTCGAGGACCACCAGGGCACTGTTGCCGCCGAGTTCGAGGACCGAGCGCTTGAAGTGCGAGGCGCAGACCGTGGCGACGTGGCGGCCGACCTTGTCGGAGCCGGTGAAGGAGATGACCTTCGGGATCGGGTGCTCCAGGAAGGCGTCGCCGATCTCGGCTATGTCGGTGACGACGACATTGAGCAGCCCGCCGGGCAGGCCCGCGTCCTCGAAGAGCTTCGCGACCAGGGTGCCGCCGACGATCGGGGTGTTCTGGTGCGGCTTGAGGACCACGCCGTTGCCGAGCGCGAGGGCCGGGGCGACCGACTTCAGCGACAGCAGGAAGGGGAAGTTGAAGGGGCTGATCACACCGACGACGCCGACCGGGACGCGGTAGACGCGGTTCTCCTTGCCGTCCGTCGGCGAGGGGATGATCCGGCCCTCGGGGCGCAGCGCGAGGTGGATCGCCTCGCGCAGGAACTCCTTGGCGAGGTGGAGTTCGAAGGCCGCCTTCAGCCGGGTGCCGCCCAGCTCGGCGATGATCATCTCGCTGATCTCCGCCTCGCGTTCCCCGATCAGCGCGAGGGCCTTCTCGAACACGGCGCGCCGCGCGTAGGGGTTGGTCGCGGCCCATTCCTTCTGGGCTCTGGCGGCCGCCCGGTACGCCTCGTCGACCTCGTCGACCGTGGCTATGGTGATCGAGGCGAGCTTCTCGTTGTCGTACGGGTTGAAGTCGATGATGTCCCAGGAGCCGGTACCCGGGCGCCACTCACCGTCGATGTACTGCTGGGCCAGGTCGGAGAAGTACGACGACATGTGATCCCTCAAATCCCCTAGCGGACATCCCTGTGGACTTCTGGTCAGTTTTGATCATCCACGGTCTGATCACACGTCATCGTACTTGTGTTTCAAGACAGTTGAAGGAGTCCTCGGAGAAGGTCCCGGCTCTCGTCGGGGCCCGGGCTGTCGTTCTGGAGTTCCTTCAGCGCCTTCTCGTACTGGGCCACGTCCTCGGGCTTGTCGAGGTACAGGGCGCTGGTCAGCTGCTCCAGGTAGACGACGTCCGACAGGTCGGGGTCGGGGAAGCTGAGGATGGTGAAGGCGCCGGACTCCCCGGAGTGGCCGCCGAAGCTGAACGGCATGACCTGGAGGCGCACATTGGGGCGCTCGGAGATCTCGATCAGATGCTGGAGCTGACCGCGCATCACATCACGGTCGCCGTACGGGCGGCGCAGGGCGGCCTCGTCGAGGACGATGTGGAACTCGGGGGCGTTCTCGTCGACGAGGTACTTCTGCCGCTCCAGGCGCAGCGCCACGCGCCGCTCCACGTCGGCCTCGCTCGCGCCCTTCATGCCGCGCCGCACCACCGCGCGGGCGTAGTCCTCGGTCTGCAGCAGGCCGTGCACGAACTGCACCTCGTAGACCCGGATCGAGGCGGCGGCGCCCTCCAGGCCGACGTAGGTGGGGAACCAGCTGGGCAGTACGTCGGAGTAACTGTGCCACCAGCCGGCGACGTTGGCCTCCTTGGCGAGGGAGAGCAGTGAGGCGCGCTCCGTCTCGTCGGTGATGCCGTACAGCGTCAACAGGTCTTCGACGTCCCTGGTCTTGAAGCTCACCCGGCCCAACTCCATCCGGCTGATCTTCGACTCGGACGCGCGGATCGAGTAACCCGCGGCCTCCCGCGTGATCCCGCGCGCCTCACGCAGTCGCCTGAGTTGCGAGCCGAGCAGCATGCGCCGCACCACCGATCCGGGCTCTCCCGCGCTCACGTTCGCCAGCCTCCCCAACCTCTTCAGGGCCCGAAGTCTGCCACTAAAACACTCCGAGCTGTACTCGCCCGATTACAGAGACGGAAAGAAGCCAAAGATTTCCTTCAGGAAGGAACGAGCGGAACACAAGCGGGGGACGCGAAGATGGCGGAAAAAATGGCCAACAAGCGGTACGGGAGGGTCCAATTCGGTCACGTGCACGTGCATCTGCCCTTGCATCTGCTGTACGCATCCGAAACCATGGTCCCGCGCAACCGCTGCATCGCAACGACCGCGAATTCCCGGGAGTGCCTCGCATGGGGACGAATGGATCGACCATGCTCGAGCCGTTACGGCAGGGCCTTCCGCCGCTGGATCCCGCGGCCGTGTCCAGCGCCGCCTCCTGCGCCCTGCCCGCCCGCTACGAAGCGGTGCGCGAGGCCCGCCAGTTCACCCGCAGAACCCTCGACCAGTGGGACATGGGCGAGCGCTTCGACGATGTCTGCCTGGTCGTGTCCGAGCTGGTCACCAACGCCCTGCGGCACGCCCTTCCGGCCGGCCACGCACGCGTGCCCGAGCAGACGCCCCCGGTGCGGCTGCATCTGATGCGGTGGACCGAGCGGCTGGTGTGCGCGGTGCGCGACCCCAGCCACGACAGTCCCGTGGCGCAGGACTCGGACGACTTCTCGGCGGAGTCCGGGCGCGGGCTGTTCCTGGTGGACTCCTTCGCGGACAGCTGGGGCTGGCACCCGCTGGCCGGCACGCTGCACGGCAAGGTGGTCTGGGCGCTGTTCCGCCTGCCGCACCCGACGCAGTCCGACCCCGTCGAATGAGGAACCACGGCGCGTCACGGCGCCATGGTTCTACGCGCGTAACCACACTGTCACGGTCGGTAATCGCCGTAGACCGGCGCAAACGCTCCGATGAGTCGCCCGCGGGGAGCCCGGCTTTGGCGCCGGGCGGTCTCAGCCCGCGATCAAGTGGTCGAACTCGCCGTCCTTGACGCCGAGAAGCATCGCCTCGATCTCGGCGCGGGTGTAGACGAGGGCCGGGCCGTCCGGGAAGCGCGAGTTGCGTACGGCCACGTCACCCCCGGGGAGACGGGCGAACTCCACGCACGATCCCTGCGAATTGCTGTGCCGGCTCTTCTGCCACCGGACCCCGCTGAGCCGGGTCGCGGCCATGCCGTTGTAGACGCTGGACGCGTCGTCAACGTCGTACACGTCGTGGTCCACAGGTAGCTCCCCGGTGGTGCACTGGCTGGTGAGGCCATTGATGCATTGGTCAACTGACCCGGATCATAACCCCGTTCATGTGCAGACGCATGGGAGGATGCACGGGCAGATGCACGTGCACGCGGGGTGTTCCCGTGGTTACAGCAGGGACGTCTCGCTCCGCCCATGTTCTCCGCGCCGTACAGCTGAGCCGGATCGTCCGGATCGATTCGCTCGTGCATGAAGAAGAGACGCTCAAGGAGCCGTTCGTGTTCCGTCCTGCGAGCGGTGTTCGATCGAGTGCACCCGGCCGGAAGGGTCTCGTCCCAGTGGACGCCCGTCATCCGCTCATTGGCGTGGGGCAAGTCGGCAGCCAGGACGGCATCGGGGAAGTGGGGCGTCCGCCTCCGATGACGGACGGGCCGTCATCCGCCGGGGGAGCGGGTCGGCCGTCGGCGGATATCCCGTGCCGGATGCCGCCGGATCCATACAGACGCATGCGCGAGGAACAGTCGTACGAATGAGGGGGACCGTCTCCCCCGGACGGCGCAGAACCGCCTCCCGACCGGTGTGCTGTCGGCCATGTGGCCGAAGGGGCCGACAGCACCCGGCGCGGGGGTTGTCAGCGGCTCGCGTAGGGCAGCAGGGCCATCTCCCGGGCGTTCTTGACGGCCCTGGCGAGCTGCCGCTGCTGCTGGGCGGAGATCCGGGTGACACGGCGGCTGCGGATCTTGCCGCGGTCGGAGAGGAACGTCCGGAGCAGGTCGGTGTCCTTGTAGTCGATGTACTCGATGCCCGCCCGGTCCAGCGGATTGGGCCGGTTCTTGACGGCCCCGCGGGCGGTGCGGGCGGTCTTCGGGGGCATGGGGTCAGACCTCCAGGAAGGTGTCGAAGGAGTGCGGCAGCCGCGTCCAGGCGTCGCGGCCCGCGGTGTACTCGGCGTCGGTGAGCAGGCAGGACTCCAGCAGCCGCTCCAGACCGTCGCGGTCCAGGCCGGGCGAGGTGAAGACCAGGTGCTGGCAGCGGTCGCCGTGCTCGGGGTGCCAGTCCAGGGCGGCGGCGGCCCGGCGCACCGGCGGGAGAAGCTCCCAGGCCGCGTCCGGGAGCGAGGCCAGCCAGGGGCCCGCGCTCTCCACGCACAGGGCGCCGCCGGCCGCGTCCCAGTGCAGCAGGGAGTCCGGCTTGTCGGCCAGCCAGAAGCGGCCCCGGCTGCGGGCGGCGGCGCACGTCAGGTCCTCCAGCGCCGCGTACAGCCGCTCCGGGTGGAAGGGGCGGCGGCGGTGCCAGACGAGGGTGCTGACGCCGTGTGCGTCCGCCTCGGCGGGCAGCAGCGCGCACGCCGGGTGCTGGGCGGCGGCGGCCGCCTCGACGTCGAACCCGGCGCGGGCGGCGCCCGCCAGGCCGCCCTCGCCGATCACCACCCGGCTGGCCGTGGGATGCAGCTGCGCCAGCAGTTCCCGGTCCTCGTCGTCGGCCTCCTCGGACTCCACGAGGGCGAGGACGGGCGCGTACTCCAGTTGGCGCGCGAAGGTGTCGGCCACGGTGCGCTGATCGGTGGGCGCGGCCTGCAGGCCCCGTTCGGCGAGGTCGTCGCCGTTGCCGAGGTACGGCAGGACCAGCGCCGGGTCGACGGCGGTGATCACGCCGGTGAGGTGCAGACCGCCGGAGGCGATGACCTCCGCCATCGCCTTGGGCTCCACTGAGTCCCACAGCTCCACGACGGCGAGCGGGGTGCCGCCCGCCTCCTCGATCCGCCTCAGCTCCGGCACCAGGTCCTCGCGCAGGGCGCAGCAGGCGCAGTCGTTGACGAGGGGGGTCTGGGCGGCGGAGCGCAGGCCGGTGGCGTCGCGGATCGTCCGTACGACCGTGCCGGCGGCGGCCGTGGCGAGGTCGTGGTGGAGCACGACGCTGCCGGGCACCTCGGCGAGCAGCCGGTCGACGGCGGCCCTGCGGGCGTCGGCGTGCAGTCCGCCGACGATGACGACGGGGAGCATCAGCCCCTCTTCCCGTGGGCTCCGTAGCGGCGCTCGAAGCGCTCCACGCGGCCCGCGGTGTCCAGGACGCGCGCGGTGCCGGTGTAGAAGGGGTGGCTGACGTCGGAGATCTCGACGTCCACGACCGGGTAGGTGCGGCCGTCCTCCCACTCGATCGTCTTCTCGCTGGTCATCGTCGAGCGGGTGAGGAAGGCGTGGCCCGCGGCGCGGTCGCGGAAGACGACGGGGCCGTAGGCGGGGTGGATTCCCTTGCGCATGGCGGTCAGCGCTCCTCTCGGAAGTCGACGTGGCGGCCGGCGACCGGGTCGTACTTGCGCAGGGTCAGCCGGTCCGGGTCGTTGCGGCGGTTCTTGCGGGTGACGTAGGTGAAGCCGGTCCCCGCCGTGGAGCGGAGCTTGATGACCGGGCGGAGTTCGTTGCGAGCCATGCTGCTATCTTACTGAAAATGAATTCCATTAACGACAGCGCTTGAGGAGAGGTACGTCACCATGTCCGCCCACTGCATGCTGACCGGCGCCCGGCCGGGGTTCGGCAACCGCATTTCCCACTCCCACCGGCGCACCTCCCGGCGCTTCGACCCCAACATCCAGACCAAGCGCTACTGGCTGCCGAGCGAGGGGCGGTACGTACGGCTGAGGCTCAGTACGAAGGGAATCCGGACCGTCGACGCGATCGGGGTCGAGGCCGCCGTGGCGCGTATCCGCGCGCGTGGGGTGCGTGTCTGATGGCCAAGAAGAGCAAGATCGCCAAGAACGAGCAGCGGCGGGAGACCGTCGCGCGGTACGCCCGGCGGCGGGCCGAGCTGAAGGAGATCATCCGGCGGCCCTCGTCGACGCCGGAGGAGAAGGTGGCGGCCCGGCGGGAGCTGCGGCGCCAGCCGCGGGACGCGAGCGCCACGCGCGTGCGCAACCGGGACCAGGTGGACGGGCGGCCGCGCGGGTACTTCCGAGCGTTCGGGCTGTCGCGGGTGTCGTTGCGGGAGCAGGCGCACGCGGGGTATCTGCCGGGGGTGCGCAAGTCGTCGTGGTGAACGGCCACCCGCCGCGGGGCGTTCTGGTGGCGGTTACTTCCTGGTAGCTTGCTGCGGTCGTACCGACCGACCGGCTCATCCTGGGGGCTTGCAGTGACTTCGGCGACGTACGCGCGTGTGGCGCGCAGGCGGATGTGGTGCGCGGCGGCGGGACTGGCCGGTGCGCTCGTGCTGAGCGGATGCAGTGACGACGACTCCGACGGGGGCGAGCCGAGCGCGAGTGCCGCGCCGTCGGTCACGGAGACCGCCGACACCGGCGGTGGCGACGGCGGGGCCGCCTCGCCGGCCGGTGAGCTGGAGGGCAGCTGGGTCGCCACGACCGACGGCAAGGTGGTGGCGCTGGTGGTCACCGGTGAGCAGGCGGGGCTGTTCGCGACCGGGGGAACCGTGTGCAGCGGTACCGCGGGCGACACGATCGAGCTCAAGTGCTCCGACAAGAGCACGGACCGGGCGAGCGGGAAGGTCGACTCGGTCGGCAAGGACTCGCTGAAGGTGACCTGGGACAGCGAACTGGGCACCGAGACGTACCGGAAGGCCGAGGGTGGCAAGCTGCCCTCCGGGTTGCCGACGCCGGAGTGACCGTACGGTCCTGCGGCTCGGCCGATCCGCAACCGCCACCCCGCCGTACGCGTGATGATCCATGCACGCGAACCGTCACGCACGCCCCGAAGGACACCCCATGCGCGCCACCGCCCTCCTCTCCCCCGTCGCCGCCCTCACCGCGGCGCTCCTGCTGACCTCCTGCGGAGACGGGGACGGCGAGAAGGAGGCCGCCCCGAAGAAGTCCGCCGCGGGCGCCTGCGCGTTCGACGGCCTGGAGATGAAGGTCGGTCCGGCGAACGCCGCCCCGGCCGCCGGGGACAGCGGCAACGTGCCCGTCACGCTCACCAACAAGGGCGCCAAGTGCACCTTGGAGGGCCTGCCCTCGGTGACTCTGAAGGCGGACGGCACGTCCGCGGAGGTCGCGCCCGACCCGGCGGCCACCGGGGAGAAGCGCACGCTCGCCGAGGGCGGCTCGGTGACCGTGATCATCACGTACGTGCGCGGTGAGGAGGGCGGCGGGCCGGCCGCGCGGTCGGCCGAGCTGGGGCTGCCGGGCGCGGACGCCACCCGCGACTTCCCCTGGTCGTACGGCGTGGTCGCCCTCAAGGACGGCAAGCCGGACGCGACGGTGAGCGGGTTCCAGCAGGGCGACTGAGTCAGTCCCCCCTCGGTCCGAGTCAGTTCCCCTCGATCCGACTCAGTCCCCCTCGGTCCGAGTCAGTTCCCCTCGATCCGACTCAGTCCCCCTCGATCCGAGTCAGGTCCTTCGATCCGAGGCAGTCCCCCTGGAGCCGAGTCGGTCCCCTTCGACCGGACGCCGGGCCCGTACCTGGGCCCGGTCGGCCGCCTCGGCCCCCTCGTGCCAGCCCGCCGCGTCGCTGACACCGCGCAACCGGGTGGTCGTGGTGTCCGGGAACATCCGGTCCAGGCGGGCGGTGACGGCGACCTCGCGGGAGGCCAGGACCGGCAGCAGGTCGTCGCTGACCTGCGTCTCGGCGGCCCGCGCGAGGCGGGTGCCGATGCGGTGGGCGTAGGCGGCGAGGAAGGACTGCCGGAAGGTCTTGGTCCGCTTGCGTCCGCCGGCCCGCTGGGCGGCCTCCGCCCTCGTCATCGCGGTCTGCGCCTGGACGAGCAGCGAGGTGAACAGCAGCTCGACCACCTCCAGGTCCGCCTCGAACCCGACGACGGTGGAGAAACCGAGGGGTTCGTTCCACACCGCGCGACAGTGGTTGGCACCGGCCACCGCGTCCAGCAGTACGGCCTTGGCCTGCTCGTACGGCGGTTCGACCCCGATCCGGCAGGCGCCGGGGGCGTCGGGCGCGGGCGCCTGTGCCGCCAGGACAGCCTCGTCCACGCTGTACCGGGCCATCAGCTCCTGCGCCTTGGCGGACAGCGCCTCGGCCTCCTCCGGGAACCCGGTCGCCTCCGCCTTGGCGAGCAGCGCGCGGATCCGGGTCAGCATCCGCGACTCCGGGCCGCGCGCCCGCTGAGGCTCGTCGAGCGGCTCCAGGGGCGGCAGGCGCAGCAGCAGGCGGTACAGCTCCAGGACGGCGGTGGCGTGCGTGAAGCGGTCCCCCGCGCGCGTGGGCGCCGCGTCCAGCTCGTCGAGCTGCGCCCGCCAGCGCGGTCCTCGCGGGACGTCGTCCGGCGCCTGCGCGTGCACGAGCGCCCCGAGCAGCCGCAGATGTACGTCGTCCAGGTCCCGCCGGACCATCCGCGCGACGTCGGCGGGCTGCCAGCCCCGCCGCCACGCCGCCGCGACGAACTCCAGGCCCCGGCGCTCCAGCTCCGCGTCGGCTCCGGGGTCGGCGGCGAGCAGCGAGGCGCCGGTGTCCAGGGCGGTGTCGGAGTCGGTGTGCAGGGCGGCCTGGAAGGCGAGGTCGACGGTGCGGGGCTTGCTGGTCACGCAGTGATCGTGCCATGGGGGCCTGGAGGCCGGTTCACGCCCAGCTCCATGCCGTTGTCGCTGTCCTCGCGGCCGGCGCAGGGCCCCTTGTGGTCGGCGCTCGTCTCCGCGGGTGGGGAGGCGCCGCACGGTGCCGGTTCGGCATGGGGAATCATGGGGTGTCATCACAGGGAGCCGGCGCCGCTCCACCCGGGCGTTTCGAAGGTCGCGGTCAGCATGGATCACAGTGCAGAAGTGGAAGAGAGCCACGGTCGGTCCTGGCGTCGCGTTCTCCGGCCGCGATGGATCGTGAGCTTCGTCGCCGCGGCCGCCGTGATCTCCTCGGGGCTTCTCTTCGTGGACTCCCTCAGGGTCGAGTCCGGGCCGAAGGCGGGGGACCCGAAGTGCTCCGACGTCGTCGACCGGTCCCCCGACAAGGTCGCCTCCGGGGACCGTGACTGGGTGATCGGGGAGGGTGTCGCGTCCTGGGGGGACGGGTCGACCGTGCTCCGCTGCGGGGTCGAGGAGCTGCAGCCCACCGTCAATCTCTGTGTCTCGGCCGACGGCGTCGACTGGGTACTGGACGAGAAGCGGCTGAAGGAGACGGGGGTGAGCGTGCTCACCACCTACGGCCGCTCCCCCGCCGTCGAGGTCACCTACACCGGAGGCCGCGAGGAGGTGGGCGGTGTGCTGGTCGAGCTGAACGAGTCCGTCGCCGGCATCCCCCAGAGGAGGAAGTGCCTCGGGTACGAGGACACCCTCTGAACCTGCTGCTGGGGGCCATTGTCAGACCCCCCTGTCACACTCACGACCATGACCGACCGGTGGGCGCTCGCGCCGGCCGAGGGTGGTGGGGTCGAGCTCGCCGCCCTCGGTCCGGACGGGCTGCCCGTGGGGCCGGTCGTGCGGGAACCGGATCTTGTCGCTGCGGTGCGCGGCAGGCCGGAAGTACGGAGATGGGTCTGGCGTTCCACCGCCGAGGTCTATCCGCGACTGCTCGCCACGGGGGTGCGAGTGGAGCGGTGCTACGACATCGAGGACGCCGAGACCCTCCTGCTCGGTCACGAGGGGCGGTACGGGGAGCCCCGTTCCGCGGCGGCCGCCCTGGCGCGGCTGCGCGGTGGGCCCGTACCGCCCGATCCGCCCCAGCGGGCGGCCGAGCCGGGCGCGCAGCCCTCGCTGTTCGAACCGCGGGCCGTCCACCTGCCGCTCGCCGATCTGCTGGAGGTCTACGCCGAGCAGCAGCGGCGGCACGACAGGACCGCGCACCCGGACCGGATGCGGCTGCTGACGGCGGCCGAGTCGGCGGGGATGCTGGTCGCCGCCGAGATGAACCGCTCCGGGCTGCCCTGGAGCGCCGAGATACACCGCCGGGTCCTGCGCGAACTGCTCGGTGAGCGGTACGCGGGCGGCGGCGAGCCCCGCCGGCTGGCCGAGCTCGCCGACGAGGTGTCCGCGGCCTTCGGGCACCGGGTGCGGCCCGATCTGCCCGCCGAGGTCGTCAAGGCCTTCGCGCGGGCCGGTATCAAGGTGCGGTCCACTCGGCGGTGGGAGCTGGAGTCCGTCGATCATCCGGCCGTGAAGCCGCTCATCGAGTACAAGAAGCTGTACCGGATCTGGGTCGCCCACGGCTGGTCCTGGCTCCAGGACTGGGTGCGCGACGGGCGGTTCCGGCCGGAGTTCCTCGCGGGCGGCACCGTCACCGGGCGGTGGGTGACCAACGGCGGGGGCGCGCTGCAGATCCCCAAGGTGATCCGGCGGGCCGTCGTCGCCGACCCCGGCTGGCGGCTCGTCGTCGCCGACGCCGACCAGATGGAGCCGCGGGTCCTCGCCGCGATCTCCCGGGACCCCGGTCTGATGGAGGTGGCGGGGCGGGAGAGCGACCTGTACCAGGCCGTCTCCGACCGCGCCTTCTCCGGGAACCGGGACCAGGCCAAGATCGCGGTGCTCGGCGCCGTCTACGGCCAGACCTCCGGCGACGGCCTGAAGAACCTCGCCGCGCTCAGACGCCGGTTCCCCCGGGCGGTCGCCTACGTCGACGAGGCGGCGCGGGCCGGGGAGGAGGGGCGACTGGTGCGCACCTTCCTGGGGCGTACCTGCCCGCCCGCGCGGGGCGGCGAGGACGCGGAGGAGGAGGCGGGCATCCCGATGGACGTGCCGGAGGGTTCGGACGAGGGACAGCAGCAGTGGGTCCCCGGCTACGCCTCGACCGACGCCCGCGCCCGCGGGCGCTTCGCGCGGAACTTCGTCGTGCAGGGCAGCGCCGCCGACTGGGCGCTGCTGCTGCTCGCCGCGCTGCGGCAGGCGTGCGCCGGAATGAAGGCCGAACTGGTGTTCTTCCAGCACGACGAGGTGATCGTGCACTGTCCCGAGGAGGAGGCGCAGGCGGTGGTCGCGGCGATCCGGGAGGCGGCGGAGCTGGCGGGGCGGCTGACGTTCGGGGAAACGCCGGTGCGGTTCCCGTTCACCACGGCGGTGGTGGAGTGCTATGCCGACGCGAAGTGATCGGCCGTCGGGGGTTCGCCGGTGTCGGTCAGCAGGGAGGTGAGTTCGGCGACGACCGCCTTCTCGTCGGTGCCGGTCAGGGCGTCCAGGGCGGTCCGCCAGCAGACGCGGGCCTCCTCGGTGCGGCCCGCCGCGCTGAGCAGCAGTCCGTGCTGGTGGCGGGCGAGGCCGCCGGTGTAGCGGTCGGCACGGGCGTCGGCGCGGCGCAGCAGCTCGGCGCACTCCCGCTCGGCCCGCTCGGTCCGGCCCAGCAGCCGCAGTGAGCGGACCAGGCCGAGCCGGGTCTGCGACTCGCCGTGCCAGTCGCCCTGGCCGACGAGATCGCGCAGGCTCTCGTCGAAGTGCCGGGCGGCGGCGCGGGGTTCGCCGAGGGTGAGGTGGGCGTAGCCGATGTTGCACCGCGCGTAGAGCTGGATGAGGACGTTGCCGATCATCTCGCCGATGGCCAGGGAGAGCCGGTGCTGCTCGATGGCGGCGCGCGGGTCGGTGTGCTCGTAGAGGTTGCCGAGGTGCTGGTGGGTGACGGCCTCGCCGTACGGGTCGTTCAACTGCCGTGAGTAGGCGAGGCTCTGGCGCAGGGCGAGCCCCGACTCCTCGTAGTGGCCGAGCCCTTCGAGCAGCAGGCCCCGGTTGTTCAGGCAGCGGCGCATCCAGGAGAGCACCCCGAGCCGCTCCCAGATCTCCAGTGCCTGGTCGTTGAGGGCGAGGGCCTCGGTGTGCCGCCCGGACAGGAAGTGCACCCCGGCCAGGTCTCCGAGGGCGTACGCCTCCGCGGCCTCGTCGGCCAGGCGCCGGGTGTTGCGCAGCGCGGCGCGGCCGAGGACCTCCATCTCGGCGACCCGGCCGCTGCGGTGGACGTAGGGGAAGATCAGCCGCAGCAGGGTGCACAGGCGGGCGGCGATCCGGTGGTTGGGGGACTCGGCGTACCGCTCGGCGAGCGCGACGATGTTCTCCAGTTCCGCGTCGCCCCAGGCGAAGGCGGCCTCGGGGCCGTCGAAGGGGCAGGTGGCGGCGACCTGTTCGGCGTGCTCGGGCGGCTGGCTGGGGGTCGGGCGGCGCCGGTCGTCCTGGTCGAGGCCGGGTTCGACGAGCGCGATGACGGTGTGCTCGGCGAGGGCCGCGTACCAGCCCAGGGCGGACTCGGCGACCGCGTCGCCGTCGTCGGTGGCGGCCAGTTCGCGGGCGAAGTCGCGGACCAGGTCGTGCGGGACGTAGCGGCCGAGCGCGGTCTCCTCCAGCAGGGCCACGTCGACGAGCCGGTCCAGGGCGTCCTCGGCGCGCCGCGGTCCGGTGCCGCCGAGGTGGGCGAGCAGGGGTGCGCCGTACTCGGGCAGGTCGAGGGCGCCGATACGGCGCAGGACGAGGGCGGCGTCCCGGTCGGCCGCGCGGTCGGAGGCGGCGAGCGCGTCGTGCGCGACGGCGAGGGAGCGACGGACGCTGAGGTCGTCGTACTCCAGGTGGTGCAGGCGCCGGTCGGTGGCGGTGAGCTGGCCGGCCAGCAGGTCCGGGGTGAGGGCGCGGCGGGCGGCGAGCCGGGCGGCGACGATCCGCAGGGCGAGCGGGAGGCGGCCGGTCAGCTCGACGAGCGGGTGGGCGGCGTCGATCCCGTCGTCGCGTCCGGAGGCGGCCCGCAACAGTGCGGCGCTGTCCTCGTCGGACAGGGGCGCGAGCGGGAAGCGCCGGGCGCCGTCGAGGGCGGCGAGGGAGGAGCGGCTGGTGACGATCACGGCGCAGCCCGGCCCGGCGGGGAGCAGATGGCGTATCTGGGCGGCGCTGGCGGCGTCGTCGAGGAGCAGCAGGGTACGGGTGGGCGCGAGCGTGGAGCGGAGCAACGCGGCTGCCGCGTCCGGATGTTCGGGGATGGAGCGGGGGTCTGCGCCGACGTCCCGCAGCAGCGCGGCGAGGGCCTGGGCGGGGGTGAGCGGGAGCATGCCCGGGGTGGCGCCGTGCAGGTTGACGTAGAGCTGGCCGTCGGGGAAGCGGTCGGTGAGGCCGTGGGCGACGTGCAGGGCGAGGGCGCTCTTGCCGATGCCCGCCATGCCGGTCAGGACCGTGACGGCGGGGCCGGGGGCGGTGAGCGCGTCGCGCAGGTCCCCGGCGAGACGGGTGCGGCCGGTGAAGTGGGCCGGGGGCGGCGGGAGCTGGGCGGGGCGAGGCGCCGGTGTACACGGTTCCTGCTCGCGCAGTACCTCCAGGTGGGCCTCGCGCACGGCGGGGCCGGGCTCCACGCCGAGCTCCTCGACGAGCCGTCGGCGCAGGTCGCGGTGGACGGCGAGGGCCTCGGCGCGGCGTCCGTCGCGGTGCAGGGCGAGCATGAGCTGACGGTGGTAGGCCTCGCGCAGCGGGTGCTCGGCGGCCAGCGCGGCCAGTTCGGGCAGCAAGGTGTCGAGGCGGCCGTCGGCGAGGGCCAGTTCGGCGTCGTAGCGCCACTCCAGCAGGAGCAGGCGGGCCTCTGCGAGGCGCTGGGTGAGGGCGTAGCCGCCGAGTTCGGCGGGGACCCCGGCGAGCGGGTCGCCGCGCCACAGGGACAGGGCGGCGGCGCAGGCGCGCAGGGTGCCGGGCCAGTCGCGGCGGGCGTGGGCGGCGCACGCGGCGGCGAGGTGGGTGTCGAAGAGGTGGATGTCGAGTTCGCCGTCCTCGACCCGGAGCCGGTAGCCGGGGGGCACCGACCGCAGCCGGGAGGGGTCGTCGAGGAGCCGGCGCAGCCGGGTGACGTGGTTGTGCAGGGAGGCGTGGGCGGAGGCGGGCGGGGTGTCGCCCCACAGCGCGTCCTTGAGCGCGTCGACGGAGACGGTACGGCCCGCTTCGAGCAGCAGGGCGGTCAGCAGCAGCCGCGCCTTGGGGCTGCCCACGGGACGGGCCACGGGGCCGTCGCCGCCACGGTCGTACAGGACCGGCGGTCCCAGCAGCCCGAACCGCAGCTCGCACCGCTTCACGCCGCCACTGCCCTTCCGCGCCCGCCGCGCACCACGGCCGTCACTGGCGGGATACCGCCTGTGGACGGCCAGATTCCGCCATCACGCCCCGTCGGCCTGTCCGCCGGGATCCGCTACTGTTCCGGCCGTCCGGCAAGACCGCCGCGGCGACTTCGCGTCAGCCGCCCGCCGCCGGCCCGGAAAACCGTTGGCCACATGTTAGCGATCCGTTGGTGCGGTCTGATGTGATCACTTCATCGGAGCCGGAGCGACGGTGCGCGCGTAAGACGCGTTGCTCGGGGGAGTGTTGCCGCCGTGCCGGATCCGCGGACGCACACGGGTCCCGGTCGTCGGAGGTGAACGACCGGGGCCCGCGTCCACCTCTTGACCCGTCACCGCGGTCAGGGCTCGATCAGGCCGACGCGGATGGCGTACCGGGTGAGTTCCAGCCGGTCCTTCAGGCCGAGCTTCTGCAGCAGGTTGGCGCGGTGGCGTTCGACGGTCTTGACGCTGATGACGAGGATGTCGGCGATCTCCTGCGAGGTGTGCCCCTCCGCGACGAGCTTGAGGATCTCCTCCTCGCGGTCGGTGATGGCCCGCGCGGGCGGTGACTGCCCCTCGCGGATGCGGTCGAGGTAGTTGCGGACCAGGGCGTTGACGGCGCCGGGGTAGAGGAACGGCTCCCCGCGCATGGTGGCCCGGCAGGCCTCGACGAGGTCGCGGTCGGCGACCGACTTCAGCACGTACCCGGAGGCCCCGGCCGCCAGCGCCTCGAAGAAGTACTGCTCGTTGTCGTACATCGTCAGCATCAGGATGCGCAGCTCGGGCTGGCTGCGGGAGAGTTCGCGGGCGGCCTGCAGACCGGTCAGGCGCGGCATCGCGATGTCGAGGATGGCGAGGTCGAGCCGGTGTCTGCGGGCCGCCTCGATGGCCTCCGCCCCGTCGCCCGCCTCGGCCACCACGGTCAGGTCCGGTTCGCTGTCGAGGATCAGGCGCACCCCGCGGCGCACCAGGTGATGGTCGTCGGCCAGCAGGATGCGGGTGGGCGTCGCCTCGGTCATGGTCACTGACTCCGGTGGCGGTCGGTCATGGTCACTGACTCCGGTGGCGGTCGGTCATGGTCACTGACTCCGGTGGCGGTCGGTCATGGTCACTGACTCCGGTGGCGGACGGGGACGGTCAGTCGGACCTCGGTGCCGCCGCCGGGAGCGGGTCCGAGGCCGAGGTCGGCGCTGATGAGCAGGGCGCGTTCGCGCATTCCGCTGATCCCGGCGCCTTCGGGGGCGCCGCCGATGCCCTTGCCGTTGTCGCGCACCCGCAGTTCCACGGCGTCGGAGGTCCGTTTCAGGGTGAGGCCGACGCGGGTGGCCGCGGCGTGCCGGGCGGTGTTGGTCAGGCTCTCCTGGGCGACGCGGTAGAGGACGAGTTCGGCGTTGTCGCCCAGCGGCGGCAGGTCGGTGGCGATGTCGTGCCGTACGGACAGGGTGGGGCCGGTGAACTCGGTGGCCAGGGACTTCAGAGCGCTGGTCAGGCCCAGTTCCTCCAGGACTCCGGGGCGCAGCCGGCGGGCGATGCGGCGGATCTCGTCCAGGCTGGCGCGGGTGGTCTCCTGGACCTGGTGCAGTTGCTCGCGCACCGGTTCCGGCGCCTGGTTGGCGACGCGCTTGAGGTCGAGCAGGACGGCGGTGAGGGTCTGGCCGATCTCGTCGTGCAGCTCCTGGGCGATGCGGTGGCGTTCGGCCTCCTGGGCGGTCAGGGCACGGGCGGCGCTGGAGGCGCGTTCGGCCTCCAGCCGGTCGAGCATGGTGTTGAACGTGGTGATCAGGTCGGCGACCTCGCCGTGTCCGCCGACGGCGGGGCGGGCGCCGGGGCGCAGCAGGTCGGTGGTGATCATGGCGCGGGCGAGGCGCTGGAGCGGGGCCAGGCCGATGCGCAGCAGCAGGGCGTTGGCGATCAGCATCGCGGCGAGGCCCACGGTGAGGATCGCGGCCTCGGTGAGCAGGACGGGTGTCGACACGGTGACCGGGCCCAGCAGCAGGGCGGTGGCGGTGACCAGCACGACCGCGTTGAGCAGGAAGATCCTCCAGAACAAGGGCACCCGCGTACCGCCTTCCTGAGCTGGTCCTCGCACCCACCGACAAGCCTGGGCGCCGGGCGGGCCGCGCGTCCATCGGGTCTGGCACCCATTCCCCTTTCCCCCGTCTACAGGTCCGGCCCACCCCTTTTTGGGTGGAGGACCCGATAGTGCGCCTCGCGGTGCGGGAGTGAGGGTGGAGGCAGTCCACCGTCCCCCGGCCCGATGGCCACGGCCGCACCGCCATGCCCGCCGGGTGTGCGCGGGGGCGCCGTCCCCTGCGAGGGGCGTACGGGGTGGCGGCTCTGTCGCATCACGAGAGGGGAGCTCGCACCGATGTACGCACTGCCGGAGCGGTCCGACCACACGAAAGCCCTGTACGGCGCTGCCCCGGCATTGGGGGACCCGGTTCCGTGGGTCCGCCTGTCGCGCCGCGAGGCGGCGGCGCGGGTGCGCCGGTGCGCGGGCGCCGACACGGCCGGGCAGGGTCCGAACGGCGTGCAGGAGGGCCCCCGGTGAGCCTGACGGCATGGCTGGCGGTGGCGGTGTTCGCCGCCGTCTACGTGCTGATCGCCACGGAGTGGGTGCACCGGGTCGCCGCCGCGCTGGGCGGAGCGGTGGTGATGCTGCTGATCGGGGCGACCGACCCCGAGCACGCCTTCTTCTCCGAGGACGCCGGCATCGACTGGAACGTCATCTTCCTGCTGCTCGGGATGATGCTGATCGTCGCGGTGCTGAAACGTACCGGCGTCTTCGAGTTCATCGCCATCTGGGCGGCGCGGCGGGCGCGCGGCAGACCGTACCGGCTGATGGTGCTGCTGACGGTCGCGACCGGCTTCCTGTCCGCGTGGCTGGACAACGTCACCACCGTGCTGCTGATCGCCCCGGTGACGATCCTGGTCTGCCGGCGGCTCGCGCTGCCGGTGATCCCGTATCTGATCGCCGAGGTGATGGCCTGCAACATCGGCGGCGCGGCGACCCTCATCGGGGACCCGCCGAACATCATGATCGGTTCTCGTGCGGACCTGTCCTTCAACGACTTCCTGATCCACATGGCGCCCGTCGTCGTCCTGCTGATGATCGTGTTCGTCCTGATGTGCCGGGTGATGTTCCGCGACGCGTTCCGCTACGACCCCGAGCGCGCCAGGTCCGTCATGGAACTGAACCCCAAGGACGAGATCAAGGACGCCCGGCTGCTGGCCGTGTCCGGCGTGGTGATCACGGTGGTGATGGCCTGCTTCGTGCTGCACACCGTGCTGCATCTGGAGCCCTCGGTGGTGGCCATCAGCGGCGGGCTGATCCTGCTCGCGGCCTCCAGGCTGAGCCCTGGTGCCGTGGTCAAGGACGTGGAGTGGGAGACCCTCGCCTTCTTCGCGGGGCTGTTCGTCATGGTCGGCGCGATGGTGCGGACCGGGGTGATCGGCGACCTCGGCCGGATGGCGGCCGACGCCACCGAGGGCAACCTCCTCGGTACGTCGATGGCGCTGGTATTCGGCTCGGTCGTACCGTCCGCGGTCATCGACAACATCCCCTTCGTCGCCTCCGTCAGTCCGATCGTCTCGGAGATCGTCACCGCCGCGGGCGGGCCCGACGAGGCGGGGATGCTCTGGTGGGCCTTCGCCCTCGGTGCGGACCTCGGCGGCAACGCCACGATCATCGCGTCCTCGGCCAACGTCGTCGTCATCGGCATCGCCCAGCGCGAGGGCCACCACATCTCGTTCTGGCAGTTCAGCCGGTACGGACTGCTCGTCACAGCCGTCACTGTCTCGATCGCGGGCGCCTATGTGTGGCTGCGGTACTTCGCTCTGGCGTGATCGCCATGGATGCGTCCGCCGCGGTCGGGGTCGGGGGGCGGGTGGCCGGTGTGCCCCTCGTGCCCCCGCCCGCACCCGCCCCACCCCGAAAGGAGGCCGCATGGTCGCCTCTCCCCCTGGTTCCCCCGCCTGCCCATCACCCCGCGCCGGGAGGAGGAGGACATGGACCGCTTCCCTGACAAACGGCTCGCCGAGATCGAGTCCCGGCTGCACCGGGAGGACCCCCGGTTCGCGCGGGGCCTCGGGGACGGGCACCCCTGCCGGCCGCGCGAGTACCGGCACACCCGGGCCTGGCTGCTGCTCGGCACCGCCCTCGCCGTACTGGCCGCCGGCATCGTGCTGGCGCACGGGCTGCTCATCTCCGCCGGGCTGGTCCTCGCCGGGATGGCCGGGGAGCTGTTCGACCCCCAGCGCCCCGCCCGCAGACACCGCAACTTTCCGCCCCGGTCCCGACCCCAGCGGCCCTCGGACTGATGCCTGACGACAAAAGGACAGCCCGATGACCCTGCCCGAGCTGTATCTGACCCTGCTGATCGGCGGCACCGTGCTGCTGGCCAGCATCGCCGCCGCGCGTACCGCGCACCGTGTCGGCCTGCCCAGCCTGCTGCTGTTCCTCGCGGTCGGCGTCGTCGCCGGTGAGGACGGCCTCGGGCTGAAGTTCGACGACGCCCAGCTCGCCCAGGCCCTGGGCACCGCCGCCCTCGGCGTCATCCTGGTCGAGGGCGGTCTGACCACCCAGTGGACCAACGTGCGGCGGGTGCTGGCCCCCGCCGCCGTGCTCGCCACCGCGGGGGTGGCGATCTCGGTCGTGGTGACCGCCACCGGCGCGCACTACCTGCTCGGCATGGACTGGCACCTCGCCCTGCTGATCGGCGCGATCGTCTCCTCCACCGACGCCGCCGCCGTCTTCGCCGTCCTGCGCGCGCTGCCGCTGCCGCAGAAGGTGACCGCGCTGGTGGAGGCCGAGTCCGGCTTCAACGACGCCCCGACGATCATCCTGGTCCTGGTCTTCTCCACCGCCTCGGCCGACCTGCCCGGCCCGCTCCCCCTGGTCGGCAACCTGGTCTACCAGCTCGCCGTCGGCGGCACCCTGGGCGTGCTGATCGGCCGGCTCGGCGCGCTCGCCCTGCGCCGTATCGCACTGCCCGCCACCGGTCTGTACCCGCTGGCCACGGTCGGCTTCGGCATCATCGCCTTCGCCGCCGCGGGCGCGGTGAACGCCAGCGGGATCATCGCCGCCTACCTGTCCGGCCTGGTCCTCGGCAACTCCAGGCTGCCCCACCGCGCCGCCACCCGGTCGTTCGCCGAGGGCGCCGCCTGGCTGGCCCAGATCGGCCTGTTCGTCATGCTCGGTCTGCTCGTCGACCCCAGTGAACTGCCGTCGGCGATCGTCCCGGCCCTCGTCATCGGCCTGGTCCTGCTGCTGGCCGCCCGCCCGGTCTCGGTCCTGCTCTGTCTGCTGCCCTTCCGCGTCCCCTGGCGCGAGCAGACGTTCATCTCCTGGGCCGGTCTGCGCGGCGCGGTGCCCATCGTGCTGACCACGTTCCCCATCGTGGAGGGGATCACCGGCGCCCGCGACGCGCTGAACATCGTGTTCGTACTCGTGGTCCTGTTCACTCTGATCCAGGGCCCCACCCTGCCCGCCGTCGCCCGCCGGCTTGGCCTGACCCGCGCCGACGCGCTGCGCGACGTCCAGGTGGAGAGCGCCCCCCTCGACGTCCTCGACGCCGACCTGCTCACCGTCGCCATCCCGAAGGGCTCCCGGCTGCACGGCGTCGCCGTCTTCGAACTGCGGCTGCCGCCCCCGACGGTCGTCACCCTGATCGTCCGCGACGGCACGACCCTCGTTCCCGACCGGGAGACGGTGCTGCGCGCCGACGACGAGCTGCTTCTCATCACGACCCCGGGCACCCGCGAGGCCGCGGAACGCAGGCTGCGCGCCATCGGCAGAGGCGGCAAACTCGCCCGCTGGCTCGGCGAGAATGGAGCGCCCGAACCGGAACATCCTCTTACGCCCGCACGGAGCGAATAACGCATTACGGGCATATCGCTTAGTAAATCGCCGCGTTTGCCAATCCCTTTCTGTGGCTATGCGAGCCGATGAACCACTATGCGCAAATAGTCGTACGGTATGCTTCTTTACCGAGCCTTGACGCTCCATTGAGCGGCTGATCGCTCAATCTGTGAGGTTGGTTTTTCCGGAGGAGTTCTCCGGATCTCGGCGCGAGGGGGGCATGACATGGATCGAGTCGTCCGGGCCGTTGACGTGCCCGCAACCGCTCGCGACAGCGTGCCTGAACCCGGCCGCGCCGTCCCCGGCGCCTGAGTTCCAGGTCCGACGCACGCACCCGGAGTCACCCGACCGACCGCGCACCGCCGCGCGACCGGGCACCGACCCGACCGTTCTCCGGTGAACCCGAGTGCGCCGAACCCACCCGGTCACGCCCGCCCGGCTGACCGCCCCCGCCTACCCCGGGCGCACCGCCGGCCTCACCGGCGGCGCCCGCGCGCCGCCCGTAGCCACCAAAGGCACTGACGCCGTCGCCGAACCGAACCGGAGGAGACGCCCGTGCACAACACGACCGCCATGCTCATCGAGCTGGGGGCCATCATTCTCGCCCTGGGACTGCTGGGCCGCCTCGCCGGCCGCATGGGCTTCTCCCCCATCCCCCTCTACCTGCTCGCCGGGCTCGCCTTCGGCCACGGCGGCATCCTGCCGCTGCAGGCCAGCGAGGAGTTCACCGCGACCGGCGCCGAGATCGGCGTCATCCTGCTGCTGCTCCTGCTCGGCCTGGAGTACAGCGCCAGCGAGCTGGTCACCAAC
Organism: Streptomyces sp. NPDC110618; assembly: GCF_055657065.1. Lineage (NCBI taxonomy): Bacteria > Bacillati > Actinomycetota > Actinomycetes > Kitasatosporales > Streptomycetaceae > Streptomyces > Streptomyces sp. NPDC110618. The sequence goes on along the minus strand of NZ_JBVKBN010000016.1, from coordinate 95,491 downwards.
CTCAAGACCCAGTACCCGTCCGGTGCCGTCGACTTCGTCCTCAACGCCGTACCGGGTGCCGTCGCCGCGCTCGTCCTGGGCTGGGGTCCGGTGGCCGCCGTCGCGCTGGCGGGCGTCACCTGGATCTCGTCCTCGGGCGTGATCGCCAAGGTCCTCGGCGACCTGCGGCGGCTCGGCAACCGCGAGACCCCGGTCATCCTCGGCGTCCTCGTCATCGAGGACCTGGCCATGGCGGTCTACCTGCCCATCCTCACCGCCCTGCTGGCCGGCGTCAGCCTCGCCGGCGGCACGGTCACCCTGCTGATCTCCCTGGGCACCGTCGGCGGCGTCCTCTACGTCGCCCTGCGCCACGGCCGCCTGATCAGCCGCGCGGTCTCCTCGGACAACGCCGAGATGCTGCTTCTGGTGGTGCTGGGCCTGACCCTGCTGGTCGCGGGCATCGCCCAGCAGCTCCAGGTCTCCGCGGCCGTCGGTGCCTTCCTGGTCGGCATCGCGCTCTCCGGCGAGGTGGCAGAGGGAGCGAGCAACCTGCTCACCCCCCTGCGGGACCTCTTCGCAGCCGTGTTCTTCGTCTTCTTCGGCCTGTCCACGAACCCGGCGGACATCCCGCCGGTCCTGATCCCCGCGCTGATCCTGGCCGTCGTCACCGCGCTCACCAAGGTCGCCACCGGCTGGTACGCGGCACGCCGGGCCGGAATCCAGGGCGGGGGCCGCTGGCGGGCGGGCGGCACGCTGGTGGCACGCGGCGAGTTCTCCATCGTCATCGCGGGTCTGGCGGTCGGCGTGGAACCCCGCATCGGCCCGCTGGCCACGGCGTACGTCCTGATCCTGGTCATCGTCGGCCCGCTGACCGCCCGTTGGACCGAGCCACTGGCCCGCCGTGTCACGGGCCGCCCCGCGGCGACGGCTCCCGCCGAGGAGAGCGCCGACGCGGAGTCGACCGAGTCCGCCCCGGCCCGCGTCTGAGCCCGCAGGGGGCAGAATCGACGACCGACACTGGCAAGTGGGGCAGGAGGCGTACGTGACCGGGCAGTACACACTGGACGAGTTCCTCGACGGATACACCGAGATCCTCGCGGACGCCGCCGCCACCGGTCGCCGCCTCACCCGGCAGGAACTGGAGTCCCGCCGGGAACTCGGCGCGAAGGCCGCGGGGTCGGGCTTCGGCTGGCGCGCACTGGTGCGCGAGCACCTGGCGGCCAGCCGCGCCGCCTGGCCCGCCCCGGCCTCCCCGGACAGCGTTGTCGCCGTCATGGAACAGGCCATCGACGCCTTCACCGACGGCTACGAGCGCGCCCAGCGCATGGTCATACGGCAGGAGGAGGCCGCCCGCCGGGAGTTCATCGACGACCTGCTGCACGGCGGCGGCGACCCCGGACACCTCGCCGCCCGTGCCGAAAGGTTCGGGCTGCGCCTGTCCCGCTCCCACGCGGTCGCCGTCGCCGAGGGCCCCGCCAAGTACGACGAGACCGACCCCGTGCCCCGCCAGGTGGCGGACGCCGTCTTCGCCCGCTTCGAGAACCGCCGCATCCTGTTCACCACCAAGGACGGACGGATGCTCTGCATCGCCCCCGGCGACCAGGACGAGGTCCTGACCCACTTCGCCAAGCAGGCCCACGCCGCCACCGAGGGCGGCCAGGTGGCCATCGGGCGCCCGCGCCCCGGCGTCGTCGGCATCGGCCACAGCTACGAGGAAGCCCTCAACGCCCTCGACGTCGCCCAGCGCATGGGCTACGAAGACCCCCTGCTCCGCGCGGCCGACCTCCTGGTCTTCCCCGTCCTGGCCCGCGACCGCCAGGCCCTGGTGGACCTGGTCAGCAGCACCCTCAGCCCCCTCCAGCAGGCCCGCGGCGGCGCCCAGCCCCTCCTGGACACCCTGACCGCCTACTTCGACACCGGCTGCGTAGCCGCGGAAACGGCCCGCCAACTCTCCCTGAGCGTCCGCGCCCTGACCTACCGCCTGGAACGCATCCACTCCCTGACCGGCATCGACCCCACGGACCCGTCCCACCGGTACACCCTGCAGACGGCGGTCATCGGAGCCCGCCTGCTGGCTTGGCCGGGACGACCGTTGTAGACCACTCCGGTCCCTTCACAGCCTGCCCGGTCTTTTCAGCCTGTCCGGGCCTGCAGCCCGTGGGTCCTTTTCAGCTTGCCCGGCCTTCAGCCCGTGGGTCCTTTTCAGCCTGCCCGGTCTTTTCAGCCCGTCCGGCGTTTGAGGACGAGGCCCGTCCAGGGCCGATGGGGGGCTGGGGGCGCAGCCCCCAGGGACGGGAACGGGAAGGGGCGGCGGGGGCGAAAAGCATCGCGCGTGGGGGCGAAAAGCATCCCGCCCCCACGCGCGGGGCGCCATCAGGCCTGGTCCACGGCGTCCTGATCCTCGACGGCACGGGGAGCCGGAACCTCACCAGCAGCCGGGGCTGGGGCGGTTTTGCCGAAGCGCGCCTGCAGCCGGGTCCCAATCGGCTCGGTCCAGCGGGCGGTGAGCGGCCCGAGGATCACCAGGATCAGCACATACGCGGTGGCCAGCGGCCCCAACGACGGCTCGATCCCCGCGGTGACCGCAAGCCCGGCGATCACGATGGAGAACTCCCCGCGCGCGACGAGCGTGCCGCCCGCCCGCCAGCGCCCCTTGACGGACACCCCGGCCCGCTTCGCGGCCCAGTACCCGGTGGCAATCTTCGTCAGCGCGGTAACCACGGCCAGCACCAGCGCGGGCAGCAGCACCGGCGGAATGCTGGACGGATCGGTGTGCAGCCCGAAGAAGACAAAGAACACGGCCGCGAACAGATCCCGCAACGGCGCAAGCAGATTGTGCGCGCCCTCGGCCACTTCACCGGACAGGGCAATACCGACCAGGAACGCCCCCACGGCCGCGGACACCTGCAACTGCTGAGCGACACCCGCAACCAGCAGCGTCAGCCCCAGCACCACCAGCAGCAGCTTCTCGGGATCGTCACTGGAGACGAACCGGGAGATGTGCCGCCCGTAACGCACGGCAAGGAACAGCACGAGCCCGGCAACACCCAGCGCGATCGCCAGCGTCGCACTGCCCGCCGCAAGCCCCGTCCCCGCCAGCAGAGCGGTAATGATCGGCAGATACACGGCCATGGAGAGGTCTTCCAAGACCAGGATGCTCAGGATGACGGGCGTCTCCCGGTTACCGAGCCGCCCCAAGTCCCCGAGGACCTTTGCGATGACCCCGGACGACGAAATCCAGGTGACCCCGGCCAGCACAACGGCCGCAACCGGCCCCCACCCCAGCAGCAGCGCCATCGCCGCCCCAGGAAGGGCATTCAGCGTGGCATCGACCAGCCCCGCCGGATACTGCGTCTTCAGATTGGAGACAAGATCACTGGCCGTGTACTCCAGCCCCAGCATCAGCAGCAGGAGTATCACCCCGATCTCGGCACCGATCGCGACGAACTCCTCACTGGTATCCAGCGGAAGGATGCCGCCCTGCCCGAAGGCAAGCCCGGCCAGCAGATACAGCGGAATAGGGGAGAACTGGAACCGTCCGGCGAACCGCCCCAGCAACCCCAGGCCGAGGATGATCGCACCGAACTCAATCAGGAAGATGGCGGAGGAGTGCACGTTCGTCTACTCCCGGCCGAGGATGGCCGCGGCCGCGTCCACACCCTCACGGGTCCCGATCACGATCAGCGTGTCCCCGCCCGCGAGCCGGAAGTCCGGCCCCGGCGAGGGAATCGCCTCCGCCCGCCGCAGCACCGCCACGATCGACACCCCGGTCTCGGTCCGCATCCGCGTCTCCCCCAGATGACGGCCGTTCCAGTGCGAGGTCGCCGCCAGCTCGATCCGTTCCGCCACCAGACCCAGCTCGGTCGTCGACAGCAGACTCGGACTGTGATGCGCCGGCATCAACGCATCGATCAGCGCCTCCGCCTCACCGGACGTCAGCCGCACCGACAACGCACACGCATCCGGATCGTCCTTGCGGTACGCAGACAGCGTCCGCGACCCGTCCCGATGCGCCACCACCGACAGGGGCCGCTGCTCCCGCGTCACCAGGTCGTACCGCACCCCGATGCCCGGCAACGGCGTACTGCTCATCCGCGCAGCACCCACGGCTGCCCCCCTGTCTCCATCACACGTTTCTTTGGCCAATTCTTTAACGACACCCTAGCGACGCCCCCCGGCCCGTCGGCAGCACCCTCCCCCGAAAGTAAGAAAAATGAAAGAAAAACACAGGTCGCCGCAGGTGAGAGGCTGAGTCGCCGCGCAGTCGGGAGGCTCAGTCGCCCACCTTCCCGGCGTCGACACGCCGGCCGCGCTGGACATCCACCACGACGGGGATGCCGTCGGGGAGCTGCCCGTCGAGGCGGTCGAGCAGGGCCCGTACCGGAGGAAGTTCTCCCGGTACGCGGACATGGATGTGCAGGGTCCGGGACTGGGCGTCGACGCCGGTGACGGTCGCGTTCGGTTCGTCCGCGAGCCACTGCTGGGCGGCGTTCCTGGCCCGGCCGGTCCATACGTTGAGCAGCACGGTGGCCGTCGTGTCGGCGGCGAGCGGGACGACCGAGACGGCGAACAGCAGGGCCATCGCCGCGTAGGCCCTACGCCCCGGGCGACCCGCGGCCCTGTCCGCCTCCGCCTCCCCCGCGTAGCCGAGCGCGGCGAAGACCAGCATCCCGGCGCAGACCAGGGCGAAGAGGTTGGACACGAAGAGCGCCAACGCGCCCAGTGCCTGCCAGCCCGCCAACTGGCCCAGGCATACCCCGGTCACCACCAGGGGCGGGACGAGCGAGATGGCGATCGCGACACCGGGCAGTACGGCGGCCACGTCCCGGCGGGCGAGCGCCACCGCTCCGGCCAGACCGGTCGCGAGGGCCGCGACCAGGTCCATGAGGGTGGGTGCCGTGCGCGAGGAGATCTGGCTGTTGGACAGCAGGTCGTAGTCGGCGGGCAGGACCAGCGACATGAGCATCCCGGTCGCGATCACCAGCAGACACGCCAGCAGGACGACCGTGATCGACCCGGTGCGGCGTCGCTGCACCGAGCCGAGGGCGATGCCCATGATCGGGGTGGAGAGCGGGGCGATGATCATGGCGCCGATCACGGTGGCCGTGGAGTCGGTGAGCACCCCGCCCGCCGCGATGACCGCGGACAGCGTCAGCATCGTCCAGAACGCCGAGCGCTTGGCGGTCGTGTCCCCGGCGGAGAGGATCAGGTCCTCGGTGAGTTCGTCCAGCGTGCGGCGCTGGGAGGCCGGCAGGACCCGGGCGCGAACCTTGCTGATCATTCACCCAAACAACCACGACCCGCGCATATCCAGCGGGCAGGACACGTGCTCAGTCGGTCATGAACCAGCCCCGCACCTGGGCTGATCGACTCGCCGAAGGGCCGCTCAACCGGCCACGCGCTCCTTCTCCGGTGCGGCGTCCGGCACCGCGACCGCCCGGGGCGTACCGTGCGCCGCCATGATTCCGGCGATGATCAGTGCCGCGCCGAGCGGCTGGTTCCAGCTCAGGCGCTCGCCCAGCAGGAGGACGCCCGCGGTGACGCCGACGACCGGAGTGAGGTAGGTGACCGCGGAGGCGTTCACCGCGCCCCATGCCTGGACGATGTTGTTGTTCCACAGGTAGGCCAGGCCGGTGCTCAGCCCGCCCAGCGCCAGCATGCTCAGCGCGATCGGCGCGTCGATACGGGGCGCGGGCCCGGCGAGCCAGGGGGTGGCCGCCAGCATGATGGCCGCGCCGATGGTGACCTGCACGAAGGCGACGCCGACCGCCGGGAGTCCGCGCGGGGTGATGAAACGGCGCAGGTAGACGAAGGCGACGCCGTAGCAGGCGGTGGCCCCGAGACAGGCGAGCCGGGCCAGGAGGTGGCCGCCCCCGCCGGTCAGGCCCCCGGGGCCGATCAGCACCAGGACCCCGGCGAACCCGGCGAGCAGGCCGGTCGTACGGCGCCGGTCGAGCCGTTCGTCCGCCAGGGCCGCCGTACTGACCGCGAGGGTCAGCAGCGGGGTGGTGGCGTTGAGGATGCTCGCCATGCCGGAGTCGAGGTGCTGTTCGGCCCAGGAGAACAGGAGGAAGGGGACGACGCACAGCAGGACGGAGACCACGGACAGCCGCAGCCAGAGCCCCAGGTCGCGGGGGATCCGGCTGCGGGTAACCGCCATGACCGCGCACAGCGCCAGCGCGCCCAGCACCAGCCGCCCCCAGACGACCTGCGCGGGGGTCAGCCCGTCCAGGGCGACCTTGATGAACAGGAAACTGGAGCCCCACGCGCACGCCAGCGCGACGAACTGTGCCCCGACGCGCACCCGCACCCGACGCACCCCCTTTTTTTCGCTTCGGTCCCTACTGAGCCGGCGCCGCGATGGGCGCCACCGAGGGCGCCACGATCCGTACGTAGTCCTCGGTGGCCATGACCACCGAACGGTCCAGCCGCCCCGCGTTGAAGGCGATCTCCTCGTGGGCCGCGAGGAACTCCTCGTCCGCGACGACGGGCAGCGTGCCGGTCAGCGACAGCGGCGGGATGGCGCCGACCGCGCACCCGGTGAGCTGCTCGGCCAGGTCCGAGGGCGCGAACCCGCCCTTCTTGCCCTCGACCGCGGCGACGACCTTCTTCAGGTCCGCGCGCCGGTCGCCCGCGAGCACGGCCAGCACCGCCGGTGCCTCGATGCCCTTCACCCGGCACACGAGCGCCTTCGCACCCTGCGACACGGTCGTGCCGCGCACCGAGGCGACCTCTTCGGAGCGCCCCTCGGCCGGGTGCTCGACCACGCGGTAGCTGGCCTTCTCCCGGTCGAGAAGGTCGACGATCTGCTCAAAGGGACTCAACTGCGGCCTCCCTGGGCCTGTTCGGGCGTACGGCCACGGAGCGGGGCCGCGTAGCACCGCTCCAGCCGGCTGACGAAGGTGTCGACGAAGGACGGCGGAGCGTCGGTCCAGGACCGCCAGTCCCGTGTCGCCTCCGCAAGGTACGACATGCGCCGCAGGTGCTTCCAAGTTCCCTCGCCCGTTGCCGCGTTGACGTCAACGGGGAGGTGTGCGCGCAGGGCCTCCAGATAGTCGGCGTAGACGCCGCTGCCGAAGTTCACCCGGGCGACGCCGTGCGCGGGGAGGGAGGCGAGGTCGACGCGGGAGAGCGAGGTGCCGCCGTGCACGACCAGGGCGCGGCCGGTGCCGTCCAGCACTTTGGTGAGGGTCTGGACGAGTCCGTGGTCGATCGCCGCGTACCGGTGCTCGCGCGCGGGCTCGGTGGCGAAGACCTCGTCCCACAGCTCGGTCTTGCGGCGCGCCTTGGCCAGCCGCCGCTCCAGCCACTCCTTCTCCAGGGCGTCCAGCAGCGGCCGTTGGTACACCGGGACCCGGGCGCGCATCTCCTGGAACACGGCGTCCAGGCGCGGCCCGTCCCCCTCGGTGGTGGCCCGGCGGGCCAGCGCCGCGAGCAGCCGGTGCTCGGCCGAGTAGCCGGGCAGTCCGGCGTCGTTGAGCTCCTTCTCGACGCTCGCGCACGCCTCGGTGAAGGCGTGCAGGTCGTCGCCGGTGGCGCGGTCGTCCAGCAGTCCGACCTCGGCGAGCGAGCGGCGGGTGGCGGCGAAGCCGTAGTCGAAGCTGTGGAACTGGCCCACGTGCGCCCCGATCAGATCGAGGTCGGTGTCCTCGGCGAACCGGGTGAAGTCGCCCGGTGTCGTCTTGTTCCACTTGCGCAGACCCGCGCCGTCGATGGAGCCGATCTCGCCCTCGACGAGGACGCCGTAGCGGCGGGCCAGTTCGGTGGCCGCGTTGGTGAACAGCACGTTCTGGTGGAGCGTACGGCCGGACCCGTCGACCATGACGGAGTCGAACCCGGCCTCGCAGGCGGCCTGGACCACCTCGTAGTCGTCGGCGTGGTCGAGGTGCAGCCGAAGCCGGGAGCCGAGCGCGGAGTTGAGCCGGTCGACGTCCTGCCGCAGGGTGCGGAAGACCTCGGCGACGGCGGCGGCCGGGCCCCGGCCCACGCTGTCCGCGACGAACAGCAGGGCCTCCTGCGGCGAGACCTCGCAGTAGACCTCCCGCCGCGTGCGCGCCGAGAGCAGGGCGTACGGCAGCAGCATGGACGGGTGCTTCACATTGAAGTTCGGTACGGTCCCGGCCCACCGGGCGGGGCGCGCCGCGGCCTCCCCGGCCGGCCGGGAAGCGGGGCGCCGGTTGCGTGCCTCCCAGTGGAACTCGCGCCGCACGCGCTGCACTTCGGCGAGGAAGCCGGGCAGGTCCGTGTCGCCGGGTGACAGGGTGCGTACCAGCGGGCCGAGGGCGCGGGGGTCCAGGGCCCGGGGGTCCTCGACCATGAACACCACGCCGAGCAGCGGGTCGTCCCGGCGCAGCGCCTCGGTGCGGCGCGCCGCCCAGGTCATCGCGGCCAGTCCGCTGACCGGCAGTTCCTCGCAGACGAACGCCACGGACTGCGCGGCGAGCGTGTCCAGCACCCGCTCGCAGGACAGCCGCTCGTCGGCGATGACCGTCCGCAGCGCCAGCCGCTCGACCAGGTCCCTCGCCCACTCGGTGTGCCAGACCTCCGCGCTGATGACGGCGTGCGGTACGTCGTTCCGGCGGGGGCGCACGGCCGCGCTCAGCACGCCGGGCACTCCGGGTGGGAGGGGAGGCCGAGGGATCAGGGTCCGGGTGCGTCCCGTGTCCCGTGTACTCGTGACGCTCACCGGAACACCTCCCCCAGCAGCCGGGCCGCCGCCGGGGACTCGACGTAGGAGTCGAAGGAGAACGCGAGCCGGTCCAAGGGGTGGGACTGGAGGAGGTCGGCCACCTCGGCGCGTACCGCCGTGGGCTCGGCGCGGCGCAGGACGACCTTGGCCACCAGGCGTGCCACCTCGCGCATCTCCGTCTCGCGCAGCCCGCGCCTGGTCATCGCCTGGACGCCGAGGCGCAGGCCGTGCAGGCCGTTGGCGCCCGGTACCTCGATGTTGGTGGTGCGGATGCCGGCGTGTGCCAGGTCGCCGAGGGCCAGGCGCAGGGCGTCGGCGGCCGAGCCGGTGACGACGTGCACCTGGTGGGTCTCGGTGAAGCCGAAGGACTCCCCGGAGACCCGCACGCCCTCCTCGTGCAGGGCGTGCGCGAGGGCCTTGGCGTTGGCGAGGATCTGGCGGGCGTAGTCGTGGCCGTACAGGGCGATCTCGGAGAGGGCCACGTACATCGGCGCGATCAGCTCGGCGTGGGAATTGCTCTGCATCTGCGGGCAGACCCAGTCCGACACCGCCCTGAGCCTCGGGTGGTCGGCGTCCCGGAAGGCGACGTACGCCTTCTGCGGCCCGGCGATGGTCTTGTGGGTGTTGCCGTGCACGGCGTCGGCGCCGAGCAGCGTCGGCTGCGGCAGCACCCCGCCCGCGATCAGCGCACCGTCGTGGCTGGCGTCGTAGGCGAGGAAGACGCCCTCGGGCAGCGCGGCCCGGATCTGGGCGAGCGGCTGCCAGCGCAGCTTGAACGACTGGTCGAGGATGACGAGTTTGATCTCCGGGTGCTCGGCGCACAGCGTGGCCAGCCGGTCCACGTCGATGAGCAGGGTCCGGTCGACCATCGGCAGGTGGTAGGTGTTGACGCCCGCCGCCGCGGCCAGCGACTCCAGCGCGAAGTGGCCCCCGTCCTTGTGCGCGAAGTGCACGAACCCGTCACCGCGCCCGCAGGTGCCCAGCAGGACCGCCTGCTCGGCGACCGAGCCGCCGTTGGGCCGCCAGTCGAAGGTGGCCGCCTCGAAGAGCTGCCGCCCGATCCCGGTCAGCTTGCCCACCAGGGAGGCGTTGGCGCCGGAGTCCGGGGAGGCCCACTCGCCCGCCTCGGTCGGGTACGGCGGCGCGAACTCGTAGAAGCCGCCCTGCAGTGCGCTGCCGAGCATCCGTACCAGTTTGCTCGGGTAGTTCTCGCTGGCCGTGAGGCTCAGGTGCTGCTCGCGGTAGGTGTTGTCGAGCACGAAGTCCGAGGTGAGCCGCTCCAGCAGGTGCGCCACCCGGTCGTCCGACCAGGCCGGCGCGAACACCCCGCCGTCGCCGCCGGACGCCTCCTCGATGATCCCCTCGGCCGCCTCGACCGCGGCCTGCGCTCCGTCGTCGACAAGGCCGACACCACTGTCCTGTTCTGCCGCGCGCATGAATCAACCCCGTTGCATGTCGGAAAGAGCTCAAAAGAAATAAAGAAAGGAACTTGAGAAATGAACGAAGTGAGGAGTCGGCTCCCGCGCACGACACTGTGCGGGGTTATGCGCCGGACCGAGCCGAACGCCGCCATCAATGCTCTTGAGCGAGCCTCCCCGATTCTTCGGGCCCCTTGAGGCATCGACACGCCGATGGCGCCGAATGTACACGAGGAAGATCAAATTCAGCTCATCAAAATTCGGCCACCCCGAATCCTTACCTTACCTGCGGTCACCCGGTCCCAGGAATGGAGCAATACAGACAAGACGCGCCAACGACACTCCGCGCAACGCCCGGATTACGCGCATAGGCACCGGCAATCCCGTACGTACGGGCCGCGGGGAGAACACCGGCCACCGCACCCTCGATCTGACTCAAACCCGATGCACCGAACGCCGGATTCCGGCCTCTCGCGCGCCCCGCACCCTCTCCGACGGGCGAAAACGCGCAGCCGGCCCGGCGGGGCCCGGGTGATCCCGGGCTTTCGCGGCCGGACACGCGCGCGCGGGCGCGTCACGCACGTACGCCCGCGTGACCAGCGGCGCAGCCCTCCGCGGCACCGGAAGCAGCCACCCCCACTTGTGTCGACGACCATCGGATTTCGGCACCGGATCCTCACGCCCACCACTTCAAACATCGATATTCAGTCATTGCGGGGCTCAAATACCATCGGCGACCACCCACAAGATCACTGAACGCCTGACATACCCGAATCGCCCGTTCTTGAATTCGCCTGCTCGCATACTGGAATGTCATTGCGGATTCACATGGGCGTCATGCAGGATCCGCTCGGTCGGGGGGGCACACAGACGCTCCCCTCCGGGCGTGACCGCGTCCGTGCTTCGCAAAAGAAAGGTCATCCGTGCTGCCCAAGTCATCGTTGGCGGCAGGACCCGGGACCGAAGTCGCAGAAACCCTGCTGAACGCCTTCGTAACCCGCGGGCATTCCCACTTCACCGGCGTCCCGTGTTCCCTGCTGAAGGGTTTCTTCCGGTTACTGGAGGACCCCGGCTGTCCGGCCACGTACATCCCCGCGCCGCGTGAGGACAGCGCCCTGGGAGTCGCCTCCGGACTCGCCGTGGCGGGCGCCAGGCCCGTGGTGCTGATGCAGAACTCCGGCCTCGGCTACTCGCTGAACGTCCTCACCTCGTTCAACCTCATCTACGACGTCCATCTGCCGCTCGTGGTCAGCTGGCGCGGACACGGCGGCAACGACGCCGTCGAGCACGACGTCATCGGACGTGAGCTCACCCGGCTGCTCGATGTGTTCGGGCTGCCCTGGACGGTGCTGGACAACGAGCGTCCCGAGGACTCGGTGGAGGCGTTCCTCAAGCAGTACGACGACGGCCGGAGCACCGCCGTACTGATCGTCCGGGAGGGGATCTAGCGTTGCTGGACATCCGTGACGCCCTGGGCGCGCTGCTGGAGCGGGAGCCGGCCGCCCTGACGGTGAGCACCTGCGGCTACATCACGCGCGACGTGTACAACATCCGCGACCGCGCCAACCACTTCTACCTCGTCGGCTCCATGGGCATGGCCGCTCCGATCGGGCTCGGCATCGCGCTGGCCCACCCTGAGCGCCGGGTGCTGGTGCTGGACGGCGACGGCTCGTTCGCGATGAACCCGGGCTGTCTGCCGATGATCGCCGAGCACCGGCCGAACCTGCTGCACGTCGTCCTCGACAACGGCGCCCACGAGAGCACCGGCGGCCAGCGCACCGCCGCCCTCGGCGACCCGGCGGCCATGGCGCTCGCGGCGGGTTACGCCGCCGCCCACACCGTGGCGGACCTCGACGAGCTGGCCGCCCTGGACCTGACCGGCACACCCACGCTGGTGCGGATCCGCTGCAAGCCGCGCGAGCACCCGGCGGGCAAGCGGGTGGAGCAGTCGCCGCAGGAACTGGTGGAACGTTTCCGCACCCACCTGGCCGAGGGCGCCCCCGCCGTCGCCGACGGTGCCCCGGCGCTCGCCGGAGGTGCCCCCGCCCTCGCCGGAGGTGCCCCCGCCCACGCCCTCCCCGAAGGTTCCGCCGCCCTCCCCGAGGGTCCCGCCGCCCTCCCCGATCCGACGTCGCACCTGGAAGGAGCCGTGTGAAGCCCACCCTGCTCGACTGCACCCTGCGCGACGGCGGGAACCAGAACGACTGGCAGTTCACCGCCACCGACGTCCGCACCATCGTCAGCGCCCTGGACGCCGCCCGCGTCGACGTCATCGAGGTCGGCTACCGCGGCGGCTCCGGCAGCAAGGCCAGCGCCACCGCGGGCCCTTCGGCGCACTGCACACCCGAGTACCTCGCCGCGCTGCCGGAGGTGTCGCACGCCGAGCTGGCCGTGATGGTCGTCCCCACCGTGTGTCCGGTCCGGGCCATGGACGACCTGCCCGACAGTCCCGTGTCCATGGTGCGCGTCGCCGCCTACCCGTGGAACATCGACGGGGTCCCGGAGTACGTCCGCGCCGTGCGCGCCCTCGGCCTCAAGGTCGGCGTCAATCTGATGGCCGTCAGCTACACCACCGAGGAACAACTCGCCGAGATCGCCGGGATCGTGGCGGCCGAGACACCGGACGTCTTCTACATCGCCGACTCCTTCGGCGCGCTCACCCCGGACGACGTGCGCGGGCGCGTCGAGCTGCTGGCCGAGCGGCTGCCGACTCCGCTCGGCATCCACGCCCACAACAACCTGGGCCTCGCCGCCGCCAACGCGCTCGCCGGCCTGGACGCGGGCGTGACCTGGCTGGACGCCTCGCTGTGCGCCATGGCGCGCGGCGCCGGGAACCTCGCCACCGAGCAGGCCGCGGCCTTCCTCACCGCGTGGCCCAAGTACGACACCCACGCCGATCTGCCGCTGGTCTGCGAGGCCGCCGAGTACGTGGCCGAGCAGGTGCTGCCGCGCCCCATGACGGTGCGCCGGGCCGAGATCGCCGCCGGGATCAACGACCACCACTTCTACTTCCAGGACCGCATCGACAAGATCAGCGCCCGCCACGGTCTCGATCCGTGGGAGGTCGGACGCCGGATCGGCGCGGCCCGCCCGCGCAAGGTCCTCGACGAGACGGTCGAGGACGTGTGCCGGGAACTGGCGGGGGCGACGGCCGTGAGCGACGTACGCCCGGAACCATCCGAAGCAACCACCGGCCGCACCGAGGACACCGAACCGACCAACGGAGGGGACGCATGACCGGGAGCCGACCGCCCCAGCAGCAACCGAACGACCTGCAGGCCCCGCCGGCCCCGCCGGCAAGCCCCGCCCGGCGGCTGCGCGCCGCGCTGGCCGCGCCGCGGCTGGCCCGTGCCATGGGCGCGCACAGCCCGCTCAGCGCCCGCCTCGCCGAGGAGGCCGGTTTCGACGTCGTCTGGTCCAGCGGACTGGAGATCTCGGCGGCGGCCGGGGTGCCCGACGCCAACATCCTCGCCATGGGCGAATGCCTGGACGCGGCCGCCGACCTCGCCGCCGCCGTGGACATCCCGGTCCTCGCCGACTGCGACTCCGGGTTCGGCAACGTCAACAACGTCATCCACATGGTGCGCTCCTACGAGGCGCGCGGCGTGGCCGGCGTGTGCATCGAGGACAAGCAGTTCCCCAAGCTCAACAGCTTCGTCGAGGGCAACCAGGACCTCGCCCCGCTGGACGACTTCGCGGCCAAGATCCGGGCCGCCGCCGAGACCCGTACCGACATGGTGGTGGTCGCCCGGCTGGAGGCGCTGATCTCCGGGCAGGGCATGGCGGAGGCGCTGCGCCGGGCCGAGGTGTACGAGCGGGCCGGGGCGGACGCCCTGCTGATCCACTCCAAGCGCAAGGACCCCGAGGAGGTGTTCGCCTTCCGCGAGTCCTACCGCGGCGACCTCCCGGTGATCGTGGTGCCGACCACGTACAACCAGGTCACCGTCGAGGAGCTGGAGCAGCGCGGCTTCGCCATGGCGATCTACGCCAACCAGGCGCTGCGCAGCTCGATCCGGGCCATGCGGGAGACCCTCACCCGGATCATGCGGGACGGCACCACGCTGAACGTGGAGCCCGAACTCGCCCCGCTCAAGGAGGTCTTCGACCTCCAGCGCATGCCGCAGATGCTGGCGCAGCAGGAGCGCTACGAGTCCCTCGGACGCGAACTCGCGGAGGCAGCACAGTGACCGCCACACCCGACCACGGCACCACCGTGACCGCCACACCCGACCACGGCACCACCGTGACCGCCACACCCGACCACGGCACCACCGTGACCGCCACACCCGACCACGCCACCACAGCGACCGCCACGACCGAGCACTCCGCCCTGCGGCTGGACTTCCACGGCACCCACCTCGACCTGGAGGTGGCGCCCGGCGCCGACATCGACGGCGCGCTCGCCTTCCTCTCCACCCACCTCGTCGCCGAGGAGGCCAAGCCCGGCGAGAGCGACCGCGACCCGGTCGCGACCCTGCGCGTCCACGCCCCGGACCCGGAGCGCCTGGCGCCCCCGGCCGGGACCGCGACGGAGGACATCTACCTGCGCAAGAGCGCGAGCGAGTTCTTCACCGTCCCGGCGCGGCGGGCGGCCGTGGACGGCCGCGAGTACCTGGAGTGCACCAAGACCGGCAGCCGCTTCCGCTTCGACCGCGCCGCCCGCGTGATCGACGTGACGCTCGGCGCCGGCGGGCACATGGACCTCGTGGAGCTGGTGCGCGACCTGGTGCTCAAGCACCAGGAGAACACCGGCGCCGCGGTGCTGCACGCCACCGCCGCCTACCGGGACGGCGAGGTCGTCCTGGTCACCGGCGCGAAGGGGGCCGGCAAGAGCACCGTGCTCATGGAGCTGGTGGAGCACTTCGGCTACCAGGTGCTCAGCGGCGACAAGACGGTCCTGCACGAACTGCCGGACGGCTCGGTCGTCGCCGCGGGCTGGCCCGACTACCCGCACCTTGGCTACGGCACCATCGCCAAGTACCCGGGCCTGAAGGAGATCGCGGGCATCGGCGACGACTACACGCCCGCCGAGGGCCACGCGTTCTCGCCGCTGGGTAAGTTCGCGGTGGACCCGCTGCCGTTCCGGGACCGCTTCCCGAGCGCCCCGGTCGGGGTGCGCGTGCCGGTCGCGGCGATCCTGCACCCCGCTATCGGCCCCGGCGAGCGCACGGCCGTCGAGCCGCTCACCGGCAGCCGCGAGGAGCACGCCGAAGTGCTGCGCGCCAACGTGGAGTCGGCGTTCGACGGCGCCAACGCGGGCTGGCACCACTACCTCGACGACAACCGCGCCGCCCACGCCGCCCAGCGCGACCGCATCACCGCCATCCTGTCCGGGGTGCCCGCCTGGACGGTGACCGGCCCGGGCGACCTGACCGCCGAGAACGTGCCGCCCGCGATCGCCGGACCCGCGGGGGAGGCCCGGTGATCGAACTGACGGTGGAGAGCACCGGCCTCAACTCCCACTACGACCTCACCGACCGGATCGCCACCGCTCTCCAGGAGCACGGCACCGGCGACGGCCTGGCCGGGGTGTTCGCCCACGGCAGCACCATCGGGCTCACCGTGATGCGCTACGAACCGGGCGCCGTGCAGGACCTGCTGCGCACCCTGGAACGGATCGCGCCGGAGTCGCCCGCCGACGGCGGCCGCTATCTGCACGAGCTGACCACCGCCGACCCCAACGGCTTCTCGCACCTGAAGTCGTCGCTGCTCGGCACCAGTCTGCTCGTCCCCTTCCGGGACGGCCGCCTCGCCATGTCGCCGAGCCACCGCGTGGTGCTCTTCGACTTCGACCTGAAGCCCGCCACCCGCCGCGTCTTCCTGGACGCGCCCCGGCCCGCGGCGCCCGCCCACCGCCCCCACGAGATCAAGGAGAACAGCCGGTGAAGCTGCGGCTGGCCACCCCCGGCCCCACCGAAGTTCCGCAGCGGCTGCTGCTGGCCGGGGCCCGCGAGATCATCCACCACCGCTCCACCGAGATGGAGCAGCTGATCCACGAGATCAGCGGCGCCCTGCCCCCGCTGTTCGGCACCAGTGCCCCCGTGTACACCATCGCCTCCTCCGGGACCGGCGCGATGGAGGCCGCGGTCGCCAACTGCTTCTCGCCCGGCGACGAGGTCCTGGTCGTCTCCAACGGCTACTTCGGCGAACGCTTCCAGGCGATCTGCCGGTCGTACGGGCTCACCGTGCACGTCGTCCAGAGCGACTGGGGCACCAGCGCCGACCCCGAGCGGGTGGCGGCCACGTACCGCGAACACCCCGGGATCAAGGGCGCGTTCGTCGTCTACAGCGAGACCTCCACAGGTGCGCTCAACGATGTCGAGGCGATCGGGCGGATCTTCCGCAACACCGATGTGGTAGTGGTCGTGGACGCCATCAGCGGTCTGCTGGTGCACCCGCTGGAGATGGACGCCTGGGGCCTGGACGTGGTCCTCGCCGCCTCCCACAAGGGGTTCATGCTTCCGCCCGGGCTCGCCTTCGTCGCCCTCTCCGAGAAGGCGTGGACGGCGGTGGAGAAGGCCACCGGCCCGAACTACTACTGGTCGTTCGAGCGCCTGCGCCACTTCTACCCGATGTCGTCCTCCTCCCCCGCGGTGTCCCTGCTGCTCGCCCTGCACGAGTCGCTGCGGATGCTGGACGAGGAGGGCACGGACGCCTTCCGCGCCCGCCACGCCGTCCTCGGCAGGGCGGCCGAACGCGCCCTGCTCAAGCTGGGGTTCAGCACCTTCGTCCAGGCCCCGCACCGGCGCAGCCACGTCATCACCTCGGCCCTCGCCCCCGAGGGCATCGACACCGGCCGCCTGCTGAAGACGCTGTCCACGTCCTACGGCGTCACGATGACCGGCGGCCAGGCCCACCTCAAGGGCAAGCTCATCCGGGTCGGGCACGTGGGCGCCGCCGACTCCCTCGACCTGTGCGGGATCTTCGGCGCCCTGGAGATGGCCCTGCTCGACCTGGGCCACAGCTTCACGCCGGGCTCCGGCGTCGGCGAGATCATCCGTACGTTCCACGAGGAGGGCCGCTGATGCTCGTCCTGTTCCAGCGGGAGACCTGCCCCGACTGCAAGCCGGTGCGCGAACTGCTCACCCGGCTCCAGGTCTCCTACATCAACGTCAACGTGCCCAAGCCGCGCGAGGAGCGGCACGAGCTGATCCGCACCACGGGCAGCAAGTTCATCCCGGCCCTGGTGGACGGCGCCACCGTGATCCCGGGCAAGCTGCGGGAGAACGCGGACATCATCGCGTACCTCAAGGAGCGCTTCGGCGACCCGGACGAGGTGGCAGCCAAGACCGCCGACGCGCGCGACGAGGTGGCCGCCAAGACCGCCGCCGAGACCGGTGCCGGCGGGTCGGAGCCCGCGGCATGACCTCCGGTCGCCAGGTGCCCGCGACACCGCGTCTCGCGGTGCTCGCGGGCACCCCGCAACTGGTGCGCGCAGCACAAGCGTTGGGGATCGCCACGGTCTTCGTGCACGACGCCTCGGAACCGGCGCCGCCCGTCGCCGCGGAGGCCGACACGGCCCTCGCGGCGGACCTGGCGGACACCGGGGCGCTGCACGCGGCCCTGGCCCCGCTGCACGCCGAGCACCCCTTCGGCCGGGTGCTGTCGCTCACCGAGCGCGGCCTGCTGCCCACGGCCGCGCTCGCCGAACGGCTCGGCCTGCCCGGGAACTCCCTGCGCACCGTGCGCCTGCTCCAGGACAAGCAGCGCATGCGGGAACTGCTCAACGCCCGGGGCATCGGCCCGGTGCACACCGCCGCACCGCGCGACGCGGCGGACCTGGCCGAGTTCTGCCGTGCGACGGACGGTCCGGTCGTCCTCAAACCGGCGGCCGGCACCGGCAGCCAGGCGGTCTTCAAGGTGCCCGACGCGCGGGCGGCCGAGGAGACTTGGCGGGCCTTCGAGGCGGCGGGCGGCACCGAGCCGATCGCCGAGGAGTACCTGGACGGCCCGGAGATCAGCGTGGAGAGCTTCTCCCACGAGGGGAAGCACACGGTACTGGCGGTCACCGACAAGCTGGTCGGCACGGCGTTCGTGGAGACGGGCCACACCCAGCCGAGCGCCCTCCCCGCGCCTGTCCTGGCGGAGGTGACCGGCCTGGTCCACGCCTTCCTCGACGCCGTGGGCCTGGTGGAGGGCCCCGCCCACACCGAGGTCAAGGTCACCGCGAAGGGCCCGCGCGTCCTGGAGTCGCACAACCGCATCGGCGGCGACAAGATCCGCGAACTCCTGCGCCGCGCCTACGGCCTGGACGTGGTAACCCTGACCGCGGCCTGCCCGTTCGGCCTGCTGAGCGCACCCACCGCCCCGCCGGTGGCCCGCCGGGGAGCGGCCATCCGCTTCCTCACCCCACCCCCCGGAAAGGTGGACCACATCACCCTGCCGGACACCACCGGCACCACCGCCGAGATCCACCTGGACGTCGAGGCAGGCGCCCCGGTCCGCCCGGTACGTGCCTCGGGGGACCGCGCCGGATACGTCATCGCTGATGGCACCGACGCGGCCGAAGCAGCCCGGGTGTGCGAGGAGTTGGCGTCCCGCGTGCGGATCAGGACGAGCGGGTGAGAGCAGTGCGCCGTGCCGTGGTGACCGACATCCACGGGGACCCGGCACGCCTGCGCGCGGTCCTTTCGCGGATCCGCACACAGGGTGTGGACGAAGTGCTCTGCCTGGGCGACGTCTTCGAGTGCCGGATAGGCAAACGGGACGCGCCCGCGTACGAGTTCAAGGGCAGCCTGACGGACGTCTTCGACCCGGACCCCGAACTCGCCAGCCTCCTGGACGGCGTACGGCTGGTGCGCGGCAACCAGGAGGAACGGATCCGCGCACTGGTGCCCGACACCCATCTTCCCGACTGGGCGCGCCCCCTGCTCGACGCCCCCTTGGAGCACCGCACCGACTTCGCCCGGTACTGCCACGGCCACTCATTGCCCTGGCGGGAGTTGGAGCCGGGTCGGTGGTGCCCCGCCGAGGCGGACTTCCCCGGCCGGGCCCTGGTGCACGGCCACCACCACCGCAGTGCCCTGTACCGGCTGCGGCCGGGCGGACCGACGCACGTGGACCACGTGCCCGTACGTTTCGGGGAGCCGGTCCCCCTGGCCCCGGACGCCCGCTACATCGTCAACGTGGGCTCGGTGGCCCCCTGCGCCCCGGACCGGGGCCCCTCCCCCGCCTGGGCCGTGATCGACGAAGCGGCGGCCACCGTCACCTACCACAACCCTCAAACTACGGAGTAGCAGTGACCCGGCAGGTACTCCTGCTCAACTCGGACAAGCCCGAGGTCCTCAGGGCCCTGACCCGCCGCCCCGACGTCACCGTCCGCGTCATGACCCGCAAGGTCTACGCCGACCTGTACCGCGACCACGAGACGGCGTACGTCGACAGCTTCGCCGACCTGACCCAGGTCGAGCAGGCCGCGTACGAACTCGCCGCCCACGGCCCCGTCGACCACGTCATCGCGGCGACGGAGAAGAGCGTGGTGGCGGCGGGCCTGGTCCGCGCCCTGCTCGGTGTACCGGGTCCGGGCGTGGACCAGTCCCTCTGGGCGGCCCACAAGCGGGCGATGAAGGACAGGCTGCGGGCGGCGGGACTCCCGGTGACGGACCACGCCCAGGCCGCCACGCTCTTCGACGTACCCGGGGCGGCGGAGCGGACCGGCTGGCCGATCATGATCAAGCCGGTGTTCGGCGCGGCGTCCAAGTGCACGTACCGCGTGGACTCCGAGGAGGAGTTCACGGAACGCCACGGTTCAGGCGACTTCGCCGACCTGGCGGCCGGGCGACTACCGATCCAGGTCGAACGCCTGGTGCGCTTCACACACGAATACCACTGCGACGGAGTCGTCCATGAGGGCAAGGTAGCGCACGCGGCGGTCTCCCGCTACTACCTCCCGCCCCTGCGCATCACGCCGAACCTGAACAGCGGCTACATCGCGGACCGGAAGGACCCGTTCTCGCGGCAGGTGCTGGAATTGCACGCCCAGGTGGTCTCAGCACTCTCCCTGCCCGCCGGGGTCACCCACCTGGAGGTCTTCCGCACCGGGACGGGCCCGGTGATCGGCGAAGTGGCGGTCCGGCCGGGCGGCATGGGCATCTCCCGCATGTGGTGGCACGCGTTCGGCCTGGACCTGTGGGAGGAGTTCGTCCGCGTCTCGACCGGCGAACCCCCCAGCCCCGCACCCCTCACTCCCCGACCCGCGACAGTGGGCCGCACCCGCCTGCCGGCCCTCCCCGGCCTCCGCGAACAGGTGCTGACCAGGCCCGGGGTCCTGGAGGTCCTGACACCGGAGGAGTGCGCGAGCCCGGCACACCTGGAGGCGTACTTCGAGGCGCAGGACGAGGAATCCGCGGAGCGTGTCATAGCGGAGCTGCACAGCCTGGCGGTGCCCCCCGCATGACGACAACGGCACCCCCCACCCCCCGCCGGACACGAGCCCTGCTCACGGCGGCGCTCCCCGCCCCGGGCGCGCCCCGCCTCCTGGCCCTGTCCTGGCTGGTCAAAACGGTGGGCAGCGGCCTGTACCTGACGACGAGCACCCTGTTCTTCACCCGGGTCGTCGGCCTGCCCGTCCACCAGGTGGCCACGGGCCTCACGGTCGCCGGAATCGCGGCGCTGGCAGGAGCGGTCCCCCTGGGCAAACTGGCGGACCGCTACGGCCCGCGCCGGACCTACACCGCCCTCCTGGCCGTCCAGTTCGCCACGATGGCCGCCCTGATCTTCGCCCGCACATTCCCTGCCTTCGCGGCCCTGATCCTGGTCTTCCTCCTGGCCGAACAGGGCAGCACGGCGGCCCGGGGCGCACTGGTGGCCACGGCGGGAGAGGGCGCCGAACGCGTCCGCCTGCGGGCCTACCTGCGCGTGGTGACCAACATCGGCATCACGCTCGGCGCGGCGGCCTCGGCCCTGGTCATCCAGGCGGACTCGAAGACGGGCTACATGGTCCTGCTGGGGTGCACGGCACTGACGTACCCGGCAGCGGCGCTACCGCTGCGCGGCCTGCGAGCCCGCGAGCCCGGCCCGGCCGAGAAGCCGTCGTCGCACCCCGGCGCGGGCTGGCAGGTCCTGCGGGACCGCCGCTACGCCGCGATCACTCTGATCTGCGGAGTCCTGTCCCTGCAGGCCCAGGTGCTGTCCTTCGCGGTCCCGCTGTGGGTCCTGGAACACACGGAAGCCCCGCGGGTGCTGGTGTCGGCGATGGTCACCGTCAACACGGTGATGGTGATCTGCCTCCAGATCCGCTTCAGCAGAGGAGCGGAGGACAACGCCCGGGCGGCGGCGATGTGCCGAGCCGCAGGCCTCGCCCTCCTCGCGGCCTGCGCGCTGGTGTCCTTCACCGCCGGTCTCTCCGGCTGGCAGGCCGGCACCCTCCTCCTGCTCTTCGCGGCGGCCCTGACGCTGGGCGAACTCTGGCTGTCCGCAGGCTCCTTCGGCCTCAGCTTCAACCTCGCCCCGGACGACATGCACGGCCAGTACCAGGGCTTCTTCTCCCTGGGCCGCGGCGCAGCCACAGCCCTGGCCCCGGCCCTGATCGCCACCCTCTGCCTGGGCGACCATCCACGCGCGGGGTGGCTGGTGCTCGGCGCACTGTTCGCGGCGGCAGGGGCGGCGGCACCACTGGCGCTGCGGGTGAGGGGGACGTCGGGACAGGCACCATTTATCTGAACCAAGAAAGCCCAGCCCGGAGAGACTCCGAGCTGGGCTTCGGATGGAGCCGCCTTCGGGATTCGAACCCGAGACCTACGCGGCGGACCACATCAGAATTGGCGTTGATCGGGACCACAATTCAGACCGCGCGAACCGGGACGGTACCCCATTCCGCCCGGCGCCTTCCGCCCGGGCCGGTCCTATTCAGGCGGGGCGGGCCTGACCAACCACAGCCTTGGTTCTAGTCCCAGAACAGAACTTCGTAACCGCCCTCGGGGTCATCCGTCGAGAGGCGGAACTCGGCCTTGTTGTTGTCGCCGTCAACATAGGCTCCGATGTCCCGAAATATGAAGCAGTCCCCTTGCTTTCCGTACTTGGTCGCCACCTTCTTCATGGTGCTGCTGTCCTGCTCCCAGAGCGTGTACCCGTGAGTATAGGAATCGTTGTCATGAGCAACACAGGCCTGAAAATCACCGCCGCCGGAGTAGACGTAGTGCGCGGTAAACCAGTTACTGATGATGGTGTCGTCCCGCTTGGTGAATTCTGAACCGCCAACGTACTGCCACCCCGCAGCGGCGTGGGACGTGCCGGCGCCCGCAAAGAGTGCGGAAGCGGCGAGGACGGCCAGGGCTGTCTTCCTGAGTTTCACACGGATTCCTTAAGCGACGAGTTCGAGCAGTTGGGCCCTCGGTGAGTGAGCAACAGCCCAAGTGCCGAGGAGCCTATGCTCGGATACAGAGCCACGGAAGGTTCAACGCTGCACAACTCGCCCTTCTCACGGCTCACTTGTGCACCGTTCAGTCGCCTCTTCGCTCAGCGGTCAGTCGCCCCCGGTCAACGCCTCGCGTGACGGCACGGACGCGAGGACCCTCACACGTGCGGCCCCGGACTCCACCGGTTCGAGCCGTGCCCACCGGACTGCGCGACGCACAGCCTCGCCCGGAAGCCGTCCCGGAGCCGCGGCCGGAACCGTCAACTGGAGACCGGAAGGGAGACCACGGACCGACGCACCCCGCGCGCACGCCGTCGTCGCCACATCCGCCGAACGAAAAAGCCCAGCTCAGAGAGAATCTGAGCTGGGCTTCGGATGGAGCCGCCTTCGGGATTCGAACCCGAGACCTACGCATTACGAGTGCGTTGCTCTGGCCATCTGAGCTAAGGCGGCGCACTGCCCGCACTATGGTGCGATCAGCAACGTCGGTAAGTCTACACAGTTTCCGGGGGTGCTCCGCACCAGCCCCGGCCCGCCCTGGCCGGGGCCGACGGCGGACGTTATGAGCAGCGCTTTTTGTCCGGGGGCGGGGTGCCGTCCAGCAGGTACGCGTTGATCGTGCGGTCGACGCAGTCGCTGCCGCGGCCGTACGCGGTGTGGCCGTCGCCCTCGTAGGTGAGGAGGCGGGCGGAGGAGAGCTGGGAGGCCAGGGCGCGGGCCCAGCGGTAGGGGGTCGCCGGGTCGCGGGTGGTGCCGACCACGACGATCGGGGCCGCGCCCTCCGCCGTGATGCGGTGCGGCTCGCCCGTCGCGGCCACCGGCCAGTACGCGCAGGTCAGGGAGGCCCAGGCCAGGCCCTCGCCGAAGACCGGGGACGCCTTTTCGAAGGCGGGCAGGGCGGCCTCGACCTGCTCGGGTGTGTCGAAGGCCGCGGGCAGGTCCAGGCAGTTCACGGCCGCGTTCGCGAACATCAGGTTCGAGTAGCTGCCGTTCGCGTCCCGCTCGTAGTAGCTGTCCGCGAGGACCAGCAGGCCGGCGCCGTCGTTCTCCTCCATCGCCATGGTCAGCGCCTCGCGGAGCTGCGCCCACGCCGCCTCGTCGTACATCGCCGCGATCACGCCGATCGTGGCGAGGGACTCGCCCAGCTTGCGTCCGTCCGCGTCGCCCGTGGGGATCGGGCGGGCGTCGAGCTCCTCGAAGAAGGCCTTCAGGTTGGGGCCCACCTTCTCGGCGTCCGTGCCCAGCGGGCAGTCCGGCTGCTGGACGCAGTCCCGCGTGAACGCCCGGAACGCCGTCTCGAACCCGGCCGTCTGGTCCAGGTTCAGCCGGCGGGCGGGCAGCGAGGGGTCCATCGCGCCGTCCAGCACCAGCCGCCCGGCCCGCTGCGGGAACAGTCCCGCGTACGTCGCGCCGAGGAAGGTGCCGTACGACGCCCCCACGTAGTGCAGTCGTTCGTCCCCCAGCACCGCGCGCAGGATGTCCATGTCCCGCGCCGCCTCGACGGTGGACACATGGCGCAGCAGTTGCGGCGAGTCGGCGCCGCAGCCTTCGGCGAAGGTCTTGAAGGCGTCCACCAGCTCCGAGCGCTCGGCCCCGTCGTCGGGGGTGATGTCGGTCTGGGTGTACGTGTCCATCTGCGGACCGGACAGGCATTCGATCGGCTCGCTGCGGGCGACGCCCCGCGGGTCGACGGCGACCATGTCGTAGCGGGCGCGCACCTCGGCCGGGTAGCCGATACCGGCGTACGCCTGGAGGTAGCCGATCGCCGAACCGCCCGGCCCGCCCGGGTTGACCAGCAGCGATCCGATCCGCTTGCCCGGTCCGGTGGCCTTCTTGCGGGCCACCGCCAGCCGCACGTCGCCCTTCTGCGGCTGCGCGTAGTCGAGCGGCGCCTTGAGCGTGGCGCACTGGAATCCGGGGACTCCGCAGGCCCGCCAGCTCAGCTTCTGGCCGTAGTACGGCGCCAGCGTGTCCGGTGTCGCCCGCGGCAGCGCGGCCAGTGCCGCCTCGGCCGCCGAGCTCGCCGAAGTCGACGAGCCGCCGGTGGAGCACGCCGAGACCACCAGCGCGGCGACGGCGAGAAGGGCTCCCGCCGCGCGGGCTCTGCGGGTCCGGGCGTGCCGAGGGGTCCCGGTGCCGGGGGTGGGAGTCGGGTGGGGGCGCCTGATGTGCATCCAGCGAGCGTAACTCTGTGCAGCCGAATGGATGCCCTCCGTGCGGAGCGCGGCTCGTACGGGTTACGCGGTCAACCGTCCGTCCGTCGCTTCACCCGGTCGGCCCGTCGAGCCGTAGCACCGGCACGGCCTCCTCAGCCCGCTCGCCGCACCAGCGGGACGGCCCCTCCTCAGCCCGCTCTCAGTGCCATCGTCATCGCCTCCACCGCCAGCAGCGGCGCCACATTGCGGTCCAGGGCGTCCCGGCAGGCGGCGATGGCCTCGATACGGCGCAGGGTGGCCTCCGGGGTGCTGCTGCGCGCCAGGCGGTCGAGGACGTCCTCGGCGTCGGCGTTGGCGATGGCGACGCGGGAGCCGAGCTGGAGGGCGAGGACGTCGCGGTAGAAGGCGGTGAGGTCGGTCAGGGCGAGGTCGAGGCTGTCGCGCTGGGTGCGGGTGCGGCGGCGCTTCTGCTTGTCCTCCAGGTCCTTCATCACGCCCGCCGTGCCGCGCGGCAGCCGGCCGCCCTGGGCCGCGCCGAGCGCCGCCTTCAGCTCCTCGGTCTCCTTGCCGTCCCTCTCCTCCGCGAGCTGCTTGGCGTCCTCGGCCGCCGCGTCCACCAGCTCCTGCGCCGCTCTGAGGCAGCCGCCGATGTCCTCGACGCGCAACGGCAGCTTCAGTACGGCCGCTCTGCGCTCACGGGCTGCCGGATCCGTGGCCAGCCGTCGGGCCCGGTCGACGTGGCCCTGGGTGGCGCGGGCCGCCGCCGCGGCGACGTCCGGCTCGATGCCCTCGCGCCGTACGAGCATGTCGGCGATGGCGTCGACCGAGGGCGTACGCAGGTTCAGGTGGCGGCAGCGGGAGCGGATGGTGGGCAGGACGTCCTCAATGGAGGGGGCGCACAGCAGCCACACCGTGCGCGGAGCCGGTTCCTCCACGGCCTTCAGGACGGCGTTGGCCGACTTCTCGTTCAGGCGCTCGGCGTCCTCGACGAGGATGACCTGCCAGCGGCCGTTGGCGGGCGAGGTGAACGACTTGCGGACCGTGTCCCGCATGTCTTCGGCGAGGATCTGGGTGCCCACGGCGGCGACGGTGGTGACGTCGGCATGCGTGCCGATCAGCGCCGTATGGCAGCCGTCGCAGAAGCCGCAGCCGGGCGCCCCGCCGAGGGCGCGGTCGGGGCTGACGCACTGCAGCGCGGCGGCGAAGGCACGCGCGGCCTGGGTGTGGCCGGCGCCGGGCGGGCCCGTGAACAGCCAGGCGTGCGTCATCTTCGACGCCTCCGGGGGCGGGGCGTCCGCCGCCGCGGCGGTGACCAGGGCGTCGGCGTCCCGGGCAGCGGCGGCGAGCTGCTCGCTCACCTTCTCCTGCCCCACCAGGTCGTCCCACACGGTCATGACGTACGCCGCCCTTTCGTCCACGTGACGCGGTACGCCCTCCATTGTGGAGGGCCCCACTGACAACGACGGCGGCCCCAGCCCGGGGCCGCCGTCCGCGCAGCTGTACGGGGCTCAGCGCCCGCCGCGCCTGCCCCGCCCCTGGTCCTCGTCCCCGTGACCGTCCTCCCGCGGACCCAGCAGCTCGTCCGCGAGCGACGGCAGGTCGTCCAGCGGGGTCTCCTCGGCCCAGTCCGAGCGGGGCCGCCTGCGCCGGCGGGACTTCGGCTCGGCGGCGGCCTGCGCGTCGACCTGGGGCAGCTCGCGGGTGCGCTCCTCCGCCCGCTCCGGCTGTGCCTCGTCGCGGAAGATCCCGGGCGGAACCCGGTCCGCGGGGCTCCCGCCCCGTACCGGGGGCAGCACCGCGGTCTCGTCCGCCGCGCCCGGCGCCACGGGCGGCAGCACGGCCGTCTCGTCGGCGGCACCCGGGGGAACCGGCGGCAGCACCGCCGTCTGGTCCGCCGCTCCCGCCGAAGGCAGTACGGCCGTCTCATCCGCGGCACCCACCGGAGGCAGTACGGCCGTCTCGTCCGCCGCCCCGGGCGCGGCCGACGGCTGCGGCAGCTCCGCCGTCACCTCCGCCTCCGAGACGCCGGAAGCGGCGTGGGAAGAGGCGCCGGAAGACGCGGACGGGTCATCCCGCCGCTCCTCCTCCACCTTCCGCAGCACCGTCGTGCGATCCGTCCGGTCCCCCCGCCGCGCGGCAGCGGCGTCCGCCGCCGTCACCACCGGCGTGGGCACGGTCTGCGCCTCCGGCGGCTCGGCCACCGGCGCGGGAGGCGTAGGCGCGGGTCCCGCCTCCGCCGCGGCCGCCGCCTGCTCGGCGAGCCGGCGTGCCTCCTCCGCACGGAGCAGGGCCTCCTCCGCCTTGCGCTGCTTCTCCAGGCGCCGCGCCTCGGCCTCGGCGCGCAGCCGGGCCTCCTCCTCGGCCTGCTTGCGACGGCGTTCCTCCTCGGCCTTGCGGCGGGCCTCCTCCTCCGCGCGGGCCTTCTCCTCGGCCAGGAGCCGCTGACGCTCCTCCTCCGCGCGGCGGGCGGCCTCCTCGGCGCGCAACCGGGCCTCCTCCGCCTGCCGTTCGGCCTCGCGACGCTGCGCCTCCTCCAACTCGCGGCGCTTGCGTTCCTCCTCCTCGGCGCGCAGCCGGGCGAGCTGTTCCTGGCGCTCACGCTCCAGCCGCTCCTCCTCGGCCTTGCGGGCGGCCTCCTCCTCGGCCTTCCGGCGGGCCTCCTCCTCGGCCCGGCGCCGCGCCTCCTCCCGCTCCCGGATCTCCTGCTCCGACAGCGGCAGCACCTGGTCGAGCCGGTGCCGGACGACGGTGGTGACGGCCTCGGGCTCCTGGCCCGCGTCCACCACCAGGTAGCGGCCGGGGTCGGCGGCGGCCAGGGTGAGGAAACCGGAGCGCACGCGCGCGTGGAACTCCGCGGGCTCCGACTCCAGCCGGTCCGGCGCCTCGGTGAAGCGCTCGCGCGCGGTCTCCGGGTCGACGTCCAGCAGCACGGTCAGATGCGGCACCAGTCCGTTGGTGGCCCAGCGGTTGATGCGGGCGATCTCGGTGGGCGACAGGTCGCGGCCCGCGCCCTGGTAGGCCACCGAGGAGTCGATGTAGCGGTCGGAGATGACCACCGCGCCGCGCTCCAGCGCGGGCCGCACCACGGTGTCGACGTGTTCCGCGCGGTCCGCCGCGTACAGCAGCGCCTCCGCGCGGTGCGACAGTCCGGCGCTGGAGACGTCCAGCAGGATCGAGCGCAGCCGCTTGCCGACCGGCGTCGCGCCCGGCTCGCGGGTCACGACGACCTCGTGGCCCTTGGCCCGGATCCACTCGGCGAGCGCCTCGGCCTGGGTGGACTTGCCCGCGCCGTCGCCGCCCTCCAGGGCGATGAAGAAGCCGGTCGCGGCGGGCGCCTGCTCCGGGTCGTCGCCGCCGAGCAGCGCGTCGCGCAGATCGTGCCGCAGCGGCACCCCGGACCGGTCGTCGACCTTGGCCAGCACCAGCGCGGCGACCGGCAGCAGCAGGGCGCCGACCAGCATCAGCGTGAACGCGGCACCGCCGTGCGCGAACACGAACCGCCCGCTCTCCAGCCGGTGCGGGCCGATCCCGGCCGCCACCAGGGGCGCGATCAGCGCGCCGAGTCCGACGAAGACCCGTACGACCGCGTGCAGATGCTCGGTGGTGCGCGGGCGGCGGAAGTCCTCGGTCTCCTGGTCCAGCAGGGTGTGCCCGGTGTTGGCGGCGATGCCCGCGGCGACGCCCGCGAGGGCGAGGACCAGCAGCACGGTGGTGACGTCCGGGACCAGCCCGGCGGCCAGCAGCGCGAGGCCGGTGAGCGCGATGGCCAGCGCCAGCAGGCGGCGCCGCGACAGCGACACCAGCACCTTGGGCGCCGTACGGATGCCGACGACGACCCCACCGGTCAGCACCAGCGTCATCAGGCCGTACAGCACCGGGCCGCCGCCCAGGTCCTTGGCGTGCAGCACCGCCACGGCGACGGAGGCCGACACCGCGCCCGCCACGGCGGCGCAGGCCGTGACCAGCAGCGGGACCGCGCCGGTGCGGCCCTTGTCGACGCCGGTGCCGGTCTTGGGGCGGCGCAGGCCCTCCAGCGGGGAACGCGCGCGTGGTGTGCGGGTGTCGGGCAGCTCCAGGAAGGTCACCACGGACAGGGACGCGGCGAACAGTCCGGCGGCGACGTAGGAGGCGAGCGCGGCCTGGTGCTCGCCGAACCAGTCGATGCCGGTGGCCAGCAGGTTGTTGCCCAGGGCCGCGACGACGAGCGCGGCGGCGCCGAGCGGGATCGCCAGGAAGCCGGTGCGCAGCGACAGGCGGCGCAGCGCGTCCATGTGGTCCGGCAGCGGCCGTACCGTCGCGCCCTCCAGGGGCGGGGCGGGCAGCAGCGCGGGCGCCGCGCTCTCCCGGCAGACGGTCCAGAAGCGTTCGGCGACCCCGGTGAGGAAGACGGTCACCAGGAGCAGCGCGAGCGCGTTCTGGGGCGTCCAGTCGATCCACAGCGGGGCGACCAGCAGCAGGGCGGCGCGTACGCCGTCCGCGCCGACCATCGTCCAGCGGCGGTCGAGCGGGCCCTCCTGGGAGGTCAGCGAGGTGAGCGGGCCGAGCAGAACGGCCCCGAACAGCAGCGTCGCGAGGATGCGCGTACCGAAGACCGTCGCCACTGCGAACGCCACGCCCCGGTAGCCGCCGCCGAACGAGCCCTCGGCGATGGCCGCCTGAAGCGCCAGCAGGACGAGTACGAGGAAGGCCAGGACGTCGCCGACGCCGCCGACGAGCTGTGCGCTCCACAGCCGCCTGAGCTGGGGTCGGCGCAGCAGCGCACGGACGGCGCGTTCGCGGGAGTCCGCCGCGAGGGCTTCGTCGGGGGCCGTGTGGGGGGCCGTTGGCTGCTCGGCACGCGTCATGCTTTCAGCCTATCGGCAGGCGCCGACAGCCCGGGGCGGGCGCCCGAACGTACGCCCGCCCCGACACCAAAGAGTGATGCCGGGGCGTTCGTTTCGCGAAGCGCGAGCCTCTCAGTCCTCCGAGGAGGGCTTCGCGGCGGCCGTCTTCTTCGCGGCCGTCTTCTTGGCCGTCGTCGTCTTCTTCGCCGCGGTCTTCTTGGCGGCCGTCTTCTTGGCCGGGGCCTTCTTGGCGGTCGTCTTCTTCGCGGCCGTCTTCTTCGCCGTCTTCTTGGCGGGCCCCTTGGCCCGCTTCTCGGCGAGCAGTTCGAAGCCGCGCTCCGGGGTGATCGTCTCGACGCTGTCGCCGGAGCGCAGGGTCGCGTTGGTCTCCCCGTCGGTGACGTACGGGCCGAAGCGGCCGTCCTTGACCACGACCGGCTTCTCGCTGACCGGGTCGGTGCCCAGCTCCTTCAGCGGCGGCTTGGCGGCGGCCCGGCCACGCTGCTTGGGCTGGGCGTAGATCGCCTGCGCCTCCTCCAGCGTGATCGTGAACAGCTGCTCCTCGCTCTGCAGCGACCGCGAGTCCGTGCCCTTCTTCAGGTACGGGCCGTAGCGGCCGTTCTGCGCGGTGATCTCCTGGCCGTCGGTGTCGGTGCCGACCACGCGCGGGAGGGACATCAGCTTGAGCGCGTCCTCCAGGGTCACCGTGTCCAGCGACATCGACTTGAACAGCGAGGCCGTCCGCGGCTTCACGGCGTTCTTGCCGGTCTTCGGGGTGCCCTCGGGCAGGATCTCGGTGACGTACGGGCCGTAGCGGCCGTCCTTGGCGACGATCTGGTGGCCGGTGACCGGGTCGGTGCCCAGCTCGAAGTCACCGCTCGGCTTGGCCAGCAGCTCCTCGGCCAGCTCCACGGACAGCTCGTCGGGAGCCAGGTCGTCCGGGATGTCGGCGCGCTGGTGGTTCTCGGAGTCCTTCTCGCCGCGCTCGATGTACGGGCCGTAGCGGCCGACCCGCAGCACGATGCCGTTGCCGACGGGGAAGGAGGACACCTCGCGCGCGTCGATCGCGCCCAGGTCGGTCACCAGCTCCTTGAGACCGCCCAGGTGGTCCCCGTCACCGTTGCCGGCCTCGGCCGCGCCGGAGCCCGCGCCCTCACCCTCGCCGAAGTAGAAGCGCTTCAGCCACGGCACGGACTGCGCCTCACCGCGGGCGATGCGGTCGAGGTCGTCCTCCATCCTGGCGGTGAAGTCGTAGTCGACGAGCCGCCCGAAGTGCTTCTCCAGGAGGTTGACCACGGCGAAGGACAGGAAGGACGGCACCAGGGCCGTGCCCTTCTTGAACACATAGCCGCGGTCGAGGATCGTGCCGATGATCGACGCGTACGTCGACGGGCGGCCGATCTCGCGCTCTTCGAGCTCCTTGACCAGGCTGGCCTCGGTGTAGCGGGCCGGGGGCTTGGTGGCGTGCCCGTCGACCGTGATCTCCTCGGCGCCGAGCGCGTCGCCCTCGCTGACCTGCGGCAGTCGGCGCTCGCGGTCGTCCAGCTCGGCGTTCGGGTCGTCGGCGCCCTCCACGTAGGCCTTGAGGAAGCCGTGGAAGGTGATCGTCTTGCCGGAGGCGGTGAACTCGACGTCCCGGCCGTCGGCGGCGGTGCCGCCGATCTTCACGGTCACGCTGTTGCCGGTCGCGTCCTTCATCTGGGAGGCGACGGTGCGCTTCCAGATCAGCTCGTAGAGCTTGAACTGGTCGCCGGTCAGACCGGTCTCGGCGGGCGTGCGGAAACGATCACCCGAGGGGCGGATCGCCTCGTGCGCCTCCTGCGCGTTCTTGACCTTGCCCGCGTAGGTGCGCGGGGCGTCCGGCAGGTAGTTGGCGCCGTACAGCTGGGTGACCTGCGCACGGGCCGCGGCGACAGCGGTGTCGCTGAGCGTCGTGGAGTCCGTACGCATATAGGTGATGTAGCCGTTCTCGTACAGCTTCTGGGCGATCTGCATGGTCGCCTTGGCCCCGAAGCCGAGCTTGCGGGACGCCTCCTGCTGGAGGGTCGTCGTACGGAAGGGGGCGTAGGGAGAGCGGCGGTACGGCTTGGACTCGACCGAGCGCACGGCGAACCGCGTCTGCTCCAGGGCGGCGGCCAGCGCGCGGGCGTTCGCCTCGTCGAGGTGGAGGGTGTTGGCGCTCTTGAGCTGTCCCAGGGAGTCGAAGTCTCGGCCCTGCGCGACCCGCCTGCCGTCGACGCTCTGGAGGCGGGCGACCAGCGACGACGGGTCCGAGGGGTCCCCCGCGCGGCCGGTCGAGAAGGTGCCCGTCAGGTCCCAGTACTCAGCCGAACGGAACGCGATGCGCTCGCGTTCCCGCTCGACCACGAGCCGGGTCGCGACGGACTGGACGCGGCCCGCCGACAGCCGCGGCATGACCTTCTTCCACAGCACCGGCGAGACCTCGTAGCCGTAGAGGCGGTCGAGGATGCGGCGGGTCTCCTGGGCGTCGACCAGCTTCTGGTTGAGCTGGCGCGGGTTGGCGACGGCGGCCTGGATCGCGGACTTGGTGATCTCGTGGAAGACCATCCGCTTGACCGGGACCTTGGGCTTCAGGACTTCCTGCAGGTGCCAGGCGATGGCCTCGCCCTCGCGGTCCTCATCGGTGGCGAGGTAGAGCTCGTCCGACTCCTTCAGCAGGTCCTTGAGCTTCTTGACCTGTGCCTTCTTGTCCGCGTTGACGACATAGATCGGCTCGAAGTCGTGTTCGACGTCCACCCCGAGGCGGCGGACCTCGCCGGTGTACTTCTCGGGGACCTCCGCGGCGCCGTTGGGGAGGTCGCGGATGTGCCCGACGCTCGCCTCGACAACGTATCCGGGGCCGAGATAGCCCTTGATCGTCTTCGCCTTGGCAGGCGACTCGACGATGACGAGTCGGCGGCCGCCCTTCGCGGTCTCGCTGGTCGGGGACAACTTCGCTCTTCTCTCCGGTCGACGCTGGGTGACCTCCCCGGCCTGGCTCCCGGGGTCGGGTGGTGGTGACGCTGCGGAGTGTGACGGTACATCCCGCCCCCGTGTCAAACGGGAAAAGCCCGCAACGGCCACTCGAACGGTAACCCGACTACCGCCATTCCTGCCGCCCGGAGTGCCCAGCGGCCTTTTCGAGCCTTTCCGGAGGAGCGCCTCCCAATTATCGGAATCCCAGCTCCGGCGCGGTTCTCACAGGCGGGTGAAGCACCATGCGGCGAGAGCGAGCGCGATCACGGCGGCGAGGCCCGCGAGCGTCGCCGATGCGACGGGGTTCACACCGGGGGCCACCGGTTCGCGGTGGCGTGCGCGGGCCGCCGTCCATGCCAGGAGCCCGGCTCCGAACAGTCCGAACACCGACCCCGAGAAGATCGCCGACCCGGTCTCCATGATCGTATTGCCCCTTTCGCCCCGCTCCGCGCGCGTCCCGGCCCAGTGAGGCTGGCACGCGCGGGCGACGGCGGGGCGAACCCCGGATGAACGCGCGGGCGGCGCGTCGGCGGGCGGTCCGGGGCGCCGGGGAAAGCGCGGGGCGCCCCGGCCCGCCCGCCCGCGCCCGAGCGGCATCCCAGCGGCCGCACGGAGCGTTTCCGGTCAACTTCTCGCGGGCAGCGCGAATTGGCCGTTGGGGAAAGGGATTGATCTTCCGCTGATCGCTCGGCGCTTTGTGATCACCGGGTTCTGATCGCTCCGGTCGAGATGATCGCGCCGCCCCGGATGAGCACACCGCCCCGGATGAGCGCACGGGATCACGCGGTTCTGATCACGCGGGTTCCAGGAATCCCTGCTCCACCAGCAGCCGGATCTGCGCGGGCGTGCGGTCGCGCAGCAGGACCGGGTCCTCGCCGACGAGCTGGGCGATGGCGTCGAGGATG
Organism: Streptomyces sp. NPDC110618; assembly: GCF_055657065.1. Lineage (NCBI taxonomy): Bacteria > Bacillati > Actinomycetota > Actinomycetes > Kitasatosporales > Streptomycetaceae > Streptomyces > Streptomyces sp. NPDC110618. The sequence goes on along the minus strand of NZ_JBVKBN010000016.1, from coordinate 62,190 downwards.
CGTCCGGCGCTCAGCGTGCCGTCGCAGACGCCCGCGAAACCGGCGCCGACGGTGTCCACCTTGGTCGCCCGGCGCATCCCGCGGTTCTGGCGCAGCACGACGTGCTCGGGGTCCTCGGCTCCGGGCAGCCCGACCTGCTCCTGCACGACCTCCCCGACGAGCCGGAAGTGCCCTTCGAGCAGGGCGGCGTCGTCGTGCGCGCGCAGGTAGTCGAGCCGGTCGAAGTGCGCCCGCACCGTCTCGCCGAGCGGCTGCTCGACCGGGTGCGGCCACTCCTCGACGGTGATCGAGGGCACGGCCGAGCCCGTCCTGCGCAGGGTGATCCAGCCGAAGCCGACGGCCTTGACCTTGCGCGCCTCGAACTCGTCCAGCCAGGCGTCGTAGCGCGCCTGGTACTCGGCGGGATCGCCCCGGTGGTCCCCGGCGTCCCGCAGCCACAGCTCGGCGTACTGCGTGGTGTCCTGCACCTCGCGCTGGACGATCCACGCGTCGCACCCGCGCGGCACCCATGACCTGAGTCTGTCCTGCCAGTCCTCCCCCGCCACGTGCTGCCAGTTCGCGAGGAACTGCGCGAACCCGCCCTCGTTCAGCAGTTCCCCCGCCCCCTGAACGAGCGAGCGGCACAGATCGTCCCCGCCCATCCCGCCGTCCCGGTAGGTCAGCCGCGCGCCCGGCGAGATCACGAAGGGCGGGTTGGAGACGATCAGGTCGAACTTCTCGCCCTCCCGGACGGGCTCGAACAGTGAGCCCTCGCGCAGATCGGCGGCCGGCGCCCCGGACAGGGCGAGCGTGAGCGCGGTGATGTGCAGCGCGCGGGGGTTGAGGTCGGTCGCCGTCACGCGGGTGGCGTGCTGGGCGGCGTGCAGCGCCTGGATGCCGGAACCGGTGCCGACGTCGAGGGCGGTGGAGACGGGCGTACGGACGGTGATGCCGGCCAGCGTGGTGGAGGCGCCGCCGACGCCGAGCACCACGCCCTCGTCCTTGACGCCGATTCCCCCGGCGCCGCCGACGGCGCAGCCCAGGTCGGACACGATGTACCAGTCCTCGCCGCCGGGTCCGCCGTAGGGCCGTACGTCCACGGCCGCGGCCAGCTCGTCGCCGCCCGCGCGGGTCAGCCACCCGCTCTCCAGGCACTCCTCGACGGGCAGGACGTCCGCCACGCGCGCGTGCGGCACGGGCTGCTGGAGCAGGAAGAGCCGTACGACGGTCTCCAGCGGCGTGTCCCCGCGGGTGGCCCGGAGCGCGGGCACGGTCTCGCTGCGGGCGAGCGCGGCGTACGCGGGGGCGCCGAGCAGTTCGAGCAGCCCGTCGGCGGTGAAGGAGGCCCCGAGCAGGGCGTCCCGCAGGCGGGCGGCGACATCGGGGCGGTCGGAGGCGGGCAGTACGGGCAGCCTGGAGGTACTCACGCCCCCCATTGTGACCGCCCCGCCGCCCCCACGCGGCCCCTCGGGGTCAGCTGGCCGCGGCCGTCGCCGCGGCGGTGGACGACTTGCAGCTGGACTGCTTGGCCATGGCCTGGCCGACGTCGCCCTCCTCCAGTGCCTTGAGGGCGTTGCTGCCGCTGGTGCTCAGCTTGTTCAGCTCGGTGGCGATGTCCTTGAGCCCCTTGGCGAACTTGCCCTGGTCCTTGGTGTCGAGGTCGTCGATCTGCTTCTTCAGGTCGGCGTAGGAGGCGGAGATGCCGTTGAGCTCCTTGACCGCGTCCTGCTGCTTCTTCGCGCCGTCCTCGACGTCCGGCGCCCCCGCCTTGCTCACGGCCGTGCCGATCGCCTTGTAGGCGTCGGACATGTCCTGGAACGCCTGGGAGTCGGTCTTCTGGACCTCCTCCGGCGTGCTGTTGTCCGAGGTCTCCTTCTGGATCGCGTCGTTCGCCGACGCGATCTTCTTCGCCTGCGGCTGTACGTCGTCGCAGACCTGCTTCGCCCAGGCATCCAGCTTGTCGTTGCCGTCGTCGCTGCTGCATCCCGACAGCGCCAGTACCAGTACCGCACCGCCGGACAGTGCGGCCACGAGCTTCTTGTTCACCGGATTGGTCCCTTCCATGGCTCTCGGCCCCGGAACATACACGCCGGATGGCGTACGACCGCATACCGGATGACCGATATGGGCCTGTACCTCAGCATTTGCACCACGGGAGAGAAGCCTCACGGCGGGGGCGCACACGGACAAGGAGCGGGCGGTCGGCGCGTCAATGCGCGCCGACCGCCCGCCCCTTGAGCTGCGGTCCCGTCACAGTCCCGTCAGGAGGTCTGCGAAACCACCGCCGTATCGGGCGAGTTGGCCGACCTTTCGGCGTTGCCCTCGTCACCCATCGCGATCCCGCGCCGCTTGGACACGTACACGGCACCGGCGATCACCAGGAACGCCAGCACCGCGATCAGTACGCGGGCACCGATGTTCTTGTCGTCGCCGTACGAGAAGTCGATCACCGCGGGTGCGATCAGGAGCGCCACCAGGTTCATCACCTTCAGCAGCGGGTTGATCGCGGGACCCGCGGTGTCCTTGAAGGGGTCGCCGACGGTGTCGCCGATCACCGTGGCGGCGTGGGCCTCGCTGCCCTTGCCGCCGTGGTGGCCGTCCTCGACCAGCTTCTTGGCGTTGTCCCAGGAGCCGCCGGAATTGGCGAGGAACACCGCCATCAGCGTGCCCGCGCCGATCGCCCCGGCCAGGAACGCGCCGAGTGCGCCGACCCCGAGCGTGAACCCGATGAAGATCGGGGCCATGACCGCGAGCAGACCGGGTGTCGCCAGTTCCCTGAGCGCGTCCCGGGTGCAGATGTCGACGACCTTGCCGTACTCCGGCTTCTCGCTGTAGTCCATGATCCCGGGCTTCTCGCGGAACTGCCGCCGCACCTCGTAGACCACCGAACCGGCCGACCGGGAGACGGCGTTGATGGCGAGTCCGGAGAAGAGGAAGACGACCGCCGCGCCGGCGATCAGGCCGACGAGGTTGTTGGGCTGCGAGATGTCCATCATCAGGCTCAGCGGGGCGTCGTCGCCGGAGAGCTTCTCGCCCACCTCCGCGGCGCCGGTGGTGATGGCGTCGCGGTACGAGCCGAAGAGCGCCGACGCCGCGAGCACCGCGGTGGCGATGGCGATGCCCTTGGTGATGGCCTTGGTGGTGTTGCCGACCGCGTCCAGGTCGGTGAGCACCTGGGCGCCCGCGCCCTCGACGTCGCCGGACATCTCGGCGATGCCCTGGGCGTTGTCGGAGACCGGCCCGAAGGTGTCCATCGCGACGATCACACCGACCGTGGTGAGCAGACCGGTACCGGCCAGCGCCACCGCGAACAGCGCCAGCATGATCGACGTGCCGCCGAGCAGGAAGGCCCCGTAGACGCCGAGGCCGATCAACAGGGCGGTGTAGACGGCCGATTCCAGACCGACGGAGATACCGGCCAGGACGACGGTGGCCGGGCCGGTCAGCGAGCTCTTGCCGATGTCCCGGACCGGACGCCGGTCGGTCTCGGTGAAGTAGCCGGTCAGCTGCTGGATGACAGCCGCCAGCACGATGCCGATCGCCACGGCGACGACGGCGAGGATCCGCGGGTCGCCGCTCTTGCCCAGGATCGCCTCGTCGGTGACCCCGTCGAGGTCGGCGTAGGTCGAGGGCAGGTAGGTGAAGACCGCGATGGCCACCAGGACCAGCGAGATCACCGCGGAGATGAAGAAGCCGCGGTTGATCGCCGTCATGCCGCTGCGGTCACTGCGCCGCGGGGCCACGGCGAAGATGCCGATCATGGCCGTGATCACGCCGATCGCGGGGACCAGCAGCGGGAAGGCGAGTCCGGCGTCGCCGAAGGCCACCTTGCCCAGGATGAGCGCGGCGACCAGGGTCACCGCGTAGGACTCGAAGAGGTCGGCCGCCATGCCCGCGCAGTCGCCGACGTTGTCGCCCACGTTGTCGGCGATGGTCGCGGCATTGCGCGGGTCGTCCTCCGGAATGCCCTGCTCGACCTTGCCGACCAGGTCGGCGCCGACGTCGGCGGCCTTGGTGAAGATGCCGCCACCGACACGCATGAACATGGCGATGAGAGCGGCCCCGAGACCGAAGCCCTCCAGCACCTTCGGCGCGTCGGCCGCGTACACCAGCACCACACAGGAGGCGCCCAGCAGACCGAGCCCCACTGTGAACATGCCGACCACGCCGCCCGTACGGAAAGCGATCTTCATGGCTTTGTGCGAGACGGCGGTGAGATCCTTTTCCGGCTCACCCTCCGCCGGGGTCGCTTCCCTGGCCGCGGCGGCGACGCGCACATTGCTGCGCACGGCGAGCCACATGCCGATATAACCGGTGGCCGCCGAGAACGCCGCGCCGATCAAGAAGAACAGCGATCGGCCGATGCGCTGATTCCAGTCGTCCGCAGGCAGCAGCATGAGCAGGAAGAAGACGACCACGGCGAATACACCGAGCGTGCGCAACTGCCGGGCCAGATAGGCATTGGCGCCTTCCTGGACCGCCGCCGCGATCTTCTTCATGCTGTCCGTGCCCTCGTCCGCCGCGAGCACCTGACGCACCAGGACACCGGCGACCACCAGCGCCGCCAGGGCCACCAGGCCGATGACGATCACCATGGCGCGGTTTCCGTCGGTCAGGACCGCGGCTGCGAGGGTTGTGGGGTGATCCAACTGATGAGGGGTAGAAAGCCCCGCCATTCGTCCTCCTTGACGCTTGGGCTGAGCTCAAGATGTGGACGGATTGTAGGTACCGGAACCTGATCAAAACAGTGCGCGGTAAACGAAATTGGTCTTCACCTGCTCTTCAGCAAATGATCGCCCCTCGACCATGGAACCCGAAAGAGGTAATGCCTCAAAAGCATTGACACCCGCATTGACCTCGGCGGGAACTTGATCGAATTATCGGGAGATTGATCGTGAAGAAATTCACGAAATAGCGAAAGGGCCCTACCGGGGTAGGGCCCTTCGAGTGATCAAGTCTGAAAAACGGGGGCCGCACGTGCGGTCAGGGGCCTCCGCGCGGGTCGGGCTGAGAGGTCGAGGGAGCTGTGCCCCGGGGCGCGGGGGGCGCCGGGGAACTGTTCCGCGCGGGTTGCCCGGGAAGTCAGGGAAGCTCCGCGCGCGTTGCGCGCGACGCTCCGGCTCCGGGATCGACTCGTCGACGGCCGGAAGCTCTGCGCGCGTCGCGCGGGAAGGTCAGGGGAGCTCCGCGACCGCCGGAGTGGTCGGCCAGGTCATACGGATCAGTCCGCCGTGCTCGCCGGCGGTGACCTCCACGTCGTCGACAAGGCCGCTGATGACCGCGAGGCCCATCTCGTCCTCCTCGGTCTCCGCGTCCTCGCCCGCCGCGCCCGGCGCCCGGTCACCCGGGGCGGAGCGCGGAGCCTCGTCGCCGACCTCGATGGAGAACTGCTTCTCCTCCTCGATCAGCACCACCTTCACCGGTGCCGAGACCGCGCCGAGCTGATGCAGACCCACGGCCCGGGAGCACGCCTCACCGACCGCGAGGCGCACCTCGTCCAGGACGGCCTCGTCCACTCCGGCCCTGCGCGCCACCGCCGCCGCGACCAGTCGTGCGGTCCTGACGTGCTCGGGCAGCGCACTGAAGCGGAGTTCAACGGTGGCCATGCATCCCCCTCGCAACTACGGGCGTGCTGTCCGGAGGACCGGGCCGCCGAGCGCCCGGTCCCCCTTCTGGAACGTCGTCCGTCCCGGGGCCGAGAGCGCCCCGGAGCGGAGATCAGTCGGTGGCCGCCACCGCTTCCTCGACCGAGGTGTGGATCGGGAACACCTTGGTGAGGCCGGTGATACGGAAGATCTTGAGAATGCGCTCCTGGTTGCAGACCAGGCGCAGCGAGCCCTCATGGGCACGCACCCGCTTCAGTCCGCCGACCAGCACGCCGAGTCCGGTGGAGTCGAGGAAGTCCACGCCCTCCATGTCGACGACGAGGTGGAAACTCCCGTCGTTCACCAGCTCGACCAGCTGCTCGCGCAGCTTGGGCGCGGTATATACGTCGATTTCGCCACCGACCTCGACGACCGTACGATCGCCGACGGTACGGGTCGACAGGGACAGGTCCACGGATCCTCCAGCACCTTGCTATCGAGCGGTCGTCCCTCGGGACACCTCGGCTTGCAGCCCCCAGGACGGTTCGCCAGCCGCGATGGCATTCAATCACTTACCGGCGGGCGTGCACGACGCCTTGGTCCCATTGTCCGTCACGCCAGTGACACACTCGGTGCCGATGGCCGAGAATCACCGATCCTTTCGTTCCCTGACGGACCCCGTTTCCCGGGTGGACCCGGGTACGGTGCTGGGCCGGCTCGCCTCCGGGCCGAACCGGGCTTCGCGCATCACTCATACGGAGCATGTGCCCCCGCGTGAGGGCCGCCATGCCGTCTGGCCCGACCGGATCCGCGCCGAGGTGATCGCCGCCGTCCAGGCCGCCGGGGTCGAACACCCCTGGGCCCACCAGGCACGGGCCGCCGAGCACGCCCTGGACGGCGAGTCGGTGGTGGTCGCCACTGGCACCGCCTCGGGCAAGTCGCTCGCCTACCTGATGCCCGTGCTCTCCGCCCTCCTGGACGGCTCCGAGGCCCCCAACGGCCGCGGCGCCACCGCGCTCTACCTGGCGCCGACAAAAGCCCTCGCGGCAGACCAGTGCCGATCGGTGAAAGAACTTTCACAACCTCTCGGCCATTCTGTCCGGCCGGCGGTGTACGACGGCGACACGCCGTTCGAGGAACGCGAGTGGATCCGCCAGTACGCCAACTACGTCCTGACCAACCCGGACATGCTGCACCGCGGCGTCCTGCCCTCCCACCCCCGCTGGTCCTCCTTCCTCAAGGCCCTGAAGTACGTCGTCGTCGACGAGTGCCACACCTACCGCGGCGTCTTCGGCTCGCACGTCGCCCAGGTACTGCGCCGGCTGCGCCGCCTGTGCGCCCGCTACGGCGCCTCCCCGGTCTTCCTGCTGGCCTCCGCGACCGCCGCCGACCCCGCGGTGGCCGCCCGCCGCCTGACCGGCGTGCCGGTCGTCGAGGTGGCCGACGACGCCTCACCGCGCGGTGAACTGGTGTTCGCCCTCTGGGAGCCCCCGCTCACCGAACTCCAGGGCGAGAAGGGCGCACCCGTCCGCCGTACCGCCACCGCCGAGACCGCCGACCTGCTCACCGACCTCGCCGTGCAGGGCGTGCGCTCGGTGGCCTTCGTACGCTCCCGGCGCGGCGCCGAACTGATCTCGGTGATCGCCCAGGAACGCCTCGCCGAGGTCGACCGCTCCCTCGCCCGCCGGGTCGCCGCCTACCGCGGCGGCTACCTCCCCGAGGAGCGGCGCGCCCTGGAGCAGGCCCTGCACTCCGGCGAACTCCTCGGCCTGTCCGCCACCACCGCCCTGGAACTCGGCATCGACGTCTCCGGCCTGGACGCGGTGGTGATCGCCGGATATCCGGGCACCCGTGCCTCGCTGTGGCAGCAGGCGGGCCGGGCGGGCCGCTCCGGCCAGGGCGCGCTCGCCGTCCTGGTCGCCCGCGACGATCCCCTGGACACCTACCTCGTCCACCACCCCGAGGCCCTGTTCGACCAGCCCGTCGAATCCACGGTCCTCGACCCCGACAACCCCTACGTCCTCGCCCCGCACCTGTGCGCGGCGGCCGAGGAGCTGCCCCTGACCGAGGAGGACCTGGACCTCTTCGGCCCCGCCTGCGCGGACCTCCTCCCGCAGCTGGAGGCGGCGAAGCTGCTGCGCCGCCGCACCAAGGCCTGGCACTGGACGCGCCGGGAACGGGCCGCCGACCTCACCGACATCCGCGGCGGCGGCGGACGCCCGGTCCAGATCGTCGAGTCCGGTACGGGCCGTCTGCTCGGCACGGTCGACGCGGGCGCCGCGCACACCACCGTCCACGAGGGCGCGGTCCACCTCCACCAAGGCCGCACCTATCTGGTGCGCTCGCTGGACCTGGAGGACTCCGTGGCCCTGGTCGAGCAGGCCAACCCCTCCTACTCCACGGTCGCCCGCGACACCACCTCCATCGCCGTCCTGGAGACGGACACCGAGATCCCGTGGGGCGACGGCCGCCTGTGCTACGGCTCCGTCGAGGTCACCAACCAAGTGGTCTCCTTCCTGCGCCGCCGGCTGATCACCGGCGAGGTCCTGGGCGAGACGAAACTCGACCTCCCTCCTCGTAAGCTGCGCACCCGCGCGGTGTGGTGGACGGTCACCGAGGACCAGCTCGACGCGGCCCGGATCAACCCGGAGATCCTCGGCGGCGCCCTGCACGCCGCCGAGCACGCCTCGATCGGCCTGCTGCCCCTCTTCGCCACCTGCGACCGCTGGGACATCGGCGGCGTCTCGGTCCCGCTGCACCCCGACACGCTCCTGCCCACGGTCTTCGTCTACGACGGCCACCCCGGCGGCGCGGGCTTCGCGGAGCGCGCCTTCCACACCGCCCGCGCCTGGCTCACCGCCACCCGTGAGGCCATCGCCTCCTGCGAGTGCGACTCCGGCTGCCCGTCCTGCATCCAGTCCCCCAAGTGCGGCAACGGCAACGACCCACTGCACAAGAGGGGGGCGGTACGACTCCTCACGGAGCTGCTGCGGGGGGCGCCGTCGGATCCTCCGGGGGTGCTGGAGCGGCCGACGGGTCCTCCAGAGGCGTCAGAGGCGCCTTCCGGTTCTCCGGGGGCGTAAGAGCCCCCCCCCGCCAGCGGGTCGTGCCGGGGCGACGGACTCGCCGTCAAGCTCCGCAGGGGCGCCGCCAGACCCCCCGTCGGGTCCTGCCGGGACACCGGAGCCGCCTTCGGGTCCTGCCGGGACGCCGCAGCCCCCATCGCGTCCGGCCGGGACGCGGGAGCCGCCTTCGGGTCCGGCCGGGACGCGGGAGCCGCCTTCGGGTCCGGCCGGGACGCGGGAGCCGCCTTCGGATATTCCTGAGCCGCCGATAGGCCGTCCGGGGGACCCGCCCGCGCCCGGACCTCCGCCGCGAACGGTTCCCGCCCCGCCGCCGCCGTCACGTCCGACACATCCCCGACGAGGGCGCACCGCACGAGCCGGGTGCCCTGGGCCCGGGCCGCCTCCTCCGCGCGGGCGCAGGCCGCCGTCGCGCCCTGCGTCCAGTGGTCCGCCGCCGCGAGCGCGGCGAGATCGGCGCCGCCCGCCGCACGGTGCCGGGCGACCACGGCCTGTCCGAGGGCGAGCACCACTCCGAAGACCACGCAGAGGACGGCCACGGCGCAGACGGTCCATACGGTGGCGGAGCCGCGGTCGGCGCAGGGGCGGTTCGGGCGGGGCGGAGTCGAAGGCCCACCGCCCGCCACGGCCCCAAGCGTGGGCGTGGGGCGCCCCGTGCCGGTCACGGCAGCCTCCGGGACCTTGCCGCGGCCGACGCGGGCGCCGGTACCTGGGCCGGCCCCTCTCCCGCCACCGACGCGGGCGCCGATACCCGCCCCAGCACTTCCCCCGACGCCGACGCGGGCGCCGGTACCTGGGCCGACGCCTCCTCGGCCACCGCCACCGCTTCCTCCCGTACCTCGAACGGCAGTCCCCCGAGCACCGGTGGCTCGGCCACGACCAGCACCCGGACCTTGCCCGCGGACCGGCTGACGGTGACCCTCGCGCCGGACGGCGCCGCCTCGCGGGTCACCGCGACGACCTGGTCGGGCGGGTCCTGGCGGGCCGCGGCGCGGGCGCCCGTGCGGGCCGCGTCCACGCACTGGATCTGGGCGGCGACCACCAGCAGCCCCCACACCAGCGCCATCGTGAACATGACCAGCACGGGCAGCACCAGGGCCGTCTCCGCCGTCACGAACCCCCGGTCGGCCCCGCGCGCGCCGCGCCGCTCACATCCGCGCACTGAGGGCCCGCTTCACGATGGCCTGCAGCTCCGCGCTGACCTGCCCGCTGGTGACGACCTTGTAGAGCACCACGGCGAACGCCACCGCCGCGATGATCCCCATCGCGTACTCGGAGGTCACCATCCCCGAGTCCCGCCGGGCGACGAGCGCCCGCATCCGCGCCCGCACGACGCGCACTGCCCTGCTGAGTACTGCCTTCTTCATCGCAACCCCCGTAAGAATCAGTTCCCTTGACATCGACTACGACCGGTCAGTGCCGAACCCCGCTCATCCACCACCCCCTCCCAGCACCCCGTCGGCCAGCCCGATCACGACGGGCAGCACGCCCACCGCGATGAAGGCGGGCAGGAAGCACAGCCCCACCGGCGCCGTGACCAGCACCGCCGCCCTGCGTGCCCGGGCCGTGGCGGCCCGCGCCCATTCGGCACGGGCGTCGGCGGCGAGCCGGGCGACCGGTCCGGCCGCCGGAAGCCCCGACACATCGGCCCGCTCCAGCAACCGCGCGAGCCCTCCGGCGCCGGGCAGCGCGGCCAACTTCCGCCAGGCGTCCCCCGGTTCCCCGCCCAGCCGCACCTCGGCGGCGCCCCGGGCCAGCCCGTCGCCCACCGGACCGCCCAGCGCCTCTCCCACGGCCTGGGCCGCGACCACGGGCCCCGCACCGGCGGCGATGCAGGCCGCCAACAGATCGGCGGCGAGCGGAAGTTGCCGGGCCGCCTCGGCGGCGTCGTACTCCGCCTCCTCGGCCGCGCCCCGCCGCACCCGCCACCGATGCAGGCCGACAGCGCCGACCAGCCCGACCACCACCCCCGCGAGGCCCCCGACGAGCACCCACCCGGCACACCCCACCGCCACGACAGGCGCCCATCGCCGCACCGCCCCGCCCACATCGACCGCTGGCGCGGCCGATGCCTCCACTCCCACCAGGAGCTCCGTGAGCCGCCTCCGCGCCCTGCGCTCCCTGCGCACGGCCCCGGCCCAGCGCACGAGCCAGCCCAGCCCCAGCCCGATCCCCACGACTACCCCCAGCCTGTGGACAACTTCCGTACTCACACCGCCTCCGCCCCGCGCACGATCCGCAGCGCCCACCACACGCCCAGCCCCTCCAGCACCCCACCGGCGACCAGGCACCCGAGCCCGGCACCGGTGTGCAGCAGCACCCGCAAGGGATCAGCGCCCATGACCGCGCCCAGGAGCAGTCCCAGCACCGGCAGTCCGGCGAGCATCAGCGCCGTGGACTTCGCCCCCGCCAACTGCGCTCGCAGATCGGCCCGTTGATCCCGCTCGGCCCGCAACGCCGCTTCCAGCCGGTGGAGTCCGTCCGCGAGGCCGGCCCCCTGGTCCACGGCCACTCGCCAGCACGCGGCGAGTCCCCGCAGTCCTTCGGCACCGGGTTGCCGCGCCGCCACCGCGACGGCTGCGGGCACGTCCCCGCCGAACCGCGCGGCGGCCAGCACGGCGGCCTGCGCGTCCCCGAGCCCGCCGGACTCCCGCGCCGCGACGAGCAGCGCCTCGCCCGGCTGCCGTCCCGCGCGCACCTCCCCGGCGAGCGCGGCGCACAGCGCGATCACCGCGTCGCCCCGCCGCTCACGGGCGCCCCGCGCCTGACCGGCCACCCGCGCCCGGCGCAGCAACGGCACCGCGACCGCCCCGGCGACCAGCGGCAGTACGGAGGCCCCGAGCACGGCGAGGAGAACCCCGCCCACGGCGGCCCACCACTCGCCCCTTAACCGCCCTCGAACCCACCGCACCCGCCCGAAGGCGACCGCCCGCCAGTCCGGCGGCCCGGCTCCCACGGCCCCGCCCCCGGCGAGCAGCAACCGCGCCCGCCGCACCCCGGCGTTCCGCCCGCTCATCAGCCACAACGCCGCCGCCCCGGCACAGGCCGCGGCCCCACTCATCCCAACGTCACCCATCGCACTCCCCGCTCATTCCGCCGTCACCCCTCGCGCTCACCCACACCTCGCCCCACACCCGTCACCCCTCGCGCTCACCCACACCTCGCCCCACACCCGTCACCCCTCGCGCTCACCCACACCTCGCCCCACACCCGTCACCCGCCAACAGCACGCCCCGCTCCCGCAGCACCCCCCGCAACCACTCCCACCCCCGCTCGGCCACGAACGCCCCCGTCCCCCACCGCAGCGCCGGCACCGTCCGCACCAGACCGGCCTCGTCCCGCTCCAGGACATGCACCTCGGCGATCCGCCGCAGGCCGTCCCGCCCCCGCACGAGATGCAGGACCACCGACAACGCCGCCGCCACCTGGCTGTGCAGGGCCGCCCGGTCGAGGCCCGCCGCCGTGCCGAGCGCCTCCAGGCGGGCGGGGACGTCGGCCGCCGCGTTGGCGTGGACCGTGCCGCAGCCGGCGTGGCCGGTGTTCAGCGCGGCCAGCAGATGCACCACCTCCGGTCCGCGCACCTCGCCGACGGCCAGCCGGTCCGGCCGCATCCGCAAGGCCTGGCGGACCAGGTCCTGGAGCGTGACGAGCCCGGCGCCCTCCTGGTTGGCGGGTCTGCTCTCCAGTCCGACGACATGCGGGTGGTCGGGGCGCAGCTCCGCGGAGTCCTCGGCGAGCACGATGCGTTCACCCGGTCCTACGAGCCCGAGCAGCGCGCTGAGCAGGGTGGTCTTCCCGAACCCCGGACAAAGACACCACTGCTGAGGCACACTCACGTCATGAAGACCACCCAGACGGGGGGCGCCCGGACGCGCGCCGTGATTTATGTCCGAATTTCGCAGGACCGCACGGGCGCCGGCCTCGGCGTCGAGCGGCAGCGCGAGGACTGTGAAGCCCTCGCCGAACGCATGGGCTGGGACGTCGTCGAGACCTACGTCGACAACGACGTGTCCGCCTTCTCCGGCAAGCTCCGCAAGGACTACCGGCGCATGCTCGCCGACCTCGACGAGGGCAAGGCCACCGTCGTCATCGTCTGGCACACCGACCGGCTCACCCGCTCGATCGTCGAGCTGGAGGAGTACATCGAGCTGTCCGACCGGCGGGGCATCGCCACCCACACCGTGCAGGCCGGGACCGTCGACCTCGCCACCCCGTCGGGGCGGATGACCGCGCGGATCCTCGGCGCCGTCGCCCGCCAGGAGTCCGAGCACAAGGGCGAGCGCGTCGCCCGCGCCCGCCGCCAGAAGGCGCTGAAGGGCGAGTGGATGGGCGGTATCCGCCCGTTCGGCTGGGGCGTGCCCACCGGTGAGATGCGCGCCAAGGTCGACCGGAAGACTGGCGAAGAGGTCCAGGTGCCCGAGCTGGACATGCTCAAGGTGGTGCCCGAGGAGGCGGAGGCGCTGCGCTACTTCACGGACGAGATCCTCTCGGGTGGGTCGATCCGGTCGCTGGTGAAGTGGTGCCGTGACAAGGGCATCACCACGACTCGGGGCAACCCGATGACCCACACCGACCTCAGGGACATGCTGCTGCGGCCCCGCAACGCCGGGATCGCCGTGTACCGGGGTGAGGAGGTCGGCCGCGGCCTGTGGGAGCCGATCGTCGACGAGGCGAAGTACAGGGCCGTCTGCGCGATCCTCAAGGATCCGGCGCGGACGACGACCCCGGGGGCTCAGCCGAAGTGGCTGGGGTCGCTGCTGTACCGGTGCGGGCGCGCGGCGTGCACGCACTTCGTGTACGTCACCCAGTCCGGCGGGCGCTCCTACCCGTCCTACCGGTGCCAGACCGGGCACGGCGGCGGGCGGCGCGCCGAGGTCGTCGACCAGTACGTCGAGGACACGGTCGTGGAGCGGCTGTCACGGCCGGACGCGCACGAGCTGCTGGAGCCCGCGCCGGACGGGGTGGACGTGGCGGCGTTGCAGGCGGAGAGCGAGGCGATCCGCCGGCGCATGACCGATCTGGCGGGCCTGTTCGGGTCGGGGCAGATCGGTATGGAGGCGTTCACGACGGGCACGGATACGGCTCGCGCGCAGTTGGAGGGTGTGACGCAGCAGCTGGCGCGGGCGGCGACGCGGGATCCGCTGGCGGGTCTGGTGGGGGCGCCGGATGTGCGGAAGGCGTGGAAGGCGCTGGGGTTGGAGCGGCAGCGGAACGTGCTGCGGTCGCTGGTCGAGGTGACGCTGAAGACACCACGGCCGGGGCGGATGCCGGACGGCAGCTACTTCGACTACTCCGCCGTGGTGTTCCGCTGGCTGCGGGGGAAGGCGCCGAATTCATGAGCCCTTCGGCGGCGTGGGCTCACCTGAATCATCGTCCTCGTCGGACACTTTCGATACACCGACAATAGCCGACAGTCGGGAGACCTCTTCGGACAGCTCCCGAAACGCTCGCATAACCGCCAGCAAATCCATGTCACCGACCGCGTTGACGCGATCAGCGTAGTAGTAGGGCGATTCGTATCGCACCGCTCGGCCCCTCGCGCGATCGCGCTCCTCCTTCTTCTTCCGGAGGACAGGGTCCATGCGCATCGCCGTATTCCATGCAGCAAGGCGCCCGGGGTCCTCGGACCCTTGATAGACCAGCGGAACATGCTTAAGCAGATCAAGCAGCAGCCGTTCAACGGCGCGCTCGTACTCCTCCGCAAGGTCAGCATCGGCGCCATAGCTTCGAGCCTTCACGCCGAACTGAAGTACCTGGGCAAGCGACTCGCGCAGCCCTTTCGGAAGTACAGCCAGGGCCACAGACCGAGTGTGGTTGGAGGGTTGCGTAGAGATCTGCAAAGGAAGTGCTTCGTCCACAGATTCACTGGTAAACAAATGGATCTGATTATCCCGGTCCTCCCCCCTATCAGTCGCCTCCTCGGCTGACATTGAGAAGAGATCGGGAATCAATTCAGGCTCTGCGCCCTCAAGGATCCGCAGCATGCTGCCCGGCTCCCAACGGAGAGCCCTCTCAATCAGGCGCAGCGACTGGGGCCAGCGAGCACGTGGAGTACGCCCATCCTCCGCGACCTGAATGCTCTTCTCAGATACGCCGGCACGCTCACTGAGCTGTCGACGGCTCATACCCATCGCTTCCCGCCGCTCGCGAATCTTCTCTCCAAGCCTGGCCCAGGCTTCCGGGTCCCGGGTTACGTCGGCCACGGCACGGCCTCCTGTCAACGGTTGGCAACAGGTACAGCCTAAGACTCTGGCATCGAGTAGGCATCGTGTCCACCCGCGCCCGGTGTCGTTACCTCACGATCTAGGCAACGAGACCACAGTTTCTGGCGTCAACACTTGGCATCAATGCCACACGGGATGTAGCTTCTGGGGCGTGAAGACGAACGGACTCTTGATCCGTCGCCGACGCATCGAGCTGGGGTATGGCATGAACCGGTTCGCTGCGCTGGCGGGGATCAGCGGGGCAGCGCTCAGTCGCATTGAGAACGGCCAGCGACAGCCGCGCCCCGAGACGCTCAAGAAGATCACCGACGCGCTCGGCTGCCAGATCCAAGAGGTCGTCGCCGAGACGAACGGCGCCGGTCCCGCGTGCGAGGCGGGACCGGCTGCTGGAAACGACGAAGAGGCCGCGTGCGAGGCGGCCTCTCCAGTCGAGCAATCCCCACTCCCCAGCTAGAAGAGATCGGAACAGCTCTATGCACCAGAGAACCACGTCGTCGGCCCTGCCGTCGACTCCGAGTGACCAGCACCGCACCCACGCCGCGCCCGTCCTGGCCGCACAGCCGCGCAGGTGGACGTTCCTCGACAAGGACTCGGGAGACCCGGTCTCCTTCACCTGCATGCCGGGCTGCGTCATCCGCCACGACATCACCGACGAGGACAAGAAGCGCAACCCGGACGAGATCATGTGCTGGACCGCGCCCAACGGAACGTCGCGCCTGCCCATCGACTCGCGCGGCATCCCCGAGAACAGCATCGTCCTGTCCGCGCAGATCCAGGTGAACCCCCTCGCCACCTCCATGGCAGACCGGCTCCCCCACGTCTCCCTGGAGTTCGTCGAGGACCAGCACATCACCGGCCTCGCCCCCGACAGCCTCGCCGTGGTCATCAGCGTCCTCGCCGAGCGCGTGGAAGCCCTGCGCCGCACCCACGCGGACCTGGTGCAGCTGCGCGCCGCGTACCTCGGCCAGCTGGCCCCCGAGCACGCCCCCTGCGACAAGGCGGAGGCGTCGCCGGTGATGCGGGCCTGGGACGCCATCGAGGCCGTCTTCGCCGCCTCTCAGGACGCCGAGCTGACGCGTAAGGGGCTGCGGGACTTCGTCGACGCGACCGCCACGAAGGCGAAGCCGGGGAGGCCGGAATGAGGGCCGTCACTCTCGTCAAGTCGACCGCCGAGGACCGCGTCATCAACCTGCGGCTCCTCCAGCAGCACCCCGGCCTGGAGCCCCTGCTGACCAAGCCGACCGCCGTCTGCGCCTACGACGGCACCCCGTCCGTCACCGTCAGCACCGGCCGGATCGGCAACCGGTACGGCCTGTGCGCCAGCTGCCACGACTCGGAGAGCCGCCTCCAAGCCGCCGCCGAGGCCATGGAGGCGTTCCGCGCCGAGAAGCGGGAGGCCGGCCACCTCACCGAGCAGGTCGAGGACTTCATGAACACGGCGGTCCTGATCGCGTCGCTGGCGCAGGACCCGAAGGCCGCCATTGGCGCCGTGTTCCGGGACCTGGCCGAGGAGCGCGCCGGAGCCTGCCATGGCTGAGGCGATCAACGCCGCGGCGGCCGGAGACACCTCCGGCCGCCCGGCCCGAACCGACCGGCCCCGTCGTTTCAAGGACGACGCCCGCAACGAGGCGTACTGGGCGCGCATCGACGCGATCGTCGACGCCGCCCCGCCCCTCACCGACGAGCAGCGGGCCGTGATCAGAACCGCATTCCAGTCCGCAGCGCGGGAGGCGGCATGAGCGAGCAGATGCGCCCCGAATGCGCCCACTGGATCGGCGCCGAACACCGCCACTGCCGGAAGGCCGACGGCGTCCGCCGTTTCCTCCCCGGCCTGCGCTGCCCAGAGCACACCCCGCGCGCCCTCCAGGGCCTGCCCGAGATCCCACCGGGACCCGGCTGGCCGGCCCGCGCCTGGACGACGCCCACCCCGGACTCCGTGGCCGCCGTCATCGACGACCGCGCCATCGCCTCCGGAAAGCGCCGCTCCAACCCGCACACGTACCGCGCGGCCCAGGCCGCTGAAGCCCAAAGGAGGGCATCGTGACGCGCACCCCGCTCGACACGTTCTGGTCCGACCAGGCCCACGCCCACGCCCGCGACCTCGCCGTACACGGCACCCCCGCGGTCGTGGCCCTCCCCCTCGACGGGGGCGCCTGCGACTGGTGCGACTGCACCGTGACCGCCGACAACCACGACGCCCGGTTCTGCGCCGGCTGCCCACGCGAAGCGGACATGGTCCTGCACATCTACAGCGCCCGCAACGGCCAGCGTGAACGGGCCATCCAAGTGTGTCCCGGCCACCAGGGCGACGCCATCCGGTTCATCGCCTCCGTCGTCGCCGCCGGGGGGTTCCGGTGACGGATGCCCTCCCCGAAGCGGGGGTGCGCCTGGTCCTCACCGTGGACCTCACCGGCCCCTACAGCAGCCACCGGGACGTGGCACGCCACCTGCGCGAGCAGTGCCGCCGCAGCATCGACTGCGACACGGTGATTGTGCGCCTGGGGGCGGACGCGGTCCGCCACCACATCGACCTTGGCCGGTCGATCGCGGCCGAGTTCTTCCTGACCGCCCGGCACATCGAGGTCCACGCGCCGGCGGGGAACGTCCTCGGCCCGATCATCCACGCCGAGGTCGCCCGGTACGTGCGCCTGTTCACGGCCGACTACGCCCGTCAGACGGGCTCCCAGACGACCGAACAGCCCGCCGGGCACCCGCCGGGCTGACCCGGCCGCGTGTGGGGCTCCAGCAGCCGTCTGGAGCCCCACACGCCCCACACGTCACCCGTCGGCCACGCACGAAAAGAGCAACACCTTGAACAACACAGGCCCGACGACAGCGCCCTACAGCGCACGGGTCTCTCTGCCCTCGGCAGGCCGCTGATGGGATACCAACTGCGCCGCTGGCTCGCTGACCGGCTCCCGGTCGGCCTGTCCTCCGGCGAGCGCCTGGTCGCGCTGGAGATCGCCGACCAGGCCAGTGACAAGACCCGCGTGGCGAGCGCGCCCGAGGTGCTGGAGACCGTGGCACGCCGTGCCGGGCTGGCCGGGGTCAAGCAGGTCGGCAAGGTACTCGGCAAGCTGGCCTCCAACGGCATCGAGCTGCGCGTCCCGCTGAAGGACCACCTCGGTCAGCCTCTGAAGGACAAAGCGGGGCGGACGGTGTTCGCGTGTGCGGGACACCGGACCACGTTCCGGGTGCCCAAAGAGGACGAATGCAGCGCACTGATGGTCTCCCTGGCGGGGGACCATTCCGCCCCTGAAAGGTCCCCCGCCAGGGAGACCATCGATCAGGAAAGGTCCCCCCGCAGGGAGACCAAAAGGTCCTCCGCTGGGGAGACCATCCGCGACGAAAGGTCCCCCGCTGGGGAGACCAAAGAGCCGGAATGGTCCCCCGCTGGGGGGACCCTTATCCCTCAAAGAACAACCTCAACAACTACAACTACATCTCCGGCTGTCGCCGGAGACACCGACAGCCGCGACGCCGCGCTCTTCGACGAACCGGCACCCGCTCCCCCCGCTGCGAAGGCACCCAAGCGCCGGTCCGCCTCCAGCAACCCGGCCGAGCCGGTGAACCCCGACGCCTTCGCCGACTTCTGGAAGGCATACCCCCGCCGCACCGAGAAGCGGGACGCCGTCCGCGCCTGGAACCGGGCCATCGGCGACGGCGTGCCGCCCGAGCGGATCGTCGAGGCCGCCAGGGCCTACGCCATCGAGCGCCGCGAGGAACCGCCGAAGTTCACCAAGCACCCGGCCAGGTGGCTGAACGCGGGCTGCTACGACGACGAGCCCGCCGCCCCGGCCCCCGGCCGTACCGGGCACCAGCCCTACGCCAACCCCGATGACCACGACGTCTACGACGAGGACATGTTCTGATGCCCGCTGACCAGACCCGCACCACCCGCCTGACCATCGACCACGCCGCCCTGGGCATCCCCGCCGGCTCCTACGCGCTGCCCACCCGCAGCGCAGTCGGCCACCTCGGCGAGGACACCGCGGACCGGTTCGCCGAGCACTTCGCAGGGCGCCTGCCGGTCTCGGCGCTGACGGCCGCCGAGACCGCGTTCCTGCGGGAATACTTCTTCGACCAGTTCGCCGACCGACGCCAGCACGCCCTGGACTACTTCAGCCGCAACGTGCCGCTGCGGTTCCGGGACGCGGCTCCCGACGAGCGAGCCACCGCCTGGGCGCAGCAGGTAGCGGCCGACCCGACGGCCGCCCGGTCGGTCCTGCTCCTCGGGCCGACCGGCACCGGCAAGACCCACTGGGGCTACGGCGCACTCCAGGCCGTCGCCAGCGCGGGGGCCTGGATGCCCTGGAAGGCCATGACGGAGGCGGACCTGTACTCCCTGCTCCGGCCGCGCCCCGGCCACGACTCGGAAGCCGAGTTCCGGAAGATCGCCCGCACGCCGCTGCTGTTCCTCGACGACCTCGGCGCCGCCAAGCCCTCGGAGTGGGCGGAAGAGGTCATCTACCGGCTGGTCAACCACCGGTACGACGAGTGCCTGCCGTCGCTGTTCGCCAGCAACCTCCCGCCGAAGTCCCTCCCCGACGCCCTCGGCGCGCGGGTGGCCTCCCGGCTGACGCAGATGTGCGACCGGATCGCTCTCAAGGGCGACGACCGGCGCCTGTCGAAGGAGGGCCAGGCGTGACCGAGACCGAGGAGTTGACCCGCCCGCTGCCGTTCGACAAGGCCGCGGAACAGTCCGTGCTCGGCGGCATGCTGCTGTCCGAGGACGCGATCGGCGACGTCGTCGAAGTCCTCTCGGGCGCCGGCGACTTCCACGCCCCCGGACACGAGACCATCTACAGCTCGATCCTCGCCCTGCACGCGGCCGGACAGCCCGCCGACCCGATCACCGTCACGAACCGGCTGCGCGAGCAAGGCCTGCTGGCCCGGGTCGGCGGCGCGCCCTACCTGCACTCCCTGGTCAAGGCCGTTCCCACCGCCGCGAACGCCGAGTACTACGCGGGCATCGTCCGCGACTGCGCCGTCCGCCGCCGCCTGATCAAAGCCGGGACCCGGATCGTGCAGCTCGGCTACGACGGCGCGGACCCCACCGAGTCCATGGACGCGGCCCAGGCCGAACTCAACGACGCCGCGCAGATCCGCGAGGACCCCGACTCGGCCCTCATCGGCGACGACCTCGGCGACCTCATCCACGAACTGGAGACCCTCCAGCGCGACGGACACGCCACCGGCGTCCTGACCGGCTACACCGACCTCGACGGCCTCACCCACGGCCTTCACCCCGGCCAGATGGTCATCATCGCGGGCAGGCCCGCCCTCGGGAAGTCCACCGTCGGCGTGGACATGGCCCGCCAGGCCGCGATCCACGACGGCCGCCCGTGCGCGTTCTTCAGCCTGGAGATGTCCCGCCGCGAGGTACAGCACCGCATCATCTCCGCCGAGGCCCGTATCGGCCTGCACCACATCCGCGGCGGCAGCATGAGCGACTCCGACTGGGTGCGCTTCGCCCAGCACATGCCGCGCATCACCAAGGCACCGCTGACGATCGACGCGACCCCGAACCAGACCGTTACCCAGATCAAGGCCCGCTGCCGGCGCCTGAAGCAGCGCGGCGGCCTCGACCTGGTCGTCATCGACTACCTGCAGCTGCTCTCCTCCGGCAGTACGCGCCGCACCGAGACCCGGCAGCAGGAGGTCTCCGACATGAGCCGCGCGATCAAGCTCATGGCGAAGGAGCTCGACGTGCCCGTGGTCGTCCTCGCACAGCTCAACCGCGGGCCCGAGCAGCGCGCCGACAAGAAGCCGCAGGTGTCCGATCTGCGGGAGTCCGGCTCCCTGGAGCAGGACGCCGACATGGTGATCCTGCTGCACCGCGAGGACGCCTACGACAAGGACTCCCCGCGCGCCGGTGAGGCCGACCTGATCGTCGGCAAGCACCGCAACGGGCCGACCTCGACCGTCACCGTCGCCGCGCAGCTGCACTACTCCCGGTTCGTCGACATGGCGAGGATGTGATGAGCGCACTCACCGAGCAGGACATTGCCGCCGCCCGAGCCCAGGGCGACCTGGCCGCGCTGCTGCTGATGGCGTCGGGGCTTCCCGTCACCGCCGTCCCGCAGCCGCGCGCGAAGAAGCCCGCCCCCGTGCCGCCCCGGTCCCGGCCGGGCGCGTGGCCGGACGGCACCCGCTCCCCCGGCCTCACCCCCGAGGCCGCCGCCTACCTCCACCAGCTGTGGCCCGACCGCTACCCGGCACCCGGGGCAGGTGCACAGTGACGGCCGCATGCGGACTGTGCGGCGAGCAGCTGGAGCGCGGCTACCTCTGCCACCGGCACGCCCTCGCCCTCGCCGAGCGCCTCGAGCGGCTGCCCGCTCTGTTCGCCGAGCTCGCCGAGCACCTGGTGCCGCGCCGTACCGGCCTCGTCGAGGTCGGCGGCACACCGGGCCCCTGCTCCCCCGTGAACGAGGACGTCATCGACCTGCGGCAGGGCGGCGTCGTCCTGATCGTGGAGTCGTGGCGGGCGGACGTGCAGCGCGTGCGCTGGCCTCAGCACAGCCCGCCCCCCACCGAGGGCGGCATGGACCAGCGTCTCGCGACCGCCTGCCGATGGCTCGGCATGGAGCTGGAGTGGATCGCCGCCCACTACCCGGCCGCCGGCGACCTGGCTCGGGAGGTGCGGGACCTGGAGGCCGGCATGCTCGCCATCGTCGGAGATCCCCCGCCGAGGCGGCAGCACATCGGCAGGTGCGTCGCCGTCACCGACCACGCGGGCACCGTGTGCGGCGCCGTGCTGTCCCGGCTGCCCGGTGAACCGGTGCGGTGCCGGTCCTGCGGGACCGAGTACCGCACCGAGCAGGACCTGCTGCTGCTGCGGCACTACCAGCCGCGGCAAAGCGCGTGAGGCGGCTATTGCTGCGGTTTGGCGGGGCGCTCGGGCAGCTCGTCCGTCTCGTGCGTGAGCCAACGCAGGAAGCCGACGAGATGCGACTGCATGTCCGACCCGACCTCAGCCACGGCGCCCTTGGCCCGCTCGTACAGCTCGGGGTCGGGGCGGAATGCCTTGGCGGGGTGCTTGTGGACTGAGGGCATACCGCATCTTCGCACGGCGGCTAGCCACCGGTCTACCGTCCTGCTACGGTGGTGGCTAGCCACCTTGAACGGTGGAAACAAACGACCCCCGGCGGTGCTGGAACACCGACCGAGGGCCTGACCGAAACCCCATCCTGACCAACCAGGAGGAGATCCGGCTATGGCCGATCTTGCCATGCCCGCGGACACCCGCGGCACCACCCCCGCCCGGCGCCTGATCGCCGCGGGCGTCATCCGCCGCAGCCCCGGCCGCACCCTCACCGTGCGCGTCACCCAGGCAGGCGTCACCGGCACCATCCGCAAGGCGGTGGACGCGCGATGACGAAGAAGCCCACCCCGTCCACCGAAGCCCGCGACCTGCGCGCACTCCTCGACGTCGTCGCCGACGCCCTCACCGTCGACTACGGCGCCCCCGACTACGACGAGCGGCTCAAGGAGCGTGCGCGCATCGCCCTGGTCGTCCTCCGTGACGGGCTCGCCGACGGCCCCGACCGCATCGGCTGGAACACGGACTGGCTCCGCCACAAGCTCACCGCCGAGGAGACCGAGGCCGCCGAACGCGCCAAGAACCGCTGCCGCCGCTGCCACCGCCGCTTCGACCCCACCGACACCAGGTCCGACGGCCACGCCCGCTACAGCACCACGCCCTGGTGCTGCGCCTGCGTCGACCGCTGCCACGAATCCACCGACACCGCGCACGCCTGCCCCGTATGCGACCCCACCCGCCACGGAGGTGCACAGTGAAGACCGGCCTGAAGAAGACCGGCACGTGGGCGCTCCCCGTGCTGCTCACCGTCATCGCCGTCGTATGGGCCGTCGCCGCCATCGGCGACATCCTCACCGCGCAGGCACACCCCGCGTTCGCCTACTCCGTCGCCGTCCTCTACGACGCCGTCTGGCTGTACGCCCTCGCCCAGGAGACCGCCCACCGCCGGCAGGGCTCCAGCGCCCGACTCCCCCAGGCGATCGGCTGGACGTTCCTGCCCCTCACCGTCGCGATCCTCGCCGCGCACGGCATCCTCGCCGCCGACTGGCTCGCCGCCACCGTCGGCGCCCTGATCCCGGTGCTGGCGAAGGTGACGCTCGTCATGGCCGTCGACCGCGACACCACACGGATCAGCCCGCGCGCCCAGGCCGCCATCGACCGTGCGCGTGCCGTCACCCGTGACCGCATCGCCGTCTCCCGCGCCGTCGCCCAAGCCCGCGCCGACGAAACCCGGGCCGCCGCCGACATTGCGAAGCGGTCGAGGAAGGCCGAAGCGGACGCCGCGGTCACGACGTTCGAGGCATTCGAAACCTACGCCGAGACCCTCGACCGGCACCCCGTGCCGGACTGGCACACCCCCCTGCCCGCCCTCGTCTCCGACCGCGAGCTGGAAGCCCTCCTCGCCGGGGGCGTGCCAGACAGCGAAACCGCAGATGGCACGGGGGGTTCCGACCTCCCCGGCACGCCCGGCGGTCACGTTTCCGGCACGCCCCCGCTGGAAGGCCCCCGCGAGGCGAACAGCCGGGCCGTGGCCATGCTCGCCGCCGAGCTGTACGCCACCGATCCGCCGCCGTCGAAGCGGAAGTTCAGGGAGGCGATGCGGGCCGCGATGAACGAGCGGCAACTGACCGGTGGCTGGGACGTGATCGATGCCCTGTACGACCGTGAGAAGCAGCTCGCCGAGGGTGGGGAGTGATCGCCGTGAAGTGGATCCTCCTCGGCGCGGCGCTCGCCGTGCTGCTCCTCGTCCCGCAGGCCCTCGCCGCCGTGGTCACGGTCGCCGCGGCTGCGGTCTCCCAGCCCGTCCTCGTGGCGTTCACGCTCGGCGCGCTCACCCGCCCGCACATGCGCACCCCGAAGGGATGGTGGACGCGGTGAGCGACGCCCTGCAGAAAGCCGAGCAGGCGGCACGCGAGGCCGCCGAGAGCACCGAGATGACCCGGCTCGTGGCCGCCGTCCTGGCCGCCCAGCAGCTCCACAACCAGCAGCCCACCCCGGCACCGGCCCCGGCGCCCGCCCGCCGCCCGGTCGGCCTGTACGTCGCGGCCGGCATCGGCGGAGCGGTCGCCCTCTCGTTCCTGGCCATGGCCGCCGCGCTCCTCGCGGTCGCCGTCGCCATCGGGGGTGTCTGCGCCACCGTCTGCCTGCTCGTCCTGCGCGGCCTGTGGGCCGACTACCAGAACCAGAAGAGGAAGTGACCGTCATGGCGTTCACCGACAAGGACCCCCACAACCTCAGCGAGTTGGCCCGCGTGATCGCGCTCGGCGTCCGCATCGAGCACCGCCGAGCCCGCGGCAAGGGCACCAAGCGGCTGGAGAACCGCGTCGACGCGATCCGCGAGAAGGCGCAGGCCCGCGAGAACGCCCGCCGCAAGAAGTGACCCCGCCCCGGGGACGGCGCCATACCGGCAAGCAGCCGCCGTCCCCGGGCCCCTGAACCCCAAACAGAGGCAGGAAACCCCAGCATGACCGACAACGTCGTACAGCTCCACAAAGAGCTTCCCGACACCCTGTCCGCCACCGTCATCGACGTCGTCGAATCCGCCACGCCCCGGCCCGTCGACCCGCCCGAGCAGGCCCCCGACCCCGGCACATGGATCGCCGACAAGCAGGCCTACCTCGCCGACGCCCCGCCCGTGATCCCCCCGGCCCTGCGCCGCTGGGACACCTTCAAGGACACCGCCCGCTGGACCGTGTCCTACTATGCGCACCTCACCGGCTTCCACGCCCTGCGCGCCCCCGTCTACCTCGCCCGTCTCCTGCTGCGCTCCCCGCGCGGCGCCGGACGGCTCATCATCCGCTGGGGCAAGTGGGTCGCCGACACCGAGGCCCGCCCCGTCGAGGCCAAAGCCGCCGCCTCTGCGGACATCGAGGCATGGCTGGCCCTGTCCCGCGAGCACTCCCGCCGCGTCCGCCCCCGCCGCATCGCCTCCCTGGCCGTCGCCACCGCCACTGGGATCACCACCCTCATCGCGGGCTTCCTCGTACCCGGCTGGACCCTCACCGCCGCCATCGGCGCCGCCGCCCTGACGGGCCTCGCAGGGAAGAAGGGCGACAAGCCCCTGATCACCCGCTACGTCGCCACCAACGTGATGCGCCGCCTGGACTCCACCGAGATCTTCGACGCGCTCGCCGCCATCGGCTTCGAGGGCAAGAAGGGCCGCAAGGGCGTCGAGTTCGCCTCCGAGGTCATGCGCGACGGCCCCGGCTGGCGCGCCGAGATCGACCTCCCCCCGGGCGTCGAAGCCACCGCCGTCCTGGAGAAGCGCGCCGCCCTCGCCGCCGCCATGCGCCGCCCCATCTCCACCGTGTGGCCCGAAGCCGACCGCACCGCCCACCCCGGCCGCCTCGTCCTGTGGGTCGCACAACGCGACCCCGCAAAGGCCGGCCGCAAGCTGTGGCCGCTCATGAAGGAGGGCCAGGCCGACGTCTACCAGCCCCTCCCCTTCGGCTTCGACCCGCGCGGCAACCTCGTCGAGATCACCCTCATGTACTCCAACCTCCTGGTCGGAGGCATCCCCGGCTCCGGCAAGACCTCCTGCGCCCTCGCCATCGTCCTCGGCGTCGCCCTCGACCCCACCGCCGAACTGTGGATCTACGAACTGAAAGGCTCCGGAGACCTCGACTCCGTCAAGCCGATCTGCCACCGCTACGTCTCCGGCGACGAAGACGAAGACCTCGAAGCCGCCCTCGCCGGCATGCGCTCCGGCATCGCCGAATACCAGCGCCGCGCCGCGTTCGTGCGCTCCCTCCCGGCCTCGGAGGTTCCCGAGGGCCGCAAGGTCACCCGCGCCCTCGCCGAGAAGTACCCCGAGCAGCAGCTCGGCCCGCGCGTCATCGTCGTCGACGAGGTCCAGGAACTGTTCACCCACCCCGACTACAAGGACGAAGCCGCAGCCCTGGCCACCCGGCTCATCAAGAAGGCCCGCGCCTACGGCATCATCCTGATCCTCCTCACCCAGAACCCCGACGCCCCCAGCCTGCCCACCTCCGTGTCCAGCAGCGTCGGCACCCGCCTGTGCCTGGCCGTCATGGACTGGCGCGCCAACAACAACGTCCTCGGCACCGGCGCCTACGACCGCGGCCTGCGCGCCACCGACATCAGCGTCGACGAACAGGGAACCGGCATCCTCGCCCGCGGCCGCGAAGGCATCACCGTCCGCGCCGCGTTCATCAAGCAGACCGAAGCCGAAGACATCGCCGCGCGCGCCCTGGCCCTGCGCACCGCGGCCGGCACGCTCACCGGACAGGCCGTCGGCGCGGCCGTCGAGGAACACGACGCCGAGACCGTCCTCGACCACCTGCGCGCCATCTGGCCCGACGGAACCGACTCCGTGCACTCCCACCGCCTCGTGGAGGCCCTCGCCGCCTACCGGGCCGACCTGTACGGGCCGTGGACCGAGATGGACGCCGCCGGATCGTCCACGGCCCTGTCCGCCGCCCTCAAGCCCTTCAAGATCTCCACCCGGCAGCTGACCATCCGCGACTGCTGCGGCGGCGCCAAGGGCCTGCGCTGGACCGACATCGCCCCCACCGACGACGACGCGTAAACCCCCCGCGAACCGGTTTCGGATCACCCCTGTGGTTTCACCCCGATCCGAAACCGGTTTCGCCCCCGATATCGGGCCTGACCTGCGAAGTTTCGGGTTTCGGCTCGTCCGTCAGAGCCCACGGAGGGAGCCTGTCCGAGGTTGCCCGGCCTCCGCCGGGCTTGAAGTCGGGGAAGGTCACACAGCCATACGTCCGCCCAATTGTTCGAATGGTCACCACTCGTCCAGACCTTCACCCACCCTCTTACGGGTGTCAGAACAGCCCGATACGCTGGGACTGTCTGGGGGACTGTCTCGCTCGCCACACCACTCGGTCGCACGCCGCAAAGAAGGCTGGGCTAACGTGGAGGGAGACGAGACGAAAGGGGGCGACCATGGGAACTGTCCACGACGTGGCGGCATACATTCTGTCCAAGGCCGCCCCAATGTCGGCCATGAAGCTGCAGAAGCTCTGCTACTACGCCTACGGCTACCACCTTGCGTGGGAAGACGAGCAGATGTTTCCTGAGCGCTTCGAAGCCTGGGCCAACGGCCCAGTGGCCCCCGCTCTCTACGCCTGCCACCGAGGCCGGTTCACCCTCAACAAGGGAGACATCTCCGGCAACCCGGAGGCGCTGACCGTGGGGCAGCGGGAGTCAGTCGACATCGTGCTGGAGAACTTCGACCAGTACACCGCTCACCAGCTGTCCGAGATGAGCCACCAGACCGAAGGACCCTGGGACATGGCTCGCCGTCGAGCTGGTGCTCGTGAGCTGGAGCGGTCGAACGAGGAACTCAGTGACGTCGACATGTTCGAGTACTTTTCTCGACTGATCTCGACGAGCGCCGACGACTAAGAAGAACCGGGGCGGGGTGGCAAAACCGAAAAAACGCCTGGCCACGCCAGGCAAGCCGACCCAGGGCAAGCAGATCGTGCTGCCCGCTCAGGGCAAACTCCCCGGGGCGGGCAGTTCGCATGAGCGGGTCTGCTGGCGCTTCACCCACGCCGACATGGAGGGGCGCTGGGGGCTGCAGCACATGGCCACCGAGACTTGGAATGCCGTCCTTGGGCGGCTCGCCAACTTCGAGACCATGACGGTGCAGGAAGTCCGGGAATCGAGCATCTACACCGAGTACGACCTCCCCAGCGGCCTGCTCCCCGAAGCAATGCGCCGGCTGGAAGAACTGAGGCTCGGCGACATGACGAAGATCGGCCGCTTCCGCGTCTGGAAGAAGCCCCGCCTGTACGGCTTCATGGAGGGCAACGTCTTCCACGTCCTGTGGTGGGACCCAGAGCACGAGATCTACCCCTGGGAACCGCGCAACACCTGAACACCAGCCACACTGACCACATGGAGCAGCTCTACGCCCCGCCCGGCCACCTCACCGCCGCCCAGGCCCGCCAGGCCCTCGGCATCAGCGCCGGAGCCCTCCGCAACCTCGTCTACCGAGGACAGCTCACGCGCTCCGGCGGCACCGAACGCCGCCCCACCTACGCCGCCCGCGACGTCGCCGCCATCGCCGCGAAACGCCGCGAACGCCAGTCCGCTTGACCCCAGGTCAGAGCCTGTGTGACGATCGCCGTGCACCACTGTGCCCACACACAGCCCCGAGGCCCCAGCCGACCTAGGAACGGCTGGGGCTTCGCCGTACCCCCTCAGACTCCGCGCAGGGCCAACCCATCGCTCACACCGTGCGGGTTGCTGCTGGCGCTCCGCCCTGCGCGGCCACAACGTCACACAACTCTGGGGAGAAGCCATGCCGCGCAAAGCGATGCAGGTGTGCCCCACACCAGGCTGCCCCACACTCACCCCCAGCGGACGCTGCCCCACCTGCCAGGCCAAGGCCAGAGCAGCCAGGCCGGCGCCCAGCACACGCGGCTACAACACAGCCTGGCGCAAGGCCAGCGCCGCATACCTGCGTGACCATCCCTGGTGCGAATGCCCCGAGTGCACTGCCCTGCCCCTCCTGCAACGGGACCTGGCCACCGAGGTCGACCACATCGACGGCCTCGGACCACTCGGACCCCGAGGCTTCGACCCCAGCAACTGGCAAGCCATGTCCAAACGCCACCACTCCCGCAAGACCGCGGCTGAAACCTGGGGAACCTGATCACGGAATGTGACCGGACCCAGGGGGGTGACCCCCAGCCGGCTGGGGGGCCGACAGCGCGGGGGAGGGCGCTGGAAAGTGCGTCAGGTTCAAAGGGTCCACCGTCGTCACGCAACGTGACGGCATCTGGTGCCGCGCAACGCGGCTCGGAGGAGGGAACCGTCATGGCCCGTGGAGGAGCCCGAGTCGTCTCCGGACCGGCCCCCGATCCGCTCGCGCTGCGCCGCAACCGGCCCTCGGACAAGGCCGGGTGGACGCTGCTGCCCGCCGAGGGTCGGCAGGGTGAGCCGCCCGAGTGGCCGCTGACCGATGCCACGCCCCGGGAGTGGGACCTGTGGTTCGAGCTGTGGGGGCGGCCGCAGGCAGTGATGTGGGAGGAGCTGGGCCAGCACTTCGAGGTGGCGTTGTTCGTCCGCTCTCTGGTTGAGGCCGAGCAGCGCGAGGCGAAGGTGGACGTCCGCAAGCTGGTGCGGCAGTACCTCGACAGCCTGGGCCTGTCCGTGCAGGGGATGCTCCGCAACCGGTGGAAGATCTCGCCGGGCGTCGAGCCTGCTCCTGCGGTCGTCGTGGATGGCGGGCCGGAGGTGCCGGCGCCGCCGCGGAAGACCGCGCGCGACCGCATGAAGGTGGTTCCGTTCCGTGGCCCGGGGGCGTGAGCCGGAGGCCGCCGAGTTCGTCGTCGACTTCCCCACGCTGTGGGTCGTCCCGGACTGGATCGAGGCTCACTGCCCGGTCCCGGACGGCTTCCGCGCGGGTGAGGACCTGGAGTTGTACCCGTGGCAGCTGTGGTGCACGGTCAACCACTACCGGGTGCGGCCCGAGGCCCGGGCCGGGCAGCTGGCGCCCGCGTTCCACTACCGGCGCTCGCAGGTCGTGGCACCGCAGAAGACCGGCAAGGGCCCGTGGTCGGCGACGATCGTCCTCGCCGAGGCGGTGGGGCCGGTCGTCTTCAACGGCTGGGCCAGCGGTGGCGAGCGGTTCGTGTGCGCCGACCACGGGTGCGGGTGCGGCTGGTGGTACCAGTACGAGCCGGGCGAGCCGATGGGCCGGCCGTGGCCGACCCCGCTGATCCAGTTGACGGCGACGTCCGAGGACCAGGTCGCCAACGTGTACCGGCCGCTGCAGGCGATGGTGAAGAAGGGGCCGCTGTCGGAGCGGATGCGGGTCGGTGAGGAGTTCACCCGCATCGGCGAGGACGGCCTGATCGACACGGTCACGTCGTCGGCCATGTCCCGGCTGGGCAACCCGATCATCTTCGCGCTGCAGGACGAGACCGGCCTGTACACGAAGGAGAACAAGCTCCGGCGGGTCGCCGAGACGCAGCGCCGCGGCGCGGCGGGTATGGGCGGCCGGTCGATGGAGACCACGAACGCGTGGGACCCGGGCGAGAAGTCGGTCGCGCAGACGACGTCGGAGTCGAAGCGGCGGGACATCTTCAAGTACCACCCGCAGGCCCCGAAGTCGCTGTCCTTCAAGGACAAGCGGCAGCGCCGGCGGATCTTCCGGCATGTGTACGCGGGCTCGGCGCACGTCGACCTCGACGCCATTGAGGCCGAGTGCGCCGAGATCATGGAGTTGGACCCGGCGCAGGCCGAGCGGTTCTACGGCAACCGGTGTGTGGCGGGCTCCGACAGCTGGCTGGACGTTGCGAAGTGGGCGTCGAAGGCGAAGAAGCGGCGCGTGCCGCCGGGGACGCGGATCGTGCTCGGCTTCGACGGCTCGGACGTGGATGACTGGACGGCGATCCGCGCGGAGACGATGGACGGCTACCAGTTCACGCCGTTGTACGGGCCGAACGACGAGCCGACGATCTGGAACCCCGAGGACCACGACGGCCAGGTCCCGCGCGCCGAGGTGCGGGCGGCCGTCGACCAGCTGATGCGCCGCTACGACGTGGTCCGCATGTACGCGGACCCGCCGTACTGGGAGACCGAGGTTGACGAGTGGGTTGACCGGTACGGGGAGGAGCGTGTGATCCGCTGGCACACCCGGCGGATCATCGCGATGCACGCCGCGGCTGAGCGGCTGAAGACGGACGTCCTCAAGCGGAACGCGGATGGTGCGGCGTTCACGCACGACGGCTGTCCGATCACCTACGAGCACGTCGGGCACACGCGGGCGGCCGCGCGCCCGGCTGACCGGTACGTCCTGAAGAAGGCGAGCCCCTCGCAGAAGATCGACGCGGCCGTTACGTCGATCCTCGCGCATGAAGCGCTCGGCGATGTGATCGCGGCGGGCCTGGCCGAGCCGGAGACGTCCTACTACTACGGCAAATGAGACGGGGGTGGGCCGGTGGCGACGGAGGCTCAGGCGCTGCATCTGGTGGCGCTGCTGGAGAACGAGCTGGTCCGGCGGCGCGGCCCGATCGACCGGCACAACGCCTACTACCGGGGCAAGCACCCGCTGAAGTTCGCGAGTCAGGAGTTCGCCAAGTACCACGGCGACCGTTACAAGGACTTCAGCGACAACTGGGTCCAGGTCGTCGCTGATTCCCCGGTGGAGCGGCTGACGGTGACGGGGTTCCTGGCCGACGGGGAGACGCAGGCCGACAGGGATCTGTGGCGGGTGTGGCAGGTCAACGGCCTCGACGCCGACTCCCAGCTCGGGTTCCTCGGCGCGGTCACGGGCGCGCGGTGTTTCGTGCTGGTGTGGGGTGACCCGGACGACCCGGACATGCCGGTCGTCACGTTCGAGGACGCGTCGCAGTCGATCGTCGCCTACGAGCCCGGCTCGCGCCGGCACCGTAGGGCGGCGCTGAAGCGGTGGCAGGACGGCAACGAGGACTTCGCCACCCTGTACCTGCCCACCGAGGTGTGGAAGTTCTCTCGTCCGCTGCAGCAGCAGGACAAGTCCCCGCAGATGGCGGACGTGGACGAGGAGCTGAAGCGGTGGCGGCCCCGGGAGCTGATGGACGAGCCGAACCCTCAGCCGAACCCCATGGGTGTCGTTCCGATGGTGGAGCTGCCGAACAAGCCGATGCTGGTCGAGGACCCGATCAGCGATGTGACCGGTGTGGTGGCGATGCAGGACGCCATCAACCTGCTGTGGGCGCAGCTGTTCACCGCCTCCGACTACGCGTCGTTCCCGCAGCGTGTCGTCCTGGGCGCCGAGCGGCCGATGATCCCCAAGCTGAACTCGGCCGGGGAGATTGTCGGGAAGCAGCCTGTCGACCTGGACAAGTTCATGGTCGACCGGGTTGCGTGGATCACCGGCAAGGACGCGAAGATCGCCGAGTGGCAGGCCGCGAACCTCGCCGCGTACACCGGCATCATCGAGGTCGCTGTCGGGCACCTCGCCGCGCAGACCCGGACCCCGCAGCACTACCTGATCGGGAAGATGGCCAACCTCGCCGAGGGTGCGCTCCTCGCCGCGGAGACCGGCCTGGTGAAGCGGTGCGACGAGAAGACGTTGTGGTACGGGCAGGGTCTGCGGGAGGTGGCGCGGCTGATCGCGCTGGCCAAGGGCGAGGACCGCAAGGCCGAGGCGATGCGCGCGGGCCGGGTGCTGTGGGCGGACACCGAGTCCCGCAGCCATGCGCAGATGGCGGACGCCCTGCTGAAGCTGAAGCAGCTCGGCTTCCCGTTTGAGTGGCTTGCCCTGCGCTACGGGCTGACCCCGACCGAGGTCGCTGAGGTCGCCGCGATGCGGGAGCGGGAGATGGAGATGGATCCGGTCGCGGAGATCACCCGCACTCTGACCGCCGGAGCGCCCGAGCCCGACGACCCGGACGCCGAGCCCGAACCCGACAGCGGGGACGAGGACGGGGTGGAGGAGCCGGAGGTTGCGGCATGAGCCCGAGCCCCGAGGCGGTCGCGCACATGGAGGCCCGTGCGCGGCTCGCCGAGGCGACCGGCCGGGCCGCCCGGGACGTGTGGCGGGACATCGACCGCGATCACATCTACACGTCGTGGGTGGCGCTGCTGGCCCGTCTGGTCGCGATCGTGGCGGCCGGGCAGCTGGCGGCCGCGCGGGGCGCCGAGGCCTGGCTTGAAGAACTGCTCGGCGACGACCCGGACCGGCCCGTGTCCGGGCGGCTCGTACCCGGGGCGCTGGTCGGGGTCGACGGCGGCGGCCGGCCTCTGGCGAGCGTGCTCATGGCGCCGATGTGGGCCGCGCTCCGCCAGGTCACCGCGGGCCGCCCGGTCGTGCAGTCGATGGCGCACGGCCAGGCCCTGCTCGACGTGGTCGTGCAGACCGCGGTGGCGGACGCCGGGAGGGCCGCCGACCAGGTCGCGATGGTGTCCCGGCCGCAAGTGCAGATGTATGTGCGGGTGGTGGAGGGCGGGGCCTGCGCACGGTGCATCATCCTCGCCGGGACCGAGTCGTCGGTGTCGCGCGCGTTCCAGCGGCACCCGAAGTGCAAGTGCGGGGTGGAGCCGGTCACCGCCGACCACCGGCCGACCGCCACCAGCCCTGACGCCGTGTTCAACGCCATGTCCCCGGCGCAGCGCCGCCGGACGTTCGGTGAGGCGGGGGCGAAGGCGATCGAGGAAGGCGCGGACATCGCGCAGGTCGTCAATGCCCGCCGCGGCATGACCAGCGCGACGGTGTTCGGCCGGAAGGTGCAGGCCACCTCAGAAGGCATCACCTCGCGCGGGTTCGCGGGGCAGCGGCTGAAGAACCTGAAGAAGGTCAAGGGCCAGCGCTACCGCGTCTCGCAGACTCCGCGGCTCATGCCGGAGGAGATCATGAGGCTGGCCGACGACCGTGACCACGCTGTGCGGCTGCTGACCCAGCACGGCTACATCGCCTAATGGCCGCGCGCAACGCCCGGCCCCTCACTCCGCAATGGGAGCGCTCATGAACCGCATCACCCTGCCTCGCCATGCCCGCGTGCACGCGCCCGGCTGGGCCCACCCCTACGCCACCGGCCCTTTCGACCCGTACCTGTACGCCGACGGCGGGGGCGGAGACGGCTCCGCATCCGACGACGACGGTGACGGCGGCCAGGACGACGACACCGGCGACAGCGACGACGGCGAGGACGCCGACACCGACAGCGACGCCGGGCAGGACGACGGCGGGGACGACGACACCGACGACGCGGACCCCGAGGGCGCCGACCAGCTCGGCGACAAGGGCAAACGCGCGCTGGCGTCCATGAAGGGCAAGTGGCGCACCGAGCGCGACAAGCGCCGCGAGCTGGAACGGATGCTCGCGGAGAAGGATTCCGCCGCTTCGGGCGGCGGGAAGGACGACGCGGACACGATCCGCAAGCAGGCGGAGGCGGCCGCAACGGTCAAGGCCAACGCCCGCATCGTCCGTTCAGAGGTGCGCGCCGCGGCGACCGGCAAGCTAGCCGATCCCAAGGACGCGCTCACGTTCCTCGACCTCAGCCAGTTCGAGGTGAACGAGGACGGCGAAGTCGACGCGGAGGAGATCTCCGACGCGATCGACGACCTGCTGAAGAGCAAGCCCTACCTGGCAGCCGCAACGGCCAAACCGAGGTTCCAGGGCACCGGAGACGGCGGGGCAGCGCGCAAGGCGTCCCGGCCCAAGCAGCTCACTGAGCAAGACCTCAAGACCATGTCGCCCGAGGAGATCGACAAGGCCCACAAGGAGGGCCGGTTCGACGATCTGCTGGGCGGCGGCTGACCGATAGGGAGGGCCCGTCGTGGCTATCACCAACTTCAAGCCGCAGATCTGGAGCGCCCGGCTCCTGGTCGCGTGGCGCAAGGCACTCGTCTACGGCGGGCCCATGGTGGTCAACCGGGACTACGAGGGCGAGATCTCCGAGGCCGGAGACGTCGTCAAGATCACCTCCATCAGTGACCCGACGATCGCGGACTACGTGCCGAACTCGACGGTCATCACGCCAGAAGAGCTCAACGACGCTCAGCGGAACCTGGTCATCGACCAGTCGAAGTACTGGGCTTTCAAGGTCGACGACGTCGACAAGCGGCAGGCCAAGGGCAACGTCATGCCCGAGGCGATGAGCCGCGCCGCGTACAAGCTGGCTGATGTCGCAGACCAGTACATCGCGGGCCTGTACACGGGCGTTGCCGCGGGCAACAACCTCGGCACGATCTCCGTCGTCGCGGCCACCCCGACGGACGCCTACGACGACGTGCTGATCCCGCTGAAGGTCACGCTCGACGAGGCCGACGTCCCCACCGAGGGCCGCTACTGCGTGGTCCCGCCGTGGTTCACCGGGCGCCTGCTGCGCGACGACCGGTTCGTCCGCGCGGACGCATCCGGCACCACCGACGCCCTGCGCAACGGTTTCGTGGGCCGAGCCGCGGGCTTCAACATCATGCAGTCCAACAACTGCCCGAACCCGACCGGCGACGACAACGTCGTGCAGGCCGGCGTCAGCGCGGCGATCTCCTTCGCCGAGCAGATCAACAAGACCGAGGCGTACCGGCCCGAGTCCAGCTTCTCGGATGCCGTGAAGGGCCTGGCCCTGTACGGGGCGAAGCTCGTGCGCCCCGACGGCATCGCGATCGCCACCGCCTCCCAGACCTGAGCAAGGAGACCCGCTCATGGCAACCACCGATGTTGCGTACAGCAACCTCGTCGCCAACAGCAGCCTGGCGCAGCCCGCCGGCACGAACCTGGTCGCCGCGCCGACCAACAACATGCGCATCGTCGATGCCGTCCCGGAGTACACGGTGCTGCGGGTGACGAACACCGACGACGACACCGACCTCGACATCACCGTCAAGGCGGGCGACAACCCTCCGGCTCTCGCGGCCGGTCAGGGCGACCTGGTCGTCACCGTCGCGTTCGGCACGGTGCGGTTCATCGGCCCGTTCGAGTCGGGCCGGTTCCTGCAGTCGGACGGCTCGATGCTGATCGAGTCCGAGACGACGACCGGCGCGATCACCGCCCTGCGTATCCCCCGGAGCGTGTGATGGCGCAACTGCCCGACGGCATCACGGAAGAGGAACTGGCTGCCGCCCTGCGGCTCCTGCGCAGCCGCAGGGCGCCCGCGCGGCCTCCCGTCCGGGACGAGGGGACCATCTTCGTCCGCGGTGAGGGCGGGGCCGTGTTCGAGATGACCCCGTCGAAGATGAGCCCGGAGCTACGGCGCCGCATGCAACTGGGCTATCTGAGGCAGGTCAACGCGGACGGCTCTCCCCTGCGGGACCCGTCCGCGCCCGCCGCACCGGCAGGCGGCAGCGCGCTCACCGAGGGGCAGGTGCCGCGGCCTGCGAAGTCCGCGCCGAAGCGGGACTGGGTGCTGTACGCGGTCACCGTGCTCGGCCTGGACCCCGAGGCCGCCGAGGGCATGACCCGCCAGGAGCTCATCGACCTCCCGACCGACCATGCCCGGCATCAGGGCCCGACTCCCGGTGCCGCAGCAGGCGCAACGCCCGCTGACGGACGCCCTGCCGAGGACACCCCGAAGTCCGCGTGGATCGCCCACATCGTCAAGCAGGGGCTGCTGTCCCGCGAGGACGCCGAGGCGTACACGAAGGACGACCTGATCGCCATGGTCAGCTGACCAGGAAAGGGGGATGGCCATGGCGCTGGATCCCCTGGCGACCCTCGCCGACCTCGCCAACCGCGGCCTGACGGTCGAGGCCGGAACGGAAACCACCGTCGCCACGACCTACCTCGACGTGGCGTCCACCGCGGTCCGGGAGGCGGCCGGGGTGCCGATCTCTCAGGCCACCTCGACCGTCAGCCTGGAGGGCGGGGCCGGCGAATGGCTGACCCTGCCGGGCCCGCCGATCCTGTCGGTCGCCTCGGTCGAGGTGGACGGGGAGACGGTGACGGACTGGCGGCTGCGTAACCACCGGCTGTGGCGGGCGTGCGGGTGGGCGGCGGGCTGCGGCCCGTCGGAGGTCGAGGTCGTGCAGACGCACGGCCTGGCCGTGGTGCCGTCGGACATCGTGGACCTGGTGTGCCGTATCGCGGCGACCGCGTTCGCCGACTACCGGTCCGACCCCGAGGGCGCCGGGCTGGCGGCCGTCGACATCCGTGCCGAGCGGATCGGCGACTACTCCGTCACCTACGGCAGTTCGGGGCTGATCACCAGCATGGAGCTGCCGGACTATCTGCGTGAGCGGCTCGCCGCCCGCTTCGGCGGCGGTGTCGCGGTGGTGAGGTCGCGGTGAGGGGCCGCGCGGGCGTCGGCCGCTACCTCAACCGCCAGCTGCAGGTGTACCGGCTGGAGACGGCCGACGACGGGCACGGCGGGCAGACCAGCAGCATGGTCCTCAAGGGCTCGGTGCGGGCCAAGGTCGACCAGCCCTCCCCGACCGAGCGGATGGTCGCGGCACAGACCCAGTCCCGGCACAGCCACGACATCTATCTGCTGCCCCGGGCGGACGTGCGGCGCGGCGACGAGCTGCGCGGCACCGACGCTCTCGGCAATCAGCAGGTGTTCCGGGTGCAGTCCGTGGTGCAGCCGTCGACGCCCGTCTACTCCAAGGCTCTTGTCGAGCTGATCCAGTCAGAAGGAGAAGGACATGGCTGATCTCAGCCTCACCGCGGTGCCGGTCGCGACCGGTGTCGCCGATGTAGCCGCGGTGGCGGTCGCCGCGGCCGGGGGCGGGGACACCGCTCCGGTCGGGCCCGGCCGCTTCCTGTACGTCAACAACGGCTCGGGCGGGTCGATCACGGTGACCGTGGCGACGCCGGGCTCGGTGTCCGGGCTGGCCATCGCCGACACGGCGGTTGCTGTCGCGGCCGGGGACATCGCGCTGATCCCCCTCGCCAGCGTCCACCGCGGCACGAACGGCCGGGCGGCGATCACCTACTCGGGCGTGACCGACCTGACCGTCGCCGCGTTCGAGCTGGGCTCCTGATGCCCGGCGAGGACCTGCCGCAGGCAGGGCCGCAGGAGTGCCGGCGCCGCGCGGAGGAGTGCCTTGGGCTCGGCGAGACGGACGTCGACGTGCCGCGCGCGCTGGCGTTCGGCCTGCTGGCCGTGGCCGGTGAACTCCACGAGATCCGGCTGCTCCTCAGCAGGCGGCGGTGACCCATGGCCAGGCGCCGCCGGGCACGCGTGGAGATCGTCGGCCTGGACCGGCTGCAGCGGCGGCTGGCCGAGCTGCCCGAGCAGCTGGAGCAGGCCGCGCGGGCGGAGGTCGAGAACTCCGCGTCGATGATGGTCGCCGACGTGCGCCGCAACGTGCGCGTCGATACGAGCAACCTGCGCACCAGCGCCAAGGCCACCTTTGAGAAGGACGGCCTGCAAACGTCCGTCGGCTGGCGCGACATGGACGACCTGTACGCCGTGTTCCACGAGCGCGGCACCACCCGCCTGCCCGCGAACCCCACGCTGATTCCCGCGCTGGAGCGGGCGGGCACGCAGTTCGTGGAGCGGCTCAAGGACGAGGTGAGGAGGCACATCCGGTGAGCATGCCCGTCTCCTCCTCGGCGGTTCTTCCGGTGCAGGATGCCGTCCTCACCGTGCTCAAGGCCGACACCATGCTGATGGGTCTGGTCCGGGGTGTTTTCGACTGGGTCGAGGAGGGCCAGGAGTACCCGTACATCCGCATCGGTGAGGCCATCGAGACCCCCGACAACACCCACGACAGCCACGGTTCCAACCTGGTGATCACGCTGCACGTGTGGTCGAAGTACCGCGGCTACGCGCAAGCCCTGACGATCGCCTCCCGGGTGCGGGCGCTGCTGGAGCACCGGCCGCTCACGGTCGCCGGGCACCGGCACGTGGCCACCTACTACGTGTCGCAGCAGACGATCACCGATCCCGAACCGCCGGGCGACATCCGGCACGTACCCATCAGCTTC
This sequence comes from Streptomyces sp. NPDC110618, assembly GCF_055657065.1. Lineage (NCBI taxonomy): Bacteria > Bacillati > Actinomycetota > Actinomycetes > Kitasatosporales > Streptomycetaceae > Streptomyces > Streptomyces sp. NPDC110618. Next base: position 23,932 of record NZ_JBVKBN010000016.1, on the reverse strand, counting down.
CGGGTCCTGACCGAAGTCAGCACCTGAACCAGCAGCAGAAAGGAAGTGACCCGCCATGGCAGGTGAGGACGCAACCGGGACCCAGCTCAAGCGCGACAGCACGGGCTCCGGGAGCTTCGTGACGATCGCGTCGGTGGAGTCCCTGTCGGGGCCGTCCCGGACCCGCAACATGATCGACGTGTCCGCGCACGACTCCCCGGACAAGTACCGGGAGTTCGTCAAGGGCATGAAGGACGGCGGGGAGGTCACCGCCACCATCAACTACCGGCCCGGCGAGACCACCCACCAGGCCCTCGACGCCGACTTCGAAGAGGACGGCCTGCGCGACTACCAGCTGGTCTTGCTGCCGGGGGACGCGGACGAGCACACCTGGGAGTTCTCCGCCGGGATCTCCGACATCAGCGACGAGTTCCCCCTCGACGACAAGATGGCCCGAGAGGTCACCTTCAAGATCAGCGGTAAGCCTGTGCTCACCGCGACCGGCGCGTAAGGAGACCCACCACGATGGGCAGCATCAAGGACGCCATCCGCGCCGCGCAGGACATCAAGGTCGAGAAGGGTGTCGACATCCCCGAGTGGGGCGTCACCGTCGACGTGTGGGGCCTGCCGTCCGGGGACTGGGAGGCGTACCAGAACAAGCTGAACAAGCTGCGCTTCCAGCAGGACGGCAAGGGCGGCGCGGAGATGGCGGTCAAGTCCAACCGCGCCGAGATCGTCGCCAAGTGCCTGTACGAGCCGGGCACCGAACTGCTGGTCTTCCCCGACCTGCGCGAGGGCATCGCGATCCTGTCGAAGAAGGCGCCCGGCACCGTCGACGGCCTCTTCAAGCTGTGCCGGCACCTGTCCGGTGAGGACCGCGACTTCGAGCAGAAGGTGAAGGACGCGGAGGGAAACTCCGGCGGCGACCAGAGCTGAGGCTCCTGTACGACCTGTCCGTCGCCTACCAGCTGCCGCCGGACGAGGTCATGGCCCGGTTCAGCGACGAACAGTTCGTGCATCTGGTCGCCTACCAGAACCTGTACGGGCCGATCACCCCGCGCCGCCTGGACATCGTGCTGGCCCGGCTCGGGATGGACCTGATCAAGCCGCACCTGAAGCGGGGGCGGTCCACGATGCTGCGCGACCACCTGATGACGTGGTCGCATGCGGACCGGCCGCGCCAGACAGGCCGGGAGATGCTCGCCATCGTCAAGGACCTGCAGCGGCAGTTCGACCGCGCAGACGAGCAGCGCGCCGAGCGGATCAGGCGCACGCGCAGGAAGGCGGTGGCGCATGGCGGTTCTGGATGAGCTGCTGGTGCGGCTCGGTGTCGACATGTCCGAGGCCGAGGCCGAGGTCGACCAGGGCGCGCAGGGCATCGAGAACCGCCTGAGCGGGCTTTCCGTGGCGGGCGGGGTGGCGGCCGCGGGTCTGGGGGCGGCGTTCGTCGCCGGGCTCGGGGCCGCCATGGACATCTCCGAGGTGACGACCAAGCTGCAGAACCAGCTTGCCCTCACCGACGAGGAGGCCGGCCGGGCGGGTGAGATCGCGGGCGATGTGTTCTCGGCGGGGTTCGGCGAGTCGGTCGGCGAGGTCGGCGAAGCCCTGTCGGCGGTGTCGTCGTCCATGCAGGAGTTCGGGTCGGTGTCCGACGCCGAGATGGCCCAGCTCACCAAGGAAGCCCTGGCGCTGGCGAAGACGTTCGAGTTCGACGTCGGGACGGCGACGGCCGCCGCAGGCAACCTGATCAAGGCCGGGCTGGTCAAGGACGGCGCTGAGGCCCTCGACCTGCTCGCGGCGACCGCGCAGAAGGTGCCGGCGGCGATGCGCGAGGAACTCCCCGAGGTCTCCAAGGAGTACTCCGAGTTCTTCGCCCAGCTGGGGTTCACGGGCCCGGAGATGTTCGGGCTGCTCGCGCAGGCCGCACAGGACCCCACCTTCGAGCTCGACAAGCTCGGCGACGCGGTCAAGGAGTTCACCCTCAAGCTCGCCGACACCGAGGCCGTCAGCGAGCCGCTGAAAAAGCTGAAGCTGGACGTGGGCGAGATCCAGGACCTCGTCAACAAGGGCCGCGGCACTGAGGCGTTCGACAAGGTCGTGACCGCGCTCAAGGGTGTCGAGGACCAGACCGAGCGCACCGCGCTGCAGGCCGCCCTGTTCGGCGGCCCGGGCGAGGACCTCGGCAACACCCTGCTCAACCTCGACGCGTCCGGAGCGGCCGCCGCGACCGGCCTGGACGAGGCCGCCGGGGCCGCGAAGACGGTCACCGAGAACATGGAGCAGTCGCCGGGCCAGCAGTTCGACTCGATCATGCGGACGCTGTCGACGACGCTGGGTCAGGCCCTGCTGCCCGTCCTGTCGTTCGTGTCGGAGCTGTTCCGCGAGCACCCCGGGCTGCTGCAAGTCCTGATCCCCGTCGTCCTCGCCCTGGCCGCGGCCCTGAGCATCGCCGCGATCGCCGTGTGGGCGATGAACTCCGCGCTGCTGGCCAACCCGATCTTCATCGTGATCCTCGCGATCATGGCGCTGATCGTGTGGGTCATCGCCCTGTGGCAGCGGTCGGAGACGTTCCGGGACATCGTGCTCGGCGTGTGGGCGGCCGTGCGCGGCGGCATCGAGGCCGCGGTCAGCGGCATCCTGGCCGCCGTCGGCTGGCTGGCCGCCCTGCCCGGCAAGATCGGCGGCTGGTTCGGTCAGGCCAAGGACTGGGCGATCGCGAAAGCGCTGGAGCTGGTGGCGTGGCTGCAGGGCCTCCCGGGGCGCGTCTCGCGCGCCGTGTCGGGGCTGTTCAGTGCCATCCCGGCGGCGTTCCGCAGCGCGATCAACTCGGTGATCGGCGCCTGGAACGGGCTCAGCTTCACCATCGGCGGCGGCTCGTTCATGGGCGTGGACGTACCAAGCTTCACGCTGTCCACGCCGAACATTCCCTTCCTCGCCGACGGCGGCGTCGTCACCCGGCCCACCCTGGCGATGATCGGTGAGGGCGGCGAGGACGAGGCCGTGCTGCCGCTGTCCACGCTGGACCGGCTCCTCAACACCCGCAGCACGGTCGCCTCCGGGGCGATGGCCGGCCCCGCCGTGATGACGGTCCGCCTCGACGGCAGCGACCCGTTCCTGGACTGGCTGAAGGAACGCATCCGCATCGACTTCGACGGCAACGTCCTGAACCTCAACGAGGGGTGAACCATGCCGAGCCTGCCTCCCCCGGTGTGGGCCGACCTGCACTATGCGGGGACGTGGAACCCGCTCAGTATGGAAGTTGAGTCCGGGTTCACGGTGAACCGCGGACGCAGCGGGGAGCGGGACACCGCCGGGCCCAGCTCGGGCACGATGAGACTGTTCAACACGAACAGCATGTTCTCCCGCCGCAACCCCAACAGTCCCCTGTACGGGGAGGTCGGCCTGTTCACGCCGATCCGCTACGGCTACGACGGCGTCGGCTCGGTGTGGGCGGAGACCAGCGGGGTGTCTGCCTCACACCTGTCCACCCCGTCGTCGGCCGGGCTGGACCTGTCCGGGGACCTGGACGTGCGGGTCGATATCGCGCCCGAGCAGTGGCACACCGGCACGAACGTGAACATCGCCAACCGGTGGGACCACACCGTCAACGAGCGCGGCTGGTCCCTGCAGATCAGCACGCAGGGGGCACCCATCCTGCTGTGGAGCACCGACGGAACGGCGGAGACGATCGTCACGGCCGCAGGCCGCCTGCCCGCCCACAACGGGCAGCGCATGGCCCTGCGGGCTGTCCTCGACGTCGACAACGGGGCGGGCGGGTACGAGGTCCGTTTCTACACCGGCATCGACGCCTCGGCCACGGACGAGTCGGCCTGGCGGCTGCTCGGCGAGCCGGTCGTGGGCTCGGGCACGACCAGCATCAACAACCCGGACACGGCCGTCGCGTTCGGCGCCCGCCCCACCTCCGCCAACCCCGGTATCGCCGGGCGCCTGTTCCGGATGCAGCTGCGTGACGGCATCAACGGCCCCGTCCTCGCGGACGCCGACACCGCCCTTGCTGCGGTCGGCGCCGCCGGCTTCGAGGACGCGGCCGGTCGGACGTGGACCGCGAACCAGACGACGTTCAGCAACCGGCATGTGCGCATGCACGGCGAGGTCCCGGACTGGACGCCCGAGCGGGACAAGAGCGGGTCCCTGCGTACCCTGGCCATCGCCCCCGCGGGGATCACCCGCCGCCTGTCCTCCGGCACGAAGAAGCTCCGCTCACCGCTGTTCAGGGAGCTGTCCAGCCCGACCCGGGAGAGCATCGTCGCGTACTGGCCGTGCGAGGACTCCTCCGCGGCCCTGCGGGTGGCGAGCGGCCTGCCCAACGGCCCCGCCGGAATCGTCCGCGGCGCGGTGTCCATGGCCGCGAACTCCGCGAAATGGCTGGCCTCCGAGGCGCTGCCCACGTTCGCGGTCGGCCGCCTGGACTTCACGCTGCCCCCGTACACCGATACCGGCGAGTGCTCGATCCGTTTCCTGTGCGCGCCCCCGTCGGGCGGGGTGTCGGCGACGGTGCACCTGCTGCGGGCGTTCTTCACCGGCACCGCCAGCCAGGTGGACATCTGGATCGACCCTTCCGGGAACCTGCGGTTCGCCGCGTTCGACAGCGACGGCGCCGCCCTCAGCGACAACACCGTCGCCTTCGACGTCAACGGCCGCACCGTGGCGGTGCTGCTGGAGCTGTCGGTGAGCGGCGGCACCGTGACGATGACGTGCCGCACGACCCGCTTCGAGCCGGGCCTGACCATCGACACCCCGCTGTCCAACCCCAGCAGCGGCGCCACGTTTTCGGGTACGTCCGTGGGCCGCTGCACCCGCCTCACCCTCGGCTCGATTGTCGGGGACCTCGGCGGCACCGTCATGGGGCATCTGGCCGTCGCCAACGCCCTGACCGGCTACGCCTCCACCGGCGCCGCCAACCTCGCCTGGAACGGCGAGAACGCCCGCGACCGGCTGCTGCGCCTGGCCGCCGAGGAGGGCGTGCCCCTGTCGGTGGCCATGGACGGCAACCGCCAGCCACGCCTCGGCGCGCAGAAAGCCGACGCGTTCCTGTCGCTGCTCGCGGAGATCGAACGCACCGACATGGGCATCCTCTTCGAGCGCAGGGACGCCCCCGAACTGGCCTACCGGTCCGGGTCGTCACTGCTGAACCAGGAGCCCGTGCTCACCCTGGACTTCTCTGGGGGCTTGTTCGACTCGATCCGGCCCCGCGACGACGACCGCGCCCCGTTCAACGTGCTCACCGCCAAACGCGTCGACGGCTCCGAGTACACCTACGAACTCACCGAGGGCCCGCAGTCGGTGCAGGACCCGCCGGACGGCATCGGCCGCAAAACGACCAGCGTCGACCTGTCCCTGTCGTCCGACGACGTCCTCGCCGACCATGCCGCGTGGCGGGTCCACGTCGCCACCGTCGACGAGATGCGCTACCCGGCGATCACCCTGAACCTGGCCAACCCGCGCGTGCACCAGCTGGCCGATGCGATCCTCCGCACGGACATCGGCGACAAGATCCGCCTCACGAACCTGCCGCCGGACTACACGCCCGACGACGTGGACCTGCTGGTGTGGGGGATCAAGGACGGCGCCAGCGCCCGAGGCTGGCCCATCACCTTCGTGTGCGTGCCCGCCTCCCCGTGGGAGGTGTTCGTGCTCGGCGACCGGGTCCGCGGACGCCTGCACAGCCTGGGCTCCGAACTCGCCGCCGATGTCGGCGAGACGGACACCGAGCTGCTGATCGCCACCGACACCGGCCGCCGCCCGTGGATCAACAGCACGGACCACGCGTCCATGTTCCCGTTCGCTGTACGGCTCGGAGGGGAGGTCGTGGAAGTGACCGCCATCAGCGGGGCCACGTCCCCGCAGCTGTTCACCGTGGTCCGCTCCCGCAACGGGGTCGTCAAACCGCATCCGGCCGGCACTCGGGTCCAGTACGCGAGGGTGGCGGTGGGCTCGTGAGCATGGTGTGGATGAGCGTCGGCGCCGTCACCGAAAACAGTGCACGCTTCGCGGTGCGGGTGACGACCGGCCCGGTCCGGGTCGCGGTGTCGACGAGCCCGTCGATGACGAGCCCCGCGTTCAGTGCGTCGACGGCGGTCACCACGTCCGGGACGGCGATCGTCGACGTAACCGGCCTGGCGGCGGATACCCGCTACTACTGGCAGGTCGAGGACAACAGCACCCTCGACACGTCGGTGACGGGGCAGTTCCTGACGGACCCGCCGCTCGGCCAGCCCGCCTCGTTCACGGTCGGGGTGGGCGGGGACGCCGGACTCACCCCGCAAGTCCCCGGGGTGTCGGGGTCGGCGACCTCCCGCCTGTCCAACCACCACATCCACGACACGATCAGGCTGCGGGCCCTGGACGAGGGGTGGCGCAGGTTCTGCCACATCGGGGATATCTGCTACTACGACCTCGGCTCCGGCAACCACGGCCTGTCCGCCTCGGCGACGGCCGCGCAGTACCGGACGATGTGGGACGACATTTATGCCCAGCCACGGCAGCACCAGCTGTACCGCGAGGTGCCGTGGGTGTACGTGTGGGACGACCACGACTACGGCCCCAACAACGCCGACTCCACCAGCCCGGGCCGGGCCAACGCCCGCACCGTCTACCGCGAGCGCGTGCCCTCCTACACCCTGCCTGCCGGGACCGGAAACAACCCGATCTACCATTCCTTCCAGATCGGCCGGGTGCTGTTCGTCGCCTCCGACTCCCGCTCCGACCGGGTGCCCGACACCACTCTCCTCGGCGCCGCCCAACTCGCCTGGCTCGACACCCTGCTCGGCTCGTCGACGGCGGCCGGACTGGTGTGGCTCATGCCCAACCCCTGGCTCGGACCCTCCAGCGACGCGTGGGGCGGCTTCCAGGCGGAGCAGGCCACAATCATCGACATGCTCGACGGGCACGGCTGGCTCGACCGCATGGTCATGGTCTCCGCCGACAAGCACGTCAACGCCATCGACTCCGGCCGCGCAGGCTCGGGCGGGGAACTGCTGGGCGGCTTCCCGAACATGGTGTGCGCCTCGCTGGACGCCACCCCCGGCTCCTACACCACCCAGTACGACGGCGGCATGTGGCCCGGCCGAGGCCAGTACGGCACCGTCGACGTCTACGACACCGGCGAGCAGCTCACCCTGTCGATGACCGCGTGGCGCGGCTCCCGCCCCCTCGGCTGGACCTACGCCGCCGCCGGCGGAATCACCCCGGCCGCTGCGGGCCCCGCCTCCCACGTCCTCGCCCTGTAAGGAGAGTGCTGATGGCGCTGCCGTTCTATGCCGGGCAGATCCTGTACCCCGACGACCTGATGAACATCCAGTGGCACCGTGTGTCGCAGGGTGCTGCTCAGCAGGTGGTCAGCTCCACCACCCTCACGGACACCGCGATCATCGTCCCCGTCGAGGGCCTCACCGTGATCGAGCTGTTCATGCACTACACGTCCCTCGGCGGCGGTATCACGTGGGACTGGGACGTCTCCGCAGGCTCGGTGTCCGACGCGGACGGCCGGTGGGTGTGGGGCCACGGCCAGGCCACCACTGGCGACGTGCTCACGTCGACGGCGATGCAGATGCACCGCAGCGGCCTGACCACCGACCGCTCCGTGGCGCACTTCACCAGCCAGTCCCCCAACGCCATGCGCGAGGACCTCTCCGTCACCGGCAGCGGGGAGATCACCCTGAGGTTCGCGCAGCAGTCCAGCAACGCCAACGCCACCACCCTGGCCGCCACCACCTACGCCCGGTACCTGCGCCTCGAACCCTGACCCTCCGCTGCACGCCCGCCCCGCCACCACCCTGGTGCGGGGCATCCGCACGTCTGGAGCACGAATGGCCACACCCCTTTCAGCGTCGAAGTTCCTCGCCGCGCTGCGCGCCGAAGGCGTCAACGTCGTCCAGGTCGGCAACTGGACCACGCACAACCGCAACCACAAGGGGGCGTGGGGGCCGGTTCACGGTGTCATGCAGCACCACACCGGCGCGTACTCCTCCGAGGCCGCCATGGTCGAGCTGTGCCGCACCGGCTACACCGGCCTGCCCGGCCCGCTGTGCCACGGTGTCATCGACCGCTCCGGCACCGTCCACCTGGTCGGCTACGGCCGCGCCAACCATGCCGGGTCGGGAGACGACGACGTGCTCGCCGCCGTCATCCGCGAGGACAAGAAGCTGCCCGCCGACAACGAGGCCAACACCGACGGCAACGCCCGCTTCTACGGCTTCGAGGCGATCAACAAGGGCGACGGCCAGAACTGGCCGGACGCCCAGGTCGAGGCCATGGTCCGGGTGTCCGCCGCGCTCTGCCGCGCCCACGGCTGGAACGCCGAGTCCGTCATCGCCCACAAGGAGTGGCAGCCCGGGAAACCGGACCCGGCCGGGGTCAACATGGGCAAATTCCGTGCTCGGGTCGCCGAGCGGCTCAAGCACCCGGCGTCGTGGTCGCCGTCCACCACGACGCCGCCGGCGCCGAAGCCTCAGCCGCCCACTGTGGAGGAGCGGCTGACCGCCCTGGAGAAGCGCGTCACCGCGCTGGAGAAAAAGGAGTCCTGACATGCAGATCTCGAAGATGTGGAAGGCCGTCGTCGCCGCGGTCGCCGCGGGCGCGGGCTCCCTGTCCGTCGCGGTCACCGACGACACCGTTACCGCCGCCGAGGGGTGGGCGGCGCTGTGCGCTGTGCTCGCCGCCCTCGGCTTCACGTGGGCGGTGCCCAACAAGCCCGGCGAGGAGCCGCGGTGACAAGCCCGGACGCGGGCGTCTACATCAGCAACGCCCAGATGTATCAGGAGGTGAGGGACCTGGCTCAGACGGTCGGCCGCATCGAGTCCAAGGTGGACAGCTTCCTCGACGAGGCCAAGGACATCCGCTCGGACGTCCAGGACCACGAGCTCAGGATCCGCACCCTCGAACGCGCCCGCTGGCCCCTGCCCACCATCGGCGTCCTCGCCGGTGTCGCCGGGGCCGCGACCGGCGCCGTCTCCCTGTTCGCCCGCTGAGAGGAGAGCGTCATGCCGCTGCCCGAAGGAGTGGACGCAGTCACGGTTTCGGCCGGCGAACCGATGACGCTCCCCGACGGCACCCCCTATCAGGGGCGCCTCGTCTTCACCGGGCCCGACCTGGTGACGATCGGCGGCGACGACCTGGTCCTCGGCGGCACTGTCGAGGCCCGGGTCGTCGACGGCGAGTTCACGGTTACGCTGCTCGCCACCGACGCCACCGGCATGTCGCCGACCGGCTGGACGTACCGGGTCACGTCCGCGTTCTCCAACGCCCCGAACTGGATCCGCTACATCAGCCTGCCCAAGGCGAGCCCGAACGTGGTCCTCGCCGACATCCTCGTTCCCGACCCGGTGGCCGGGGAGTATGCGACGCTCGCCCCCGTCGACCAGTTCCTCGCCAAGGCCGAGAACCTCGACGACCTGCCCAGCGCGTCCGCGGCCCGCACGAACTTGGGGCTGGGCGGCGCGGCCGTCCTCGACGTGGGCACCACGGCGGGCACCGTCGTAGCCGGGGACGACGGACGGCTGTCGGACGCCCGCACACCCACCGCGCACGCCGACTCCCACGCCAGCGATGGGGATGACCCGGTCACCCCGGCCAGCATCGGCGCCGAACCGTCCGGCACCGCAGACACGGCCGTTGCCGCGCACGCGGGCGCCACCGACCCGCACGGCGACCGGGCGTGGGCCGACGGCAAGTTCGCGACAATCTTGGTGGTCACCGCGCTGAGCGGCGACGTGACCACCCTGGACGGGTTCGTGCAGGACTGCCTCACCCGGGTCGCGGCGATCGAGCAAGGCACCGCGTTCCTGTCCGCACTGAATGTGGCCGGGGACGCGCAGGTCGCCGAAGGCAATCTCACCGTCACCGACTTCGTGAAGGGCTACCGTTTCCGCGTCGACGGCAGCGCCCTCGACCTGGAGGCCACCGGAACCGACCTGATCATCTCCAACTGGTCCGGGACCGGATTCAACGGCGACCAGCGCTCCTACGCCCGCCTGTCCGCCGACGCCCACAACACCCAGTGGGCCGGACGGTTCGAATCGGTCGCCGCCCTGTACGGGGCGGCCGTGCACACCCTCGACCCGACCACCGGGGTCGCCTCCCTCGGCGGGAAGAACGGGCTCACAGCCCTGCGCCTAGCCGGATTCAAGAACAGCTCGGGCGCACCGGCAGCGGGCACGTGGGAGGCCGGGGACATCGTCCTCGACTCCGCCGGCGCCTGGCACCTGTGCACCGAGGCCGGAACGCCCGGCACCTGGACCTGACACGCAACGAAAGCGGCCCCGCTCTCCTCCGGGAGGGCGGGGCCGCTTTCGCGCGTCCAGGGGCTGTGTGAGGGCTCGTCAGTCGTCGAGGTCGATGCGGAAATCCACGACCGTGGTGTCGCCGCGTCGGACAATCGGGTGCGCGACCTCGACGACGCGGCCGGTGTCGGCGATGTGCCGCCGCGAGTACCGCAGGACGGGCACGCCGGAGCCGATCCGGAGCGTCGCCGCCTCCACCTCGGTGGGCATGCCCGCCGTGAACGACTCCGTGATCCTCGTGACGCGGATGCCGAGGGACGCCATCTGCGCCCTCGTGCCGCCCGGCCACGGCTCGTGGATGGGGTCGGCAACCGGAGTGCCAGCCACGTCGGACCAGCGCACGTAAGAGGTGCTCATCTGGGTGGGCTGGTCGTTGTCGTAGAACACGAAGTGCCGGGCCAGCAGCTCCTCGCCCACCTCGCACTCGAACAGGGCCGCCAGTTCCGTGTCGGCCTGGACGCGCTCGAACCTCTTGTCCAAGCGGTACTCGGACCAGCCGATGCCCTGATCCCGCGTGTACGGCGTGGTCTTGGCGCCGGGGGTGGAGCGGTAGCGGTCGGCGGCCATGCGGTGGACGGGCGGACGCTGCCGGACCCGGGTGCCCGCGCGGGCCCGGCTCTCGGTGAGCCCTTCTGCGGCGAGCAGGCGCAGCGCCTGGCGGACGGGGGCCTCGGAGACGTCGTACTCGGTGCACAGCTCGGGAATCGTGGGGATCCGGCTGCCTGGCGCGTACTCGCCGCTGTTGATGCGGCGCCGCAGGTCGGCGGCGATCCGCAGGTACTCAGGCTGTGCCACCGAGCGCCCCCCACATCGAGCGGTCATGTCAATCCGGATACACATACTGTCCCGTCCCGCTTGACCAGCGCCAATCACCCCGACAATCTGGATACGGATAAACACTATCCGTATCCGGAAACCGTGAATCCGGGGGACAGCCATGCCTGAGTCGGGCCAAACGTGGCAGAAGGCCTTCAAGGGGGAGCCCATCGAGGCGCGCCACGTCCGACTCTGGACCGCAGGCCGCGTCCTGCACCCCGACGCCCCGCTGATCGCGCACGAGCTGTACCTCGCCGTCCTCGGCGCCGGCGCCCCGGTCGTCGAGGTGACGCTCTCCACCGCCGGAGCCCGTATCCGGATCACCGCGCGCGGCCCGGACCCGCTGCCGGTGGGCAGCAGCCACGGGCCCGGCTGGCGCATCATCGCCGGTCTGACCATGCTCGCCGGGCTCACCACCGACGAGTGCGGCGTGTGGGCGCAGTTAGGGGCCCGGTCGTGAGGCCCGAGCTGCCGCCCGCGGCCGAGCTGACGCGCGCGCAGTACGACGGGTGGGCGTGCTGTCGGTGCGGCGCCCCGCTGTGGGCGGGCGTCCGCAGCGCGGGTATCGCCCGCGGCCGCGTCGGCGCGCATGTCCTGGACGTGGAGGTGTTCGAGTGCAGCCCGAACTGTCCGGCCTGGACGGCGGACCCCGACGACTCAGCCACGAAAGGGCACGACGTGATCAAGATCTGCTTGGCCTGTGACCGGTCCATCAAGGACGGCGAGGCCTACACCACGATCGACAAGATGTCCCCGTCCGGCGCCGGAACGGTCCTGTACCGGCACGCGAAGCCATGCGCGCCGGTGCCGACCGAGACCCGTCAGGTGACGCGCCGCCGCTGAACCACGCCCGCCCTCACCCCCTCGCTGATCCTGGGGGCGGGCCTCCCCGCGGCCCCGGTCAGGTGCCCCCCGACGCCGACCGGGGCCGCTCCATGCCCTCACCTTCGATTCGAAGGGTCGTCCACACCCTGTGGAATCCGGCAACAAAGCCGCAGGTCAGAGGCTCAAATGAGGGGATCCTCGGGAGCTGCCGTTCATGATCCATTGAGGGGTGTCGCAACCGAAGATTTGGGTTGCCGCTTCCGGTGCCGCCGCTGATGAGGAAGGACAGCCGCGCCTCGATCAGCGCCCGCAGCACCCGGTCGCCGCCCGGCGGCACGGTGCCGGCGGCCACGAGTTCGTCGAGCGTGAACGCCCGCGGCCGTACGACCCGCAGCGACAGGCAGGTGCAGCCGACCGCCACCGGCGGCAGGACCGCGTGCAGGCGGGTGCCGTCGGGCAGGCGGGCGTCGGCCCAGGGCCGTGCGTCGTCCAGGCGCCGCCCCGCCACCGCGGCGAGCCTTTGCGCGAGGCGTCGTACGGCCGCCGCGTCGGGGAACCGGACGCCGGTCAGCTCGAGTCCGCCGCCGCGGTCGACCCACACCCGGTCGGGGGCGGAGACCAGCACATCGGTCACCGAGGGATCGGCGAGCAGGGGTTCCAGCGGCCCGCTGCCGACCAGTTCGGAGCGCAACCGCTCGGCGGCGCCCAGCACTTCGGCGTCGCCGAGCACCCGTCCCTGCTCGCGCAGCGCCTGTGCCACGCGCGCGGGCGTCGGCTCGGCCCCGCTCTCGGCGAGCCTGCGCCGTACCCCGTCGAGCAGAGCGGGCGTCGGCTCGCCCACCACGGTGTTCATGTCCCCACCTCCACCAGCGTCCGCTCCCAGAAGTCCCGGCAGAACCGCGCCAGCGGTCCGCGGCCTGCCGCTCCCGGCGGGGCGTCGCGGCGGCGCAGGGCGGGTTCGTTCGGGACCTCGCCCGCGAGGGGCAGGCCGAGGAGGCGGGACACTTCGCCGCCGTCGAGGCCGGACGCGTACGGTCCGCGCACCGCGAGGCGCAGGTCGCCGAGGACCATGGAGACGGCGGAGGCCACGCGTGCGGCCGCCGCGACGGCGCGCAGTTCGGCCGGGACCACGAGGAGGCACAGGTCGAGCTGTGCGAGCACCTCGGCGACGCCGTCGTCGATCCGGCGCGGCAGATCGACGACGACCGTGCCGCCGCGCCGCCGGGCTGCGGCCAGGACGGCCCGTACGGCCTGGGGCGGTACGGCGACGCAGTCGCCGCGGTCCCAGCTGAGCACCCTGAGGTCGTGCAGCCGGGGCAGTGACTCCTCCAGGGCGCCGCCGCCGACCCGCCCGCGCGAGGCGGCGAACGCCGGCCAGCGCAGTCCCTCGGCCGTCTCCCCGCCGAGGACCACGTCGAGTCCGCCGCCCAGCGGATCGGCGTCCACGAGCAGGGTGCGCAGTCCCTCCCGCGCGGAGGTGACGGCGAGGGCGCACGCGAGCGTGGACGCCCCCGCGCCGCCCCGTCCGCCGATGACGCCGACGGTGAGGGCGGGTCTGCCGACTCCCTCGGCCACGTCGGCGATGCGGTCGACCAGCCACTGTTCGCCGTCGGGGAGCACCAGGACGTGGTCGGCGCCGATCTCGACGGCCCGGCGCCAGACGCCGGAGTCGTCCGGATCCCGGCCGACCAGCACCACCCCGCGCCTGCGGGCGGCGCCGCGCACCCGGCGTGCCGCGTCGTCGCCGACGAGAACGAGCGGTGCCGCCTCCCAGCTGCCGCGGGGTTCCGGGATGCCGTGCTGGACCTCGGGTGTCGCCCCGGCCGCCGCGCACAGGCGCAGCAGGTCGTCCAGCAGGACGGCGTCCTCGGTGACGATCAGCGGTGCGCCCGGCCGGCCGGAAGCGGCGGGCGATGGTTCCTGTGTGACGGTTGAGGCCACGATCTCCCCCTTGCTGCATCTCTCGCGGTGCCCCTGAGGCCTCGCGATTCCCAAACGTGTGAAGAACGGGCAACCGGTCTCCATATGAGCGGCCGATACGAACCGGCCAAACTCGCCCGACTATCCGGAACCGGTCGTGAAGTCGGCTCCGGCGGGGCGCGTCGGAATCACGGTGCAGCGATGCCGGAAATCGTGTGGATCTTGGTCAAAAACTGTGGACGGCCCAGCGAATGTGAATATCGCCGTCACCCAAACCGGTGAGCGTTGTACCAACCCCCGTGCGACATCCGCAGAGCAGCGCGACAGCTACACACAGTGAGGGATCATGGGCATGGCGAAGAGGCGGCCGGAGCCGCCTCGTTCTGGCCTCAAGGCCGGAGGAAAAGGGAGAAAAGCCGTTCGGACATGCGACGACCCCCGCCGGGGGGGAGAGCGGGGGTCGTCCCCACGGCCGACTCGGGGGGGGGAGGAGTCGGACCGGGTTAGCACGGTCGCGAACGATCCGTGACTTCCATGGTGTACCCGAGAGCCCTCTCAGGCAAACCCACACGCCCCACCTTACGCCGAATGGGCTGCGCATATGCTCGGGGTCGTGGAAAACCACTCCTTGCCCCGCACAGCGGCCTTCTTTGACCTGGACAAGACGGTCATTGCGAAGTCGAGCACGCTCACGTTCAGCAAGTCCTTCTACCAAGGCGGTCTGATCAACCGCAGGGCCGCCTTGCGGACCGCATACGCCCAGTTCGTCTTCCGCGTCGGGGGTATGGACCATGACCAGATGGAGCGCACTCGGGAGTATCTCTCGGCGCTCGTCCGCGGCTGGAACGTCCAGCAGGTCAAGGAGATCGTCGCCGAGACCCTGCACGACCTGATCGACCCGATCATCTACGACGAGGCCGCCTCCCTCATCGAGGAGCACCACACCGCCGGCCGCGACGTGGTGATCGTGTCCACCTCGGGCGCCGAGGTGGTCGAGCCGATCGGCGAACTGCTGGGCGCCGACCGGGTGGTGGCCACCCGGATGGTCGTGGGCGAGGACGGCTGCTTCACCGGAGAGGTGGAGTACTACGCGTACGGTCCGACGAAGGCCGAGGCCATCAAGGAGCTGGCCGCGTCCGAGGGGTACGACCTCGCGCGCTGCTTCGCCTACAGCGACTCGGCGACCGACCTTCCGATGCTCCAGTCCGTCGGCCATCCGCACGCCGTGAATCCGGACCGGGCCCTGCGCCGCGAGGCCCTCGCGCGCGGGTGGCCGATTCTCGATTTCCACCGTCCGGTCCGGCTCAAGCAGCGGCTGCCCGCGTTCTCGGTTTCCACCCGACCGGCCCTCGTCGTGGCCGCCGCCATAGGAGCCGCGGCGGCCACCGCGGGCCTCGTCTGGTACGCCAGCCGGCGCCGTGCGGCCCTGGCCTGACCTGCGCCGACGCCGTCGGCGGGGCTGGCGCGCCTCACCGGTGCCCGTTTGGCTCGCATTTGAACCCAAAAGTAAAGAACCGCAGTCAGGGCTTCCGCTTGCTCCGGAGCTGGAGTAGAAAGGAGTCAACGGCCCGCGAGACCAAAGGACATCCGAGAGGATCACCTTTAAAACGCAATTGGCCCCACGGACCGAGCATGAACATCGGGCACCCACGCGACGTCGACCCGTCGATTACGGGCCAGCCACACCAGGTGACGGGCAAAGTCCCCGACCTGATGGGCAACATATCGAGGACGCTTGGTAACCCGGTGGACATGCCAGCGGCGGTACGAATTCTCGTACCGCCGCAACCCTGTTCGGGGGGTCTTTCCTGGGTCGGGGGTCCCCGCCTACGCCGCTCCGCGCTGCAGCGCCTCGCACACCGCCGTGGACTCGCGCGCCCCCAGCTCGACCGCCCTGCCGCAGTGCGCGATCCAGGCCGCCATCCCCTCCGGAGTGCCGGAGACATAGCCGTCGAGGGCCGTCAGATAGGCCTCGCCGCCGAGTTCGGCGTAACCGACCTCCGACGGGCACACGGATTTCGGGTCGAGGCCGCTGCCCACCAGCACGATCCGCTCGGCCGCGCGCGCGACCAGGCCGTTGTGGGAGGCGAAGGGCCGCAGCGCCAGCAGCTCGCCGTGCACCACGGCGGCCGTCACCAGCGCCGGGGCGGAGCCGCCCGCGATGATCAGCTCGGACAGGCCCTCCAGCCGGCCGTTGACCTCGGCGGCGCTCGGCAGCGGCAGCTCGACGAGCGGCTCGTCGACCGCCTCACCCGCCTGGCGCGGGCGCCCCACCTCGGGGCCGTTGGTCGCCGCGGCCACCAGGTGCAGCCGGGCCAGCACGCGCAGCGGCGACTGCCGCCAGATGGACAGCAGTTGCCCCGCCTCGGCGGTCAGCCGCAGAGCGGCGCCCATCACGCGCGCCTCGTCGTCACCGCTGAAGTCGGTGCGCCGGCGGACCTCCTCCAGCGCCCAGTCGGCGCCGGCCAGCGCCGCCGAGCCGCGGGCGCCGCGCAGCGCCGCCTCGGAGGTGATCTCGTTGCTGCGGCGGCGCATGATCCGGTGTCCGTAGACCCGGTCCACGGCCTTGCGCACGGACTCCACGGACTCGGGCACACCGGGCAGCGCGCCCAGGGCCGCGAACGGATCGGCGGTCGCGCCTGTCGTACTCATGAGTACGACATTACGCACCTCGGGCCCCCACCCCACGATCGAGTGGCCATCTTCACGTCCAGCCGCCTCCGCGCGGCCCGCGTCACTACGCTTACTGAACATGAAAATTGCTTTCGTCGGGAAGGGCGGCAGCGGCAAGACGACCCTGTCCTCCCTGTTCATCCGGCATCTGGCGGCGGCCGGCGCGCCGGTGGTCGCCATCGACGCCGACATCAACCAGCACCTCGGGGCCGCGCTCGGCCTGGAGGAGTCCGAGGCGGCCGCGCTGCCCGCGATGGGTGACCGGCTGACGCTGATCAAGAACTATCTGCGCGGCTCCAACCCGCGGATCACCTCCGCCGAGACCATGATCAAGACGACCCCGCCCGGCGAGGGCTCCCGGCTGCTCCGGGTGTGCGAGCCGAACCCGGTCTACGACGCCTGCGCGCGGCCGGTGGAACTCGACGGCGGTGCCGTCCGTTTGATGGTCACCGGCCCCTTCACCGACGCCGACCTGGGGGTCGCCTGCTACCACTCCAAGACCGGAGCGGTGGAGCTGTGCCTGAACCACCTCGTCGACGGCCCCGACGAGTACGTCGTGGTCGACATGACGGCGGGCTCGGACTCCTTCGCCTCCGGCATGTTCACCCGCTTCGACATGACGTTCCTCGTCGCCGAGCCGACCCGGAAGGGGGTCTCCGTCTATCGCCAGTACAAGGAGTACGCCCGGGACTTCGGCGTCGGGCTGAAGGTCGTCGGCAACAAGGTGCACGGCGAGGAGGACCTCGACTTCCTGCGCGCGGAAGTGGGGGACGACCTGCTCGTCACGGTGGGGCACTCGGACTGGGTGCGCGCCATGGAGAAGGGCCGCCCGCCCCGGTTCGCGCTGCTGGAGGAGGCCAACCACCGCGCCCTGCACCGGATGCGGGAGGCCGTGGACGCCACCTACGCGCACCGCGACTGGGAGCGCTACACCCGCCAGATGGTGCACTTCCATCTGAAGAACGCCCAGGCGTGGGGGAACGAGCGGACGGGGGCCGGCCTGGCCGCGCAGGTCGACCCCTCGTTCGTACTCGACGAGAGCGTCGCCGCTCCCGCCTGAGCGGACGCGGACGCCGCCGCTACTGCCGGGCCGCCGGGGCCCCGGGCACACCCTTGGGGGCCGGGGCCGGGCGGTCCGACAGGAAGGCGGCCCAGCCCTCCTTCGGGGCCTCGCCGACGCCCAGCGTGGCCAGCTTCTCCAGCACCTGCGGGTCCTGGGCGTCCAGCCAGTCCGCGAGCTGGCGGAAGGAGACACAGCGCACCTCGGGCTTGGTGCAGACGGCCTCGATGACCTCCTCGACGGCGCGCATGTAGGTGCCGCCGTTCCAGGACTCGAAGTGGTTGCCGATGATCAGCGGCGCGCGGTTGCCGTCGTAGGCGCGCTGGAAGCCCATCAGGAGGCCGTCACGCATCTGGTCGCCCCAGAACTCGTACTTGTCCGGGTCGCCCTGGCTGGTGGTGCCGGACTGGTTGACCATGAAGTTGTAGTCCATGGTCAGCTGCTCGAAGGTGCGGCCGGGGAAGGGCACCAGCTGCATCGACAGGTCCCACAGGCCTTCCTTCTTCTTGGGCCAGA
The DNA here is from genome assembly GCF_055657065.1 of Streptomyces sp. NPDC110618. Lineage (NCBI taxonomy): Bacteria > Bacillati > Actinomycetota > Actinomycetes > Kitasatosporales > Streptomycetaceae > Streptomyces > Streptomyces sp. NPDC110618. The sequence continues at coordinate 5,842 of NZ_JBVKBN010000016.1, read as the reverse complement.
CCTGGTTGTTGACGCCGCTGGTGTCGTAGCGGAAGCCCAACTCCCGGGCGGCCTGCATGAAGTTGGCGCGGCCCTCCAGGCAGGGCGTGCGGGCGCCGATGAGCTCCTTGTCGTAGTCGAAGGGCAGCGGCGAGGCCTTGCTCATCCCGGTGTTGGTCTTCCAGGACTTCACGAACTGCTTCGCCTGGGCGATCTCGTCCTTCCACTCCTCCACGGACCACTCGCCGACCCCGCCGCCCTTGCCGCAGAAGTGGCCGTTGAAGTGGGTGCCGATCTCGTTGCCCTCCAGCCAGGCGCCGCGCAGCTGCTCGACGGTGTCGGCGATGCCCTCCGCGTCGTTGAAGCCGATGTCGGAGCGGCCCGGCGAGTGCTGCGGCGGGCGGTACAGGTCCCGCTTGTCCTCGGGAAGCATGTACACGCCGCTCAGAAAGTACGTCATGGTCGCGTTGTTGGCTTTGGCGACCTTGCGGAAGTGGGAGAACAGGCGTTGGCCGTCCTCGCCCGCGCCGTCCCAGGAGAACACCACGAACTGCGGCGGTTTCTGACCCTGCTTCAGGCGCTCCGGTCGCGGCAGGTGCGGCTGGGCCCCGGTGTACGCGGTGGACCCGTCGCCGATCAGCCGGACCGGGCTCTTGGGCGCCGCCTGGGCCGGCTTCTCCTTCGGCGGACCCGGGACTCCGCTCTTGGTGCCCTCACTGCCGCTCGTGCAGCCGGCAAGGGACGCGACACAAACCGCGGCGACCACGGCGCCCGCGGCGATCTTCTGGGTGGCGGCCATGTTCCGCCCACCTACTTCCTTCTCTCGGGGCCAACGCCGACGGGGGCGTTTTCTGGCGTTCTGCCGGAAAAGCGACGACAGCGCCGCCAAGATCGCACGGACCCGAAAAGGAATTAGTAGGACAAGCCGACGAAACGGCCACTTCACTCATTCAGGTGAGGTATTCGCCCATTTGCCCGGAAACACTATGCTCGCCCTTTACTCTGCATTACGATCCGTTTACTGAGCGTTGAATTCATCCCGCCGCTGCATGCCGTGACCCACGGCCGCCGACCCGACCCCCCGCACCGCGACGGGGGCCCCAGATCCGCGACCGCGCCGCCCCGGAGGAGACGGGAACCATGTCCGCCTGCGTCCCCACCCGCACCACCGACCCCCTGGCCGAGCACCCCCACCCCTCGCACAGCCCGCCCCCCACCCGTCCCCGCCGCTTCCGCCTCGACGGCGCCGATGTCTCCGCCTCGGTCGCGGTCTTCCTGATCGCCCTGCCGCTCTCCCTCGGCATCGCCCTCGCCACCGGCGCCCCGCTCCAGGCCGGGCTCGTCGCCGCGGCGGTCGGAGGGCTCGTCGCCGGCCGGCTCGGCGGGGCCCCGCTCCAGGTCAGCGGCCCCGCCGCCGGTCTCACCGTGGTCACCGCCGACCTCATCCAGCGCTACGGCTGGCGCACCACCTGCGCCATCACCGTCCTGGCCGGCGCCGCCCAACTGGGCCTCGGCTGCCTGCGGGTGGCGCGCACCGCGCTCGCCGTCAGCCCCGCCATCGTGCACGGCATGCTCGCGGGCATCGGCGTCACCATCGCCGTCGCCCAGCTGCACATCGTCCTCGGCGGCACCCCGCAGAGCTCCGTCCCCGACAATCTGCGCGCCCTGCCCACCCAGCTCGCCGACCTGCACCCGGCCGCCGTCTCGGTCAGCGGCCTCACCCTCGCCCTGCTGCTGCTCTGGCCGCGCCTGCCCGGCCGCGCCGGACGCCTGCTGCGCCAGGTGCCCGCCGCCCTGATCGCCGTCGCCGGGGCCACCGCCGCCGCCTCGCTCGCCGCGCTGGAACTGCCCAAGGTCGACCTGCCGTCCTGGCGCAGCCATGCCCTGGCCGGGCTCCCCGAAGGACCGGTGCTCGGCATCCTGGCGGCCGTGCTGACCACCACCCTGGTGTGCAGCGTGCAGTCGCTGCTCGGCGCGGTCGCCGTGGACAAGCTGGCCGCCGCCCGCCCCGGCCTGCCCGAGAGCGTCGGCCGCTCCGACCTGGACCGCGAACTGCTCGCCCAGGGCGCCGCCAACATCGTCTCCGGAGGCCTCGGCGGACTGCCGGTGGCCGGGGTCGCGGTGCGCAGTTCGGCGAATGTGAACGCCGGTGCCGTCAGCCGGAACTCCACGATGCTGCATGGCGTTCTGGTAGTAGTCGCCGCGCTGCTGATGGTCCCGATCCTGGAGCTCATCCCGCTCGCCTCGCTCGCCGCCCTGGTGATGGCCGTCGGTATCCGCATGGTGTCCCTGCACCACATCCGCACGGTGACCCGCCACCGCGAGGTGCTCGTCTACGCCGTCACCACCGCCGGCGTGGTCTTCCTCGGCGTCCTGGAGGGCGTGACGCTGGGGATCGCCGTCGCCGTCACCGTCTCCCTGCACCGCCTCGCCCGCACCCGTATCACCCACGACGAGAAGGAAGGAGTCCATTACGTCCATGTCCGAGGCCAGTTGACGTTCCTCGCCGTACCCCGGCTCAGCCGGACCCTGCACCTCGTGCCCCGAGGGGCCCGCACCGTCGTGGAGTTGGACGGCTCCTTCATGGACCACGCGGCGTACGAGACGCTCCAGGACTGGCAGAACACCCATACCGCGCGGGGCGGTTCGGTCGAGCTGAACGGCCGCCGGGCGGGGCTGCGGATCTCCGAGCCCCAGGTCCCCGACACCGCGACGACGGCATCCGGGGCCGCCGCACCGGCGGGCGCGCAGGCCGGCTGCCGGTGCCGCCCCTGGACGCCCTGGCGCAACCACCAGTGCGAGAAGCCCTCACCGGACGCCCGACCGGACGGCCCCGGCCGCGCCGGTTCCGGAAACGGCGTGCCGACGGGCACGGCTCGGCACACCCACGGGCCGAGCGGGCATGAACTGGCGCGTGGCATCAGCGCGTTCCAGCGCAACACCGCGCCGCTGGTGCGCGGTGAGCTGGCCCGGCTGGCGCGGGAGGGACAGCGGCCCTCCCAGCTCTTCCTCACCTGCGCCGACTCGCGACTGGTCACCTCGATGATCACCTCCAGTGGTCCCGGTGATCTGTTCGTGGTGCGCAATGTGGGCAACCTGGTCCCGCCTCCGCTGCCCGGCGGGGCGACCTCCCGGTCCGGCGAGGAGAGCGGGGACGACTCGGTGGCCGCCGCGATCGAGTACGCGGTGGACGTGCTGAAGGTCCGGTCCATCACGGTGTGCGGGCACTCCGGATGCGGGGCGATGCAGGCGCTGCTCAGCTCCGAGCCGGGCCGGGCGCGGACCCCGCTCGGGCGGTGGCTGCGGCACGGCATGCCGAGCCTGGAGCGCATGGCCGACGGGAGCAGACCGTGCCCGAGGCTCGCCGGGCGGGCGCCCGCCGACGCCGCGGAACAGCTCTGCCTGACCAATGTGGTCCAGCAGCTGGAGCACCTGCGCGCGCACGAGTCGGTGGCGCGGGCACTGCGGGACGGGGCGCTGGAGCTGCACGGGATGTACTTCCATGTGGGTGAGGCTCAGGCGTACCTGCTCACCGGCCACGGCGAGGACCAGCTCTTCGACCATGTGCGCGCGGCGGAGCTGCCCGCCTGAGGGCGGCCCTGGACCATAGGTGTGAAAGGCGACACAGGCCCTGAACTCTCCCTGGTCAGCGTCCGTGGGTAGGTGTGACGCCGCCTACCGGACAACAGCCGTGACAGGGCCGTGGACAGGTCCACAGATAGGTCTAAACCAATTTCCCGTCGGCCCTTGTCATCGGGCCCCCGGGTCTGATGAGCTGTGGCCTGGGACACAACGGACACCCTGGGAAAGGGAGATGTCGTGAGCAACGAAAGCCTGGCCAACCTCTTGAAAGAGGAGCGACGCTTCGCGCCGCCCGCTGACCTGGCCGCCAACGCCAACGTCACGGCTGAGGCGTACGAACAGGCCAAGGCTGACCGGCTCGGCTTCTGGGCCGAGCAGGCCCGTCGGCTGACCTGGGCCAAGGAGCCGACCGAGACGCTGGACTGGTCGAACCCGCCGTTCGCCAAGTGGTTCAAGGACGGCGAGCTCAACGTCGCGTACAACTGCGTGGACCGCCATGTGGAGGCCGGGCTCGGCGACCGGGTCGCCATCCACTTCGAGGGGGAGCCCGGCGACAGCCGCGCGATCACCTACGCCGAGCTCAAGGACGAGGTCTCCAAGGCGGCGAACGCACTGCTGGAACTGGGTGTCCGCAAGGGCGACCGGGTCGCCGTCTACATGCCGATGATCCCCGAGACGGCCGTGGCCATGCTCGCCTGCGCCCGGATCGGCGCCGCCCACTCCGTCGTCTTCGGCGGCTTCTCCGCCGACGCGCTCGCCACCCGTATCCAGGACGCCGACGCCAAGGTGGTCATCACCTCCGACGGCGGCTACCGGCGCGGCAAGCCGTCCGCGCTCAAGCCGGCCGTCGACGAGGCCATCGCCAAGGTGGACAACGTCGAGCACGTCCTCGTGGTCCGCCGCACCGGTCAGGAGGTCGCCTGGGACGACAGCCGGGACGTGTGGTGGCACGACCTGGTCGAACGGCAGAGCGCCGAGCACACCCCGGAGGCGTTCGGGGCCGAGCAGCCGCTGTTCATCCTCTACACCTCCGGCACCACGGGTAAGCCGAAGGGCATCCTGCACACCTCCGGCGGTTACCTCACCCAGGCGGCCTACACCCACCACGCCGTCTTCGACCTCAAGCCGGAGACCGACGTCTACTGGTGCACCGCCGACGTCGGCTGGGTCACCGGGCACTCGTACATCGTCTACGGCCCGCTCGCCAACGGCGCCACCCAGGTCATGTACGAGGGCACCCCGGACACCCCGCACCAGGGCCGGTTCTGGGAGATCATCCAGAAGTACGGGGTGACGATCCTGTACACGGCGCCCACCGCGATCCGTACGTTCATGAAGTGGGGCGACGACATCCCCGCCAAGTTCGACCTGTCCAGCCTGCGCATCCTGGGCTCGGTGGGCGAGCCGATCAACCCCGAGGCGTGGATCTGGTACCGCAAGCACATCGGCGCCGACCGGACCCCGATCGTGGACACCTGGTGGCAGACCGAGACCGGCGCGATGATGATCTCGCCGCTGCCCGGTGTCACCCACACCAAGCCCGGTTCCGCGCAGACCCCGCTGCCCGGTATCTCCGCGACCGTCGTCGACGACGAGGCCAACGAGGTGCCCAACGGCGGTGGCGGCTACCTGGTGCTGACCGAGCCGTGGCCGTCGATGCTGCGCACCATCTGGGGCGACGACCAGCGGTTCCTCGACACCTACTGGTCGCGTTTCGAGGGCAAGTACTTCGCCGGTGACGGCGCCAAGAAGGACGACGACGGCGATGTCTGGCTGCTCGGCCGCGTCGACGACGTCATGCTCGTCTCCGGCCACAACATCTCCACCACCGAGGTCGAGTCGGCGCTGGTCTCGCACCCCTCGGTCGCCGAGGCGGCCGTGGTCGGCGCCACGGACGAGACCACCGGTCAGGCGATCGTCGCCTTCGTGATCCTGCGGGGCACCGCCGCGGAGACCGAGGACCTGGTGGCGGAGCTGCGCAACCACGTGGGCGCCACCCTCGGCCCGATCGCCAAGCCCAAGCGGATCCTGCCGGTCGCGGAGCTGCCCAAGACCCGCTCCGGCAAGATCATGCGCCGTCTGCTGCGGGACATCGCCGAGAACCGTGAGCTGGGTGACGTCACCACGCTGACCGACTCCACGGTGATGGACCTCATCCAGGCCAAGCTGCCGGCCGCGCCGAGCGAGGACTGACAGTGAGGATGTTGGTGGCTTCTCCGGGTGGGTCTGACTCATGGACTGACCGACGCCGACTGGCTGTCCTCAAGGGGATCCGTCGGCC
>NZ_JBVKBN010000015.1:0-205381 GCF_055657065.1 Streptomyces sp. NPDC110618 | reverse complement strand
GCGTCAACGTCATCTGGGCTCTGATTCGTGACCGGCGGTGCTACGAAGTGACACCGCCGGTGACTGCGGCAGCTTGACAACAGCATTAGGAAGCGACGACCGGTACCGCCAGTTCCTCCTCGGCTCCGTCCTCGGACGAGGCCACCGGGGTGCTGCCCGGCTTGCCGGCGTTGACGAAGGTGAAGGCGATCAGCGCGGCGGCGGCCAGGATGCCGACGGCCGCCCAGATCGCGGTGGTGTAGCCCTGGACCATGCCCTCCAGCTGGACCAGCTGCTGCTGGGACCGGCTCGTGGCACCGCCGATGTGGTCGGCGACGTAGGAGGTGGTGGCGGAGGCGGCGATGGTGTTCAGCAGCGCCGTACCGATCGCGCCGCCCACCTGCTGCGAGGTGTTGACCATCGCGGAGGCGACACCGGAGTCCTGCGGCTTGACGCCCATGGTGGCCAGGGACATGGCCGGCATGAACGCCGTACCCATACCGAGGCCGAGCAGCAGCATCGCCGGCAGCAGCAGGGCCGCGTAGGAGGAGTCGACCTCCAGCTGGGTCAGCAGCAGCATGCCGACCGCGGCGACCAGGAAGCCGGGGCCCATCAGCAGGCGCGGGGCGACCCGGGTCATCAGGCGGGTGCCGATCTGGGTCGAGCCCGTGATCATGCCGACGATCATCGGCAGGAACGCGAAGCCGGTCTTGACCGGAGAGTAGCCCTGGACGATCTGGAGGTAGTAGGTCAGGAACAGGAACAGACCGAACATGCCGATGATGGCGAGGCCCAGCGAGAGGTAGATCCCGCCGCGGTTGCGGTCGGTGACCACGCGCAGCGGCAGCAGCGGGGCCTTCACCTTGGACTCGGTGACGACGAACGCGAGCAGCAGGACCGCGGAGGCCACGAACATGCCGATCGTCACGCTGTCGCCCCAGCCTTCGGACTCGGCGCGGGTGAAGCCGTAGACCAGCGCGACCAGGCCCAGGGTGGAGAGCAGGACGCCCGGGATGTCGAGCGGGTTGCGGTTGCGGCTGCCCTCGGGCTCACGGATGACGAACCAGGCACCGGCCGCGGCGATCACGGCGAACGGGATGTTCACGAAGAACGTCCAGCGCCAGTCCAGGTACTCGGTGAGGAAGCCGCCGAGGATCAGACCGACGGCACCGCCGGCACCGGCGATGGCGCCGTAGATGCCGAACGCCTTGGCGCGCTCCTTGGCGTCCGTGAACATCACGGCGAGCAGGGAGAGCGCGGCGGGCGCGAGCAGGGCACCGAAGGCGCCCTGGAGGGCGCGGGCACCGAACATCATGGCCTCGTTGGTGGCGGCGCCGCCGAGCGCGGAGGCCGCGGCGAAACCGCCGAGACCGACGACGAAGGCGCGCTTGCGTCCCCAGAGGTCGGCGATACGGCCGCCGAAGAGCAGCAGACCGCCGAAGGCGAGGGCGTAGGCCGTGACGACCCACTGCCGGTTGCCGTCGGAGATGCCGAGGTCCTGCTGGGCGGAGGGCAGCGCGATATTCACGATAGTGGCGTCGAGGACCACCATCAGCTGAGCGAGCGCGATGAAGACGAGCGCTTTCCAGCGGTTGGCATCGGGCTCTGACGCGCGGGCGGACGGAGCCTTGGCGGCTGTTTCAGACATGGGGGTACCCACTTCGGGACTTCGTGACGGAAAAAACGTGAGTAAGGGTGTGCGAATCGGAACCTGGGACCCGCGACTTGGGAATCGGGACCCGGTCAACGCCCACTACGTCGGGGGCGGCGAGGCTTGGTCAGGACTCAGGCTTGGCGGAGGTCCTCCAAGGTCACGGGCGTGCCCGGCAGTTCGGAGCGGGCCGGGGCCCGTAGTCCGTCCAGGAAAAGCTGGAGATGGCGGTGGACGAAGCGATCGGCGCTGAGGCAGTCGGCACCGGCCGGGGGCCGGCTGAGCTGGGCACAGGCGATCATCAGGTCGCCGACACCGACGTCCGTACGGAGCTGTCCGGCCGCCTTGGCCCGCTCCATCACCACCGCGATCATCTCCTCGGTCCGCTCACGGGCCGCCTCCAGATCGGGGTGGTTCTGGTCGAAGGTGCTGGAGATCATCGGGCACAGGGCACTGATCCGCTCGTCGGCGGCGGTGTGCACAAAGCGCTCCAGCGCCTCGAAGGCGTCGTCGTTCTCGGCGAGCGCGGCCTCGGCGGCGGCCACCGTACGGTCCAGGACGGTGCAGACGACCTCGCGTACGAGCGCGTCGCGGTCCGGGAAGTTCCGGTACACCGTGGCGTTGCCGACGCCGGCCCGGCGGGCGATCTCGTCGAGCGGCACGTCCGGGCCGTGCTCGACGAACATGTCGCGGGCGGCGGTGACGATCCGCTCCCGGTTGCGCTGGGCGTCGGCGCGCGGCCGGGTCACCTTGCGCTGCACGGGGAGGGCGGTCTGCACGGTGGGCTCCTTCGGTGGCTGCCGGCTTGAAGCTGCCGGCTTGAGGCTTCCGGGTTCTGGCTCTGTGGGTGCGATCCGGGGATCCAGTCCCCGTTTCGCGCGAACACTGGTCTAAACGGGGAAGGGGTCCCCGGTTATTTCCCGCCATCGAAGAAGTTTCCTGTGACCTGAGTCACACGCCTTCGGGGTGCCACGTTCGGGCTCATCCAGCGCGCGCCCGCGCCCCCTCCGACCGAGGGTGATCGCAAGGGTGCAGCCGGACCGGCGGCTGCCGCGGACGAAGGGCCCCTGCATGCAGCCGTCCACCCGTCGGATACGCCCCCGCCGCGCCGCCGCCCTCGCCTCCGTCACCGCGCTGACCCTGGCGGTCAGCACCTCGGCGGGCTCCGGACACCTCTCGGCGCGCGGCACGCCGGCGAAGGCGGGCCCGACCTCGGTGGCCCGCACCGCGGCACTGGGCCCCTGCATGATCACCGGCGGCCCGTCGGTGCAGATGTCGGAGGGCGTACCGACGACCGGCGGCTACTCCCGCTCCACGGGCACGGTCCGCGCCCTCACCCTGATGATCGACTTCTCCGACGCCCGCGGCCAGGGCCGTGCCCAGGACCGCTTCCGGGAGTTCTTCCCGCAGACCCAGGAGTGGTTCCGCACCGCCTCCTACGGCCGCCTCGACTACCGCACGGAAACCCCGGTCCCCGGCTGGCTGCGCATGCCGAAGCCGTTCGAGGAGTACGGCATAGAGCGCGGCGCCCCCTTCGACCCCGGCTACCGCGAACTCGTCCAGGACATCGTCGCCGCCGCCGACCCGAAGGTGGACTTCCGCCGCTACGACTTCCTGAACGTCCTGGTGACCCCCAACGCCGGCCCCTCCGCCCTGGACACGGTCCTGTCCGTCACCTTCGCCGGCAACACCGAGGCCCCGGTGGCCGACGGCGTCCCCGTCGCCAACGCCTCCTTCGTCTACTCCCGCCAGGACGACGGCTCCGGCACCTACGACCGCACCGGCTACCGCGTCCTCCCGCACGAGAACGGCCACGTCTTCGGCCTCCCCGACCTCTACACCCAGGAGGGCGGAGGCGCGGTGGGCCACTGGGACATCATGAGCGAGGACTGGGGCGCCAACAACGACCTGCTCGCCTGGCACAAGTGGAAGCTGGGCTGGCTGGACCCGTCCCAGATCCACTGTGCGACGCGGTCCGGTACGACGGAGTTCGTCCTGACCCCGCTGGCCCGCCGCGGCGGCCCCAAACTGATCTTCGTCCCGCTCGACGGCCGTACCGGCTACGCCCTGGAACTGCGCACCCGCGAGGGCAACGACGAGGCGGTCTGCCGCCCGGGCGTGCTGATCTACCGGGTCGACGCCGACGTCGACACCGGCCAGGGCCCGGTCCGCGTCTACGACAGCCTCCGCGACAGCGGCGGCTGCACCCGCAGCCCGAACGTCCACGCGGAACTCTCCGACGCCCCCTTCGCCCCCGGGGAGTCCTTCCGGGACCCGCACCGGGGGATCAGGATCAGCGTGGGGGCGGAGCTGTCCGGGGACCATGTGGTGCGGGTGACGCGGGGCCAGGGGTAGGCGGGCGGCGGTGCGCCGCGGTCGGCCCGGCACGAGGGGTGGACGCGGCGGCACTACGGTAGCCGTGCCGAGACCGCCGTACCGGAGAGCCGATGCCCGCACAGACCACGCCGCCCGCGCCCGCCGTACCGGACGAGGCCGTGGCGCCGCTGATCCGCGGGGTCTCGGTACTCCGGGAACTGACGGAGGCGGGTGGGCGGATGAGTTCCAGCGGCCTGGAACGCGCCACCGGCCTGGCCCGTTCCACGGTCGACCGCATCACGTCCACGCTCGCGCGCATGGGGTACGTCCGCCTGGACGGCCGGGACGCGGTACTCACCCCGCACCTGATGGAGTTGGGCAACGCCTACCTGGCGGCCCTGCGTCTGCCGGCCCTCCTCTCCGCCGAGGCGGACGCCCTGGCGGACGAGTTGGACGAGTCGGTCTCCCTGGCGGTCCCGGACGGCGACGGCATCCGTTTCATCCACCAGGCGACGCGCCGCAGGGCGATGTCCCTCAGCTTCCGCATCGGCGACCTCCTCCCGGCCGAACGCACCGCCCCCGGCCCGCTGTTCGCGCTGGAATGGAGCGAGGAGCAGTGGAGGGCGTGGCGGGAGCGGAGGGCGAGGGACCCGGAGGACAGGGCGTACCCGGCCGTACCGCCGAGGCGTGAACCGCGGAACGTGGAAGCGGAGTTCGAGGAGCGGGTGACGGAAGCCCGGTCGGCGGACTGGTCCCTGGACGACCAGTTGATCGAACCGGGCCTGGTGGCCCTCTCGGTACCGATCCGAGCCCCCGGCACCCGTCACATCGCCTGCGTGGCAAGCGTGGTGAGCCACACGAGCCGCCACACGGCGGAGGACTTGCGCGATTCCCTGCTCCCCCGCCTGCGGAAGGCCGCGTCCACGATGGAACGCCGCCTGCGGGAGGCCCCTCCCCCGCCCGCGTCCCCGCCCCCCTCGGCCCTGGCGGCCTGGACGGGTGAGTCGAAGCAGGAACTGGGCCGCGACTTCGTCGAGTCCCTGGCCCGCGGCCTGACGGTCCTGACGGCGTTCGACGAGGGCAGGGCGGAGCTGACGCTGACGGAGGTGTCCCGGGCGACGGGCCTGGCGCGGGCGACGGCACGCAGGGCGCTGATCACCTACGAGCACCTGGGCCTCGTACACCGCCCGAACGACCGCAAGTACGCACTGACCCCCGGGGTCCTGTCCCTGGGCTTCCCGCCCCTGTCCCGGACGACGCTCCCGGCTCTGGCCCGCCCCCACCTGGAGGGTCTGGCATCCCAGGTCCAGGAGTCGGCGTCGCTGGCGGTCCTGACCCCGACCGGCAGGGAGATCCACTACACGGCGACGATCACGGCCCCCGGCGTGATGAGCGTGCGCATCCCGCCCGGCACCCACGCCCCGGCCCCCGGAACGGCCCTGGGCCGGGCCCTCCTGGGCCGGGCGCCCCACACCCTCCTGGACGAGGAGCTGGAACAGGGCGTACGCACCCTGGCGGTCCCGATCCACGACCGGACCGGCCGGGCGGTGGCCGCGGCGGGCCTCTCCTTCCACACCGCCCGCCACACCCCGCGGGACTGCACGACCCACCTCCTCCCGCCCCTGCTCACAGCGGCGGACGGCATCGAATCCGACCTCCTGACCGCCACCCGCTTCACCCACGTCCCCACGACCTGACCTCGCCCCCACCGAATCCGGTACGCTGACGCCTGTGACCTCACCGGTCACCGTCCGCCTTCGTAGCTCAGGGGATAGAGCACCGCTCTCCTAAAGCGGGTGTCGCAGGTTCGAATCCTGCCGGGGGCACAGCAAAGCACCAGGTCAGGAGCCCTTCCGTCCAGCGGACGGGAGGGCTCCTGCGCTTGCAGCACACATATGGCACACATGCCATGCGCGCGGACGGTGGGGAGCTGGCAGGATGCCCGTCAAGGATGATCTGGCCCGGCGCCGGCACGAGAAGTTGATCGACCGCCTTGAGTCGCTGATGCGGGCCGCGCTCAAGCCCGAGTACCAGGGCTACTACGGGCATCTGATCCTGAGCAGCGACGATCTCGCGGAGATGGGCGAGCTCAAGGACGTCCGGCGTGCCGCTCGGGAGGCGGGGCGTCGTCTCGGCTGGAAGGCGACCACCCAGCTCGTCGGTGGCCGGCTCTTTGTGCTCGACGAGCGGGAGGTTCCCGAGGAGATCGAGCAGCTGGCTGGAGACACGGCCGCTGCAGCGATTGACGGGGCCTGGCAGGAAGGCCGCCGACCGCGCGGCATCTGATCCGAGGGAGCGGCGAGGGGCCGCCCCACCGCAACAGCGTGGTGGGGCGGCCCCTTCGACTACGGCTCCCCCGCACGGATTAGGCACACATCACGCGGCGCCTTCCTCCAGTGCGGCCACCGCCTCAGCGGCCTTGCGGGCCTGCCGTTCCGCCTTCTCCAATTTGGCCTTCGCCTTGGCCAGCTGCTTGGCGCGGCGCTTGTGCATCTTCTTCGACACCTCGTCCAGACGATCCGGGAAGAGGTGGCCGTACGTGTCCAACGTCAGGGTCGCGGACTTGTGGCCCAGCATCGTCTGTACGACGTTGACGTCCGCGCCGCTGGCGATGGCGAGCGAGGCCGCCGTGTGCCGCAGCTTGTGCGGGGTGACGTTGAGGTGCCCCAGCCCGGCCTTCACGACCGCTGGCGCGAAGAACCGCTGACGGAAGTTACGGGCACGCAGCGGGCCTCCCTGAGGGGCGGTGAAGAGCAACTCCTCATCTCCCCGGCCCTGGAGGTGGGGCTTCAACTCCTCTGCCAGGAACCGCGGGATCGGTACCGACCGGCGCTCGTGGTTCTTGGGGGTGTCGAGGTAGAGCTTGCCGTTGTCCTCGGCGTACGCCTCGACGATGTGCGCTCGGCAGGCGTCCAGGTCCACGCGACCCACCTTCAGCGCGGACGCCTCGCCCCAGCGCAGGCCGGTGTAGGCCAGCAGCAGGATGAACACCCGGTAGGCGCCCGACACGTTGGCCAGCGCGTCGACCTGCATGTCATCGAGGTACACGTGGTCGGCCGGCGCCGCCTTCGGCAAGGGCACGCCGACAGCCGGGTTGACCGCCAGACGACGAGCCTTGACCGCGTAGCCGAGAACGCGGCTGAGGACGACGTACGCCTTGCGGACCGACCGAGGGCTGAGCTTCCTGCCGCCTGCCGCCTCGCCGGACAGCAGATCCGCGAGCCACTCGGCGATGTCCTCGAACAGGATGCGGTCCAACGGTGTGGTGCCCCACCTGGGGATCACGTGGACGTCGAGAACGCCGCGATAGCGGCCCCGGGTCGAACGCTTGAGATGGATCTGCGCGGCCAGCCAGGACTCCGCCACCTCTGCGAATTTCACGCGTGCGGCTGCGGGATCGCGGTAGGAGCCGTCGTTGAGACGGGACTCCATCCTCGTCCGCTCCGCCTCGGCGTCGACCTTGCGGGCGAAGGTCTTCATCTTCGGCTTGCCATCGGGGTCGTACCAGCGCACGCGGTACCGCCCCGGCGGCGTACGGCCCGCCCGCTTGGCTTCCGCCGCGGCCCGTATGTACGTCCCGTGCCCGATGCGGTCCTCAATCCAGACCCGCGCCAACTAGCACCCCCTCCGGTCATTACTGGACACCGACGGGAGCGGCAGGAGCAGGGCCATGGGAGGAACACCGAGCGCGGTGGCGATGGCGACGAGGTCGTCGACATCGCAGCGTCGGTGGGCGCGTTCGGTTCGGCTGAGGGCGGTGTTGGACATCGGGCGGCCCAGCGCGGTGCAGCGGGCGGCGAGCTGGTGCTGGGTCAGGCTGCGCACGAGGCGTAGGTGCTCGATGGCGCGGGCGGTGCGGAGGCCGGCGGGGCCTATTTCGACAGGTCGGGTTGCCATGACAGGTAGCTGTAACTTGCATCCGGCCGTCATAGCAAGAGTTAGTTCTTAAACTCTATAAAAGTCGCCCGGGGGCGAAGTGGTGTTCGTCTCGCCGAATTCCGGTACATCACGAGCCTTTTCAGCGGAGAGGCCGTGCTATCTTCCCTCCGCGTCATGGAGATGGGCGATTTGAGCGACTATCAGCCATAGTGTCCGGTAGGCTGACCGCGCCACTGATGACTGCTGGGCGCTATCTCTGAGCTGCGGAGGTATCGGATTCCGACCCCTCTGCCAGCCGTTGCGCCACAGAAAAATTCCAGGCTCTGCGGGAGCGATTTCGGCAACCGGGGATCCACCCTTACTGTTTGGTCTCCCGCGGCCACGCCGAGAGAACTAGTACAGAGTTTCAGAACTAACTCTGGACTTTTCCCTGGGCGGTGTGGCTGTGTTGTGCAGGCCCGTTGTTCAACACCGAAAAGGAGCCCTGTGCCGAAGACCTCTCCCCGCGGTACCAACGTCCCTGTCGCCACCGCAGCTGCCCAGCGCGGCCCGCTGGCCACCCCTGCGGAGGTCGCCACCTACCTCGGGGTGCCGGTGAAGACCCTCTACCAGTGGAAGTACCGGGGCGTCGGCCCCAACGTGCACAAGGTCGGCCGCCACCTGCGCTACCGCTGGCACGAGGTGGACGCCTGGCTGAACGCCCAGGCCACGTACGACCTCGTGGTCTGACGCCGCCCTTTCAGGGACAGCGAAACGGCTCTCGGCGAGCCACCGCCGAGAGCCGCACAGTCCCTGCCCCATCGCCCCTGAATTGACCGATCCGGTGGGCCGGGCCTTGCCCGTCCGGCCCACCAGGGAGGAACGCCTGTGGACGAACCTACGTCCTCCACCACCCCTACCGCATCCCCGACGCCCACCTGGCCGCCCGTCGCCGTCCCCGGCCAGGCAGCTCCCGCAATACCCGAACCCTCGCCCGCCGAGGACGAGAAGCCGCCCCAGGCTCCAGAGGGCGCCGCCTTGCTGGACGAGCTGCGGGAAGCCATCGCCCGGTACGTGATCCTGCCCAGCAGCGAGGCGCTGACCGCCGTCACACTGTGGGTCGCGGCCACGCACATCCAGCCCGCCCTCCAGCACGCGCCTCGTCTCGCGGTGGTCGGACCGGCGAAACGGTGCGGCAAGTCCCGCCTGCTGGATGTGATCACGGAGACCGTGCGCGAGCCGCTGATCACGGTCAACACCAGCCCGGCGGTCGTCTTCCGCGCCATCGGCGATGACCCGCCCACCCTGCTGGTGGACGAGGCCGACACCATCTTCGGCAGCATCAAGGCCGCCGAGAAGAACGAGGAGCTGCGCGGCCTGCTCAATGCCGGCCACCAGCGCATCCGGCCCGCCCTGCGCATCTCCGGGCCCGAGCACAAGCCTCAGGCGTTCCCCACCTTCGCCATGGCAGCGCTCGCCGGCATCGGGGATCTACCGGACACGGTCATGGACTGGGCGGTGGTGATCCGCATGCAGCGCCGCAAGGATGGTGAGCGGGTCGAGCAGTTCCGCTCCCGCCGCGACATCCCGACCCTGCACGGCCTGCGCGACCGGCTGACCGCCTGGCTGCGCCCCCTGATGGACACCGCAGCGGACTTGGTACCGCCGATGCCGGTGCAGGACCGGGCGGCAGACACCTGGGAACCGCTCGTAATCGTCGCGGAACTGGCGGGCGGCACCTGGCCCGAGGAGGCCCGCGCCGCGTGTGCGTCCATGTGCGCGACCGAGGCAGGCAAGGACGACGAGTCGAACCTGAAGACCCGCCTGCTGCAGGACATCCGGCGCGCCTTCGCACGCTGCGGTGATCCCGACATCATGCGCACCCGGGACCTGCTGGACGAACTCCTCAAGGACCAGGAGGCGCCGTGGGCCGAGTACGGCACCGCCGGCCTGAGCCCACGCCACCTGGGCATCCTCCTCAAGGACTTCGATATCAAGGCCGCCACTCACCGCTTTGAAGGCGGCCGGCAGGCCAAGGGCTTCGCCCGCCTCCGCTTCGCCGACGCCTGGGCCCGCTACTGCCCCGAGGAGCCGACGCCCGACAGCGGCGACGAGAGCACCGCCCCCGGCCCGGGCCTGCACTCGTAAAGACTCGTCGCACTCGTCGCGTCGCAGGTCAGCCCCGCGACGAGTGTCGTCGCCGTGACGAGTCCACTCGTATCACGCCAACCTTCCGTACCTGCTGTGACCAGGCACGCGACGAGTGCGACGAGTGCGCACCCCCTCCCACCAGCCTCACTCGGTGCCCATGGCACCCGCTCCCCGCCTGGAGTACCCCGCTTGCCTTCACGCACCGCCCAAGCTCCCTCGCCGGTACTGACCGCAGCGATCCGCCTCGGGGTCGCCCTGGTCGGCACGATCGGCTTCGCCCTCTCCTACGACGCTCTGCGGCAGATGGCCGTCGCCATCCACGTCCGCGGAATCCTCACGTACGCCTTCCCCCTGGTGATCGACGGTTTCATCGCCATCGGCGTCGCCGCCCTGCTCATCCTGCGCACCGCACCCTGGCGCTCCCGGCTGTACGTCTGGGCACTCGTCGGCATCGCCACGATCACCAGCATCTGGGCCAACGCCCTGCATGCCGTCCGCCTCAACCAGCAGGCTCACACCACCGGGCTCCACCTGGACGACGTCACCGTCGGCGCCCTGTCAGCCATCGCCCCGCTGGCACTGGCCGGAGCCGTCCACCTTGACCTGGTCATCCGCCGCCACCCCACACGCCACGTTCAAGAGGTCGCCACCACAAAGAGCCACAACGCCCCTGGCTACGGCCACAACCACACCGACTACGCCGAGCCGACTCCGTCATCCGAGGGCAACGCCGGTCTGCCAGAGCAAGCAGAGATGCCCGATGTGGCCGGTCGCCCCCGCGACGTGGTGCGGGACGCCGCCAATGTGCCGCAGGCTCGGAAACCGCTCGCCACGGCAGAGGGCCACGAACGCGACGTCACCTTCGACGAACTCCTCGCCCTCGCCCGCACGGCACCGCTGGGACGCGGAGGCCGCGCGTCACGCCGCAACATCGAGGCGGCGATACGAGACGCCGGCTACCGCATCGGCAAGGACCGCCTGACCCGGATCAAGGACCGGGTGCAGGCCGAACTCGACCAGGCCGCCAGCCAGTGGCGGGCCGAGCCCGACAAGGAACCCGCCAACGCCCTCTGAGGCTCCCAGCAGCACCCACCACCCTGCGAACTCGACTTCTCTCGCTCGTCCCCGCGCTGACCAGTACGGGGACGAGCCAGCCGTCGAATCGCGTCACCGTCGCACCGCAACACCACATGGAGAACCGCTCTATGCCCGACCTCCACAATGAACTCCCCACCAGCCAGCAGGAGGTGACCACCGCCGTCACCCAGCCAGCAAGGTATGACGTTGGACCGTCCAAGGGCCGGTCCAACGCGGACACCTCCGCCCCGGGGGTGGCGGAGGACTTCGGGCACCAGGGGGTGCCCGAGGAGGAGGCACCCGCCGACGCAGCCGAGCAGTCGCCCGCCGCCAGCGCCGACGAAGTCACCTTGCGTCGTCTCGCCCGCCGCCGTTCCCGCGAGGACGTCCAGCGCAAAAAGCGTGTCGACGTCCGCTACAGCGTCGACGAGAAGACCCGGATCCTCACCCGGGCCCGTGAGATGGGCATCGCCGGCGCCCACCTCGTCGGCGCCGTGATCATGGCCTACCTCGATGGCGATCTCACCGTGGGCCTGGCCGGGCAGCGCACCCAGCTCGATGATTGCCTCGACAAGCTCGACGCCCTGCGGGCCGAGGTCGCCCGCATCGGCAACAACGTCAACCAGATCGCCCACCGCCTCAACGCCGGAGGGGATCCACACCCTGTGGACACCGCCGTCCTCGCGCAGACCGAGCGCACCCTGGACGCAGTCCGCGCCGCGATCGGCGACATCGCGCAGACCATGAACCACGCTGTCTCCGCGAAGGCGGCCCAGTGATCGCCAAGATCGGCAGCGGCAAGGACACCGCCGGCCTGATCCGGTACCTGTTCGACACGAAGAAGGCCAAGGACCACACCGACCCGCACCTGATCGCCTCCTGGGACGGCTTCGCACCCGACCCAGGCCGCGCCGACGACTTCGACGCCACAAAGAAGCGCCTCGTGGCCGACCTCGACCTGCGGGTCAAGCAAGCCCGCCGACTGGGCCGGGTACCCGAGCGGCACGTGTGGCACTGCTCGGTACGTGCCGCCCCCGGCGACCGGCACCTCACCGACGCCGAGTGGGCGGACATCGCGCGCCGCATTGTGGCGGCCACCGGCATCGCGCCACAAGGCGACCCCGACGGGTGCCGTTGGGTCGCCGTACGCCACGCCGACGACCACATCCACATCGCCGCCACCAAGGTCCGAGGAGACCTGAGCACCGCCCGCCACTGGAACGACTACCTGAAGGCCGACAAGGAACTCGCCGCCATCGAGAAGGAATACGGACTCCTGCAGGTCGTGCGCGGCGACCGCACCGCCACCAAGCGCCCCACCCGCGCCGAGATGGAGAAAGCCCGCCGCGCCGGCACGACTCGGACCTCCCGCGAGCGCCTGCGCACCACCGTCCGCCAGCTGGTGTCCATCGCCACCAGCCCGGAGGAATTCCTCCACCTGCTCGACGGCGTCGAAGGCGTCCTCGTCGATGTTCAGCACTTTCCCTCCGGCGACGTACGCGGGTACAAGGTCGCCGTGGCAGGCGACACCAACGCCGCCGGCGAGCCGATCTGGTTCTCCGGCGCCAAACTCGCCCCCGACCTGTCCTTCCCCAAGATCCGCGAACGCCTCACCGCCATCGAGGCTCCGCCCGCAGCGGAGCCGGGCAGCCGGCGCAGGCCCAACCCCTGGTACCAGGCCACCGCCGCGGCCGAGCGCATCCCCCACCACCTCGACCACGGTGACGACGCGGCAGCCCAGGCCCACATCGCAGCCTTTGGCGAAGCCATCGATGTCCTGCCGCTGCTCGCCCCCAGCCACCTGCGGCCACAGCTGCAACAGGCCGCCACAGCGTTCGAACGCGCCACCCGCTCCCGCATCCGCGCCCAGCAGGACCAGGCACGCGCCCTCCGGGGCGCCGTCCGCGCGCTGCGCACCGTGCCGGTCACCGGTGACGGGTCCGGGCTGGCGATGTTCCTCGACATCGCAGTGCTCGTCATCTTCGCCACAGCCCGCTGGCACCAGGCTCGCCAGCACGACCAGCAGGTCGCCGCCGCCCACCAGGCCCTGGTCCATCTGCAGGCCGTCTCCCAACAGGCTGCTGCCGAGCCACTGGCCGCCCTGGCCCAGCGCCAACCACCGGCCCGCACCATGGAGCGGCACGCCCAGCGGATCCTCGTGATCGTGCCCGAACACGCTCAGCAGATCCTCGACGACCCCGCCTGGCCGGCACTGGCCGCCGCCCTGACCGAAGCCGAGACCGCCGGCCACGATCCCGAGCTGCTCCTCCAGCATGCCGCCCGCCGGCGCACCCTGGACGACGCCCGCTCCACCGCCAGGACCCTCACCTGGCGCATCCAACGCCTCGCCGCCCGGCAGGCCCCCAGCGCCCGAGCACGAGCCGCCCAAGCCCGCACGAGCGTTGCAGCACGAACGGCACAGCGTGGCCAGACCCCACCGAGCCCTTCGCAGCCTGGGCCTGCGGCACCTTCTCGACACCGGTAATTCCGGCACTGACGGCCTCGCGCGCGAGGCCGTCAGCAGGAGGAAGGCACCTGTCCCGTTCACCCCCAGGTTTCCCACACCGCTGACACCACACAACGGGCGCTTGGCCGGTCCAGGACGGGCGCGGGTTTCCTGAGTGAACATTCGCGCGTTTCCTGAGTGAACGCTCTGGTGTTTCCTGAGTGAACGGTCTTTGCCCGGGGGACCCCCTCCTACTTCCGGATCAGCTCGCCTCGGCAGCAGCCCAGCACGTCCGCACGAGGAGGAGTGATTGCCTCGCTCCCCGGTGACCTCGTCGGCAGCCTGGCGAACGGGCGTCGACGATGATCACTGCGGTCCGTCTCCGGTGAAGGAACCGCGTCACCGCACCGTGCTGACCAGAGGCTCCAGCAACTCCAGCGCTTCCTCCCAGCGGAAGCGATCCGCCGCGCCACCGGCCCTCGGCCGGTGCGGTTCGCACGAGCCGATCAGGACGCCCATCCCCTGCAGACGGTCCAGGCTCTGCTGATAGGCAGGGTGGGCGGCCTGGGCTGAGTTCAGGTAGGGCAGTGCCACGGTCGGGATGCCCATGCCGTACGCCTCGCACAGGATGCCCAGGGCGAGGGTGTCTGAGATCCCGGCGGCCCACTTGTTGATCGTGTTGAACGTGGCGGGAGCGACGGCGATCGCGTCCGCCGGAGGCAGGGGGCGCGGGTCTCCCGGTGATCGCCAGGCGGAGCGGATCGGGTAGCCGGTCTGTGCCTCGATCGCCTTGGCGTCGATGAAGCCGAGTCCCTGCGGTGTGGCGATGGCGCCGACGTCCCAGTGCGCCTCCTGTGCGGTGGTGATGAGCTTGCCGACGTCACGGGCAACACCTGCCGCGCACACGACGACGTACAGGAAGGGCTTCTTGTCCGGAGCGGTCGGCTCGGTCACGCGGGGACTCCCAGTTGGCGGCTGAAGTGGTGCAGTTCCGGCAGGGTACGACGGCGGTCGCGGGCGGCCATGTCGGCGACCAGGTTGCGGACGTCGGGACGGCGGATGTCCTGGGCTGCGGCGTGCTGCTGCTGCTGGTAGCTGGCCGGGGCGCCGCAGGTCGTGAGGAAGACGAGCTTGCCGAAGGTCATGCCGTCTCAAAACCTGATCTTCAGACGCCGTGTCGTCGGGGCAAGTCCGCCCGCGCTGCAGGCTGCTCTACGGGAGGGGACACGCTGGAGGTGGCCTTGGCAAACCGGGCCTGGCGCGAACCCATGCGCTCGTACTCGCGGCAGAGCCCGGACCGTGGGGACGGCCCGTGAGGTGATGCGGCCCCTACCGTGCCGCGCGCCCGTCGAAGCAGCCGCTTCCGGTTGCGGCCGACGTACGGTTGAAGTACCGAGGGCACCACGCACTCCGGCCGCCCCGCCGGGTCGTCCTCGGCGAGAGACGAACCCCGGGCCGCCCCAGTGGTCGGTGCGGAGACGGGTCGGCATCATGTCCGCCGCGGTCGAAGCAACTCCGCGCAAGCTCATCATGGCAGGGGCCGCGCTGAACACCCGTGCAGGTCCGCAACCCCGCCGAGGGGAGGCGTGATGGCCTTTGCCCGGCTGGACATCCATCGGCGGAACCGAGGAGAGCGGACGCTCGTCACGCTTGCCGGCGACATCGGGCCGGCCACGACGCCGCTGCTGCGGGCCGCAGTGGAGCAGTGTCTGCTGGACGGTGTCACCGTGATCGACATCGATATGACCACGGTCGGCTCCTGCGACGCCAGGGGCTTGGACGTCCTCCTGTCGGCATCACAGCGCGCCAGCCGGGTCCACGCTCGCCTGCGGCTGCACCATCCGTGCGCGCAGATCACCCGGCTCCTCGATACCACCGGATCGACTTCGCTGCTCCTTACGGCCCCCGTGAGTCCCGTGCCGCCCGCCGCATCCGGCGACCTCATGAGTACCGCGACGCGGGCGCCCGAGGACCCCGCTCGTCGGCCGGATCAGCCGGTCCTCAGGGACGGGATCCGCCTTCGACGGCTGACCCGCCGGCAGGCAGAAGACATGCGCGAGGACATCGCGGACCTGGCTGCGGAGTCCGTCGCGGGCACCGCCGGCGAGGCGTACCACGACCGTGGAGACTTCCTGCACCGCTTGGCGGTCACCGCCCACCGCCCCGGCTTCGCCCTGCTGGTCGCCGAGACGACGGTGCTGGTCGGTTGCGCCTTCGGTTTTCCGGTGGGCTCTGACGGCTCCGGCCGCCGGGGGTTCGACGGAACGCTCCAGGAGATCATCCAGCGGCTCACCTCCCGCGCACGGTTCGTCGTCCTCACCCAGGTCGTGGCCCATCCGCACGCTCAGCACCGCGATATCGCCCGCCGCCTGCAACAGCGTCTGCTCACAGACCTGCGGTCCTCCCTCGGGGTCACCCTGCTGCATCCTGCCGACCAGGCAGGACAAGCCGCCTTCTCGTCCTGGGGCTGGCAGAACATGGGCGAGGTGGTCGGGCTGCCCGGCCCCGTCGCCCCCTGTGTGTTGACCCTGTCTTCCGAAGGGCAGCCCTCGGCACGCCGATGATTCGGCAGAGGAGCGATGAGCCGGCGGTCGTACGCGGCCCGGGCCGCCACGCCACGCGTCGTCCGCCGTACGGACGTGTCTCGACGCGATGGCTGCGCGCCACGCCGCCCGCCACAGCCGGGAGTAGCCTGACAGGTACCGAGAACTGTCGGGCGCACGACCACGGCGGCGCCGTTCCCGGCGAGTGACAGACACGGGCAGCCGGAAACCGCCCGGATCGGGATCGCACGATGAACGCCATCACCAAGTCCGCCAAAGGTACGGCCCCAGGTGACGGACACTCCTACCGGATGCCCTTGCCCCGGCTGCGCCTCACGCCGGATGTCAGCCATGGCCCGCTGGACGGCGCATGGTGGCCGCGCTGCGACGCACTGGAACTGGAGCTGCCCGCGCTGGTCGGCTCCTTGGATCCGAGCATCGGCACCATCACGCGCGTGACCGTGGGTACCGCCGCCTGGCCAGATGCCCCGCAGGAGGTGATGGCACCGGGGCATGTGATCGAGGTGGCCCTGAGCAACGGGGCGGCCGAGATGCATGCCATCACCGTGGACTGCGGCACCGTGGGGCGCTGGGAACTGCTCGTGGTCCCACCGGACGAACCGGCCGGAACGGCAGCCCTGCTGCTGACCGCCGCCTCCGACCCCGAGAACCCCTTGTCCGCCCCGCGCCTGCTGGCACTCGCCGAGAGCGGCCTCGACGGACAGGACACATGGGAGTCGGAAGGAGGAGCCGGACCCAGGTAAGCAGCCCGACCCGGCCTGCCACGCGTACCCGGCGGGCCCGGGCGTCCACGACCCCGTGATGGAGCCATGGCACCGACAGATCCCTTGTCATACCGGCCCGCCCCTGACCATGGCGGGTGAGGGGATGACGGCAGGACGGCGCGCGGACCGCTCCGAGAGCTTCGGAGAAGCTCTCCTCGGAGAGATCCTCGACAGCGCGCACGAATTGCCGCCCCATCTCATCGGGCCCCTGATCGCTGACGTGGTGGACCGGCTCGGTGGCCGCCGACCGCAGGTGCTGTTGCAGGACTACGGCCAGCTGCTGCTCGTACCGCTGCCCGGTGAGGGCCTCACGGGCGGGGAACCTCAGGTGATCGACGACTCCGAGGCGGGCCGCTGCTTCCTCGACGCGGTCCCCGTGGAGGTGCCCCGGGAGGACGGCGTCCGGGTCCACCTGCCCCTGCTGGACGGCGGTGACCAGGTGGGGGTCATGGCCGTGACGCTGGACAGCGTCGACGACCACGACCGCCGCCTGCTGCTCAGAATCTCCGGCCTGGTGGCCGACCTGCTGGTGACCAAGCACGGCTACTCCGACCTGTTCTTCGGCGTCCGACGCGGCGAGGCGATGAGCGTCGCCGCGGAGATCCAGTGGTCGCTGCTGCCACCGCTAGCGATGATCATGCCCCGGGTCGCCGTCGCCGGGATCCTGGAACCCGCCTACGACGTGGGCGGTGACAGCTTCGATTATGCGCTCAACGACGACGTCCTCCACGTGGCCATGATCGACGCGATGGGCCACGGACTGGACGCGGCCACGATGGCCACCGTGGCCATCGGCGCCTACCGCCACGCCCGCCGGGCCAGCATCGGACTGCCGGAGATCTACGACTTCATGGACCGCGCCGTGGCAGAGCAGTTCGGTCCCGAGCACTTCGTCACCGCACAGATGATGCAGCTGGACACGACGACGGGACGGGTGCAGTGGATCAACGCCGGGCACCCGTCGCCGATCCTCGTCCGCGACCACCGCGTCGCACAGCGTCTGGTCGCCCCGACGACCCTTCCCGTCGGCCTGGGTGGTTCGGTGCCTCGGATCAGCGAGCTGGGGCTGGTGCGCGGGGATCGCGTCCTCTGTTTCACCGACGGAGTGGTCGAGGAGCACAAGAGCGGTGGGGAGGAGTTTGGGGAGGACCAGCTGATCGACTGCGTGAACCAACTGGAGAGGACCGGGCGCGGCATCCGGGCGGTGACGCGATCCCTGTCCCACACGCTCAAGCAGGCGAGGGGCGGGCGGACCAGCGATGACGCGACCCTGCTCATGGTGGAGTGGCGCGGCTGACCTCTCACTCCCGCCGTCCGACACCGTTGTGCCGGCCGCGCCCGGCGGCGACGGCCCGTCAGCCCGAAGGACGGGAGCTCCCGGCACGCGCTGACACTGCCGGGAGATCACCCGGCCGGTACTCCACTCCATGTGGCCACTGCTCCGCGCCGCAGCGAAACGCGGAGTAGTGTGGACAGTACCGAGGGCATTTCGCACACCGGCTTCCACGCCGGGTCGTCCCCGGCGAAAGATGAAACCCGGGCCGCCGCAGAGGCGGCCCGGAGACGGGTCCGCATCATGTCGGCGACCTTGTACTCCACTCTGCCGCACCCCGAGTCCGTCGCAGCCCCGGCCGCGCGTCTCGCACTGAAGACCGAGAGCCCCTCCCGCGGACTCCTGGACGGAGCCTGGTGGCCCCGCTCCCGTGATCTGCTGAGCGAACTGCCGGCACTCACCGACGTGTTGGATCCCCTGTGGGGCCGCATCACCCGCATCGCCGTAAACCCGGAACACTGGCCGGTCATCCCCCGCACGGTTCCCGTGGACGGCCACATCGTCAAGGTCGGCTGGTTCACCCCGGAGATCGACCCGCACAAGCTGCTGCTGCTCTCCTACGGCACCGGCCGCTGGGATCTCCTGGTCATCCCGCCCGAGACCGGGGCGGAGTCTGCGGCCCGGCTGATGGCTGCCGCGTCCGACCACGACGGCCCGCCCCTGACCGCGAGCGCGCTCATCGCCGCGGACGAGGCCCGGCACGGCGTCTTGGCGGCCGACCGGCCACTGGACCCGGGCGAGGCATGGGAGTACGAGGGCGGCGCCTCCGCGGTGTCCGTAGCCGTTCCCCCGCAGACCGGTCCGCCCGGCCGGGCCAGCCGGCTGATCATCGGTATGTGAGGTGGCCGCCATGAACGCCTTCCTGACAGCCGCCGCTTTCGTGGTCCTCATCGCAGCGGCGGCGTACGTGATCCACCGGCTCGGCCTCCAGCACGCCGACAGGATCGCCGCGTACCGGTACAGCACCCCCCGGCCCGGCCGCCGTGGCCGCTGCCTGCCGCAGCCGTACCGGGCACCACGAGTGAGCATCCGGGCGCCCCACCGGCCGCCCGGCCGCGCCTCGGTACCGTCGGCTCAGTCCGCGGCGACGCGTGCCCGGGGTGTACACCCGGGCCCCGGACCGGGCGGGAAGCGGCCGGGACCCGTGGACCGAGGCATCTGAGCATCCGAACCGAGGCGTCATGACTCTTCCGCAGCTGAACATCTACCGGCACGACCGGGACAGGCGGGCACTGGTCACCCTGGCCGGTGTGATCGACCCCGCCACCGCGCCCCAGGTGCGCGCCGCTCTGGAGCGGTGCCTGCGGGACGGCATCACCCTCATCGACGTCGATCTGACCACCGTCGACCGCTGTGACAGCAGCGGCCTGCGCGTCTTCCTCGACGTGTCACGGCACGCCGCCGAGACCCACGCGTCCCTGCGGCTGCACCACCCCTCCCCGCAGACCGAACGACTGCTCATGGACACGGGCTCCGACCGTCTGCTCCGTACGACGAGGCCAGGAGGGGCGCGGCCTCAGCGGGCCGGGCGCCGAGGAGATCGCCACACGGAGCGGGCCGCCAGGTAGAGCAGATCGGCGATGAGGAGCAGTACACCGGCGGACGTCAGATAGAGCATGCCGTCGACGCCCGCCCCGATGGTGATCAGAGCGATTCCGGCGACGAGCAGGGTCAGGAACAGGACCATGCGGAATGCCTCCCTGGAGAGAACCGCGGCGTAGATGCCTTAGGGGCAGTCGTGAAGACCTGCCCTGCGAGCCAGACCGGGTCCCCCGTTGGGAGTCAGGCCCTGTGGATCTCAGCCGACGCGTCGTGCGCGGTGGCGGACTTCCTTGAGTCGGACCTTCGAGGGGAGGCGGTCCAAGCCGGCCGAGTCCCGCGCGTGCGTGAGTGTTTCCCGGCTCAGTCGCCCCAGAGTCCACGCTGGATCCGCATGAGGCTCCAGCAACAGCCGCACGCGCGCAGCCGGAGCGGAGCTTCGGCCCGTCAGCCGTGCATGCGCCCCCGAGACCCCGTCCAGGGCCTGCGCCTCTTCCTCGATCACGTCCTCCAGTGTGCCGCCGTCGAGCCGGGCCGCCGCCCCGTCCCCGCTGTCGACGAGGACGCCGCCCAGGCGGCGCCTGCGCTGTGCGAGGAGCCACCACAGCAGCAGGACCAGCAGCACCGCGAGCACCGCGATGACGGTCGGCCACCACCAGCCTTCCTCCCGCCACCGGGTGCGTCCCTCGGTGCCCAGCACCACGTCGTCCGGCCCGCGGAAGGGCCACCAGCCCGGCATGCCGAAGTCCCAGCGGCGCGGCAGGTCCAGCCCGCCCAGCAGCACGCCGCCGCCCAGAGCGAACAGTCCAAGGCCGAGAAGCCCCAGCAGCACCCGGTTCACCGTCCTGAGCATCAGGATCACCTCAGCCCTTCTTCGGACGCCGGACGCGCACGGTCAGCGTGGGTTGCCGGGCGAGTCCCAAGGACGTCACGGCTTGGCCCAGCTCGCTGTCCAGGTCCGCGCGGACGTCCTCGAGTTCGCGGAAATGGGCGCGCGCCCGGGCTTTGACCTTCCGGCGGCCGACAGCGACGCGTGCCGACTGGACACCGGGCACCTGCACGGCCCGGTCGCGCAGAACCAGGGCGGCCGCGCGGCGGTCGAGCCCGGCGCGGACCTCCCCTGTCCCAGGGATACCGGTGGGCTGGCGCATGGGCAGCAGCCTGCGCAGTCCCGGCGTCACCGCCAGCAGGAACAGCCACAGGCCGAGGGCCATCGCCACTGCGGCCCCGACGATCACCCAGATGTCATCCAGTGGCCGTGTGGCCAGTTCCTCGGCGAGCCGCAGCCGCCAGCGCATCGCAGACCGACCTGCCCGGACCGAGACCACGTCGTACAGGAGCAATCCGATGGCCGCGGCGGACAGCAGGGCCACCACGGCCGCGGGAATCCGCCGCGCTGACCAGAAACGGCGCGCCGACCGGCCTGGTTCATCGATCGCCGCCGTCGCGCCCGAGCCCGCCCCCGGGGTGCCGTCGGCGGACGGAGCTGCCTGTCCGGGTTCGGGGGGAAGGTCGCTGTCACCGGTCGGCTGCCGCCAGGTGTTCGCGCTCATCTCACCCTCTCCTGGTCCGTGTGGCGCGTATGCACCGAGTGCAGCCTCTCGACCGACACCGCAAGGTCGGACACCTCCATGCCGGCCCATGTCCTGAGCCGTTCGGTAACCTCCCGACGCACTGCGGCGCACTGCGCCCCGATGTCGGACGGATAGCCGAGCTCGACGGTGATGCGCATCCGTGCCTCGCCGAGCGCCGCCTGCCGTCCGCCGACAGCCTCGGCGCCTCGTCCTGCGGTATCCCGCTCCGGTGCCCGCCGCACGGAAGTGGTCACGCGTGGCATCCGGCGGCCGGGTGGTACGTGGTCGACCGAGTCGGTGAACCGGCTCAGCGCCTCGCGCGCCACGTGGGAAGCGATCTTCGCAACGACCCGGTCGGCGATGGTGATCGCACCACGCTCCCCACGGGGAATGCCCGGACGCCGATTGGCTTCACCGGTCACTGCCGCCAGTCTCCCCGTGCCCGTCGCCGGTCATCTCGGATCCGCTCCTGCCGGTCCCGGCGGCGGACGAAGTCGCCCGGTTCGAGATCGCCTTCCATGAACCGCCCGACCACGAGTCCGACGACACCCAGCCCCAGCACCAGCAGGAAAGCCCAGAAGTCACCGAAATACGCGGCGAAACCCAGCGCCATCCCGGCCATCAAGCCCACCACAGCCCTGCTCATGACGCGCTCCTTCACTCAAGCGGACTGCACCGCCCCGGCTACTGGATCCGCTGCCGCTCCTCCCCTTCGTCCTCATCGTCGGGGAGCTTCACATCGCTGACCATGATGTTGACTTCCACAACTTCCCGCCCCGCCATCCGCTCCACCGCGGCAATCACGTTCTCCCGCACCTCACCGGCCACGTCCGTGATGGAGACGCCGTAATCGACGACGATCTCCAGATCGATGGCCGCCTGCTTCTCTCCGACCTCGACACTGACCCCGCGCGTGGCGGACTTGCCACTGCCGGCACCGGGCATCCGCTCCCGCATGGATCCCATTGAGCGCGCGAATCCGCTGCCCAGGGCATAGACGCCGCGCACCTCGCGAGCCGCCATTCCGGCGATCTTCTCCACCACCACATCGGCGACCGTCGTCCGGCCACGAGAAGCGGGAGCGCCACTGCGCCTTGCGCCGGTGATCTCGG
The DNA here is from genome assembly GCF_055657065.1 of Streptomyces sp. NPDC110618. Lineage (NCBI taxonomy): Bacteria > Bacillati > Actinomycetota > Actinomycetes > Kitasatosporales > Streptomycetaceae > Streptomyces > Streptomyces sp. NPDC110618. The sequence goes on along the minus strand of NZ_JBVKBN010000015.1, from coordinate 183,017 downwards.
TCTCGGTCATCGGGATATTCCTCCCTCAAGGGCCCATCTAGCCCTCTTTTCTGCACTTATATTCACATTAGAGCGCATTGCCCGAATCTGACACTGCGCCTGCGCGAGGCTCGGACAAGTCGCCTGAGAGAGGGTGCGAGGCCAGTGAAGACCGAAGCAGGGACGCAGGCGGTACGGCACCAGTTCGGCCTGGGCCGACTGCTCCCGCTGGGCGGGCCCGCCGACGGGGCATGGATCACCGAGCAAGCGGCCATCCAGGCCCTCAGGCGGGCCGCGAACGAGATTCCCGGTGTGCGGCTGGAGTCTGTGCGCATCGGGCCGGCGCCGCTCGAATCCGTGTCCGAGCCGGCCGTCCGTCCGCCGGCCAGCGCGCTGCCGCCGAGCCCGCTCAGGATCAAAGCCGCCTTCTCGGCACCACTCGGGGAGCCACTGCCCGAAACCGCCGACCAGTTGAGGAGCAGACTGCTGGACGCGGCCGCTCGACGGCTCGGCCTGGCGACCGTGGCAGCCGACCTGCGCGTCACGGATCTCCATGAGGTCCCGCAGACAGGTCCAGAGACGCGGACCGCTGCGGGATCCATGACGCGCACGCCGCAAAGCACAGCCGTGGCAAGGACCGCGGCCGCACGCAGCTCGCTCCCCGTGACCGGGGCGGGCTCCCCGCGACGGCCCGTCGGGGATCTGGCGGACGTCGCAGCGGGTGTTCCGGGCGTCGCCGGCCTCACCACCGTGCTGGGGAGCCGCCCGGTCAGGATGGAGGACCATGCCGACCCACCCGGCCGGCGTGTCGAGGTCCACCTCGCGGTCGCCCCCGGACACCATCCCCTGGAAGTCGCGCGCGCCGTCCGGGCCGCCGTGGCCAAGGCGGCGACCACCGACGCCCCGGGCCCGGTCACCGTTGCCGTCCTCATCACCGAGACAGCGGCTTGACCGGCCAGGCGTGGAGCACTCATCAGCAGATCCGCTTCACCGGCTGGAGTCGGTTCTGTCTGCCGACATGCACGCGGACCGCTCCGGAGGCCCCGTCTGACACGGTGTGAGACGCCTGCGGCGGGGTACCCGCTAGAAACAGAGGGTCTGCGCAGCAGCCGCTGACGGATGAAGCAGACGCCTCCCAGCTCCGTGGTCGTGTGATGTGTCCCGCAACCACGGAGGACGACAAGCCCTGCCTGCGGCCCGGTCCAGCGGCTCCCGGGGCGGCGCCGGGCCACTCGGCCCTTCTTCGGAGAGAGTTTCACCATCATGAGCAGTAACACCGCGGTCCGCCCCCCGCCCTCGGAGGCGTCCGGAAGTGACTTCGCCCGCCTGTCGAAAAAGATCGCCGCCGCCGGGCTGCTGGGGCGCCGTCCCGGCTACTACGCGCTGCGGACCACGGTGGTGGCCGGGCTCTACGTCAGTGGGTGGGCCGCCGTCGCGCTCATCGGCGACAGTTGGTGGACTCTGGCGGTCGCCGCGTTCCTTGGCGTTGTCTTCGGCCAGGTCGCCCTGCTCGCCCATGACGCGGCGCACCGCCAGGTGTTCCGCCGGCGGCGGGCCAGCGAGGTGTCCGGACGGATCGCCGGTGCCGGTATCGGGATGGGCTACGGCTGGTGGCAGGACAAGCACACCCGCCACCACGCCAACCCCAACCACGAGGAACTCGACCCCGACCTCGACCCCGACCTGCTGGTCTGGTCCCAGGACCAGGCGCGGGCGGCCAAGGGGCTCCCCCGCCTGATCGGCCGCTGGCAGGCGTTCCTGTTCTTCCCGCTCCTGACCCTGGAGGGCTTCAACCTGCACGTGTCGAGCGTGAAGGCACTGGCCAATCGTTCGCTGAAGCACCGCACGCTCGACGGCGTCCTGCTGTTCACGCACTTCGTGCTCTACCTGACCGTGCTGCTGTGGCTGCTGCCGCCCGGCATGGCGATCGCCTTCCTCGCCGTCCACCAGTGCCTGTTCGGCGTCTACCTGGGCTCCCTCTTCGCGCCCAACCACAAGGGCATGCCGATCCTGACAGGCGAGGACCGCCCGGACTTCCTCCGTCGCCAGGTGCTCACCTCACGCAACGTGCGCGGCGGCATGCTCACCGACATCGCACTGGGCGGGCTGAACCACCAGATCGAGCACCACCTGTTCCCCAGCATGCCCAGCCCCAACCTGCGCAGGGCCCGGACCATCGTGCGGCGCCACTGCCAGGAACTGGGTGTGGACTACGTGGAAACCGGGTTGGTCACCTCCTACCGGTTGGCCCTCGCCAGTCTCCACCGTGCCGGAGCACCGCTCCGGCAGGCACGTGTCCCCATCTGAGAGACCCTGCCGGAGCCGTCGGAGGCCGTGATGTGGCCACCGTCGACACGCCCCGGTCCGCGCGGAGCACCGCGAAGAGCACGACGGCTGCAGTGGCGCGGCTGACCTCGCCCGCCGTCCGACACCGTTGCGCCGTCGAGCCCGTCGGTGATCCGTCAGCCCGGCGAACCGCGCCCGCTCCCGGTGTCGATGAGGATCTGTTCCGCCTGGCTGATGTTGTCCGCCCGGACCGCCTGGGCCATCGCGGTGCGGGCGGCGTCCGGTGCCGTGTCCGGCGGGACCACCAGGAGCGAGAAGATGTCCCGGTCGCCCCGGGTGATCAGGACCGTGTCGTCACCGACCGGGAAGGAATCGATGTGCACCACGCGGTCGTCCACGAGGATGCGCGTCGGGAGACCTTCCCAAGCTGCGGTGTCCAACCCCACGCGGGCCACAGGGCCGAGATGGGCGATGAGGGCACTCAGCAGCGCGGGCAGCTCGGCGCCCATGTCGCGCGAGCGCGGCCACCACGCACCATCGAGGACACCTTCACGTGATGCGGTCGTCTCCAGCCGGAGAAGCGCACAACCCGGCCGCACGGCCTCGTGGACACCGCTGGGCAGACGCCGGGGAACAGGAGGTGTATCCGAGCTGGTCATGAGGACCACCCGTCTGTAGGGCAGGCGCGACAACGGGACCGCCTCGCACCTGCCACCCTACTCCTGGTGTCACGCGCGCCGGCGTCTCCGAAATCGCCCTCTACCGACCGGCCCCAGCCGGAACGGATCCAGCACACATGAGGCCGGGAAACCCCGTGAACACACGAGAACCACGGAGGAGTGTTTTCCCAGGCCAGGCGACCTGCAGCGAGCGTTTCCACAGGTCGCAGGCTCGTTCGGAGAAAACTCCTAAAGCGGGTGTCGCAGGTTCGAATCCTGCCGGGGGCACCAGTCAGAAGGCCCCGGACCTCTCGTCCGGGGCCGTTTGCGTGAGCGGATGGAGAGCCGACCCCCGAAGTCGCTCCAGCGGAGTGGCTACGCCATCCCGGAGCCCAAGGCGGTTGCCACGTCGTGGCCGCCCCAGCTGTCGGGGGTGCGCCAGAGGACCTGAACCCCGAAGACGCCGAACACGGTGTCGGCCGACCAGTCCTCGGCGGGCGGTTCGCAGAGCACCAGGTAGAGGCGGTCGGCAGGAGTGGGCAGGGTGTGGTTGATCTCCAGGAGGCGGGTGGCTCCCGCGCGGAGGTCGGCGTAGGTGGAGCAGCCGGCACCGAGGACTTCGTAGAGGAAGTGGCCGTCGTCCGCGATTCGGCTGACGTCGACGACCGGGGAGTCGGTCGGCTGCAGGTCCGCCCAGAGCAGGGCGGACTTGAGGGCGTACCGCACCGCCTCGTGCTTTCTGCACGTACGGTCGGCAGTCGCCTCACTCTCCAGCGAGTGCAGCAGATGCGGTGCGGGCGTGGCCGGCAGGTCATCGGCGGGGGTCACGGGCTCGGTTTCCTTCTGCTCGGTCTGCTGCTCAGCGAGTGCGGGTGGGTCGTCGGCTTTGGGTTCGCCCGTCGCGACCCGGCTCTGGAGCGCCTCCCGGGCTTCGTGCAGGGCCTGGGTCCAGCCGGTGCGTGCCAGGTCCGTCCGGAGGCGGTTCACGTCCAGGTCGCCTTCCTTGAGCGCGCGGTTGGTGTGCACCGCGAGGTCGCGCAGGAGGCTGAGGCGGTGCTTGTCCGGGGACCCGAGCACGCGACGCACGTCCACCCAGTCCGCCTGGTCGCGGCGCAGGACACGGTTGGCCATGCCCTTGAGCTCGGACAGACGTTCACGTGCCTTCTCCGGGACGGTTCCGTCACCGTTGGCCAGTTCGTCGACAACGCTGAGCGCCGCCAGGTAGCGTTCCGCCATTCTCGGTGAGATGGGCTGGCGACCGCGCTGGTCCGCGGTGAGCAGGCAGTGGTTCGTCTCGTGGGCGAACACCCAGCAGTCCAGTACCTCGCCGGGGCGCGGGGGCACCGAGCCGTGGCGGACAGTCAGGACCAGAGGGACGTCGATCGCGGGAGACAGGGCCTTGACCCTGTACCGGCCGCCGGGTGCCCGGCCGGTCACCCGGACCCGGACGTCCGTACCGATGTCGGGGACGTCGGCATCTGCCATGCCCGGTTCGCCTTCGGTGGGTGCTGGTTCGGTACTGCCGCCGTCGGTGCTCGTGAGGGCCTCCGGGAGCGGGGAGGTGTGCAGGACGGTCAGACTCTGGGTGCTGCGGGTGAGCGCGACGTACAGCTGGCGCAGTCCGGCCGGGCCCCGGGCGGCGATGGTGGCGGGTTCGACGACGAGGACGTGGTCGTACTCCATGCCCTTGGCCTGGGCGGCAGCCAGCACGGACACCGCCTCGCGTTCCTGCTCGGTGATGCCGTCGGCCAGGTCCAGGTGGCGACTGATCTCGTCGATCCAGCCGGAGTCGTCGGGAACGATGACCGCCACGGAGCGCAGGGTCTGCCCGTCGCTGGTGCCGATGAGGCGGGTGGCTTCCGCCACGGTGTCGCCGAGGAGCTTCCACGGCTCCGTCGCCACTGTCCGTACGGCGTCCTCGCCCGCCGCGCGCACGGCCTGCGGGTAGGGCAGCGTGGGGGCGACGGTACGGGCCAAGGGGGCGACGAAGTCCATGATTTCGGCGGGTACGCGGTAGCTGGCGTTCAGTTCGGCCACGCGCCAGTCGCCGTGGTCGGACAGGAGGGTGCCGAGGCGGTCCCAGTCGGTGTGGGTGTGGGGGCCGGTGGCCTGGGCGAGGTCGCCGAGGACGGTCATGGAGCCCTGCGCGGCGCAGCGCCTGCGCAGGGAGCGGGCCTGCATGGGGGTCAGGTCCTGTGCCTCGTCGATGACGATGTGCCCGTACCGCTGCGGGGTCTCCCCCGTGATGAGGTACCGCAGTTCTTCGAGGCAGACCTGGTCGTCGAGCGTCCAGGGGTCGGCGTCGGCCGTGTCGGCCCGAGGGCGGCGCAGAGCGGCCTGCTCCGTCGGGTCGAGAATGCCCTCGGCGCAGGTGCGCAGGAGGTCTTCGGAGTCGTAGAGGGTGCGGAGGGCTTCCCTGGCACCGGGTGAGGGCCAGACACGTTCGATGAGGCGCTCGACCTGACGGTTGCGTTCCAGGTCGCGGCGGATCGTGCTGTCACGGCTGCGGCGAGGGGCGACGGCGACGAGTTCTTGCAGCAGGCGGTCGACGAGCAGCCCGCGGAAGCGGTCGCGGCGCTCTCGGTAGGAGCCGTCACCCTGGCGCACGTCTTCGAGGATCGACAGCAGTTCGGAGCGCGGGACGCGCAGGGTCGTGCTGCCGACGGTGACGGTGAGTTCAGGCTTGGCCCCCTTGTAGGTGGCCGTGGTGGTGAACTCGTCGACGGCGTCGGGACGGCACTCGATCTCCACGCGCCGCCGCAGGACGGCCGCCATGCGTTCGTCGGACTTCACCATCCGCGCCGCGGGGGTGTCGGTGCCGAGGATCTCGCCGTCCCACAGCCGCGTCACCTGCACGGCGTTGACGTTCCGGGTGCCGAGCGTGGGCAGCACCTGGCTCACGTATTCCAGGAACTGCTGGTGGGGGCCGACGACGAGGATGTCCTGGGCTTTGAAGTGGTCGTTGTTGACGAGCCAGGTCACGCGGTGCAGGCCGACCGCCGACTTGCCGGTACCCGGGCCGCCCTGGATGACGAGGATGTCGGAGGGCGAGCCGGTGACCAGGGCCATCTGGTCGCGGCGGATGGTCTCGACGATGTCCCGCATGCTGCCGCGACGAGAGCGCTGAAGCTCGCGGAGGAGCAAGTCGTCCGGCTGCAGCGGCTTCTGGCGCTGGAGGCGGGCGATGTCGGCGGGCGTGGGGACGGGCGGGCTCGGTGCTCCCTCCTTCTGCGTGACGGTGGCCGGTTCCGCGGGCCGGGCCTCCTGCTGGGCATCGTCCGCGGCCGGCCGTGGCTGCGGGACGGGCGCGGCGGCGGTGATCTCGTCGAAGTAGTCCTCGACGACACGCTGTACACAGCGCAGTCGCCGCCGCAGGAGCACCTCGCCCGGGGCATCGGGCAGCGCGTCGAGCCACTTCTTGGCCTGCCGGCTGGTCCACAGCACGACGACGATGTCGCGGGTTCGGATGTCGGAGACGGCACGTCGGCCGACGTACCAGGTCCTGGGCCCTCCGCCGGGCTCGTCCTCGTCCAGCGCGTCGACACGGCTGATGACCAGCGACTCGTTGCCGAGTCCGTCGTATGCCGCGGCCTGCTCCTCGGCCTCGATCCGGTTGGCGACGCTGTCCTTGCCGCTGGCGGAGGCCAGGGCGACCGAGCCCCCGGTCAGCTCGGCCAGCCGCGCGGCATAGCAGTCGTAGGCGTAGTCCACCGCTTTCTGCTCGACGGCGATGATCTCGTCGCGCGTGGTGGTGTCGATGTACATACCCCTCCCCTTGCAACACCCCGGAGGACGCTGCGACGGGCATACGCCCGGCCCGTCGAAATAACTATCAGAGACCAGCTGGTAACAAACAGTCAGACGGTCAACACCCCGACCAGCTCGCCGACTTCCGCCCGCCAGGCGCGAACCTGGTCGTGGGTGGGGCCGATCTCGTACTGGTGGTAGTGGCATCCCAGGCAGAGGTGCGACCAGACGGCGTTGGTGCGGCGAGCGGTCTCCGCTGGGGTGTAGCAGTGAAGGCACAGCATCTTGGCCCGCATCGTGGTGTCGGCGAGCCCCGGCACCGCGGCGTCGAGCACGCGGTCGACGGAGAGTTCCAGGGCGAGCCGCAGAGCGAGGGAGGCGCCACGGTGCCGTCCGGCGGCCGTTGCGGCCGTACGGGCGGCAAGCAGCCGATCCGCCGTCAGCAGCAGCTCCTCGACCGAGGTGGTGGGAGTACTCATCACGCGGTCACCCCCGGCTTGCGCACCTTTTGCGCCATCTCCTTGATGTCGCGCACGAAGCGGTGGGGGTCGGCGATCTGTGCTCCCTCGGGGTGGGCGCCCTTTTGGCACACCGTGAGGAGTTCCACCGCCCGCGGTCCGCAAAGAGTGCGCAGTTCCCGGTAGACGTCGCCGGTCCGGCCGACGTCGCCGAACAGGGCCAGTGCCGCGACCTTCATGAGCTTGTCGGCGCTGCCGACCGCGGCCTGCAGCTCGTCCTCGGGCGCGCCGGAGCGGTGATGCCGGATCCAGGCGGCTTCGAGGAAGGCGTTCTCCAGGGCGATACGGCACAGGCTGGGCAGCACGTGGTTCCGTGCCGCCGGCGGCAGGTCACCGGTACTGGCGAGGGCCCGCGCGTCGTCGAGTGCCTGCCGTACCGGGTCCGTCACCAGCCCGACCGACACCTTGGACGACGTGGCCCGCTCGACCTCGAACACCGTCACGGGCAGTTCCTGGCTGGTGAACGCCCGCTGGAGGCGGGTGTCGTGGGTGAACACGACGACCTGCCGGTGCTCGCCGAGTTCGTGCAGGACCTGGGCGAGTCCGTTGACCTTGGCGGGGTCCATGGACTGCACGGGGTCGTCGATGACGATGAAGCCGAACGGGCTGTCGGCGGTGGCGGCACGGGGCAGGAACAGTGACAGCGCGAGGGAGTGCTGCTCGCCCTGGCTCATGACGCCGAGAGCCGAGGCCTCGTGGCCGTCGACGGTGACATCCATGACGAGCTTGCGGACGGTGGCCTTCTCACTGCCCTTCAGGCTCACGGCCTTGAGGTCGATGTTGCTCTCCTGGCGGAGCCGCTCCCAGATGCGCTGCGACTGGTCGGCGAAGCCTTCCATCCGCTGTTCCCGCAGCTCGGCGGAGAGCGCCTTGATCCAGGTGCCCGCCTTCTTGAGGTCCCGCAGGCGGGGCTTGTTCGCCTCCACGGCACGGGCCCTCTCCGCCCAGCCCGCCAGGCGGGCGACGAGCCCGCGCCAGCGTTCGTCCCGCTTCTCCAGTTCCCTGACGGCGTTCGCCTTGACCGCGGCGCAGGCGTCGGCCAGGGTCACGGCGGCGGCGTGGGCGCGCTGGGCGAGCTCGGCGGGATCACTGATCGTCCGACAGTCGCTCCAGGCGCGCCACGGGTCGACCAGGGCGGCGGGAATCCGGCGGGGCGTGTGGACAAGGTCCTGCACGGCCCGTGCGGCCGACCGGAGTTCGCTGCGCGCGCAGGCTGCCGCCTCCGCCTCCTGCCGCAGTGCGGCGATCTGGGCGGTCGCGTCCGTGGCCCATGCCACGTCCAGCATTCCGTCGGTCCCGCACACGGGGCAGGCGGCGACATCGGGGTGACGGTCGTGGTGTGCCACAGCCCGCTCCAGGAGGTCCGCGCGCCGCAGGGCTTCCTCGGCGCCGGTGCCGCGCAGGTCCTCGGCATCGGCGAGAGCATTGCGCAGGCGGTCCAAGGCCGCGTGGACCTCCGCCAGTTCGGGGCCCTGCACCTCTGCCTCGGCGCGCAGCCGGGCGATCAGGCCGTCGTCCCCGTCGGCGGGCACACCGGCGACCAGGGCTTCAAGAGTCTCGAAGTCGGGGGTTCGCGCCGTGTCGACGGCGACGAGCGCCTCGACCGCGCGCTCGTCGTCCTCCAGCTCGTACAGGGCTTCCTTGAGGCCCGGCAGCTCCGCCTTCACCGCCTTCTCCGCGTCTTCGAGCGCCTTGGCCTGCTGCCGGAGCCGGCCGTCGGCAGCGCTGAGCTGCCCCAGGCCGAGGATGGTGGCGATGGCGTCGTACATCTCGGCGGGCTTGCCACTGATCATGCGGTCGAGGTCGACGTACGACAGGAAGGGCCGGAAGTCCCGCAGGGCCTGCGTCCACTCCGCCCGGTCGAGCGGGGTGCGGCCGTGCCCGGGGCGCTTGAGCTCGGCCCGGGAGGCGGCGAAGTCGTCGCCGTCCCAGGTGCGGGTCAGGGTGCTGCGGCCGCCGTCGCCCTCGATGGCGAGCTTGACCTCGATCTCCGGCCTGCCGTCGGTGTCGTGGAGGTTGCGCCAGTTGCTGCTGCGCATCGCGTGCTGCCCCTCCCAGCGCATGTTCACGCCGGTGAAGGCCGTCTCGATGCCCTCGGCGATGCTGGACTTGCCGGAGCCGTTGCGGCCCACGACCAGATTCACGCCGGGTCTCGGGCTGAGCTTCAGCCAGGCGCGCGGGCCGATGCCCCGGAACCGGGTGACGGCGACGGATTCGAGGTAGATCCGGCCGCCGACCGGGGCGGTTCCCCGGGGCTCACCGTCGCCCAGCGCCTCCTTCAGGAGCACCTTCACGGGCTCGGTGAGCGCCGCCTCCTCCAGGCGGGCCTCCACCAGAGCGCCAACGGGCACGGGCTGGCCGGACGGGGCCGGAGGGGCGGGGTCGGTGGGGTGGTGCGCGTTCTGCCGGGGCTGTTCCGTCACGGTCATGCGGGTTCCTCCCAGATGTGCGGTGGGTGGCGACTGCGGTGCGGAATGGACGCGGAGTGGACACGACCCCGAGGTATGGCGCTGCGGCGGGGCAAGGGGCCGGGAGAGATCGGAGGCGTGGCGCGCAAGGCATCGACACGCTTCTAGGTGCGGTGGGGGGCTTCCTTGGCGCATGCTTCCAACCGGAAGCACACCCAGATAAGCATCACACTGAAAGCACTGTCAAACAGCTTGGCTGACTTGACGAGTGTTGTAGCGTGTTAACCGTCCCTGTCCGACAGGCCCGAGAGGTGCGGAACTCCACGCCATGCCCCAGCAGCCACCGGCTCAGCCGGCGCCCTCCGCACATGTGACAGCCGCCGAGATCTCCCGCATCGCGGGGGTCACACGCGCCACCGTGAGCAACTGGCGCCGCCGCCACGACGACTTCCCGGCACCCAGCGCGGGCACGGAATCCAGCCCGCTCTACGACCTGTCGGCCGTCCAGGCCTGGCTGCGCGGGCGCGGCCACACCTCCGCCGTCTCACCGACCGAGGAACTCCGGACGGCGCTACGGCTGCTGGGGCCCGGCTCGGGGGTGGCCGCGCGGCTCTTCCCCCTGGTCGCTGCCGCGTCCCGCCGCACCCCGGAGGAACTGGCCGAACTCGCCGCCCTGCCCGACGACCAGCTGATCGCCCGCGCGGACAAGACCGCGCAAGAGCTACCGGCCTCGGTGCCGCAAGCCGAGCCGGTCCGCTACGGCCCGGACGACGCGGGCGCGGTCCGCGCCCTGCTGGGCTGCGTCCGTGAGGCGGGGTCCCAGGCCGCCCTCGACGTCCTCGCCGAGCGGGAGTTGGACGAGAGCGCCGCCAGCGGCGTCTACCAGACCCCGGAGGGTCTGGCCCGGCTCATGGCACGGCTCCTGCCCGAGGGTGCGTCCCGCGTCCTCGACCCCGCCTGCGGCAGCGGAACTCTCCTCGCCGCCGCCGCGCGGCAGGGCGCGCGCGAACTGTTCGGGCAGGACTCGCTCCCCGTCCAGGGCCAGCGCACCGCGGTACGGCTGCTGATCGCCGCCCCCGAGGCCGAGACCTCGATCCGCGTCGGCGACAGCCTGCGCGCCGACGCCTTCGCCGACCTCACCGTGGACGCGGTCCTGTGCAACCCGCCCTTCGGCGACCGCGACTGGGGTCACGACGAACTGGCCTACGACCCGAGGTGGGCGTACGGGGTTCCGCCGCGCTTCGAATCCGAACTCGCCTGGGTGCAGCACGCCCTCGCGCACCTGGAGCCCGGCGGCCACGCGGTCATGCTGCTGCCGCCCGCGCTCGCCTTCCGCGCCTCCGGCCGCCGCATCCGCGCGGAACTCATCCGCAGTGGGGCGCTGCGCGCCGTCGTCTCCCTTCCGGCGCGTGCCGCGTATCCGCTCCACATCGGCCTGCAGATCTGGGTGTTCCAACGCCCCGAGCCGGGTGGCCCGGACCGTACGACGGTGCTCTTCGTCGACGGGGAGGGCGAACAACGGGCCGCCGCGGGCGCACCGTCCGCCACGGCAGGTACCGGCACCCGTGGCGGCTCACGCTCCCACCGCCCCGGTGCCCCCTTCGACTGGGCGGAGCTGACCGACCGGGTCCTCGGCCAGTGGGCCGCGTTCACCGCCGGCCCCGACTCCTACACCGACGAGCCCGGCGTCGCCCGCGCGGTGCCGCTCGTCGACCTCCTCGACGACGTCGTCGACATCACCCCGGCCCGTCAGGTCCGGGTAGCCGCCGACATCGACCCCGCCGCCCTGGCGCGCCGCGCCCAGGACCTGCGCGGCCGACTGACCGAGGCGGTCGCGGCCCTGGCAGCCGCCGCCGAGTCCGGCGAGTGGCGGCCGTCCGGGGACTCGGCCCGCGAGTGGCGTACGGCGACCGTCGCCGACCTGGCGCGCGGCGGGGCCCTGACCGTATTGCGGGCGGCCCCGTCGGGCACGCGCGGCTCCAAGGACGGATCTGCCGCGACCGCGGACAGGCCGGTCCTCACCAGCGGCGACATCGCCGCCGGAAACCCCCCGTCCAGCGGGGGCGTTGACATCGACCCCGATACCGCGCACCCCGTCGCCGCCGGGGACGTCCTCGTACGAGCCATCGGCGGCGGCTCGGCCACGATGACCCGGGTCGCGGACGACCAGGACGCCGGAGCCCTGCTCGGTCCGCACGTGCACCTCCTACGCCCCGACCCGGCCCGCCTCGACCCTTGGTTCCTGGCCGGGTTCCTGGGTGCCGAGGACAACATCGCCTCCGCGTCCACCGGCTCCACCCACGTGCAGGTCACACCGGGCCGTCTGCGCGTACCGCTACTGCCTCTGGAGGACCAGCGGCGGTACGGGGAGGCCTTCCGGCGCGTGTACGAACTGCGCGCGGCCGTCCGCCGAACCGCCGACCTCGCCGCCGACACCGCGGCCACGCTGACGACCGGCCTCACCGCCGGCGTACTGCTGCCACCGGACACCCCGGATACGCCGGGCGCCGCGGACAGCCGTTCTGTCTGAAACGCCCCACGCGTCCCATCGCGCACGACCACACTGGATCCCTGCCGTCCCCCCGCCCGACGGCGCTCTTCGAAAGGAAGCCGGGACCTCTTGAACAGCAGCAAGCACACGGAGTTGGCGAACCACGCCTGGTCCGTCGCCGATCTTCTGCGCGGCGACTACAAGCAGTCCGACTACGGCAAGGTCATCCTGCCGTTCACCGTGCTGCGCCGCCTGGAGTGCGTCCTTGAGCCGACGCGCGACAAGGTCCTTGAGACCGTCGCCAAGTTCGCGGGCCAGGACATCGACACCGACCGATTCCTGCGCCGCGCCTCGGGCCACTCCTTCTACAACAAGAGCGACCTCACGCTGCGGAAGATCGCGGCCGACCCGCAGAACGCGGCGAAGAACCTCCAGATCTACGTCGGCGCCTTCTCCGACAACGCCCGTGAGGTCCTCGACAAGTACGAGTTCAACCAGCAGGTCAGGAAGCTCGACGGGGCGAACCTGCTGTACCGGGTCATCGGCAGGTTCACCGGCCTCGACCTGCACCCCGAGGTCGTGCCCAACCACAACATGGGGTACATCTTCGAGGAGTTGATCCGCCGCTTCGCCGAGCAGTCGAACGAGACCGCGGGTGAGCACTTCACCCCGCGCGAAGTCATCAAGCTGATGGTCAACCTGCTGGTGGCGCCCGACGCGGACGCCCTCACCGTGCCGGGTGTCGTCCGCACGGTCCTGGACCCGGCCTGCGGCACGGGCGGCATGCTCAGCGCCGCCGACGACCGCATCAAGGACCTCAACCCGGACGCGACGGTCGAGGTGTACGGGCAGGAGCTCAACCCCGAGTCCTGGGCGATCTGCCGGTCCGACCTCATGATCAAGGGCCAGGACCCGGAGAACATCCGTTTCGGCAACTCCTTCTCCGACGACGGTCACGCCCGCCGCAAGTTCGACTACATCCTCGCCAACCCGCCGTTCGGCGTGGACTGGAAGAAGGTCAAGGACGAGGTCGAGTACGAGCACAGGTCGCTCGGCGACGCCGGCCGCTTCGGCGCGGGCCTGCCGCGCATCAACGACGGCTCGCTGCTCTTCCTCCAGCACATGATCTCGAAGATGAAGCCGGTGGACGTGGGCGGCGGGGGCGGCTCCCGCATCGCCATCGTCTTCAACGGCTCCCCGCTGTTCACGGGCGCGGCCGAGTCGGGTGAGTCCAACATCCGCCGCTGGATCCTGGAGAACGACTGGCTGGAGGCGATCGTCGCCCTCCCGGACCAGCTGTTCTACAACACAGGTATCTCCACGTACTTCTGGATCCTGACGAACCGCAAGGACGCCGACCACAAGGGCAAGGTCGTCCTGCTGGACGCGCGCGACCAGTGGGTGAAGATGCGCAAGTCCCTGGGCGACAAGCGCAAGGAACTGGGCGACGGGACGAACGGCCGCCCCGACCACATCGGTGACATTACGCGGCTGTACGCGGAGGCGTTGCAAGTCGCGGGCGACGCGGAGCACCCGCTGCACGGCAAGGTGAAGGTCTTCGCCAACGAGGACTTCGGCTACCAGCGCATCACCGTGGAGCGGCCGTTGAAGCTCCGCTTCGAGGTGACGGAGGAGACGCTGGCGGCACTGGCGGAGGCCAAACCGGTGGCGAAGCTGGAGCGGAGCGAGGAGTTCGTCGCGGCGGTGCGTACGCTGCTCGGCTCGTCGTGGGCGACCAAGTCCGAGGCGTTCATCGCCCTCAAGGACGCGGTGGTCGCGGCCGGGCTGACGTGGCCATCGGGGGCGCCGTTCGCGAAGGCGGTACGGGAGGCGATCGGGGTCCGGGACCCGGAGGGCGAGGTCCAGAAGGTCAAGGGCGCGCCGGAGCCGGATGCGGACCTGCGGGACTACGAGAACGTTCCGCTTGGGGAGGACGTCGAGGAGTACCTCAAGCGCGAGGTGCTGCCGCATGTACCGGACGCGTGGATCGACCACACGAAGACGAAGATCGGCTACGAGATCCCGTTCACGCGGCACTTCTACGTGTACAAGCCGCCTAGGCCGTTGGAGGAGATCGACGCGGAGTTGAAGTCGCTGGAGGCGGAGATTCAGGCGCTGTTGGGGGAGGTTGCGGGATGATCGGCAGCAACGAACTTCCTGGCGGATGGTCGATTCATCCCTTGCGTCGACTCCTTTCAAAGGAGAACCGAAGTCCCTCGACTGATCAAGGGGTAGTTACCGCATATCGAGACGGGCAAGTGACCCTTCGGTCGCATCGACGAGAGGATGGATACACATTCTCGAACAAAGAGCAAGGATATCAAGGCGTTGAAGTTGGCGACCTTGTTTTCCATGCCCTTGATGGATTCGCTGGGGCTGTAGGGGTATCTGATTCAAAGGGAAAGTGCTCACCCGTCTATCACGTATGCTCACCAAACGGCAAGAATGACCCCGGATTCATTTCCTACGCCCTGCGAGCCATGGCGCTTTCTGGTTTTTTGGAGCTGCAGGCCGGCACCGTGCGACAGCGGTCAGTCGACTTTCGCAGCTGGGAAACATTTGCCCGTTTGCCAATCCCGACTCCTCCACCGGAAGAGCAGCGCCGCATTGCCCACTTCCTCGACACCGAGACCGCCCGCATCGACCGATTGGCCGATTGTTACCAAAAGTTGTCGAATTTGACGGTTGAGCGGTCACGAGCAGTAATCGACAAGGCTTTGATGGGGTTTTCCGCGGAATTCTCTGTACCGGCGTCTGCTGTCTGTAGTGCCATTGTGGACTGCGTGAACAAGACAGCCCCGACATCGACGGAATCCACGCCATATAAGATGATCCGAACATCCAATATTCGGAATGGAGATGTAGATCTATCGGAGACATTCTCCGTGGAGCGTGGAGTGTTCATCGAATGGAATCGTCGCGGCACCCCCCGAAACGGGGACATCCTCTTCACACGTGAAGCCCCGCTCGGACAAGTAGGCATGTTGCGCACGGACACCCCGGTGTTTCTCGGACAGCGCATCGTACTCTATCGCGCAAATGAAAATGTAATCAAGAAGGAGCTGTTGCTCTACAATTTCTTGGGATCACATATGGACAGGCAATTGCGACTCCTCGGCGCAGGTTCATTGCACGAGCACATGCGTGTTGGAGATTGCCTGAAGCTGCGCGTCTACTGTCCGCCGCGTACACAGCAAGATGGGCTCGTGGCAGAAATTGAGGCTGGAAGGGCAAAGAGCCTCCACCTCGCCAAACTCGCCAAGCGACAGCTTGCTCTCCTCAACGAGCGCCGCCAGTCCCTCATCACCGCCGCCGTAACCGGCCAATTCGACGTCTCCACCGCCAGCGGGCGCAACGTAACGGACGGAGTCACCGCGTAGCCATGAGTCCCATCCACACGGAGTCCGCGTTCGGGGACGCCATCGTTGCCGCCATGGTCGAGCGTGGCTGGCGTGAAACTCGCCCGCAGGACTATCGAGCCGATCTCGGTCTGGACACCAACGAACTGTTCACCTTCATCGGCGAGACCCAGCCCGACGAGTGGAACGAGCTGCTCACCCTCTACGGCGGTGACCCGAACGAGGCGCAGCGTGGGTTCGCGACTCGCCTGGACCAGGCCATCACCACCAACGGGCTCCTCGATGTGCTCCGCAACGGCGTCAAGGACCGGGGCGTCCGGCTCCGCGTCGCGTACTTCAAGCCGAACCTCGTCGCCCACGACTCCGTGTTGGACGGTTACCGGGCCAACCGCCTCACCGTCGTCCGTGAGCTGGAGTACGCCACGAAGCAGGCCGACTGGGGCAACCGGCTCGACCTCGCCCTGTTCCTCAACGGAATCCCGGTCGCCACGGCCGAGTTGAAGAACCCGCTGACCAGGCAAGGGGTGGAGGAAGCCAAGGAGCAGTACCGGACCGACCGGGACCCCACCGAGCTGATCTTCACGCGACGCGTCGTCGCGAACTTCGCTGTCGACCCGGACCTGGTGTTCGTCGCCACTCAGCTCAAGGGGAAGAACACCCGGTTCCTTCCCTTCAACACGGGCTCGAACGGCCCCGGTCAGCCCGGCGGTGCCGGCAACCCGGCCCCGACCGCCTACGGCACGTACGCGACCTCGTACCTCTGGGAGCAGGTCTGGCAGCCGGACAACTGGCTCGACCTACTCCAGCGGTTCGTGCACCTGCACAAGAGCAAGACCCCCGGTGGCGGCACCACGAAGACGATGATCTTCCCCAGGTTCCACCAGTGGGACGTGGTCAAGAAGCTCACCGCGCATGCCTCCGCCCACGGCGCAGGGCACGACTACTTGGTCATGGCGTCGGCCGGCTCGGGCAAGTCGAACACCATCGGCTGGCTCGCGCACCGCCTCAGCGACCTGCACACCCCGACCGACCCCCGCGAACTCGACCCCGAGGCCGTCGCCAAGGGCCTCAAGCCGGGCGTGCCGGTCTTCGACAAGGTCATCGTCATCACCGACCGGCGCAACCTCGACGCGCAACTCCGGGAAACCGTCGGTAGTTTCGAGCAGACCGCAGGCCTCGTCGTGAAGATCGACGAAAAGCACGGGGCGAAGGGCGAGCAGCTCGCCAAGGCCCTCTCCCGCGACACCGGGAAGATCGTCACGGTCACCCTGCACTCGTTCCCGGCGCTGCTCGACTACCTCCAGCGCAACCCCACCGAGATCCGGGGCAGCCACTTCGCGATCATCGTGGACGAGGCTCACTCCTCGCAGTCCGGCGACGCCGCCACCGCCGTACGGTCCGCCCTGCGCGACCTCGGCCTGGACTCCGACTCGGACGACGCGGGGGCGACCAAGGTCGAGGCCGAGGGCGCCACCCTCGACGAACAGCTCAAGAAGCGGGCCGAGCAGCGGTCCCGCGCCGCGAACCTCTCCTACTTCGCGTTCACCGCCACGCCGAAGGCCAAGACCCTCGAACTCTTCGGCACGCTCCAGGACATCGGCGGCAAGGCGACCTACCGGCCCTTCCACACGTACTCCATGCGGCAGGCGATCGAGGAGGGCTTCATCCTCGATCCGCTGCGCAACTACGTCACGTACAACACGTACTGGAAGCTGGTGAACCAGAACCCCGACGAGCGCGAGGTCGACCCGTCGAAGGCGAACCCCCTGCTCGCCCGGTACGCGCTGACCCATGACTCGACGGTCGCCCAGCACGCCCAGGTGATCGTGGAGCACTTCGTGACGCACAGCCGAGGCCGGCTCGGCGGGCGGGCCAAGTCGATGGTGGTGACCGCCTCACGGCAGTCCGCCGTGCAGATGGCGCGCGCCATCAAGAGCTACATCAAGGACCGGGACTACGACACCAAGTACCCCGACCTGGGTGTCCTCGTCGCCTTCTCCGGCTCGCTCACCATCGACGGCGAGGAGACCACCGAGACGAAGGAGAACGGCGGGCTGTCGGAGAGCGCGCTGCCCAAGGCGTTCGCGTACACGCGCGCCGACGACAAGGCCGTCCGAGCGGGTGGTGCGGGGCAGCAGGAGTACAAGATCCTGGTCGTGGCGGAGAAGTACCAGACCGGCTTCGACCAGCCGCTCCTCACGACGATGTACGTCAACAAGACGCTGACCGGAATCTCCGCCGTCCAGACCCTGTCCCGGCTGAACCGGACCGCCGACCGCAAGACCCAGGCCGACCTCGCGGTCCTCGACTTCGTCAACGACGCCGAGGACATACAGGAGTCCTTCCGCCCGTACTTCGAAGAGGCGAACACCCTCCCCTCCGACCCCAACCTGCTCTACACCGCGCAGAGCCGGGTCATGCAGGCAGCCATCCTGTCCGGTCAGGAGATGGACGAGTTCGCCGCCGCGTACTTCGCCGCCAAGGAGAAGGCAGCGGGTTCGCAGTCCAAGTGGGAGAAGCTGCACGCCGAGCTGTACCGGCTGCTCTCCCCCGCCGTCGCCCGCTTCACCGCTCTGCTCGAAAGCGAGGACGAGGACGACCAGGAGACGGCGGAGGACTTCCGGGCCGACCTCAACGACTACGTCAGGAAGTACGGCTTCCTCGCGCAGATCGTCCCCTACCGGGACGCCGAGCTTGAGCGGCTGCACCTCTACGGCCGCTACCTCCTCAACCGGCTGCCGCGCCGCGCGGACGGCGGCGTGGACATAGGCGAGGTCGACCTCAGCCACCTGCGGGTGGAGAAGACCGGCGAGTACGACGTCTCCCTCAGCCCCGAGGGGCCGGCGACCATGCCGGGCTTCAGCGACGGCTCGGGCGGCGCGAAGGAGTCGGAGAAATCGCTGCTCTCCGAGCTGATCGAGAAGTTCAACGAACGATTCGGCACCGAGTTCACCGAGCAGGACGTCATCCAGCCGTTCGAGGAGGCCAAGGCCGACCCGAAGGTGCGCGCGGCCGCCGTCGCCAACGACGAGGAGAACTTCGGCCTCGTCTTCGACGACGTCTTCGCGGACAAGATGGCCGACCACATCGACACCATCGCGGACATGGGCCGCCAGTACTTCGGTCCCGACAAGGGCTTCAAGTCCAGCCTGGACCGCAGCGCCCGCAAGGCGGCCTGGCGGATGATCCGCCGCGAGGAGGGCCTGGACGACGACTTCTGAGGCCTAGGCCCGGCTTGAGGGAGAGCGCGGCTCCGGCTACGCGGAGGGGGCGGGGGTTTCGGGGGAGGGCGGCAGAGGGTCGGCGACGAACCATCCCCGCTGAGGTACGGCGTACACCCAGCCCTCCTCAGCCAGCAGTCCGAGCCCCCTCCGCACGGTCGTCCGCGCGATCCCGTATCGCTGCACAAGCTGGGCCTCACTGGGCAGCATCCGCCCCGGCTGCCAGTCACCGCGCTGGATCTGCGCACGCAGGATCTCAGCCAGTTGCCGATACGGGGTCAGGGGTGCGCCATGGTCGATCTCGGCATCAGGGTTCATGCACTCGACGCTAGGCAACTGGACTGGTGCACGCTCTTTGAGATACGTCTCGCTACGTATCGATACAAGGCGATACAATGCTCAAAAGAAACGCCCCGGCCGGAAAGGTGAGAGCTTCCGCGCCGGGGCTGAGCCGACTGATTGGGAGTCGACCTATGCGCAGCCTACTGGCCGCGATTCTGACCCTGTTCCTGCCCGGCCGCGGTACCCACCGCTCGGCAGCACCCCCACCGCCCCTGCCCCGCATCTCCTGTCCTCCCGCTCCGGAGCCCTCCCCCGTGATCCCGTGTCCGCGCCCGGCGGACGTGATCCTCGCCGACGGCTTGCCCCTGGTCCGGCCGTACGTCGGGGCGGCAGTCCTGGCGACGCTGGGCGGCCGGGACCGCGTTCCGTGGGAGGTCGCCGTATGAGCGCGCGTACACCGCGTCTGCGCAGTCTCGGCCTCGACCCGGCCACCGGCAAGGAGGCCCTGGCGGTCACACACCCCGGCGGCTTTCTGGAGGAGCTTGCCGACGCGCAGGCGCTCAAGGCAGCCGCGGTCCTGGTGACGGTCGTCGGCGCGGTGCTGGAGGTGGGCAAGGCGTCGGACGCCGAGCTCGCCGCCTTCGTGACGCCGTTGCACGCCGCGCTCGAAGAATGCGTCAACATCATGGCGGCGGACAGGGAGTGACGACGTAAAGGCTGTTCGGCCGCGGGGCCGGTGATGCCGTGGGTGCCCTGGGGTTCCTCCTGGGGCACCCCCCGCCTTCCACCCGCCCATGTCGTACCGGAATCCCTGGACGGCGTCCTGACGCAGCGGTCACACTTGACCCCTGACTGTGACTGTTCATCACGCATACCGGGGGCAAGGTGCCGCAGGAGGCGATCTCCGACCGTTACGAACTCCTGGAGGAGCTGAGCCACGGCGGCATGGGCGAGGTGTGGCGCGGGTATGACGCCGTCCTCGACAGACCCGTGGCCGTGAAACTCATCCGGCAGGCGTCGGTCACCTCCCCGCAACTGGCCGAGGAGTTCGCCAAGCGCTTCCGGCGTGAGGCCCGCATCACCGCGCGTATCCAGCACCCCGGCGTGCCGCAGGTGTACGACGCCGTGCTCGACGCGTCGTACGAGCGGCTGTTCCTGGTGATGGAACTCGTCGACGGCGTGCCACTGTCCGCCTACATCTCCCCCGGCCGGCCGCTGCCGGTCAGCTGGGCGACCGCCGTCGCCGCGCAGGTCGCGACGGTGCTGTCGTACGCGCACGACGTGCCGGTGATCCACCGGGACCTCAAGCCGGGCAACATCCTCGTCGCCCGCGACGGCACGGTGAAGGTCCTCGACTTCGGCATCGCGGCGATACTGCGGACCGACGTCACCAGGCTGACCGCTACCGGCAGTCCCATCGGCACCCACCAGTACATGTCGCCGGAGCAGGTCCTGGGCGGTCGCATCACCCCGCGGACCGACCTGTACGCGCTCGGCTGTGTGCTGCACGAACTCCTCAGCGGGCGGCTCCTGTTCGAGGCGGAGAGCGAGTACGTGCTGATGCACCACCACGTCAACGCCGCTCCCACCCCGCTGCGACAACTGCGCCCCGACGTCCCCGAGGCGCTGGAGGAACTGGTCCTGCACCTGCTGCGCAAGGCGCCCGAGGCACGGCCCGCCGACACACAGGAGGTGTACGCGCGACTGCTGCCCTTCCTCCCGCCGCCCGGCCAGGCGCCCGGCACGGCGGACGCCGGACCGGCAGGCACACCTGACCCTACGGTCGTGTTCCGTCGCCCCTTCGCGCCCCGCGCCCGCGCCCAGGCCCCGGCGCCCGCAGACCCGGCGCCGACGGCTGTCCTCCCGGCGGCCCCACCGGTGCCTGTCCCCGCCCGGCTGCGCGAGGAGATCAAGGAGGCGTACGCCCACTCCGACGCCCTGCTGGAGGAGGGACGGTTCGCGCAGGCCGCCGAGGTGCTCGGCGAGGTCATCGAACCCGCCGCCCTCGCCCTCGGCTCCGAGAGCAAGCAGGTCCTGGCGCTGCGCCGCCAGCGAGCGGCCATCCGCCTCCTGGGCGGCGACTACCGGGCCGCCCTGCCCGAGTTCGACTCCCTCGCCGACGCCTACGCCCGTATCGCCGGGCCGACCAGCGAGCAGGCACGCGCCTGCCGCGCCCAGGCGGCCCGCTGCCGCGCCGAGCTCGGCCAGGTCACCGACGCGCTGGCCGCGCTCCAGTCGGTGCTGAACGTCGTGCGGACCGTCGACAGCGACGTGAGCGAGGAGGCCGTGGAGCTGCGGCACAACATCGGGATGCTGCTGCTCGCCCAGGGCCGGACCGCCGAGGCGCGGCAGGTCCTCGAACCGCTCCACCAGGACCTGTGCATGGTGTTCGGCCCGGAGGACGAGATGACCGTCGAGATCGCCGAGGCGCTCGCCGTGATCCGCCTCGACCTCGACGACTCGGCTTCCTGACACGCTTCCTCCAAGAGCAGCTTCGCCGCAGCCGTGCCGCTCCGCGGCCGAAGGGTTGGTGGCGGTCTCGTCGCCGGGGGTGCAGGGCTCACCGGCGCGGCCGTCAGGCCGGTGGTGCCGCCGGCCGTGCTCCGATCATCTGGCGACAAGCCGCCGCGCCGATTTCCCACGCGTGGTGGGTTTGCTGGTCGGATGGCGGCCGAGGGAAGGGGGCGTGCGCGGATCAGCGTGCCGGAAGAACGGCAGACAGTACGCTGAATCCAGCGGGATCAGGCCCGCCGCACAGTGTCCGGGAGGTGCTTCATGACGGCCGAGATGGTGGCCCCGGCATGGATGCATGAGCAGATCACGGCGGAGGAGTACGACTCCTGGTCCGAGGAGCAGTGCGCCGGTATCGAGATCGTGGACGGGATGGTCGTCGTGAGTCCGAGTGCGTCCAAGCGGCACAACCGGTTGGCCCGGATTCTGGCGAATTCCCTGGACGCCGCCGCAGGCCCGGAGTGGAACGCCGACACCGACTTCGATGTCCGTCTTCAGGACGTCCCGCTGACCAATCGCCGCCCGGACGTGGTCGTGTACCGCGCGGACACGATCGACATCACCCCCACCCGCCCCGAGCACGTGCTGCTGGTCGCGGAGGTGGTGTCGCCGGGGTCGGAGACCACCGACCGGATCGTGAAGGTCGACCAGTACGCCAAGGCGGGCATCGGCTTCTACTGGCGGATCGAGCAGGCCGCGACAGGCGTTCCTCTCGTGTACACCTACGTTCTCGACCCGGCGACGAAGACCTACCGGGACGGTGACGTCTTCACCGGCGTCCTCAAGGTCGCGGCCCCCTTCCCGGTGGAGATCGACCTCGGCCAGGTCTGATCACGCGCTGCTCCGCAGTCGGGCCTGCGGTGCTTCCAATATGGCCCGAGTCGACCACGTCAACGCACCGAAGGCGAACAGCATCGTGCCCGCGGTCACGCCGCGCCGCTCAACGAGACCAGTGAAGGAAGCGGGTCGAAGCAGGCTGCTTTCCCGGAGTGTTGGGCTGTCCGGTGAAGACCACGAGGTGCCAGGTGTCGCCGCCCTCCCGTGTCACCGTGAAGGTGTCCTTGAGGGGCGTTCCCTTGGCGTCCACCGCCAGGAGGCGGGCCGAGCCGGTGTCCGGTCCCATGTCCTGCTCGATCCGCAGGTCCTTGATCTTCCATCCCCGCCCGCCCCGTTCGGCGAGTATCGTCGCGGCCTCCTGCCGTGACCATGCCTTGTCCTCGACCCCGCCGGCCGCGATCAGAGCGCTGACGTTCCGGGAGTTGAGCGCGTCGACGTAGGCTTCGACGGCCTGTCGAGGTCCGTCGGTCGAGCCCGAACCCGCAGCGCTGGGCTGCTCGTTCTGCGGCGAGCAGCCGACGACGACAGCGGTGGCCGACACGGTGGCCAACAGGGCCAAGAGGTGCCGACGTTTCACAGAAGACTCCTCAGTTGAGCGAGCATGACTCTCCCGGGCGACGGTGTCCCGCCCTCGGAATGTCCAGTCCCCTACCCCGTCAGTCACCAGACGACTCGGAACTCTGCGCGCCAGCCTGCTGAGCCGCCTCGGCCAGCGACTGGAGTGCGGCCATGTGGGCGGTCAGGGCTGTGCGGCCCTGGGTGGTCAGGGACAGCCAGGTGCGGGGGCGCTTGCCGATGTAGCCCTTGCGGATACGGACGTAGCCCGCCGATTCCAGGGCCTGGGCGATGCGGCTGACGCTGGCGTCCGAGAGGGCGCAGTAGTCCCGCACCGCCGCGAACTCCGCCTCGGCGCAGCCCGAGAGGAACGCCATGAACTGGAGGCGGGTGGGGTGGTGGATCGCCTCGTCCAGTCCCTGTGGGGGGTGTCCGCTCATGCGCTTCTCCGGTCGCCGGCGGTGGCGTTCCGCCATACGCTCACGGCCCATAGCGCGGCTCCGCCCAGTACGGCGGAGGTCACGGCGCCTGCTGTGCGGCCTGCGGGGAGGGCGGCGAGCCAGCCGATCGCGTAGGCCGTGATCGGGACGGTCTCCGACAGCAGCCGGACCTTGAGCGGTCGGCTCGCCGGCCAGGCGACCACGCCTCCGCTGCGGACGGCCACGACGTGCACGGCGAGGAAGAGCACCGTGGCCAGCAGCGCGGCGCTCAACGCGGCGGTCCCGGTGAACCCGAAGTACAGCGCGGCCGCCACGGCGAACAGGACACCCCGGGCGGGGCCGAACCAGGCCGGGGTCTGCGGCACGGCGGCCAGCCTGGCCTCCTCGGCCGCGCGAAGTGCCGCGGCAGCTTCCTCGGCCGTCCAGGCACGGGCATCGGACATGACGCATCCTTCCGGTTGATCAAGTACCTCCATCATGGCATCTACTTTTGCCATACGAAAGTACTTTCACAGACTCCCGGAGCGCCTGTTCGTGGTCTTGATCGCTCGTGCTGGTGAGATCACCCCACGTCCTGCAACCGGGTTCTGCCGGGCGCAGTTGTCCTCTGTGTTCAGCACGAATACGCACGGGGGGCAAGGATGCGGCGCGCAGGGGACGTCCGGCGGCGGGTGGGAGTCGCTGGCTTCCTGGCCGGTGTTGTCGCGGCTCTCGCCTTCTTCGCCTCTGTCCGGGGCTGCCGCGCGTCATCGACCTGGGTGCCGTTGTGGTGGCCCTCGCGGCGGGCGCGCTGGCTCGTTGGGGCTGCCAGGCCCGGCTGGACAGAAGGCGAAGGAGGTAGTTCTCAGCCCATCCCGAAGCGTTCCGCGTGGAGTTGGTTCTGGGGGACGCCCAGGGCGCGGAGGGATGTGAGGACCGTCTTGGTCATGGGGTCGGGGCCGCAGACGTAGATGTCCCGGGTGGTGATGTCGGGGACGTAGTGGTGCAGGGCCTCCGGGGACAGGGGCGGGGTCGCGTGGTCCGAGGTGCGGCCTGTGAGGAGGTGGAGGCGGGCTCCCTGTTGGGTGGCCAGGTGGCGGAGTTCGTTCAGGAGGACCGCGTCCGCCTCGCTGCGGACCCGGTAGAGGATCACCGTGTCGGCGCCCGGGGGCTGTTCCTCCAGGAGGGAGCGGATGGGCGTCACTCCCACTCCGCCCGCTACCAGGAGGGCTCCGGGGCGGGTGCGGTGCAGGGAGGTGAAGGCGCCGTACGGGCCCTCGACGAAGGCTCGGGAGCCCGGGGCGAGGTTGCGCAGGCCCGCGCTGGTTGTGCCGACTGCCTTCGCGGTGAGGCGCAGGCCTTGGCCGCCCGGGGCAGCGGAGAGGGAGAAGGGGTTGGCCGTCCACCAGTTGTTGTGGCCGGGGAAGCGCCAGATGCAGAACTGGCCCGCGCGGGCCGGGAACTTGTCCAGGTGGCGGCCCGTTACATAGACCGAGACCGCGTTCAGGGACTCGGGTACGACCGCCACTACCCGGAACTGGTGGTACGCGTTGCGCCACAGCGGAATCAGCAGCCTCCCCGTCAGCAGCGCACCGAAGGAGAACAGCCAGAGGATCCACCAGTACGCCTCCGCGAAGGACGAGGAGGTGAAGGTCGTCGTCTCTTCCAGCTGGTGGTAGAAGGCCAGGCCCAGGGCCACGTAGATGAGGAGGTGCAGGGCGTGCCAGACCTCGTAGCGCAGACGGCGGCGCAGGGGGCGGGTTGAGACCACGGCGATCAGGGTCAGCGTCGCCGCTGCCAGCATGCCGACCAGGGATGCCGGGACTCCGCTCAGCGCCTTGAACGTCTTCGCCATCGAGGTGTCGTCCAGGATCGCGAAGCCCAGGACCACGAGGGTGGCGTGGGTGAGGACCGTCCACAGGAGGGTGAAGCCGACCCAGCGGTGCCAGGCCGTCAGGCGGTCCATGCCGATACGGCGGTCCAGCCAGGGGATCCGGGCCACCAGGAGCAGTTGGAACAGCAGCAGTAGCGCCGCGTGCAGGCCGAAGAACTTCGCCACCGTCAGGACGTTGTTCTTGCCCTCACCCGCCGTGAAGAACAGCGCCTCCACGATGGCCCCGTTGACCAGTACGAACGCCCACATCACCCAGCGGGCGGCGTCCACCGGAGCCATGCTGCTCGTGCCTCGCACGGCATTGCTCGCCGTCGCCATGGTTGCCTCACATCCCCCCAAGGCCGCAGCTGCGCGGCCGTATGCACAAACCTCAGGCAGATCGAGTCGTTCGTCCTGATCGGCACCGGCTGGGGCGGACTCCGCCGCCGTGGCCGGTTCGTTGGGTCAGCAGGATATGCGGCTCGATCTGGTATTGATACGGCGCGCGCGGGCGTTTTGTTCACTTCCCTTCGCGCCTCCCGGGGGTGGCCGCCGTCAGGGGTTGCGTACGGCGCTCGCGATCAGTGACTCCAGCTGATTCGCCGTGTCGTCCAAGGGCTGGATGGTGCGGCGTGCCCTGCACAGGGCCACTGTTCCCTCCACCGCCGCCACGACCAGCGTCGCCAGTTGTGCCGCCTGGGCCGGGGGTGCGCCGTGGGTCCGGAGGGATGTCGCCAGGAGGTCCTCCCACTCGGTGAAGACCTGCGCCGCCGCTTCCAGGGGTGGCGGGATTTCGTCGGTCTGGGGTTCCTCGATCGCCACCGCCAGGACCGGGCAGCCCGCGTGGAAGTCGCTCTCCACGACGATCCCGCGCCAGAGGGAGAGGAACGCGCGCAGTCCCTCCACCGGGCCCGCCTCCAGTTCCTTGCGCAGACGGCGGGACACCCACTCGCCCGTGTAGCGGACGGCCTCGGTGGCCAACTGCTGCTTGCCCTCGGGGAAGTAGTGGTACGTCGAGCCCAGCGGCGCCTTGGCGTGCTTGGCCATCTCACGGATGCTCGTGGCGCTCAGGCCGCGCCGGCTGATCATGTCGGCGGCGCCTGCCACGATGCGGTCCCGCGAGGGCGCGGGGTCCTTCCTCTCTCTCGGCGGTGTCATGGGGTGGGCTCCCTCGGGTGATCTCGTGTTCCGGTGCTCGTGAGCTGCACGTGCACGTACACCGTCTATGACGGTCGTCATAGGCTATCCCGAGGGCTTTCCTGTCTCCCCAGGGCTTTCCGGGCGTGGGAACCGGGAACGGGCCGGAGGCGAGGTGGCCCCTCGTCTCCGGCCCGGGTGGCCAGGGTCAGGCCGTGGTGCAGGTCGTGCCGTTCAGGGTGAAGGTCGACGGGGAACCGTTCGTCGCGTTCTTCGTGCCCGTGAAGCCCACCGATACCGAGCCCGCCGCCGGGATCGTGCTCGTCCACGGGGCCGAGGCCACCGAGACCGTGGCGCCGGTCCGGGTCGGGGTGCCGCCCCACATGTTGGTGACCGTCTGGCCGTCGGGGAAGGCGAAGGAGAGGGTCCAGCCGTTCACGGGGGTCGTGCCGGTGTTGCGGATGGTGAGGTCGGCCTGGAAGCCGCCCGGCCATTCGTTGGTGACGCGGTAGGCGACCGCGCACGTGCCCGCGGGGGCGTCGTCCGTGGTGACCGTCACCGTGGCGGAGCGGGGGGAACGGTTGCCGGCCGCGTCACGGGCGTAGACCGCGAAGGTGTACGACGTGTTCGCGGTGAGGCCGGTGACCGTCGCCGTGCGGGTGGTGGAGGAGGCCGCCGCCGTCTCCGAGCCGCCGGTCACACGGACCACGTCGTACGCCGTCACGCCCACGTTGTCGGTCGCCGCGGGCCAGGTCAGCGTCACCGAGGTGGCCGTCTTCGCGGAGACCGTCGGGGTTCCGGGTGCCGTCGGGGCCTGGGTGTCGGGGGCGGAGCCGCCGAAGATCGTGGCCTCTTTCGACGTCTGGGCGATGCCGTTGGCGCCGTGGAAGATGCGCTGGCCCCAGGAGCTGAGCCGGGTGGGGTCGAAGTCGATGGCGAGGTCCAGGATGGGGTCGGTGTTGCCGCTCCAGGACCAGGCGAGGTATCCGAGGTCCAGGTTCTGGGCCGCGGCCATCATCGTGTCCTCGTCCGGGTCGCCCCACTGGTCCGCCGGGCCGCCGAACTCGCCTATGAGGATGGGGAGTTCGGCCGACACGAAGGCGTTCAGGTAGTCGGTGATCTCCGCCGCCGTGTCGTAGACGCTGTACATGTGGATGGAGAAGATCAGGTTGCCGGTGGTGTCCGCCGCGTAGACCGCTTGGGCGTTGGCGCGCATGACGTTCTGCCAGTCCTGGCCCCAGTTGGGGGCGTCCACCATGATCGTGTGCTGGAAGCCCGCGGCCCTCAGCTTCTGGATCGCGGCGATCGTCGGGGCTGTCCAGCCCTCGGGGTCGGTGTTGCCCCAGGGCTCGTTGCCGATGTTGACGATGACGTAGTCCTCCTGGCCGGCCAGGACGTCCTTCAGGCCGATCCAGTAGTCCGCCGCCGAGTCGAGCGTGGCGGCCGCCGACTCCTCGCCGTAGCCGGTGGTGTCGTGCACCTCCAGGACGCAGATCAGGCGGTTGGCCTTGCAGCCCGCGATGACGGCGGCGACGTCGTCGGGGGTGTTGCGGGTCCAGCGGTGGCCGTTGGACAGCACGACACGGACGCTGTTCGCGCCGAGAGCCTTGATGTCGGCGAGGGACTGGGTCTCGCCGGGGTACCAGGTGTGGGCGTGGTTCACGCCGCGCATCACGAAGTCGTTGCCGTTGGATTCGAGGAGGCGGCCGTCGCTGATGTGCAGACCGACGGCGGCGGGCTCTGCGGCAGCGGACTTCGCGGCGGCGGACTCCGCGGCCTCGGACGGGGGCGCGGCAAGGATCAGCAGGCCTAAGAGGGTGGCCAGAGCGGTGAGCAGTCTTGCCGGTGGGGAGCTCTTGTGTGTTCTCACTGCGACTCCTGAGGAAGTGAGGCACCGGAAGCGGGAGAAGGGCGGGGCGGGGGGAGGTGAAGCGGGAGGTGAAGTGGGAGCGCTCCCACACATGTAGCCGGGGCGACAGGAACACGTCAAGGCGCTGGACGTTCTTCGACTGTCTTCGACAGTTCCAGGGGTGCGCGCAGGCCCTTCGCCAGGGTGAGCGTGACGGTCAGCGACGCCGCCGCTACGACGGTCATCGCCGTCGCGGGGGACGTCAGTTGGGCCACCGCTCCGGCCAGCGTCGCGCTCACGCCCTGGAGCGTCAGCATCCCCGCCGAGTGCAGGCCAAGGGCGTGGCCGCTCAGGTCATCAGGGGTGAGCCGCAGCAGGCGCTCCTGCTGGATCAGGCTCGCGCCGAAACCGACCGAGGCCAGGGTCGCGGCGAGCGCGGCGAGCGGAACGGAGGGGTGCAGCGCGAAGAACGTGTACGGCGCGGCCAGCAGGATCAGCAGCGGCACGCCGAGCCGGGGGCGCAGGTGGGGTGGGACCAGGCGGCCCACGGTCACGTCGCCGATCAGCATGCCGAGGGCGGCGCAGGCGAACAGGGCGCCGGCGTGGTCGGGGGCGTAGGAGACGTAGAGCGATTCGCAGCCGACCACCAGGCCGTTGGGGATCCACAGGGCGAGGTAGACCGTGCGGCGGGGGCGGGAGGACCAGAGGACGGCGTTGGTGCGCCAGGTCGCGGTGATCGACGGGCGGCCGGTGGCGCGTGGGGGGCGGGGGGTGAGGCCGAGGCGGACTCCGGTGGCGGCGAGGGCGTACAGGAACGCGGCGAGGAGGAGGCAGGTCCGGGGGGTGAGGAGGGCGAGGAGGGCGCCGCCGAGGGCGTAGCCGGTGATCTGGGTGATGCCGCTCATCATGTTGAAGACCGAGCGGCCCAGCAGGTAGCCGTCCTTGGCGAGGATCTCGTTCAGCAGGCCCCAGCGGACTCCTCCGGCGGGCGAGGCGATCAGGCCCTGGGCGAGGAGGACGACGAAGACCGACCAGATCGGCAGGCCGGGGGTGGCGAGGACGGCGGTGGCCGTGGCGAAGGCCAGGGAGACGTAGGTCAGGGTCGCTCTCGGGGGGAGGCGGTCGGCGCCGGAGAGGAACAGGGTCGCGCCGAGCATCTGGGCCAGGGAGGGGCCGAACATGCTGATCGCCGAGAGGAGGGGGGAGTCGGTGGCCCGGTAGACGTGGGTGGCCAGGGCCAGGCCGCCGATGGTCTGGGCGGCGGTGTGGGCGGCGGAGGTGAGGAAGAGGGGGGTGAATTCGGGGGTGCGGAAGAGGGATTGGTAGGTGGGGTGGGGGTGGGGTGTCGGCTGGCTCTGAGTGGGTTGGCTGTTGGTGGGCTGGTTGTTGGTGGATGGCATGTCCGGGAGTTTCCGGGGGTGGTCGCGGGGGTCGTTAATGTTTCGCGCAGGTGCGAAAGGTGGGGGTGGCTGTGGGGTGGTGGCAGGTCAACGCGGATACGTTGGCGCGGAGTCGGTTCGTGTTGTCGCCGCTGGCGGAGACGTTCGCCTGTTTGAAGCTGCTGCATGCGGGGGTGGGGGCGCATCCCGGGGAACAGGAGTGGCTGCGGGCTCATCTGCCGTCGTACCGGGCGCTGTTGGCTGCCGATCCGGTGACCGCCGCCTTGGTGCGGGCCGGGTTGGGGCGGGACTGGATCGCCGACTTTCTCACGCCCACGCCACGTGACGGGGAGTCCTTCGAGGACGGGGTCGCCCGGGTGCGGGCGGCAACGGCGGAGGAGGCCCTCGCGCATCTGTCGGTTTCGGTGGCGGGGCCGGTCCCCGCGGTGCTGGAGCGGGACGATCTGCCGTCGCGGGCGGCGGAGTTGCTCCGGTGGGTGTGGGAGTCGGCCGTACGGCCGGACTGGGAGCGGCGTCGGCGGGTGCTGGAGGCCGATGTGGTCGCGCGGACCGTGCAGGTTTCCCGGAGTGGGTGGGCGGCGGTGCTCGATTCCTTGCGGCCAGGGACGCGGTGGCTCGGGGAGAGTCGGTTCCAGGTCAATCGGCATGAGTATCCGCCTCGGGAGATCTCCGGGGCGGAGCTGGTGTTCGTGCCGGTGACTCCTGCGGTGGGGTGGGTGTCGTGGGAGGGGCGGGACCGGTATGCGGTGGTGTATCCGTGTGCGGGGGTGCTGGCTTCCTTTGAGGGGGGTGAGCGGGTGCCTTCTGGGTTGGGGGCGTTGTTGGGGCGGGCTCGGGCGGGGGTGCTGGTGCTGCTTGCTCGGCCTATGAGTACGACGCAATTGTGTGCGGTTACTGGGCAGGGGCTGGGGTCTGTGGGGCGGCATGTGCGGGTGTTGCTGGATGCGGGGTTGGTGGAGCGGTGGAGGGTGGGGAGGTCGGTGCTGTATGTGCGGACGGGGGTGGGGGATGTGTTGGTGGCGGGAGCGGGGGGTGGTGCCGGGGGTGGCGGTGCCGGGGGTGGCGGTGCCGGGGCCCGGGGTGCTGCTGGGCCCGGGGTGGGGGTGGACGTGGGGTAGGACGCGCG
Organism: Streptomyces sp. NPDC110618; assembly: GCF_055657065.1. Lineage (NCBI taxonomy): Bacteria > Bacillati > Actinomycetota > Actinomycetes > Kitasatosporales > Streptomycetaceae > Streptomyces > Streptomyces sp. NPDC110618. The sequence continues at coordinate 152,360 of NZ_JBVKBN010000015.1, read as the reverse complement.
GCCCGGCGCTGGCGGGGTGCCGCTGCGCCCACCCGTGCCGCCCCAGCGGCACGACTGCCCGCAGCTCCGCAGGTTGAACGCGCCGTCGGCTCGGGTGGGCCTCGCCCGCGGCACGACTGCCCGCAGCTATGCGGGTCGGCGGTACCGGCTGCCCGCAGCTCTGCATGCTGAGTGGCGTGGCTGTCCGTGGTTCTGGGGATTGGGGCGCGGGCGGCTGGGTGAGGGGGGCGGGGCTAGCATCGCGGTATGGCTATGGATGGGAATGGTGGGTCGGTGCTGGACGTGGAGATCGGGGCGCTCTCCGGTGGGGACGCTCGGCTCGGGGAGTTGGCCGGGCGGGTTGTTCTTGTGGTGAACGTGGCCTCCAAGTGCGGGCTTACGCCTCAGTACTCGGGGCTGGAGAAGTTGCACGAGCAGTACTCCTCGCAGGGGTTCACCGTGCTCGGGGTGCCCTGTAACCAGTTCCTCGGGCAGGAGCCGGGGAGCGCCGAGGAGATCGCCGAGTTCTGTTCGGCCACGTACGGCGTGACCTTTCCCCTGACCGAGAAGGTCGAGGTCAATGGGGAGGGGCGGCATCCCCTGTACGCGCGGCTCGTCGACGTCGCCGACGGGGACGGGTACAGCGGGGACATCCGGTGGAACTTCGAGAAGTTCCTGATCGGGCGGGACGGGCAGGTCGTCGGGCGGTTCTCGCCGCAGACCGAGCCCGAGGCGCCCGAGCTGGTCGCCGCGATCGAGGCGCAGCTCGCCGGTTGACCTTGCCCTTGGGGCAGAGCCGAACCTCCGTCTCACCGGGCGGACGGACCGCCCGGTGACGGAGGATGAGGCCGTGGACGAGGACGAACTGCTCACCATCGGCGCGTTCGCCGCACGGGCCCGGCTGTCGGCCAAGGCGCTGCGGCTGTACGACCGGCTGGGGCTGCTGTCCCCGGCGCATGTCGATGAGGTCAGCGGTTACCGCTACTACCGTCCCGCCCAGATCGAGCGGGCCCGGCTCGTGGCACTGCTGCGGCAGCTGGACATGCCGCTCGCCCGCGTCGCCGAGGTCGTCGAGGCCCCGGACGGGGCGGCGGCGGCCGGGCTGCTCGACGCGTACTGGGCGGACGTGGAGACGCGGATCGCCGGGCAGCGGACACTCGCCGAGTACCTCCGTGGACGTCTGTCCGGGAGGAGTTCCGACATGTACGGGAAGTTCGAGGTCGAGACGGCGGACGTGCCGGAGCAGGTGGTGATCACCGAGACGCGGCATGTGCTGGCCGGTGAGCTGCCTGCCTGGATCGGCTCTTCGCTGGGGCGGCTGGAGTACGGGGCGCGGGAGTGCGGCGGCGTCGCCGGCGCGCCGTTCGTCGTCTATCACTCCGACGTGTCCATGGAGAGCGACGGGCCCGCCGAGGCGTGCGTGCCGGTGGCCGACGAGGCCGCCGCCCGGGCCTGGGTGGAGAAGCAGGGGCGTGCCTACGCGGTGAAGGTGCGGGTGGAGCCCGCCCAGCGGGTCGCCTACACCCGGATCACCAAGGCGCAGGTCGCCCATCCGCAGATCCTCGCCGCCTTCGAGGCGGTGGAGGAGTGGATCCCCGGGCAGGGGCTGCGGATGGCCGGGCCCTGCCGGGAGATCTACTTCGCCGACTGGGATGCGGCGGGTCCGGAAAACGACGTGTGCGACGTCGCCTTTCCGGTGGTCTGATCTCTGAGGGGTGGGTCCGGCTCCGGCTCGTGCGTCGCTGAGGGCCCTGGGCCTCGTATCCGGTCATCCGGATCGATGAGCTGCCGCCCGGCGGAGTGCTTCGGCCTCCGCCGGGCAGTGGCTCTCCGGGCGGGCCGGTCATCGGGTATCCGGTACCGGGAGGACCGTGACCCGTATCCGCCACTCGTCCGGGCGGTCGATCAGTGGGGCGATCGGCCGACCGCTGATGGCGCAGGTCCCTCGGTGGTCCATGGCCGAGCAGTCACGTGAGTGGGTCGGTCAACGGGGCAATTGGCAAGTTACGGCCACCACGCCCCACCAGCACTCAGCCCCCGCCCCCAGCCACCCCCGACCCCCACCCACAAGCCGAGCCCCCTCGGCAAGGACGGCGGGCTGGTCGAGAGGGCTCTTGAGTGTGCTTGTGGAGTTGTCAATTGTCATGGGGAGCGGCTCGGAGGAGCGGCCCCCTCTACGACTTGACCGAGGCCACGAACGTGTTCCACGCGCTCGCGGGGAACGCCAGGACGGGGCCGTCGGTGACCTTCGAGTCCCGGACGGCCATTGCCGACACGACAGGGGACTTGATCTCGACGCATGCGCCATTGCCCTGCGAGTACGAGGACTTGACCCACGTGTCCGTGACACCCTGCTTGATTGCCATTTTCGCTCCGGTAGCCAGTTGCTGAGTTGCTGTCGCATGCCGTGCGGGACACGCTGTCCGCACGACACGTTTGCGCCAATCGGTGTTCCTCGATGGCGTGATCGACGCTACTCGCCAACTTTGATGCGCGGAGCGACTATTCACTCGACTGGATGGCATATTCCGGCTGAGACTTCCGCAAAAGCGGGGCGCTGGTGTATCTTTCGGCGCCGTCAGATCAGCGGGCGTAATCCTTGGCCACCTTGGTGATGAATTCCCGGCTCTGGTCCGCGTTGAGCGCCTGAGCCCTCAAGTGCTCGTACATCACGCTGTACTTCTGCACATCCTGCGCCTTCTCCAGGTACAGGTCGCTGGTGACGCCCTCGATGTAGACGACGCTGGAGTCGGCGGCGTCCGGGAACTCCAGGATCGCGTACTGACCGCTCACCCCCGGATGCGCGCCCATCGCGAACGGGATCAGCTGCACGGTGACGTGCGGCAGCCGGGACATCTCGATGAGGTGCTCCAGCTGCTCGATCATCACGTGCCGGCTGCCGACCTCGCGGCGCAGCGCCGCCTCGTCCAGGACGGCCCACAGGCGCAGCGGGTTCTCCGGGGCAGAGATACGTTCCTGTCGACGCAGCCGCACCTGTACGCGCTTGTCGATGTCGCCCGGGGTGACCTCCGGGAGCGCGCCCGTGATCAGGGCCTCGGCGTAGCTCTTGGTCTGGAGCAGACCGGGCACGACCTGGGGGTCGTACACACGCAGGCTCGCCGCGTCCGTCTCCAGGCCGATGTAGACGCTGTACGGGATGTCGCCGAAGGAGTGCCACCAGCCCTGCTGGCGGGAGTCCTTGGCCATCTGCATCAGCGAGTCGACGATCCGGACGTCCTCGACCTCGTACACCCCGCACAGATCGCGGACGTCGCGCTGGCTGATGCTGCGGCGGCCGTTCTCCAGACGGCTGATCTTCGACTGGGAGACCAGAAGCCGCTCGGCCACTTCCTCGGCGGTCATGCCCTTGAGCTCGCGGAGCCGGCGCAACTCCTGACCCAGTCGGCGGCGCCTGACAGTGGGATTGACATTGGACGCCACGGGACGTGCACCTCCGGCTGCATGAACTGCTGCTTGCGACTTTGCGTATCTGCTGTTGAGCAGACTGCCACCAAGGTGCTTTCTACCGCTGGAAAACGATGGATATGCGCTGCATACACGCCAGTTCGGGCCGTGGCGTGAGGTTTCCCGAACATGCGGCCGCGCGGGGCGGCGGGACCGTGTCGTCGTCCGGACACTACGGTCCCGTCGCCCCGCGCGGACCAGCGGCTCCCGTACCGGGTCTGGGGGACGGTGCACGCTCGGTGCGGCCGTGGACGGCGCTACGTCGTGGAACTGCGGCTCAGTGCGCCACGACGCGTGCCATCGGGCCTCGGCGGGGCTGCATCGGAACACCGCGAGAGGGTTCCGCTGCCGCCCTGCCACCGGGGGCCGGCTGGCGGCCTGCCGGTGCGGGGCTGCGGCGCGGCTGGGCCGCGACGCCGTTCTGGACGTCCATCACCGCGTGCGCGACGAGACCGCCCATGGGGTCGTGCCTGATCAGGTCCCGTAGCCGGGAGCGGGACGAGCGTCCCTCGTTCCCCGGGTACAGGTGCTTGCCGAGACCGACCGCGTGGGCCAGTGCGGCGAGCGCTGCGGTCCGTGGGTCCGGCGGTACGCCGGTCCGGATCGCGTTGTCCAGCCGGGCCCTGATCTCCCGGCTGATGGCGGTGTCCGTTGCCTGGTAGCGCGTCGTCGGCAGCACCCCGCACATCTGTCCCGGCACGGCGGCGACCATGCCGCACCGCTCCAGATGCGAGAGGTACGTCTGACGCAGGCCCAGGCGCGGCCCGCCGATCCAATGGACGGCACGCACGGGAGCGCCACGCCTGCGCAGCAGCTCCAACGCACAGTCCAAAGTCGGATCTCCAGTCGGCCGTGGCACGACCACGGCGATACGATCCCCGTCTGGGGCTATCCGTCCGGCCAGCGCCAGCTCCACTAGCTGTGCTCCGGCCAGACCGAGGTCGAGCGACTGCGGCTGTGCAGTGGTACCCGTGGCCGGGTCCAGTGCCAGCAGCAGAAGCTCCTCCGGAAGTGTTCTGCGGCTCCTGCCCATCCATGCCTCCCCGCGTGGATGAATGACAGGGTGACCCCTCTCACATTGGTCTGTCGAGGGTGCGTGACCTGTTTGTAGTGGAACCAGTAGGTATGTCGTTCTCGTCTACGGGTTCGGTTTAGCCCGCACACAGGACACTGGTACATGGTTCGGACAGCGCCGCGAAGCGGTGTTCCGGGCGGCTGCGGCTCATACAACCACGGCTACATCACGGCGGTTCACGGTTTAGGAGGCATCGGTGGCGGGCGAGTCCCCCGACAGTTCGAAGCAGCGCGAGTCGTCGGCAGAACCGACGTCGGGGAGCGCGGGTTCGGTTCCGGAAGCGCGCAACCAATCCGCCGATCCCCGCCTCGCGATCACCCGCGCCGGCGTGGACACGGCAACCCGCGTCCTGTCACCCCGCGACCTGGCGGCGGCCCGCGCCGCGGAGTCGGATACGGATACGGACACGGACTCGGACACGGATACGGATACGGCCCAGGCCGAATCGACCGAGGACGAGCCGAAGGCCGAGGGCGGGTCGAACCAGGCCGAGGGCGGGTCGAACCAGGCCGAGGCCGAGTCCGCCGAAGCCCGAACCGATGCCCGAACCGAGGCCAAGGCGGAAGCCAAGGCAGAGGCCGAGGCCGCGCCCCGGGCCGAGTCCAACGGCGACGACCGCCTGCGCGCCGCTGTGGCGGCCTGGGTGGCCACGGGTGACTCCGGGGCCGGTGGTGCCGGTGGTGAGGCCGACAGCGAGGCTATGGGCGGCAGCGGGGCCTCGACGGACCGTGAAGGCACCGACGGCTCCGCCTCCTCCGCGGAGGAGGACGCCGGGGCGGACGGGGACGACGCCGCTACGGCCGTGGCGGACGCGGAGCCCGAGGCTGAGCCGGAGCCCGGGGCTGACGCCGAGGTCGGGCCCGAGGACGAGCCCGAGGACGAGGGCCCCAAGGCCGACGCCGAGCCCGAGGACGCGAGCGAGGACGAGGACGCCGACGCGGCCCCCGTGGCCGACGCCGCGTCTTCCGGGGGCACCAAGGCGCCCGTGAGCGGCGCAACCCTCGTGATGGGCGTCAAGCCCGGCAGCGGCGCCGCGCCCAAGGCGGACGCGGTGCCCAAGGCGGACGCCGCGCCCAAGGCCGACGCCGCGCCCGAAGGCGACCGGACGCCCAAGGCGGACACCACCTCCCAGAAGCCGGAACCCCCCGCCAAGGTCGCGGACGCAAAGCCCGCGACCGACGACCAGGCCGCCGACGCCCAGGACTCCCCCGCCGCCAAGGGAGCCGTGGACCAGCCCACCACCGCCCTCCGCTTCGTCCCCCTGAAGTCGGACATCAGGTCGGAAGCCGCGCCGGAGGCCAGGCCCGCCGCCCGACCGACCACCGGTCCCGGCACCGGTCCGGGCACCGCGCCCGCCGCCCGGCCCGCGCCCGCCCCCGCCCCCGCCCCCGCCCCTGAGGTCACCACCGCCGTCCCCCAGGTCGGCCCCGAGCGCACCGCCCAGCAGCCGCTGCCGCCCAAGCCGCCGCTCGACCTGCTGGCCGAGCTGACGAACACCCCGCCCCCGCCGGAGACCCCGGTGCGGACGCTGGTGCGCCGGGTGAAGATCTGGACGCCGCTGGTGCTGCTGCTGGCCATCGTGTTCGCGGTCGTGCAGTCGATGCGGCCGCTGCCGGAGCCCACCCTCGACCTCACCGCGCAGGAGAGCTTCACCTTCGAGGGCGACAAGGTCGACATCCCGTGGCCCAGCGCCGGGCAGGCCGCGCTCGATGTGCAGGGGATCGGGTCGTTCGGGTCCTCCGGTGAGCAGAAGCCCGTGCCGATCGCCAGTGTCGCCAAGGTCATGACCGCGTACGTCATCCTGCGCGACCACCCGCTGAAGAGCGGCGAGGCCGGACCCAAGATCGAGATCGACCAGGCCGCCGAGGACCAGTCCGACGCCGGTCAGGAGTCCACCGTCGATGTCTTCGCCGGTGACTCGATCACCGAGCGCGAGGCGCTGCAGAGCATTCTGATCGCGTCCGCGAACAATGTCGCGCGGCTCCTGGCCCGGTGGGACGCCGGTTCGGAGGAGGCGTTCGTGAAGAAGATGAACGCCGCCGCCAAGGACCTCGGTATGAGCGACACGACGTACACCGACCCCTCGGGGCTCAACGACTCGACCGTCTCCACCGCCGTGGACCAGGTCAAGCTCGCCAAGGCCGCGATGGAGATGCCCGCCTTCCGCGAGGTCGCCGCGATGATGTCGTACGACGACTACAAGGGGAAGAACCACGGCAACTGGAACCAGCTCGTCGGCAAGAACAACGTCGTCGGCATCAAGACCGGGACCACCACCTCCGCCCTCGGCAACCTGGTGTTCGCCGCGAAGCAGGAGGTCGGCGGGGAGACGCGGACGATCATCGGTGCCGTGGTGCGCCAGCCGGACACCGGCCAGGGCATCCTCGCCGCCGCGCTCGACTCCGGTGACCAGCTGATCCGTGCCGCGCAGGGCGCGCTGGAGTCGGTGACGGTGCTGAAGAAGGGGGATGTCGTCGGGTATGTGGACGACGGTCTCGGTGGCCGGACCCCGGTCGTGGCGACCAAGGACGTGAAGGCGGCCGGCTGGTCGGGGCTGAAGGTCGAGCTGGACTTCGCCGCGGACGAGGTGCCGCACGAGGCGAAGGCCGGTACCAAGGTCGGCACGCTCACCGTCGGCGACGGCGGCACGGCGGGCGCGGTCAAGGTGCCGGTGGCGCTGCAGACCGATCTCGTCGAGCCCGGTTTCACCGACAAGCTGATCCGACTCGGCTGACCCGACTCGACTGAACCGACTGTGCTGAACCGACTGTGCTGAACCACCTCGGCTGCCCCGCGCAGCCAGGTAGCAACACCCACCGCCCGCAGCCCGTCGGCGGACGCCCCCGCCGGGGGAGCCGCCCGACGGGCTGCGTGCTAGCGTCACGAAACGGGTCAGGTCGTCGCCCACAAGGCACGATCGGTGAACCCTCAGGGACAGGGCCGACAACACGCGGGAAACGGGACGCGGCCAGAACAGAACACAGGACACCACGGGGAGTGCCTTAACGGTGGCCACCGCTGAGCCGACGCGCGCCGACCAAGCCGAACCGGGCCCGGGAACCGGCCCGCGAATACGCGTGCCCGAGACCGTATCCGAGTCCCCGCCCGAGCCCACCCCCGACGAGCCCGACGGGCCCGACGAAGAGCGGCGGACCTCACTCCTCCTCACCGTGCGTGAGCGGATGCTGCGTCACCCCGTGCTCTCCATCACCGCGCTCGCCGGTGTGCTGCACATCGTCTGGTTCTTCACCTTCGCGAACAGCGGCGGCGATCTCGCGGCCCAGGACGCCTGGGCGGAGTTCGTCGGACGGCACCCCGCCTCGGCGTACAACCTGGCCTGGTACGGCGGTATGCACCCGGTGTCGTACAGCGTGGTCTCGCCGTACCTGATGTCGGTGCTGGGCGTCCGTACGACGATGATGATCGCCGGGACCGTCTCCGCGGGGCTGCTCACCCTGGTGTTGCTGCGCAGCCGGGTCGTCCGTAATCCGCTGTGGGCCGCGCTGGCCGGGGTGTTCGCGCTGCTGTGCAACGCCGCCTCGGGCCGGGTGACCTACGGGCTCGGCACGATGTTCGCGCTGGGCGCGGTGGCGGCGGTGTTCTGCTGGCCGTACCGCTGGCGCTACAAGCGGTGGGCGAAGGCGCTGTGCGCGGCCCCGCTGGCGGCGCTCGCGACGATGGCCTCGCCGGTGGCCGGGCTCTTCGTGGGTCTGGTGGCGGTGGCCCTGTTCCTGCAGAAGCGGCGGCCCGGCGCCTGGGCGCTGGGGCTGGCGCCGAGCGCGGTGGTGGCCGTCTCCGCGTGGCTGTTCCCCTTCTCCGGCACCCAGCCGATGGCGATCACCTCGGCGATCCTTCCCTTCCTCTCCGCGCTGCTGGTGCTGCTGCTGGTGCCCAAGGAGTGGACGACGGTCCGGCTGACCTCGGCGGTCTATCTGCTGGCCGTGCTGCTGGTCTGGCTGATCAACTCGCAGATCGGCTCCAACATCACCCGGCTGTCGATGCTGTTCGCGGGGGTGGCGCTGGTGACGGCGCTGCCGTTCACGGTGCCGCGCTCGCGCAAGTGGTGGGCGACGGTGCTGGCGATCACCGGGTTCACGGTGTGGATCGGGGTGAAGACGGTGATCGACATCGTGCACACCACCCCGGCCGCCTCCTGGGCCCGTGAGCTGGCGCCGCTGGTCAACGAGTTGCAGGAGGTCGGCGCCGAGAAGGGCCGGGTGGAGGTCGTCCCGGCCGCCTCCCACCGCGAGGCCTCCGCGCTGGCGCCGTACGTGAACCTGGCCCGCGGCTGGAACCGCCAGGCCGACATGGAGCGCAACCCGCTCTTCTACGACGACACCCTGAACTCGGCGAACTACCGGGAGTGGCTCAAGCGGTGGGCGGTGCACTACGTGGTGCTGCCCAAGGACGAGCCCGACGGCGACGGCGGGCAGCGCGAGCGGGAGCTGGTGCAGCGCGGGATGCCGTATCTGAAGCAGGTGTGGGGCGACGCCAACTGGCAGCTGTTCAAGGTGCTGGACCCGGCGCCGCTGGCCGAGCCGAACACGGTGGTGGAGCGGGCGGACCAGGGCGAGTGGACGATGCGGGTGACCAAGCCGGGCCGGGTGCTGATCCGGATCCCGTACTCGCCGTGGCTGAGCATCGTCGACGAGAAGGGCGACAAGCTCGACCCTCCGGAGGAGACGGAGGCCTCCAAGGAGCGTCCGGAGGGCGAGCCGAAGACGTACGACAACGTCCACGGCTGTCTGATGGAGACCGAGGAGGACGCGCTGGGCGACAAGTGGACCATGCTGGTGGCCCCGAAGGCGGGCACCTACCGGCTGGCCGCGCCCTACGACGTGCCGCGCGGGACCCCCTGCCCGGACGAGCTGAGGTAGCACCCCGGACGGGCGGGACCGAAGCGGGCATGGGTCTCCTCATCTGACGCTCCGTCAGCTACACCGGAGGCATGACAGAAGACGACACCCACGGTCAGCCGCCGCACGCAGACGACACCCGCAGTCAGCCGCCGCACGCGGACGACACCCGCCTCCGCGGCTACGCCGAACTCGCCGCCGTCGGCCCCTACGGTCCCGGCCTCGGGCACGCCCTGATCACCATGGTCGAGCCGCATCCCGGCCGGGAGCGTGCCTACAACCGCTGGTACGAGGACGACCACTTCATCGCGGGCGCGATGGCCATGCCCTGGATGTTCGCCGGACGCCGCTGGGTCGCCACCCGCGACCTCCAGCTCCTGCGCTACCCCGGGACCTCCCGCGTGGCGCAGCCGGTGACGGCGGGCTGCTACATATCCGTCTACTGGATCACCGCCGGCCGCTACGCCGAGCACATGCGCTGGACCGTCGGCATCAACAAGCGCCTCAACCGCGACCACCGCGTCTTCCAGGACCGCACGCATGTCTTCACCGCCTTCCAGGACCACGCGGTGACCGTCTACCGCGACGGCGACGGCGGCCCGCGCGACATCCACGCCCTCGACCACCCCTACGCCGGACTCGTCGTCGAGGTCGTCGACGCCCACTCCCCCGACGGACGCGCCGACCTGCTCGCATGGCTGCGCGAGGACCACCTGCCCAAGCGCCTGGCGGGCTCCCCCGCCGCCATGGTCACCGTCTTCACACCGACGCCCCTGCCCGGCGACCGGATGACCTACGTCAAGCAGGTCGAGGGCGTCGGAACCCGGCTGACTCTCCTGTGGTTCCTCCAGCACGACCCCCGCGACGGCTGGCGGGAGCACTTCACCGGCCTGGACACGGCGGTGGCGGCCTCGGGGCTGGGTGAGGTGCAGTTCGTGGCGCCGTTCGTCCCCACGGTTCCCGGGACGGACCGGTACGTGGACGAGCTGCGCGGCACGGAACGGTAAAGAACGGAGAATCACGGGTAGTTGAACGGTCGCGGACCGTAACATCGCTGCCCCCGGGTGCTCGCGTACGAGGTTCCGGGTGGGGGCAGGGGGCGTTGGTCATGGCTTTGTTTTCGGCTGCGCTGCGCGCCGGTGTGTGCGCGGGGCTGCTCGGTGTGCTGCTGACGGGGTGCTCGGGCGGTGGTTCGTCCGGGTCGGTGGCGGCGGAGAGTTCGTCCGCGCCCGCGACGGACAGCGCCACGCCGTCGCCCACGAGCGGCGAGCCCGGCACCACGCCGCCGAGTCCCACGGTCGTCGAGAGCACGGACCCGCCCCCGGCGCCCACCACGGCCGACGTCCCGCTGAGCGCGCCCGCCGGGGCCGCCGCGCTGTGGGGCATGAAGTACAGCGGCACGGCGTCGGTCACGGTCGACGTGTACGACTACTGCACGCTGGACGGTTCGCGGCAGCTCTCGCAGTCCAAGACGTACTCCCTGAACACCACCCTGGACCTCGGCGAGCCGCGCGGCGGCGGGGGCGAGACCGAGGCGAACCCGTTCTCGCTGCTGTTCGCGGTGGGGCAGCCGTCCGAGGCGGGCGCGCTGTCCTTCTGGTCGTCGGCCGTCAGCACCGGTTCGAGCCAGGACCTGGCGGGCAACCCCCGGGACCCCAACCTCCTGCTCACCTACTGGGAGTTGGAGTGGAGCGACGGGCAGCTGAGCGGACGGCTCACCGACCCGCACACCGAGGAGGCCGTCGCCCTGAACCTGCTCAACTGGCCCAGTCCCCTGATGGCCTGCCGTCCCGAGTTCGGTGACATGCCGGGCGGCTTCCCGCACGCCCTGGCCGAGGGCACGACGCTCGACGGAAAGGTCGACGCCGGCGGCGCGGACCTGACCGCGCGGGGCAGCACCGGGGACGGGCAGTTGGAGTTCCGGCTGGAGTTCTCCGGGTCCTCGGCCTGATCCGCCGAGGACGGCTCCGGAGCCGTCGTCGGACGCCGGGAGTTCGGCTCCACCGTCACCACCGCGGCCCGGGCTGGTGGTGGACCTTCGAGAGGGCTGAGCGCCCGTTCCCCTTTGCGGCGGCCACCTCTATTCTGACGCTCCGTCAGATACGGCTCTCAGGAGGTGTCCGGATGTCACTGCTCACGGGCAGAACCGTGATCGTGTCGGGGGTGGGGCCCGGGCTCGGGCACCAGGTCGCGGCGGCGGTCGTGCGGGACGGCGGGAACGCGGTTCTCGGGGCGCGCACGGAGGCCAACCTCGCGAAGAGCGCGGCCGAGATCGACCCGGGCGGGGCGCACACGGCGTACCGGAGGACCGACATCACCGACGAGTCGCAGTGCGAGGCGCTGGCGGGGCTGGCGGTGGAGCGGTTCGGCCGGATCGACGGGGTCGTCCATGTGGCCGCGCTGGACAGCTACTTCGGCGGGCTCGCGGACGCGGACTTTGCGACCTGGCAATCGGTGCTGGACGTGAATCTGCTCGGCTCGCTGCGGATGACGCGGGCGTGTCTGCCCTCGCTGAAGGAGCGGGGCGGGTCGGTGGTGTTCATCGGGACGCAGTCGGCGGTGGCGGCACCCTCGCAGGTGCGGCAGGCGGCGTACGCGGCGTCCAAGGGGGCGCTGACCAGCGCGATGTACTCGCTGGCGCGAGAGCTGGGGCCGGACCGGATCCGGGTCAACACCGTGCTGCCGGGCTGGATGTGGGGACCGCCGGTGCAGGCGTACGTGCGGTTCGCGGCGCAGTCGGAGGGGCTCGGTGAGCCGGAGGTGCTGAAGCGGCTGACGGACCGGATGGCGCTGCCGGAACTGGCCACGGACGGTGACGTGGCGGACGCGGCGGTGTTCCTGGTGTCGGACCGGGCGCGGGCGATCACCGGCCAATCACTGCTGGTCAACGCGGGTGAGCTGATGCGATGAGTTCATATCCGTGAACTGAAGCCATCATCTCGAATACTTTTACCTCCCTTTGACCTTCCGCTCACTTGTCGTGTTCACGAGACTGCACTGACGATGAGCGCCGGGCTGAACCCCTGGGAGGGCGCACATGAACGGTCTCGACTGGGCCGTGCTCATCGGCTATTTCGGCGTGATGGTGGCGATCGGCATCTGGTCCCACAAACGCGTGGACAACGTGAGCGACTTCTTCACGGCCGGCGGCAAGATGCCGTGGTGGCTCTCCGGGATCTCGCACCATATGTCCGGCTACAGCGCGGTGATGTTCACGGGGTACGCGGGCATCGCCTACACCTACGGCGTCACCTCCTTCGTGACCTGGTCCTTCCCCATCGCACTGGGCATCGCCATCGGCTCGAAGCTGTTCGCGCCACGCATCAACCGGCTCCGCTCCCGGCTGCATGTGGCGTCCCCGCTGGAGTACTTGAAGAACCGGTACGACCTGAAGACGCAGCAGGCGCTGGCCTGGTCCGGGATGCTGCTGAAGATCGTGGACGTGGGCGCGAAGTGGGCGGCGATCGCGACACTGCTGTCCGTGTTCACCGGGATCTCCCTGAACCAGGGCATCCTCATCACCGGCACGATCACCGCCGTGTACTGCACGATCGGCGGGCTGTGGGCGGACGCGCTGACCGAGTTGGGGCAGTTCGTCATCCAACTCCTCGCCGGTATAGCGATGTTCATCGCCGTGGTCGTCGAACTCGACGACAAGGGGATCGGATTCTTCGGCGCCTGGGACGAGCCGGCGCTCCAGGGGCACGACAAGCCGCTGGTGGGGCCGTACGGGACGGTGTTCCTGCTCGCCTTCCTCTTCATCAAGCTGTTCGAGTACAACGGCGGCATGCTCAACCAGGCGCAGCGGTACATGGCCACGCCGAGCGCCCGGGAGGCGGAGCGGTCGGCCCGGCTGTCCGCCGCGCTGTGGCTGGTCTGGCCGCTGGTGCTGTTCTTCCCGATGTGGATGTCCCCGCTGCTGGTGGAGTCGCAGAAGCCGGACGGCTCCGACTCCTACGGGCTGATGACGGAACAGCTCCTGCCGCACGGGCTGTTGGGCCTGGTGATCGTGGGCTTCTTCTCCCACACCATGGCCATGTGCTCCTCGGACGCGAATGCCATCGCGGCGGTGTTCACACGGGACTGTGCGCCGGTGGTGTGGCGGCGGGCGCGGGCCTGGAGCGAGGGGCAGGGGCTGCGGGTGGCCCGGATCACGACCGTGGTCTTCCTGGGCCTGTCCATGGCGGCCGCCACGCAGGTCAACTCGCCGACGTTCGGGGACATCATCACGGTCGTGATCAAGTGGGTGGCCGGGCTCATGGGTCCGATGGCGATCCCGATGATGCTGGGTCTGCTCCGCCCGTTCCGCCGCTCCGGGCCCACGGCGGCGCTGACGAGCTGGTCGATCGGTCTGGTGACGTTCTGGCTGGTGAACTATCCGATCAGCTGGAGCGTGGAGGGCGGGGTGCCGCTGCAGTACCAGGTGTCCATCCCGCTGGCGGTGTCGCTGGTGCTGTACGTGCTGGTCGGGTACATCAAGCCGGAGGACACGCCGGAGCGGCTGGCGATCATCGACAAGGTGAACACCGACGGGGACGGGGTGGCGGCGGTACCGGCGCCTGCGGGGGCGGGCGCTGTTCCGACGGCGACGTCCGACTGACCGTCGGCGGTGGCTGGGGCCGGGGTGGGTGCGCTCGCCCGCGCTTGCGGGGTGCCGCTGCGCCCACCCGTGCCGCCTGGGGGTCCCCCCTCTGGGGGAGGCACGACTGCCCGCAGCTACGCGGGCTGGGCGGTGCCGCTGCCCGCAGCTGCGGCGGTTTCGCGGCGGTGGCTGTAGGGGCGGCGGGGGCGAGATTCCCTAGCGGGGGTAGCGGGCCAGCCAGCCCGGCGACGAGCCCCCAGGGCCGTGCAGCGCCGAGCCCTGGGTCATCTCCATCGCGAAGTCGTCCGCGAGTTCCAGGATCGTGGGGCGGCCCTCCAGCTCCGCCAGCCACGCCGGCGGCAGTGCCGTCTCACCGTGCATCGCCCCGAGCAGGCCCCCCGTCAGCGCCGCCGTCGCCGCCGACGGACCGTCGTGGTTGGCCGACAGGCACAGACCGTGCCGTACGTCCTCGCCCACCAGCGCGCAGTACACCGCCGCGGCCAGGACACCCTCCCCCTGCGCCCCGGCCATCAGCTCGCCCACCCGTTCCGGCGCGGGTCTCCCCTGACGTACCGCCCCCAGCGCGTGCTGGAGTGCCTGGGAGACCGGTTCGTGGCCGGGACGGGACGCCAGCATGCCCAGCGTGCGCTGGATCGCGCCGTCCATGGACTCGCCGCACGCCAGCGCGTGCACCAGCACCGCGTACGCGCCCGCCGTCAGGTACCCCACCGGGTGCCCATGCGTCTGCGCCGCGCACTCGATCGCGAGCTGCGCCACGAGCTGCGGCTCCCACCCCACCAAGAGCCCGAACGGCGCCGACCGCACCGCCGCCTCCGGCCCGGCCTCACCCGGGTTCTTCGGGGCGTCCAGCGTGCCCATCATGTCGTCGCCCAGGCCAATCAGCAGCGAGCGCGACGCGTCCCGTCTCGCGTACAGCCACTCCTCGCGGGCCAACCAGCCGTCCTCCTTGCGGCGCTCGTCCGGGCCCCAGTCCCGTTGCGTCGCCGCCCACCGCAGGTACGCGCGGTGCAGGTCGGTCGGCGGGTGCCAGGCGCCGGTATCCCTGCGCACCTGCGCCCGGATCAAGCCGTCCACCGAGAAGAGGGTCAGCTGGGTGAGGTGCGTCACCGCGCCGCGTCTGCCGTAGGCCGGGGCCAGGTCCACCAGGCCCTCGGCGCCGTACGCCTCCCTGATCTGCGCCAGGCTCAGGCCGTTCACGGGGGCGCCGAGGGCATCACCGACCGCCGCGCCGAGCATCGTGCCCCGGACTCTGCTACGGAAGTCCTGCTGCTCGGGGCGGCCCCAGACGGCACCCACTGTCGCACCCACGACCAGCACTGTAATCGACCAGGAACGGTCGGTTCAGGGGCGGAATGTTATGCGGATTGTGCACCGAGTGGGCGTTGGTGGGCGGGAGTGGTTTGATTTTTCGGACTTCCGTCACTGAGTGTGTTCGGTCTCCTTACGCTCTGTTTCAGGAGGTGCGCATGGAGGACGAAGAGGCCGAGGCGGTACTCCGGGCCGTCGGCCGGCAGATCAAGCTGTGGCGGGAAGCGGCGGGGCTGAAGCAGACCGAACTCGGGGACGCGATCGGCTACGGCGAGGACATGATCTCGGCGGTGGAGCGCGCGAAGCGCATTCCCCAGCCGGACTTCCTGGACCGCGCGGACGAAGTCCTGGGCGCGGGCGGCAAGCTCGCGGCGATGAAGAAGGATGTGGAGCACGCCCGCTATCCGAAGAACGTTCGGGATCTGACGAAGCTGGAGGACGAGGCGTTCGAGATGGGCGCCTATGCCAACCACAACATGCACGGCCTGCTCCAGACCCCGGAGTACGCGCGGGCGCTGTTCGCAATGCGGCGTCCCGGCTACTCGGAGGAGGAGATGGAGCGGCTCGTGACTGCCCGCATGGCACGGCAACGCATCTTCGAGCGAACGCCCCCGGCCCTGCTCACCTTTGTCCAAGAAGAGGTGACACTGCGGCGGCCCATCGGGAGCACAATGGTGCTGCGGAAGCAGCTCGAACACCTGCTGGAGATCGGCAAGTTACGCCATGTGTCGATCCAGGTCATGCCGACCGATCGCGAGGACCACGCGGGCATGGGCGGGCCGTTCCGGCTGCTGAAGCTGCGAGGCGGGAAGACCCTCGGACACTCCGAGGCTCAGTTGCACAGCCGAGTGATCAGCGATCCCCGAGACGTCCAGATCTTGGAGATGCGCTATGGAATGATCCGAGCGCAGGCTCTCAATCCTCGGGAGTCACTGGCCTTCATCGAAAAGGTGCTGGAGGAGACATGACACCCACCACCCCCTTGACGTGGTTCAAGAGCAGCTACAGCAGCAATGACGGCCCTGATTGCGTAGAGGTCGCGATATCCCCCACAGCAACCCCCACCATCCACATCCGCGACTCCAAGCACCAAGACGGCCCCCACCTCACCATCAACCCGACCGCCTGGACCGCCTTCCTCAACTCCCGCCCCGCATAACGCGAAGACGCCGGAGGAGGCATGACGCCGATCACCCCGCTGACGTGGGTCAAGAGCAGCTACAGCGGTGCCGACGAGGCGGACTGCGTCGAGGTCGCCGTAGCCCCCGCCAGCCCGCTGACCTGGACAAAGAGCAGCCACAGCGGCAATGACGGCCCCGATTGCGTAGAGGTCGCCCTGTCCCGGACACCCACAGCCACCCCCACCATCCACATCCGCGACTCCAAGCACCAGGACGGCCCCCACCTCACCGTCACCCCCACCGCCTGGACCGCCTTCCTCAGCTCCCGTCCCGCGTAGGGCTGCGCTCCAGATCCGCCCGCGCCTCCTCCGTACGCCCCAACGCCACGTACACCCGGGCGCGTTCGGCGTAGGCGTAGCCGTAGTCCGGGGACAGGGAGAGGGCGTGGTCGAGGTGGCGTAGGGCCTCCTCGTACTCGCCCCGGAGGCGGTGGAGTTCGCCGAGGATGGCCCAGGAGTTGGCGTCCTCGGGTTCGCGGGACAGGCAGTCCCGCAGGGCCGCCGACGCCTCCTCCCGGCGGCCCGCCTCCAGGTACTGGATGGCGCGCTCGCGGCGGATCCAGAACGCGTCCGGCTCCGCCGCCACCGCCGCGTCCAGGTCGGCGAACATGCCCGCCTCGTCGCCCAGTACGAACTTCGCGCGGGACCGCATCACCAGGGCCCAGGTGTAGTCGGGCTCCAAGGCGATCGCGCGGTCCAGGTCCGCCAGCGCCTCCTCGGGTCGGCCCAGTTCGCCCAGCGCCGCGCCCCGGCTGGCCAGCGCCGACGGGTAGTCGGGTTTCAGCTCGATCGCGCGGCCCAGTTCCGCGACCGCCTCCTCGTGGCGGCCCGTCAGGCGGTAGTGGTCGCCGCGTTCCGAGGCGATCCACGCCACGTCGGGGGCGCGGGCCGCCGCCAGGTCGAAGTCGGCGTCCGCCTGCGCCGGTTCGCCGCGCGTGTAGCGCAGCCGGGCCCGGCGGACCAGCGTGAAGAGGCTGTCGTCGATCGCGTACGAGCGGTTGAAGTCGGCCAGTGCCTCGTCGTACTGCCCGAGCACATGCCGGCACACCGCCCTGCCTGTCAGGGCGTCCGCGTCGGTCGGGTCGAGGGCGAGGGCGCGGTCGTAGGCGGTCAGGGCCTGCTCGTGGTGGCCGGCCAGGCGGTGGGTCTCGGCTCGCTCGGCGATGATCCACGCCGTGTCGGGGGACAGTGCGTCGGCCCGGTCGAAGGCGGCCAGGGCGGCGGGGTAGTCGTCCGTCAGCTGGAGCGTCAGGCCCTTGCCGTAGTGGGCGAGGGGTGCGTCGGGGTCGAGTTCCAGGGCTCGGTCGTACTCCTCCAGTGCCCGCGCGTACTCCCCCTCGCGGCGCCACTCCCGGCCGCGCAGGGCGTGGGCCTCCGCCCGGCCGTGCGGGGCCAGGCCCGGGCGGAGCAGCAGCAGGTCCAGGGCTCGGGCCACGCCGTTGTCCGCGTCCAGGGCCTCGCCCAGCTCGCGGCCCCAGTCGGCCGACCCGGCGTGGTCGGCATCGGTGCCCGCGTCCTGGAGCATGCGCGCCCAGCGGCGGCCCTCGGCCCGGTCCACGCCGCAGGCCGCCACGAGCAGCCCGAGTGCGTCCGCGAGGTGGGCCGACGGGCGGGCGCAGAGCTGGTGGTAGGTCTCCTCCAGGCGCAGTTCCCGCCACTCCTCGTCCGCCCACAGGCCGGCCGAGAGGTCGTGCTCGGCCCTGCCGTCCGCCACGTCCTCCCGCCACTCCGCGAAGGCCGCCGCCAGCCGCCGGTGCCGTTCCCGCCAGCGGCGCGGGAAGTGCAGCCGTTCCTGGCGGAGCATCGGGGCCCGTACGACCTCGTGGTAGCGGACGCGGCCGCCCCGCTCCCCCACGAAGGGCAGCCCCCGCAACCACCGGTAGTGAGCGCCCAGTTCGCCGTCCGGCAGGTCGACCAGGACCCGGAAGACGTCGCCGTCCAGGCGGCGCGGGAGCGCGCAGAGTTGGGCCACGTCGTGGCGGACCTCGGGCTCGGCGCGCAGGAAGCGTTCCACGGCGTCCGCGCTCGGGTCCTCGATCTGTTCCGGGCCGTCCGGTCTCTTCTCGGCGAGGGTCGACACCAGCACGGGCAGGCCGCCCGTCACCCGCTGCACCTCGGCCACGACCGGTTCGGCCAGCACGCCCCGCCCGGCGAGCAGTTGGCGCGTCTCCGCGTCGGTGAAGGGGGCCAGTGGGAGTTCCACCGCGCCGGTCCAGCGGCCCGTCGGCAGGGGCAGTTGGCCCGCGGTGACCACGACCAGGTTCCCGGGCACGTCACCGTGCTCGTCCCGCTTGCGGAACAGGCCGTGCAGCCACCCGTCCAGGAAGGGCCCCGTGCGTTCGTACGTGTCGAAGAACAGGACCGTCCACGGCGCCCCGGAGGCGGCCGACCTCAGCTCCCGGAGGAACACCGGCGTCAGCGCCGACTCCGGGTGCAGGACCAGGTCGATGTCGTCGGCGTTGCGGAAGCGGCTGCTCAGGCCGGCTCGCAGCCGGTCCGCTCCCTGGGCGACCAGGTCGGCCGGCAGCGCCCGGCCCAGCAGGGCGCCGCCCGGTACCGCCGACTCCAGGACCCCCAGGCCCAGTTCGGCGACCGCCCGGCTGCCCGGCGACGTGGGCTCCGGTCCGCCGTCCTGCGCCCGCAGCGCCGCCTCCGCCTCCCGGCGCCGCTCCCGGTACTCGGCCAGCCGCCGCTCCAGCGGTTTCATCCGGCGCCCCTGCGCGGCGAACTGACGGCAGATCATCTCCAGCGCGTCCGGCACGCTTGCCGCGTCCTCGTCGACGTACGCGGTCAGCGCCCCGCGTTCACGCGCGAGCCGCTTGAACTCCTCGACCAGGAAGGATTTCCCGACACCGGACGGGCCGTGCGCATGGAAGCGGGCGCGGCGGTCCGGGGCGCCCGCGTCGAGCTCCAAGTTGCCCAGGAAGGCGGCTCGTTCCGCTTCCCGGCCGACGAACCGGTCCTCCGGCGGCTGTGCCATCCCCGTGCGTCCCCTCGCTGTGGCGGTTGACCGTCAATGTGGCTCAATGCGTACGGCGGGGTGCGGTCCGTACAGGGAAAATGATCGGCATGGCCACCACACCCCCACGCAACGCCCTCCGTCTCGCCGCCACCCTGCTCACCGCGAGCATCGCCCTCTACATGGCCCTCGTCGCCTTCGGGAACATCACGGACTTCGACACGAACCGGGACTTCGTGCGGCATGTCCTGGCGATGGACACCACGTTCAAGGACGACGACCTGATGTGGCGGGCCATCACCAGCAAGGGGCTCCAGGACACGGCGTACGTCGCCATCATCGTCTGGGAGACCGTCGCCGCGCTCGTCCTCATATACGGCACCTGGCTCTGGTTCCGCGACGGCGACCGGGTCGCCCGGCGCTGGTCGACGTACGGGCTGCTGATGGTGATGCTGCTGTTCGGCGCCGGGTTCATCGCGATCGGGGGTGAGTGGTTCGCGATGTGGCAGTCCGGGGACTGGAACGGGCTGGACGCGGCGACCCGGGTGTTCGTCTTCAGCGGCGTCGTGCTGCTGGTCAACCATCTGCCGGGGACGTCGGAGGCGTAGCGCCCGCGGTCAGTCGTCCGAGTCGCTGCTATTGCTGCTGCCGCTCCTGCTGGAACGCCTGTTGGACTTCATCAGGACGTACAGCAGCTCGCCCGCGCCCCGCGTCACGGCCGCCGCGACGCGCGCCCAGCGCGGGGCCGTGCCCCGGCCCGTCCACACCACGCAGACACAGCCGAGGACCACCAGCGCGAGCAGCACCGACAGAACCACAACACCCACGATCTCAAACCCCCGTTACTAGTCACTCACCGCTCACCGCTCGTCACTCGTCCTACTTGACGACCGTGACCGTCGTCCCCGCCGTCCCGAACGCCCACAGCGCCGAGCCGTCCTTGTCCGACATGCGGATACCGCCCGTACGGGCCCCGTCCGCGGGCGGGGGCGGCGAG
This sequence comes from Streptomyces sp. NPDC110618, assembly GCF_055657065.1. Classification (NCBI taxonomy): domain Bacteria; kingdom Bacillati; phylum Actinomycetota; class Actinomycetes; order Kitasatosporales; family Streptomycetaceae; genus Streptomyces; species Streptomyces sp. NPDC110618. The sequence continues at coordinate 131,938 of NZ_JBVKBN010000015.1, read as the reverse complement.
GAGCCGTCCACGGCGTTGGAGAAGGCGACGTTCACGCCGGACTTCACGGCGAAGTACACCACGTGCTCGATCTTGACGCCGTCCGACCCGGTGATCGGGTCCTCGGTGCGCTGCCCGACGGTGTACTTGCCGGGGTCGGGGTCGACGGTGCCGGGCCACACCGCGAACGTGCGGCGTGTGGCCTCGCTCGCGTCGACGAGCCAGACCCGGTTCTCGCCGAGCGAGTACACGATGCGGCGGCCGGTGCCGGAGCCGTCCGGGACCCGCTTGGACTTCGGGGACTCGGCCGGCTTGGGGTCGGCCGTGGCGGACGCGCTCGGCCGCGGCGCGGCCGAGACCGTGGGCTTGGGACCCTTGTCGGCCTGTACGGCGAGGGCGACCACGATTGCTGTCGCCCCTACCGTCAGACCGGTCACCCAGACCTTCGGGGCAGGCACTGCTCGGATCTCCTCGACTCACCGACAGGTTCGGATCATCGTACTGCCCCGTGGGTCCGCCTCTCCTCCTCAGTCCGGCACCGGGTACGCCCCGGCGCCGGCCGCCCGGCCCCTCAGTCCAGTACCGGCAGCAGCTCCGGCAGGTGCCCGTCCGACCGCGCCGCCGCCCGCTGCCGCTCCTCGGGGACCTCGCCGTAGAGCGTGGTGCGCGGCCGGGCCGGGCGCCCCGCCGCCGCGGCGACCGCGACCAGATCCTTGACCGACTTGTAGGAGCCGTAGGAGGAGCCCGCCATGCGGGAGATCGTCTCCTCCATGAGGGTGCCGCCGAGGTCGTTGGCACCGGAGCGGAGCATCTCCGCCGCGCCCTCCGTGCCGAGCTTGACCCAGCTGGTCTGGATGTTGGGGATGTGCGGGTGGAGCAGCAGGCGGGCCATCGCGGTCACCGCACGGTTGTCGCGGATCGTGGGGCCGGGGCGGGCGATGCCGGCCAGGTAGACCGGGGCGTTGGTGTGGATGAAGGGGAGCGTCACGAACTCCGTGAAGCCGCCGGTCTCCTGCTGGATGCGGGACAGGGTGCGCAGGTGGCCGAGCCAGTGGCGGGGCTGGTCGACATGGCCGTACATCATCGTCGAGGAGGAGCGGATGCCCAGCTCGTGGGCGGTGGTGACGACCTCGATCCAGGTGGCGGTGGGCAGCTTGCCCTTGGTGAGCACCCAGCGGACCTCGTCGTCCAGGATCTCCGCCGCCGTGCCCGGGATGGAGTCCAGGCCCGCCTCCTTGGCCGCCGTCAGCCACTCGCGGATGGACATGCCGGTGCGGGTGGCGCCGTTGACGACCTCCATCGGGGAGAAGGCGTGGACGTGCATGCCGGGGACCCGTTCCTTCACCGCCCGCGCGATGTCGAAGTAGGCGGTGCCGGGCAGGTCGGGGTGGATGCCGCCCTGCATGCAGACCTCCACCGCGCCCACGTCCCACGCCTGCTGGGCGCGGTCGGCGACCTGCTCCAGGGAGAGGGTGTAGGCGTCGGCGTCGGTGCGGCGCTGGGCGAAGGCGCAGAAGCGGCAGCCGGTGTAGCAGACGTTGGTGAAGTTGATGTTCCGGGTGACGATGTACGTCACGTCGTCCCCGACCGCTGCCCTGCGGACGTCGTCCGCGATCCGCGTGAGCGCGTCCAGTGCCGGGCCGTCGGCGTGCAGCAGCGCCAGCGCCTCGGCGTCGGTGAGTTTCGTGGGGTCGTCGGCGGCGGTGGCCAGCGCCTGCCGTACGTCGGTGTCGATGCGCTCCGGGGCCATTCCGGGGGCGGCGGCCTCGCGCAGGGCGCCCCAGTCGCCGTAGACCTCGTCGAAGTCGTCGCGGCGGTCGGAGGTGCGGCCCTCGGTGTCGATGGTGGCGTGCAGGTCGGTACGGCCGCTCGCCTCGAAGGCCTCCTCCGGCTCCTGCCAGGGGTGCCCCTCGACCACCGCGTCCGGGCGGGCGAGGCCCGTCTCCGGGTCGGCCAGCGCCGACACGTGCGGGCGCAGCCGGGGGTCCAGCCAGGGCTCGCCGCGGGTGACGAACTCCGGGTAGACGCAGAGGCGTTCACGCAGTTCGAAACCGGCGGCGCGGGAGCGCTCGGCCAGCTCCTCGATCTGCGGCCACGGGCGCTCGGGGTTGACGTGGTCGATGGTCAGCGGGGAGACCCCGCCCCAGTCGTCGATGCCGGCGCCGATCAGCCGCTCGTACTCGGCGTCCACCAGGTTCGGCGGGGCCTGGAGGCAGGCGGAGGGACCCATGATGTGCCGGGCGACGGCCACCGTGGCGACGAGTTCGTCGAGTTCCGCGTCCGGCATGCCGCGCATCGCCGTGTCCGGTTTGGCGCGGAAGTTCTGGATGATCAGTTCCTGGATGCCGTGGTAGGCGCGGGCGATCTTGCGCAGCGCGAACAGGGACTCGGCGCGTTCCTCGTACGTCTCCCCGATGCCGATGAGGATGCCGGAGGTGAAGGGGACGGAGGAGCGGCCCGCGTCCTCCAGCACCCGCAGACGCACGGCCGGTTCCTTGTCCGGGGAGCCGTAGTGCGGGCCGCCGGGCTCGGACCACAGGCGGGTCGCCGTGGTCTCCAGCATCATGCCCATGGAGGGCGCGACGGGCTTCAGGCGCTGGAAGTCGGTCCAGCTCATGACGCCCGGGTTGAGGTGGGGCAGCAGGCCGGTCTCCTCCAGGATGCGGATGGAGATCGCGCGGACGTAGGCGATGGTGTCGTCGTAGCCGTGCGCGTCCAGCCACTCCCTGGCCTCCGGCCAGCGGTCCTCGGGCTTGTCGCCGAGGGTGATGAGGGCTTCCTTGCAGCCGAGGGCGGCGCCCTTGCGGGCGATGTCCAGGACCTCGTCCGGGGACATGAACATCCCGTGCCCGGCGCGGCGCAGCTTGCCGGGGACGGTGACGAAGGTGCAGTAGTGGCACTTGTCCCGGCACAGCCGGGTGAGCGGGACGAAGACGCTCTTGGAGTACGTGATGACGCCCGCGCGGCCCGCCGCCTCAAGTCCCGCGTCGCGCACCCGCGCGGCGGACGCGGCGAGGTCCACCAGGTCCGCGCCGCGCGCCTGGAGCAGGACCGCCGCCTCCGTCACGTCCAGGGCGACGCCGTCCCGGGCCCGTTTCAGGGCGCGACGCATGGCGTTCTCGGTCGGGCCGGGTCCGTTCGTCGCCGAAATCGTCATCCTTCGAGCATACGGTCGAAGTGATCAGGTCAGCCGAGGAAGGCCGCGTAGTCGTCCAGCACCCGCAGCACCTCGGACTCCCCGCCCGGCGGCAACTGCGCGACGACCTCCTCGATACCGAGGTCCGCGTAGTGGGCGAGCTTTCCTTCGCTCGGGTAGATGGCGTACGGCACTACTTGCAGCGCCGCCGGGTCGCGGCCCGCGTCGGCCCAGGCGGCGCGCAGCACGGGCAGGGTGTCGGTCAGGCCGCGCCCGCCGATGGGCATCCAGCCGTCGGCGTACGCGCAGATGTGGGAGAACAGCTTCGGTCCGGCGGCGCCGCCGACGAGTGTGCGGGGGCCGGTGACCGGGCCGCGCGGCTTCTGCGCCGGCTTGGGGAAGGCGTAGGAGGCACGGACGGAACCGAACTCGCCCTCGTGGGCGGTCGGTTCCTCCGCCCACAGCGCGCGCATGAGCGCCATGCGGTCCTGTACGAGGTCGCGCCTCGTGCGCCACTCCACGCCGTGGTCGGCGGCCTCCTCCTTGTTCCAGCCGAAGCCGAGGCCGAGGGTGAAACGGCCGTCGGAGAGGTGGTCGAGCGTGGCGATCTGCTTGGCCAGGGCGATCGGGTCGTGCTGGGCGACCAGGGTGATGCCGGTGCCGAGACCTAGCCGCTGGGTGACGGCGGCGGCCTGGCCGAGGGCGACGAAGGGGTCGAGGGTACGGCCGTACTCGGGCGGCAGGTCCCCGCCCGCCGGGTACGGCGTGCTCCGCTCCACGGGGATGTGGGTGTGCTCGGGCAGGTAGAGCCCGGCGAACCCGCGCTGCTCCAGCTCGCGGGCGAGCCGGGTGGGGGTGATCGTCTCGTCGGTGAGGAAGATCGTGACGGCAAGGCGCATGCGTTATCTGTAGCGGGGGTGGCGTGAGAAGTCGATAGCGACCCTTTTGCGAGTTCTTCGTCTGCGGGCCGGTGGGGGTTGATCGCGCAGTTCCCCGCGCCCCTTTAGGGAGTCGACGAGACGCCCATCGATGCCTTGCCCGGCGTACACGTACCTCGTCTGCCGGCCGGTGGGGGCCGGTCGCGCAGTTCCCCGCGCCCCTGAGGGAGTTGGGCTTACCGGACCGTGATCTTGTACTGGAAGTAGGCCGGTTCGTCGGCCGGTTCCGCTGTCTCCGGTGCTGTCGGTACGGGCGGGGTGGTCGCCTGGGCCTGGGCGAGGCTGCCGCAGCGGGCCATGGGGCAGTGGAGGAGGGTCACCGTGGTCGTTCCCGTGGAACGGGCCGTGAAGTCGAAGTACGCCGTGCCGTCGCCGCCGCCCACGATGCCCTCGGGTGCGCCCTCGATGTCCTCGTGGGTGCCCCGGTAGTCGAGGACGTCGGCGTCGGGCTTCGGCTCGGCCAGGAACCAGTGCTCGCCGATGTACGGGCGGGCCGGGACCTTGAGGGTGAAGTCCTCGCCCTTCTCGACCGTGATCGCACGATGGTCGGTGCCGTATTCGGTGGTCGAACCCCTCGTGACCAGGACGAAGGCCAGTGCCCCCGCGGCGGCCAGGGCGATGGCGAGGGCGATCCGGGACTTCGTACTGGCGATCACTGTCATGGTCGCCGGAAGTTAGCACACCAGGTCGGCGACGACCGCGGCGTGGTCGGAGGGCCAGACGCCCTCCACCGGGCGGTCCCCGGCGCGGTGCGCGTGCCGTGCGGTGACCGGACCGGCGAGGTGCACGAAATCGATCCGTTCCGTCTGTCGGGGCCCCTGGCGGTACGGGAGTCGGGGGTCCCAGTCCCAGGTCTCGCCCGGGGTCGAGGGCGCGGCTTCCTCCCAGGCGTCGCGGAAACACCGACGGAGTTCGAGCAGTTCGGGAAATCCGGGTCCTGCGTTGAAGTCGCCGGTGAGGACGACGGGGCCCTCGCGGTCGGTGAACTCCGCCAGTGCGGCGGCCTGTTGGCGCCGTACCTCGCAGGCGTTCGGGGCGGAGGTCAGATGGGCGGTGAAGAAGGACACCGGGCCGGTGCGGGCGTACAGACCGAGGCGGCCGTCGTCCAGGTCGGGCGGTACGGGCAGGCGCAGGATCTCCGTCTCCTCGATTGGCCAGCGGCTCAGTATCGCGTTGCCGATGTCCACCGAGGGGTCGGCTATGCGGCGCCGCCAGCGGTCGGGGGCCGGGGAGGGGGCCCAGGTCCAGTGCAGGCCGAGCTCGGCGGCCAGCCACTCCGCGAGGTTCTCCCCGTCGGCGGCCCAAACCTCCTGGAGCCCCACGAGGTCGGGCCGCTGCTCCCGCAGCACCTCCAGAATCGCCTTCTGCCGCTCCCGCCACGGCCCGAACCGCCACCACAGATTCCAGCTCACGACCCGCACGCCCAACCCACCCCTCGGTCATACCAGGGGGACCATTAAAGGGCACAGGGCCGCCGCTAACCCGGCCACACGATCGACTGCACCTCGCTGTACGCGTGCAGGGCGTACGAGCCCACGTCGCGGCCCACTCCGCTCTTCTTGAAGCCGCCGAAGGGGGCCTCCATGTTGCGGGCGACCGTGTTGATGCCGACGCCTCCGGCACGGAGGCGTCGGGCGGTGCGGAAGGCCTTGGCGATATCGGCGGTCCAGACGTAGTCGATCAGGCCGTACTCGGTGTCGTTGGCGAGGGCGATGCCCTCTTCCTCCTCGTCGAAGGGGATGACCGTGACCACCGGGCCGAAGATTTCCTCCCTTGCCGCTCTCATGTCGTTCGTGCAGTCCGCGAGGAGGGTGGGGGCGACGTAGAAGCCCTGGGGGTGGGGTGGGCGGTCGCCGCCGGTCAGCAGCCTCGCGCCCTCCTTCCTCGCCAGTTCCACGTACGACTCCACCCGCTCACGGTGCGCGGCCGAGATCACCGGGCCCACGACAGTACGGGGGTCCCTCGGGTCGCCGATGCGCAGGCGGTTCGCGTACGTCGTCAGGGCCTCCACCAGGCGTTCGTAGAGCGGACGTTGGGCCAGTACCCGGGTCGGGGCCGTGCAGATCTGGCCGCTGTAGAAGGAGAACGTCGTGCCGATGCCGGAGACCGCCGAGGCGATGTCCGCGTCGGAGAAAACCAGGGCCGCGCCTTTCCCGCCCAACTCCATGAGCTGGCGTTTCATGTCGCGGCCGCACACCTCGGCGATACGGCGGCCCACGGCCGTGGAGCCGGTGAAGCTCACCATGTCGATGTCCGGGGAGGCGACCAGGGTCTCCCCCACCTCCACCGAGGCGCCGGAGATCACGTTCACCACCCCGGGCGGGGCTCCTGCCTCCTCCAGTACCTCCGCCATGCGGTACACGGACAGGGGGTCCTGCGGGGCCGGCTTCACGACGACGGTGTTACCCATGGCGAGGGCCGGGGCGATCTTTCCGGCGGCGTTGGCCCAGGGGTTGTTGTACGAGGAGATGCAGGCGACGACCCCGACCGGCTGCCGTACCGCCAGCGCGCCCACCACTCCGGCCTTCCCCATCGGCCCGGCCTCGTTGATCTGCGGCGCGATCGGCCACTCGGCGGGCTCCACGCGCGCGTACCGCCGGAACCGGGCCGCCGCCACGCCGACCTGCATCGCGCGGGCGGTGCCGGTGGTGGCGCCGGTCTCCGCCTGGGCCAGTTCGGCGTAGGGGACCAGGCGTTCCCGGATCAGGTCCGCGGCCCGCGCCAGGATCGCCGCCCTCTCCTCCGGCGCCGTGCGCGACCACGGCCCGAAGGCCTCGCGGGCCGCCGTACAGGCGTCCGCCACCTGGTCCCGCGTGGCCTCGGGCGCCGCGCCGACGGTGGCCTCGGTCGCCGGGTCGACGACGTCGTAGTAGCCGCCCTCGGGCTCCGTCCAGGTCCCGCCGATGAAGAGCCGCTGGTTCACCGGGTGCTCACCGTCCGGGTGTCGCGGCCCGAGCGCAGCACCCGGCCCGGTACCGCGCCGGTCACCACGTCGTCGCGGATGGCCTCGATGCCGTTGACCCAGACGGCGTGCACGCCGAGCGCCCTGGAGTCCAGGCGTGGGCTGTCTCCCGGCAGGTCGTGCACCAGGGTGGCCGTACCGGCGTCGATGCGTTCCGGGTCGAAGAGCACCAGGTCGGCATGGAACCCCTCCTGCACACGCCCCCGTTCGCGCAGCCCGAACAGCCGCGCCGGATCGTCGGTCAGCATCCGCACCGCCTGCTCCAGCGGCACCAGTTTCCGCCCGCGCAGACAGTCGCCGAGGAAGCGGGTCGTGTACGGCGCCCCGCACATGCGGTCCAGGTGCGCGCCCGCGTCGGAGCCGCCGAGCAGGACGTCCTCGTGCTGCCAGGTCTGGGCCCTGAGCGCCCAGGAGGCGGGGTCGTTGTCGGGCGGCATCGGCCAGAGCACGGTGCGCAGTTCGTCGTGGGCGCAGATCTCGACCAGGCAGGCGAACGGGTCCTGTCCGCGCTCGGCCGCGATGTCCCGCACCACCCGGCCCGTCAGCCCGCGGTTGGCCTCGCTGTAGGTGTCGCCGATGACGTACCGCCCGAAGTCCGCGAGCCGTCGGAAGACGCCGGCCTCCTTGGAGGAGGCGTGCCGCAGCATCTCGGCGCGGACGGCGGCGTCGCGGAGCTTCACGATCCGCTCCGGGACCGGCAGTGCGAGGATCGGGCCCCAGCCCGGTATCAGGTTCAGCGCGCAGAACGTGCCCAGGGACATGTTCATCGGGGTCAGGATCGGCATCGTCAGCGCGACGACCCGGCCGCCCGCCTTCCGGGCCCGCTCACTGGCCAGGAGCTGGCGGGGCACCCGTTCCGGGACGGCGGCGTCGATGGTCAGGACGTTCCAGTTCAGGGGGCGTCCGGCGGTCGCGCTCATCTCCGCGAACAGGTCGATCTCGGCGTCGCTGAACTGGTCCAGGCAGCCCGCGACGATCGCCTCGATCTGCGTGCCCTCGTGCTCGCCGACCGCCTTCGACAGCGCGAGCAGCTCGGCGGGCAGCGCGTGCCGGGACGCCACCGGCTGCCCGTCGCCGTCGGAGTGCGTGGACGACTGGGTGGTGGACAAGCCCCAGGCCCCGGCCTCCATCGCCTCGCGCAGCAGCCCCACCATCGCGTCGAGCTGGGCGGCGGACGGCTGGCCGCCGATGGCGTCCGGGCCCATCACGTACCGGCGCAGCGCGCAGTGCCCCACCATGAAACCGGCGTTGACGGCGATCCGCCCTTCCAAGGCGTCCAGGTACTCCCCGAACCCGTGCCAGTTCCAGGGCGCCCCCTGCTCCAGGGCGACCAGGGACATGCCCTCGACCTTGGACATCATGCGCCGCGTGTAGTCGGCGTCGGCGGGGCGGTCGGGGTTGAGGGGCGCGAGGGTGAACCCGCAGTTCCCGGCGGCGACCGTGGTGACACCGTGGTTGAGGGAGGGGGTGGCGTACGGGTCCCAGAAGAGCTGGGCGTCGTAGTGGGTGTGGGGGTCCACGAAGCCGGGCGCCAGGACGAGTCCGGTCGCGTCCTCGCTGGTCAGGGCCGGTTCGGTGACTCCAGGGGCGACGACGGCGATACGGCCGTCACGCAGGCCCACATCGGCGGTGTAGGCGGGGGCGCCGGTGCCGTCGACGACGGTGGCGCCCTTGATGACGTGATCGAGCATGGACGTTCACCTCCTGGGTTGGGGGGCGGGATTCCTACCTGAGTGCGCGGGGAACCCCACGCACCCGCGGCCGCCCACGGCGATCAGGCACCCCTCCGGAACCGCGTCGTCCGATGCACCGGATCCGTGTCGATCTTCGGAATCACGTGCTCCCCGATCAGCCGGATCGTCTGCAGCGTCTCCTCCTTCGGCACCCCCACCGGCAGCCCGAAGCTCAGCTGGTCCGCCCCCGCCTGCTCCCACCGCTTGCACTGCCGCAGCACCTCGTCGGGGTCGCCGCAGATCAGCAGCTCCTCCTCGATGAGCACCTCGACGAAATCCTCGGTGTACTCGGGCAGCGTCTCCGGCCACACCGGGAAGCCCTCGGGCCGCGGGAAGGTGTCGTGGTACCGGAAGACCAGCGACGGCAGGTAGTGCAGCCCGCCGTTGACCGCGATGCGTACCGCCTCCTCGTGCGTGGGCGCGCAGATCGCGGTGGTCGTCACCATCACGTTGTCGTTGACGAAGTCCCCGATCGGCTCGGCGTCCACGATCGCCGTCTTGTACTGCTCCAACACCCACTCCATGTCGGAGACCTTCTGCACGCTGAAGCCCAGCACCCCGAGGCCCTTGCGGGCGGCCATGGCGTACGAGGGGGGCGATCCGGCCGCGTACCACATCGCGGGGTGGGACTTCCCGTACGGCTTGGGCAGGATCTTGCGCGGCGGGAGTGACCAGTGCTTGCCCTGGAAGCCCACGTACTCGTCCTGGAGCCACATCCTCGGGAACTCGGCGATGGTCTCTTCCCAGATCTCCTTGGTGTGGTTCATGTCCGTGATGCCGGGCAGGAACCCGAGGATCTCGTGCGACCCGGCGCCGCGTCCGCTGCCGAACTCGAAGCGGCCCTCGGAGAGATGGTCGAGCATGGCGACCTTCTCGGCGACCTTGACCGGGTGGTTGACCTGGGCGAGCGGGTTGAAGATCCCGGAGCCGAGGTGGATCCGCTCGGTGGCGTGCGCCAGGTAGCCGAGGAACACGTCGTTGGCGGAGAGGTGCGAGTACTCCTCCAGGAAGTGGTGCTCGGAGGCCCAGGCGTACTTGAAGCCGGACCTGTCCGCCTCGATGACGTACTCGGTCTCCTCCATCAGCGCCTTGTGCTCGGCGAGCGGGTCGGTCTCCGCGCGCTTGCCGACGTATCCCTGTACAAAGAGCCCGAATTCCACGGCGGTTCACCGTCCCGGTCCTAGGCCGACGCTGGTTTTCTGATGGTCCGTCAGATCGCTGACTGTGGCACCGTACGCGCGAGGGGTCAATAGCTGACGGTCAGTCAGCTGGGGGGTTCAGAGCACCGACACCCCCGCCAGCCACCCCCCGTCGATCACGAACGGCTGCCCGGTGATGTACGACGAGTCCTCCGAGGTCAGGAAGAGGGCGAGCCGCGCGACCTCCTCCGCCCTGCCGATCCGGCCGAGCGGTACGAGCTTGCGGTACAGCCCGTCCATGGCCCGTGCTGTCCCCTCCGCGTCCGCCGCCGGGTCCAGCAGGGCCGGGTTGGACATCGCGGTGTCGATGGCGCCGGGGCACATGGCGTTGACGCGGATGCCCCGCGGGGCCAGCTCCAGCGCGGCGACCCGGGTGAGCCCGACGATCGCGTGCTTGGAGGCCGCGTACGCCCCGACGGCCGCCATCCCGGTCAGCCCGGTGTAGGAGGCGGTGTTGACGATCGTGCCGCCGTCCGCCATCTCGGGCGCGACCGTTCTGATACCGAGGAAGCAGCCGGCCTGGTTGACCCGGACGACCTGCATGAACTCGTCGAGGGGCGTGTCGACGAGGGAGTTGAAGCGCAGGATCCCGGCGTTGTTGACCAGGCCGTCGATGTGCCCGTACGCCTCCTTCGCCGCGCTCACCGCGGACCGCCAGTCGTCCTCCTCCCCCACGTCCAGGTGGACGTACCGGGCGCCGATCTCCTTGGCGAGGGCCTCCCCGGGGTCGTCGAGCACATCGGCGACGACGACCTCGGCGCCCTCCTGCCGGAACAGGCGCGCCTCCTGCTCGCCCTGTCCGCGGGCCGCGCCGGTGACGATGACGACGCGGCCGTCGAGCTTGCCCATATGACAACTCCTCATAGATGGGGGGCGACTTCGGCGCCGAACGCCGTCATCTGGTCGATGAGTTCGTCCCGGCCGCGGGCGCGGAAGCGGACCTGGAGCTGGTCCACACCCATCGCCCGGTACGCGCGCAGCGACTCGGCGAGTTCGTCCGGGGTGCCGGTGAGGGTGCGGCGGCCGACGTGCCAGGAGGGGGCGCCGATGTAGAGGGGTTCGGCGATGGCTCCGACCGTGAAGTCCCCTTCCCGTCCGGCCTGTTCGCGCAGTTCCCGGATGCGGGCCATCTGCTGGGGCAGGCGGTCGCGCGGGTCGCCCTGCGGCAGCCAGCCGTCCCCTTTCAGCGCAGCCCGGCGCACGGCCGCGGGCGAGGAGCCGCCGACCCACAGCGGTACGTGTTCCTGCGCGGGCCTGGGCAACTGGCCGAGCCCCTCGAAGTCGTACAGCTTGCCGTGGTGCTCGGGGAACTCCTCCGGGCCGAGCGCCGCGCGCAGCGCGTCCACGCACTCGTCCAGTACGGCGCCCCGGTGCGCGAAGTCCACGCCGAGCGCGGTGAACTCCTCCTCCACGTGTCCGGCGCCCACGCCCAGGATCAGACGGCCGCCGGAGAGGTGGTCGACGGTGGCGTACTGCTTGGCGGTGATCAGGGGGTGGCGCAGGCCGACCACCGCGACATGGCTGAGCAGGCGGACCCGCTCGGTGGCGGCGGCGAGGTGGGCGAGGGTGGCGACGGGGTCGTACCAGACGGTGCTCATGGCGGAGGCCAGGCGGCGCGGGACGGCGACGTGGTCGCAGGCGGCGACGTAGGCGAACCCGGCTCGGTCGGCGGCGCGGGCGAGGGCGCGCAGGTCGTCGGGGCCGGCGGCGGCCTCCCAGGGCTCGGCGTACAGGGTGCTCTGGGACTGGATCGGGAGCTGGATGCCGTAGTGCACGAGGGGGGCCTTTCTCGTGGGGGCGGTCTATGGCATACGGGCCGTACCGGTCGTACTGGCCGCATTGGCCGTACTGGCCGCATTGGCCGTACTGGCCGCATTGGCCGTACTGGCCGTACTGGCCGTACTGGCCGTACTGGCCGTACTGGCCGTACTGGCCGTACCGGCCGTACCGGCTCCGGGCCACAGGCCGTCGTCGGTGAGGCCGAGGAGGTCGATGGCGTTGCGCCGGACGATCCGCTCCACCACGTCCGCCGGGAGGTGCCCCATCTGGGCCTCGCCGACCTCGCGGGACTTGGGCCAGGTGGAGTCGGAGTGCGGGTAGTCGGTCTCGTAGAGGACGTTGCCGACGCCGATGGAGTCGAGGTTGCGCAGGCCGAAGGCGTCGTCGAAGAAGCAGCCGTAGACGTGCTCGGCGAAGAGTTCCGACGGCGGCCGGTGCACCTTGTCGGCGACGCCGCCCCAGCCGCGGTTCTCCTCCCAGACCACGTCGGCGCGCTCCAGGATGTACGGGATCCAGCCGATCTGCCCCTCGGCGTACATCACCTTCAGGTTCGGGAAGCGCTCGAACTTGCCGCTCATCAGCCAGTCGACCATCGAGAAGCAGCAGTTGGCGAAGGTGATGGTGGAGCCGACGGCGGGCGGGGCGTCGGCGGAGGTGGAGGGCATACGGCTGCTGGAGCCGATGTGCATGGCGACGACCGTGCCGGTCTCGTCGCAGGCGGCGAGGAAGGGGTCCCAGTCGTCGGTGTGGACGGAGGGGAGCCCGAGGTGCGGGGGTATCTCGGAGAAGGCGACGGCGCGGACACCGCGGGCGGCGTTGCGGCGGACCTCCTCGGCGGCGAGGCGGGCGTCCCAGAGGGGGATGAGGGTGAGCGGGATGAGCCGTCCGCGCGCCTTCGGCCCGCACCACTCCTCCACCATCCAGTCGTTGTAGGCGCGGATGCAGAGCAGGCCGAGTTCGTGGTCGCTCGCCTCGGTGAAGGTCTGGCCGCAGAAGCGCGGGAAGGTGGGGAAGCAGAGGGCGGACTGGACGTGGTTGACGTCCATGTCGGCGAGGCGGGCGGGGACGTCGTAGGAGCCCTTGCGCATCTGCTCGTAGGTGATGACCTCCAGCTTGATCTCGTCGCGGTCGTAGCCGACGGCGGTGTCGAGCCGGGTCAGGGGCCGGTGCAGATCCTCGTAGACCCACCAGTCGCCGATCGGGCCGTCGTCGCCGGGGCTGCCCATGACGGGCTTGAACCGGCCGCCGAGGAAGGTCATTTCCCTCAGCGGGGCGCGGACGATCCGGGGTCCGGTGTCGAGGTACTTCTTCGGGAGCCGGTCCTGCCAGACCTGCGGGGGCTCCACCGTGTGGTCGTCGACGGAGATGATCGGGGGGAGGGGGGTCGGGGACTCTGATGTCGCGGCCGGGGTCGGTTTGGTCTCCATGGGGCGTACGGTAGCGCCGATCTGACGGTCCGTCAGCTCTCGGGGCGACGACCGGAAGCCTGCGAAGAGGTTGTGAGGGCCTTGTGGCGTACCGCACGTCTGGCTGTGAGTGGCGTCTCGCACGGCTGACGCATCCGCCATGAACAAGGCAAACTGGCCTGGTTGTCATGACGTTCTGCAGGGGGACGGCGATGGACGGTGTACCGCGGGTGCCGGAGCAGCGGCGTGGCGGCCAGGTCGGCTCGCAGGAGCCGGCGGCGTTGCGCTTCGGCGTGCTCGGCCCGGTGCGCGCCTGGCGTGGGGACGAGGTGCTGAACACCGGCTCGCCCCAGCAGCGCGCCCTGCTCGCGGCCCTGTTGCTGCGGGAGGGCCGTACGGCGACGGCGGGGGAGCTGATCGACGCGCTGTGGGGCGAGGAGCCACCGCCGCAGGCGCTGGCGGCGGTACGGACGTACGCGTCCAGGCTGCGCAAGGCGCTGGACCCAGGGGTGCTGGTCAGCGAGTCCGGCGGGTACGCGGTGCGCGGGCTCGGCGACGGGGCGCTGGACCTCTCGGTCGCCCAGGAGCTGGCGACGGAGGCGGAGAAGGCCCGCGGCACCGGGGACTTGTGTCATGCCCGCGACGTATTGAACCGGGCGCTGGCCCTGTGGGACGGGGAGTCGCTGGCAGGCGTGCCCGGCCCGTACGCGGAGGCACAACGGGTCCGTCTGCAGGAGTGGCGCCTGCAACTCCTGGAATCCCGCCTGGACATGGACCTGGAGCAGGGCTGCCACGCGGAGGCGATCTCGGAGCTCACCGCGCTCACGGCGGCGCACCCGCTCCGGGAACGCCTGCGCGAGCTGCTGATGCTCGCCCTCTACCGCAGCGGGCGGCAGGCCGAGGCGCTGGCGGTGTACGCCGACACGCGGCGCCTGCTGGCGGACGAACTGGGCGTGGACCCGGGCCCGGGCCTGCGGGAGTTGCAGCAGCGGATCCTCCAGGCGGACCCGAACCTGGCGGAGCCGTCGGCACCGCTCGCGGAACCTTCGGTGGTCCCGGTCCGCCCCGCACAACTCCCGGCCACCGTCCCCGACTTCACGGGCCGCGCGTCCTTCGTGTCCGAGCTGAGCCAGGTCCTGGCCACGGCGGAGGGCCGGGTCATGGCGGTCTCGGCGCTGGCCGGGATCGGCGGCGTGGGCAAGACGACGCTGGCGGTGCACGTCGCCCACCAGGCGCGGTCCGCCTTCCCCGACGGCCAGCTCTACGTCGACCTCCAGGGCGCGGGCGCCCGCGCGGCGGACCCGGAAACGGTCCTGGGCTCCTTCCTGCGCGCCCTCGGCACGGCGGACTCGGCGATCCCGGACTCCCTGGAGGAGCGGGCGGCCCTGTACCGCTCGGTCCTGGACGGCCGGCGCGTGCTGGTCCTGCTGGACAACGCCCGGGACGCGGCCCAGGTACGGCCCCTGCTGCCCGGCACCTCGGGGTGTGCGGCGCTGGTGACGTCGCGGGTGCGGATGGTGGACCTGGCCGGGGCGCACCTGGTCGACCTGGACGTGATGTCCCCCGACGAGGCGCTGTCCCTCTTCACCAAGATCGTGGGCGAGGAGCGGGTGGCGGCGGAACGGGAAGCGGCCCTGGACGTGGTGGCGGCGTGCGGCTTCCTGCCGCTGGCCATCCGCATCGCCGCGTCCCGCCTCGCGGCCCGCCGCACCTGGACGGTCTCGGTACTGGCGGCGAAGCTGGCCGACGAACGGCGGCGCCTGGACGAACTGCAGGCCGGGGACCTGGCGGTGAAGGCCACGTTCGAGCTGGGCTACGGGCAGCTGGAGCCCGCGCAGGCGCGTGCGTTCCGGTTGCTGGGGCTGGCGGACGGACCGGACATCTCGCTGGCGGCGGCAGCGGCCCTGCTCGACCTCGGGGTGGAGGAGACGGAGGAACTGCTGGAGTCCCTGGTGGATACGTCGCTCCTTGAGTCGGCGGCGCCGGGGCGGTACCGGTTCCACGATCTGGTGCGGCTCTACGCGCGTGCTTGTGCGGAGAGGGACGAGCAGTCTCCGAGTGAGCGGGGGGCTGCGCTGTCGCGGTTGCTGGACTTTTACCTGGCTACGACGGCCCAGGTGTACTCGATCGAGCACGGCGAGGACCGGCTGACCGACCACCTGGAACCGACCCAGTACCCGGGAATGCGCTTCGCCGAGGCGTCGAGAGCCCTCGACTGGCTGTACACGGAGGCCGGACAACTCCTGGCATGCGTACGACAGGCGGCGGGGACGGAACGGCTGCGACGGGCCGTCGATCTGCTCTGGGCGGCGAAGGACCTGACCGAGTCGGGCGCCTACTCGTACCAGTACGAGGTGACGGCACAGGCCACCTGCGAGGCCACCCGGGTCGCGGGTCACGAGCGGGCCGAGGGCAGGGCGCGCACGGTACTCAGTGACGTGCTGCTGGTCTCCGGGCGGGTCCAGCAGTCGGAGCAGGAGGCGCGGGTGGCCATGGAACTCGCGGCGCGCGCACAGGACTCCATCGCCGTCAGCTGGGTCGCCAACAACCGAGGCCTGATCTGCCTGCACGAGAGCCGGTTCGCGGACGGCAAGATCTTCTTCGACCAGGCCCTCGAAGGTCTGCGGGCCACGGGCAACAGGCCCTTCGAAGCAACCGTGCTGGGCAACCTGTCGCGGGCTCATCTCGGCATGGGCAACATCGCGAAGGCCGTGGAGATCGCCCAGAGGGGTCTCGCCGTGCACATGGAGGTCGGCCAGACCGTCCGGCTGGCCAACGGGCACTTCCAACTGGGCGTCGCGCTGACCAGGGCGGGCCGATACACGGAGGCGTTGAGCCAGTTCTCCGACGCCCTCGGCCTGTTCAACGACCACCGCCAGCGGCTCTGGGAGGGCGTCACCCACTTCCGCATCGCCGAGGTCCATGCGGCCGAGCGGCGTCCCGCGAACGCCGCTCAGCACGCCGAGCAGGCTCTGGCGTTGGGTTGCATTGGCGGAGACCGCATGCGGGGCAACGTCCTGACCCTGTTGGGGCGTTCGCTGTCCGCGCTCGGACAGGCGGACCGGGCGCGCGCGTGCTGGCGGGAGGCACTCAACCTCTACGAGCAAAACGGCGCGCCGGAGGCCGACGAGGTACGCGAACTGCTCACGTCAACCGCGGCCGCGTAGCGGGGAACACGCCTCTCACCTGGGGTTGGCGGGCGTTCAGCGTTCGTTTATCTCCTCCCGCCAGACTCGTAGTCAGTCGCACCGTCGCCACGGGGGGCAGGCGGTCCGACGCGGAGCCCGGCGAGCTAGTCTGCGGCTCCGAACGCCCGTCCGGTAATACTCGGGGGAGTTACCGGACGGGCGTTCCTCACTCACATCGAACAGAGGAACACGAATCCATGAGCGACAAGAAGAAGGACGAGACCGTCACTCCGGACACCGACGCCACGGCCGTCGAGCCCGCCGCGGACGAGGCGATCACCACGCTCAACAACTCCATGCCGAGCGAACCGGCCAAGGCCGAGACCCTCGTCACCAAGAACAACTCCATGCCGGCCCCGCCCGCCCTGGACCTGGACGGCGGCAAGAAGTAAGCCTCATCCCACGGGGATCGGCCGCGGCGGCGCGGAGGGGGAGCCGTCGCGGCCGAGGCATGTCCGGGGGCGGCGGTCCCCTCCCGGGTCACACCGCCCAGGACTTGAGCACCTCGGCCAGGCTACGGGCGTTGCTGCTCTCCTTCTTCAGCTCCGTGGCCAACGCGGAGACCCGCTGCTGGTCGAGCTTCGCCGGGACACCGGAGGCGACGAGGTAGGCGTAGGCGACGGCGACGGCAACCCGTAGGTTCGGGCGTTCCAGCCACCGCATACGGCCCAGGGAATGCGCGAGGGCGGCTGCCTTCGCGTAGGCGCCCTGGTACACGTCCTGGCCGACCAGCACCGCCTTGCACCGCTCGACCGCGGCGATCGGTACGCCGTAGTCGTCAATCGCGGGATCGTCCTGCCCCGCCCGCTGCGCGACCTCAAGAATCCAGGCGAGGTCAACATTCAGGCTCAAGTACGGCCGTCCCCCTCGATCTCGTCGAGGAGATCGCCGTAGTCGTCCAGCACTTCCTGCGCCGCCGCCATGAAGACGGAACGGAGCTGCTCGTTGTCGGCCCGGATGAGCTGCTCGACATATTCGTTGACCGGTATACGCCGCGTGGCCGCGGCCTGGCGGGCCATTTCCGCGGTGTCGTCGTCCATGCGGATGTTGATCTGCGTCTTGGCCATGCGGCGAAGGTATCGCCTGATACCAACCCTCACTAGGGGCTGATACCACCCTCACCCTCACCTCCAACCACCTCGCACCACACCGTCTTGCCGACGACACCCCGCTCCACACCCCACCGCACCGCCACCGCGTCAACGAGCAGCAGCCCACGCCCGGACTCATCGTGCACAGTGACGGCCGACACCCCTGGCAGCACGCACAACCCCGCATCACTGACCGCAACCCGCGTACGGACACCCGCACGAGCGACCCGCACGGTCACCGGCACCCCCTCCCCCACATGTCGGATGACGTTCGCCATCAACTCACTGACGCACAACTGGACCTCCCCACCCTCGTCCCCGAACCGATCCCGCACCGCCCGCCGCAGTTCCGCCACCGCCTTGGGCAGGGCGAGCAGACTCACCTCCATCACCGAGTCCGACTCCCCCATCAGCCCGCCGCCTCACGAAGAACCGCCGCCAGTTTCCGCGCAGTCGGGATGTTGCAGTTGCCGAGCACGACCAGGCCCACGGGAGGCCGGCGCGCGGCAGCGAAGCTCGGGAGGTCCACGCCGAGGGAGGGGAGGGTGATGCCGTGGGCGGCGAGGGCGTCGCGCAGTTCTTCCACGCAGAGGGTCGCGTCGAAAGGGGTGGGACTGGGCTCGGGATTGGACTTGGGCGACTGCATGGACGTACGCCTTCCTGTGCACTCTGTGATGAATCAGTCACAGGCTGGCGCCACGCCGCGTACCGTGAAAGACGTTCGGCTTCCCGGACGCGAACGGCAGAACCCGACGCGGTAGTTGTGGAAATGGCGGTGAACCAGGTTGCGGCGCAAGGACATCGACGGTTCGGAAAGCGTTCCGAGCTTCTACGGCAAGGAGTTGCGGTGGAAGCGGGAGGAGGCGGGGCTCACGCTTCAGCAACTGGCCGAGGGAAGCTTCTACGGACTGAGTCACCTCAGCGAGATCGAGCGGGGCGAGCGCCGCATGCCGCGCGACCTCGCCGAGCACGTGGACCGGGCACTGGGGACGGACGGGTTCTTTGCGCGGCGGCGCGAGGATGTGCGTCGGGCTCGGCGGAGGGGGCATGCCAAGTATTTCGAGAGGGTTCTCGAAGCCGAGCAACATGCCGACGTGATCGAGGAATGGTGCCCCACGCTCTTCCCTGGACTGCTCCAGACAGCCCCGTACGCCCACGCAGTCGTACGGGCCACACACCCGCTGGAGTCTCCGCAGCAAACTAACGAAAAGGTGGAGGCTCGCATGGCCCGCGCCCGCCTCTTCGACAACGACGCCACAACCCCCGAGTACTGGGTGATCATCCACGAGTCGCTGCTACGACTGCCCATCCTGCCGCCGCTAGAGATGGCGGTCCAACTGGAGCACATCGTCGCGTTGGCCAGACGGCCCCGAATCACTCCACAAGTGCTCCCGTGGAATTGCGGGCCGCATCCCTTCATGCTCGGCACGGCGAAGCTGATGAGCTTCCCCGACGCCCCGCCGCTGGTGTACACGGAGTCCCTCCACACCGGGGCCACCATCGACGATCCGGCACTCGTGAAGGAATACCGCAAGTCGTACGATCGGCTCAGGGCCGCCGCTCTGCCGCCGGAGGCGTCCCTCGCAATGGTCGAGGAAGCGGCTGAGGACTACCGAAATGGCAAGCAAAGCCTTTGACTTGAGCACCGCGCGTTGGAAGAAGAGCAGCTACAGCAACGGCAGCGGCGGCGACTGCGTCGAGGTCGCCGACAACACCCCGGGCGTGATCCCCATACGCGACTCCAAGAACCCCGCCAACGCGCCCGTACTCCTCTTCCAGCCCCCGACCTGGGCCACATTCCTGGCGTCCCTCAAACGCTGATCCCTGCCCCTGACCCCGGGGTTATCCACAGGCACCCTCAGGAAGCCGCCGCCTCTGCGATCTTGAGGGTGTGGAGCAGCGGACGGCGTTACGGGAGCTTACGGAGGGCGGGGTTCTGCTGACCTCCCGCGCCGTCGATGCCGGGTGGCCCGAGCGGAGCCTTTCAAGGGTTCTGCGAGTGGAGGGCTGGACCCGGATCCGGGCGGGTGCGTGGGTCCAGCCGGGGCAGGCGGTCGACCTTGCCATACGCCTCCGGGCGGTACAGCTGCTCAGACCACAGCTCGTCGTGAGTCACCGGTCGGCGGCCGCCCTCTGGCGGATCGAGACGCTCGGCAATGGCACCGACGCGGCCCTGGAGTTCGTTGACCCGAAGCTGGCTCTCCGCCGGAAGAGCGGAGGCGTACACGTGTACCGGCTCCCTCTCACCGAAGCGGACGTAGCCGTACGGAACGGCCTACGCGTCACCAACCCGGCACGCACACTCGCCGATCTGCTCAGGGCCGGGCCGAGGAACGACGCACTCGTCGCCGCGGAGTCCGCGCTGACCTACCGTCGGGTGAACCGCGTACGGCGTGCGCCGGTGACCCGCCTCGACGTGATCGCCAAGGCACTCGATGCACCGCTACTCGGAGCAAAGAGGGCGCGCGACTGGTTGGGGTTGATCAACCCGCGCTCCGAGTCACCGGCCGAGACCATCGCCCGCCTGCACATGCACGACGCCGGCCTGCACCCGGAACCCCAGGCCGAGCTCCTCACCCCGGAGGGACGCCGACTCCGCCTCGACTTCCTGTTCCGTACCGAGGGCGTGGCCGTCGAGGTCGAGGGCTACGCCTACCACGGCACCTGGGAGGCCCACCGCCGGGACGTGGTCCGCTTCAACCAGATCGCGCAGTGCCCGAAGGTGCGCAGACTGCTGCGTTTCACCGCCGAGGACGTGTTCCATCGGCCTGCGCTGATGATTGAGGGAATTCGGGCCGCTCTGGGCACCGGAGTGAGCGGGTGACCGTGTCTCGGTGTGGGCCGCCCGCTTCTTGGCCAGGGTCGTGCTTCCGCGGCCCGGCCTCAAGGCGCTCCGCCTGCGGCTCCGCGTCGGCTACGCCGATGGGCCTGCGGCCCACCCTTGACCCCGGTCCGCTCCAGCACGGGTGAGAAGCGAGCGAGCGGCCCGGGGAAAGCGGGGGCCAGGCGGGCCCGGGTCCGGGTGAGTTGCGGGGCGGGCCGGGGTCGGGGGCGCGCCAGCGCCTCGCCTGCACGCCGGGCGGGCTTAGCGGCGAACGGTTGGTGGGGGGTGGGGTGCGCGGCGGCGGGGTGGCGGCACACCGGGTCGGCCCAGCGGCTTGCGCCCGGTGGGTGGGACGCGACAGGAGGGTGGGGCGCGGCAGGAGGGTGGGGGCACACCGGGTCGGCCCAGCGGCTTGCGCCCGGTGGGGGGTGGGGTGCGCGGCGGCGGGGTGGCGGCACACCGGGTCGGCCCAGCGGCTTGCGCCCGGTGGGTGGGACGCGACAGGAGGGTGAGGGCACGCCGGGCGGGTTTGGCGGCTTGCGGTTGGTCGGGTGGGTTGAGTGGGTCAGTGTCTGGGCGATGGGGCGGGGTGGGGTGGGGAGCGTGGCGCCACTGCGACTGGTGGGGTCCAGGAATCGCCTCGGCAGTCACAGGAGTCCCATCTCTCCCGTGGTGGGGGTGATTGGGTGTTTCCGGCCAGGCTGGTGGTGTGTGGGCTGGGGGGTTTTGGTGGTGTGCTTGGCCGGAAACACCCAATCACCTCCTGGAGCGTGCCTGGTGGGGTAATTGGCAACTCTCCTTCCCGGAAGGAGGGACGGGGCTCCTGTGGCTGACGAGGCAGCGGTGCGTGGCCCTCTGCGCTCCGGGCCCAGGCCTCACCGGGAACAGCGGCCGCCGCAGTGCCACCCACCCCCACCGGGCGCAAGCCGCTGGGCCGACCCGGTGTGCCGCCACCCCGCCGCCGCGCACCCCAACCCCCACCAACCGCTCGCCGCCAAACCCGCCCGGCGTGCCCCCACCCTCCTGCCGCGCCCCACCCTCCTGTCGCGTCCCACCCACCGGGCGCAAGCCGCTGGGCCGACCCGGTGTGCCGCCACCCCGCCGCCGCGCACCCCACCCCCCACCAACCGTTCGCCGCTAAGCCCGCCCGGCGTGCAGGCGAGGCGCTGGCGCGCCCCCGACCCCGGCCCGCCCCGCAACTCACCCGGACCCGGGCCCGCCTGGCCCCCGCTTTCCCCGGGCCGCTCGCTCGCTTCTCACCCGTGCTGGAGCGGACCGGGGTCAAGGGTGGGCCGCAGGCCCATCGGCGTAGCCGACGCGGAGCCGCAGGCGGAGCGCCTTGAGGCCGGGCCGCGGAAGCACGACCCTGGCCAAGAAGCGGGCGGCCCACACCGAGACACGGTCACCCGCTCACTCCGGTGCCCAGAGCGGCCCGAATTCCCTCAACCACAGCCCGGAGTTACTCCCCTCAAAGCCGAGCTCGCGGCAGTTCCCCGGACCCATATCCCACCCTTCGTCCCCTGATGCGTCCTCATATTCGTTGATTCACGGAAAATTTGACGCCGACTACTTTCAACGCGCATAGACCTGGCCGCATCCTCATGTCATGTACCTGCCCGTCCGACAAGCGGGTGGGCAGCCTCATGGAGGTGTGGGATGCACCGCAGACTCGGTACCGCACTTGCAACCTCGACCCTGGCGCTCGTCACCGTCGTCGCCACCGCGGCCACGGCCGACGCCGCTCCCGCCGACAAGCCGCAGGTCCTGTCCAGTTGGACCCAGACCAGCGCGTCCAGTTACAACGCCTGGGCCGCCGCGCGCGCCAACCAGTCCGCCTGGTCCGCCTACGGGTTCGACTGGTCCACCGACTACTGCTCCTCCTCGCCCGACAACCCCTTCGGCTTCCCGTTCTCGATGTCGTGCGCCCGCCACGACTTCGGCTACCGGAACTACAAGGCCGCCGGCACCTTCAGCGCCAACAAGTCCCGCCTCGACAGCGCCTTCTACGAGGACCTCAAGCGCGTCTGCAACAACTACAGCGGCGCCACCAAGACCGCCTGCAACAGCACCGCCTGGACCTACTACCAGGCCGTTCGCGCCTTCGGGTGAAGCAGGCGGAGCCCTACGGGGGGGTGCCGGTCAGGTGCCGGTGCCCCTCAGCTCTCCCTTCAGCACCTTTCCGCTCGCGTTCCTCGGCAGTTCTGCCACGAACTCCACCGACCTCGGCACCTTGTAGTTCGCCATCTCACGCCGGGACCAGGCCATCAGGTCGTCCGCCGTCAGCATCGCTCCGGGGCGCCTGACCACGTACGCCTTTCCGACCTCCCCCAGGCGGGGGTCCGGGACTCCGATCACCGCCGCCTCCGCCACGTCCGGGTGCAGGGCCAGGAGGTTCTCGATCTCCGCCGGGTACGCGTTGAAGCCGCCGACGATGTACATGTCCTTCACCCGGTCCGTCACCCTCAGGTTGCCCGCTTCGTCCAGTACCCCTACGTCGCCCGTGCGCAGCCAGCCGTCCCGCGTCAAAGCCTCCGACGTGGCGGCCTCGTCCTCGTAGTAGCCCCTCATCACGTTGAAGCCTCGGACCAGCACCTCTCCGGGGGTGCCCTGTGGCGCCTCCACACGGACCTCCGTTCCCGGTATCGCCCGGCCCGAGGTCGACGCGATCACCGACGGGTCGTCGCCGCGGCGGCACATCGTCACTATGCCGGTCGCCTCGGACAGGCCGTAGGCCGTCAGGACCGTCTCCACGCCCAGTTCCGTGCGCAGGCGTTCCACCAGGCGCAGGGGGATCACCGCCGCGCCCGTCACCACCAAGCGGAGGGAGGTGAGGTCGTAGGCCCGGCGGGAAGGGTGGTCGAGGACGGACTGGAGGAGGGTGGGCGGGCCGGGGAGGACCGTCACCGACTCCGCGGCCAGGTTTGCCAGTGCCGTGTTCACGTTGAACACCGGCTGCGGGATCATCGTCGCCCCGCGCATCAGGCACGCGATCACCCCGGCCTTGTAGCCGAAGGTGTGGAAGAAGGGGTTCACGATCAGGTAGCGGTCGCCCTGGCGCAGGCCCGCCAGGTCCGACCAGATCGCGTAGGCGCGGAGGGTTTGGGCGTGGGTGATCGTCACGCCCTTCGGGCGGCCTGTGGTGCCTGAGGTGTAGACGATGTCCGACGGGGAGTCCGGGGGCAGTTCGAGGGGCTCTGCTGTCAGGCCCTCCCCCGCCGCCAGGAAGTCCTTCCAGGTACGGAAGTCCTCCGGCGCGTCGTCCGCCAGCACTACGACATCCCGCAGCGCGGGGAGTCCCGGGCCCGCGGCCATCGCCCGGCGCAGCGAGGCGACGTAGGACGTGCCCAGGAACGTGCCCGTCACGAACAGGAGCCTCGCTCCGCTCCTGCGCAGGACGTCCGCCGCCTCCGTGCCCTTGAAGCGGGTGTTCACGGGGACCAGGACCGCCCCCGCCGACACCGCGCCCAGCGCCGCCACGATCCAGTCCAGGGTGTTCGGCGCCCAGATGGCGACCCGGTCGCCGGGACGGACCCCGGCGGCGACGCAGGCCGCCGTGGAGCGGTCGATCCGGGCGCCCAACTCGGCGTAGGAGATACGGGTCCGGCCCTCCACCACCGCCTCCGTGTCGGCGTACCGCTCGGCCGACCGGCGGACCAGTTCCGGAATGCTGCCCCACTCGACGTCACCGCGCACCACAGCCCCCAAACCACTAGCTGACTGTCCGTCAGATTAGCTGTAACCTGACGGCCTGTCAGCAAAGGGCGGCAGACGGGAGGGGCTCCAGCATGGTCGGGATCAAGGACGCCACCGCCATCGTCGGCATCGGGCAGACGCCGTTCGCCAAGCACCTCCCGGAGGACGAACGCACCCTCGCCTGCCGTGCCGTGCTCGCCGCGCTGGACGACGCCGGGATCGCGCCCGGCGAGGTCGACGCGCTCGCCTCGTACACCATGGAGGACACCGACGAGGTGGAGCTGGCCAAGGCCGTCGGCCTCGGTGACCTCACCTTCTTCAGCAAGGTCGGCTACGGCGGAGGCGGTTCGTGCGCCACCGTCGCCCATCTCACCGCCGCCATCGCGGCCGGGCAGGCGACCGTGGGCGTCGCCTGGCGGTCCCGCAAGCGCGGGTCGGGCCCTCGGCCGTGGACCAACACCCAGGTCCAGCTGCCGACTCCGGCGCAGTGGACGCGGCCCTTCGGACTGCTGCGGCCCGTCGACGAGATAGCCATGCTCGCCCGCCGCCACATGCACGAGTACGGCACCACTCGTGATCATCTGTTCAATGTCGCCCTCGCCTGCCGCAACCGCGCCAATCAGAACCCGGCGGCCGTGATGTACGAACGGCCGCTGACCCGCGAGATGTACATGAACGCGCGGTGGATCAGCGAGCCTCTGTGTCTGTACGACAACTGCCTGGAGACCGACGGTGCGTTGGCCTGTGTCGTGGTCAGCCGGGAGCGCGCCCGGGACTGCCGGCGGCCTCCTGTCTATGTGCACTCCGCCGCCCAGGGGCTGCCCGCCCAGCACCACGGCATGGTCAACTACTGGAACGACGACCCGCTCACGGGACCTGCCTGGACCGCCGCCCGGCACTTGTGGAAGCACGCGGATCTCACTCCGCAGGACGTCGACGTCGCCCAGATCTACGACGCCTTCACCCCGCTCGTCCCGCTCTCCCTGGAGGGGTACGGCTTCTGCGGGCGCGGCGAGGGCGGGGCGTTCACCGAGGGCGGGGCGCTGGAGATCGGCGGGCGGCTGCCGCTCAACACCGGCGGCGGCGGGCTGAGCGAGGCCTACGTGCACGGCTTCAACCTCATCACCGAGGGCGTCAAACAGCTCCGCGGCACCAGCACCGCCCAGGTGCCGGGCGCCGCCACCTGCCTCGTCACCGCGGGCGAGGGGGTTCCCACCTCCGCGCTGCTCCTACGGAACTGAGGAGTCGATCAGGATGCTCGCCCCCGTCACCGATGCCGACGGCGCCCCCTTCTGGCAGTACGCGGCCCGCGGTGAACTGCGGATCCAGTTCTGCGCCGAGTGCGCCGAACCCCGTTTCCCGCCCCGCCCTTGTTGTCCGCACTGCCAGTCCTTCGCGAGCGAGTGGCGGCGGGTCGGGGGGCACGGGCGGATCTGGTCGTATGTCGTCGCCCATCCGCCGTTGCTGCCGGACTACGCGGCCTGTGCGCCGTATCCGGTGGTGGTGGTCGAGCTTGTCGATCTGCCTCGGATTCGGCTGGTGGGCAATCTTGTACGGCGGGCCGGTGATCCGCTGGGGGCGTTTCCGCGCGACCGGGTGCGGATCGGGGAGCGGGTTCGCGTCGTCTTCGGGGGCGACGGGATGCCGCAGTGGGTTCTGGAGCGGGCGTGAGCGTCGATGTCAGGACGGACCGCGGGGTCGCCGTCGTCACCCTCGACCGGGCCGAGCGGCTCAACGCCCTGGACTTGGCGACCGTGCGTGAACTCGTCGGCGTCTGGCGCAAGTTCCGGTTCGACGACTCCGTGCGGGCTGTCGTCCTCACGGGGGCCGGGCGGCGGGCCTTCTGTACCGGGATCGACCGGGATGCCGTCGTGCCGCAGCCCAACTCGCCCTACTCCCAGGACGATCCGCTGCTTCGGGTGGGGCCCAAGTCCAACGACCTGTGGAAGCCGGTCGTCGCCGCCGTGCACGGCATGGCCTGCGGCGGGGCCTTCTATCTGCTCGCCGAGTGCGAATTCCTCGTCGCCGACCCGAGTGCCGAGTTCTTCGACCCGCACACCTCCTACGGCATGGTCAGCGCGTACGAGTCGATGCTGATGGCGGCACGGATGCCGGCCGGGGAGGTGGCGCGGATGATGCTCATGGGCACCGCCGAGCGGATCTCCGCCCGACGGGCCCATGAGGTGGGTCTGGTGTCCGAACTGACTGAAGAAGAGGGTGACTTGGCCGCCGCCCTGCGGTGCGCCGAGGTTCTCGCCGGGTATCCCACCGAGGCCGTGCAGGGCACCGTGCGGGCCCTGTGGGCCGCGCAGGAGCAGGTTCGCGAGCGGGCCTTCGCGCAGGCGCCGCAGCTCATCGCGCTGGGGAACCTGCCCGCCGGGCGGCAGGCGGAGCTGTTCGCCCGGCGGAGGAGCGGCGGACCGCCGCTGGTGCGGTGACCGGTGTCAGACGGTCGGCATCAGCTCGGCCTCGCACAGGTCGACCTGCGCCGCGTTGGACGCGTCGGTGAGGTCGACCTGGACCTGGGCCGTCTCACCGGCGGGGACGATCTCCTCGACCGTCTGCATGTCGACCACGGAGGACTGGGCGTCCTTGAAGTGGACGACGACCGTGACGGTGACCGGGTTGCCGTTCGGGTTGGTCAGGTCCACGACCGCGTACGGCTGCTCCGTGCTCGCGCAGCTCACCAGGTCGATCTTCACGTCCTGCGCCGTACCCGCCGAGCCGGTGTCCGCGCCGGGGCCGGAGCCGGACGTGTCGTTGTCGTCATCGTCGTCGTGCCGGGACGACGAACTGTCGTGGTTCTGGCTGGAGCTGCTGCATCCGCCACCCGAGTCACCGTCGCCGCCGCCGTGGCCGCGGCCCGACGAGAAACCCGTCAGGGAGAGAACCACCAGTGCCGTCACCGCTGTGAATTTGAGCTTGCGCCCCCGAAGATCCATAACGGCCACCCTAGCTACCGCCTGTCACGATCATGTCACCACATGGCGACCGGGGCGTCCCCGGCGTAGCGTTCGCTGTGAGAGCGGCGTCAGGTCCGCTCCCGGCAGTGACGGCCGCCGCCCGGCTCCCCTTCCGTGCACCGGTACGACGGCCGTCCCGCCTCACGCGGTGCGCGCGGTGCCCGTGCCCTTCTCCGCGTCGAGCGCGTAGACGCAGCGGTCCTTGCTGCACGCGTACACGACCCCGTCCCGGACGACCGGCGAGCCGGTGATCTCGCCGCCGGTGGCCAGCTTCCAGCGCAGCCGTCCGTCGTCGGCCTTGAGCGTGTACAGCAGGTGGTCGGTGGAGCCGAAGTGGATCCGGCCCTCCGCCACCGAGGGGGCGCCCACGATGTCGCCGCCCGCCTGGAAGCGCCACTTGGGCGTGCCGGTGACCGCGTCCAGCGTGTACAGGCCCTTGCCGCTGCCCACGTGCACATGGCCCGCGGCCACCAGCACCGGCTCGATGGAGGACCGGGCCTCGGTGGCGATCCGCCAGCGGTCGCGGCCGTCGGTGGCGTCCAGGGCGTAGACCGTGCCGAGGTAGTCGGCGAGGTAGACGCCGCCGCCGGTGACCGCCGGGCCGGGGACGAAGGTGGGCGGGCTGAGGAAGACCGCGGGGGCCTCGAAGTGCCAGCGGACCTGGCCGGTGGCCACGTCCAGGGCGATCACGCGGGTGCCTGCGGAGACGTAGACGTAGCCGTCGGGCGCCTGGGTGATGCGGACCGGCACTCCGCCGCAGGAGGCGGCGTCGCCGATCGGGTACGACCAGCGCTCGTCGCCGGTTCTGGCGTCCCGGGCGCGCAGCCGGGCGTCCTGCCAGACGTAGACGGTGCCCTCGTACAGCGCCGGGCCCGCCTCGGGGGACTCGAAGTCGCTCTGGGCGCCGGACAGCTCCCACAGCCGCTGCCCGGTGGACGCCTCCCACGCCTGTACGCCGCCGCCGCGCGTGCCGGTGACGACGGTGCCGCGCTCGGCCTTGAGGGAGTACACCCAGGCGTCCGTGGGCAGCCGCCACAGGTCGGCGCCCTCGCGGCTGTCCAGCGCGAACAGGGTGGGCCCGTCGGAGGCGTGGATACGGCCGTCCGCGACCGCCATCGACCAGGCGACGTCCCTGGTCTTGAAGCGGCGGCGGCCGGTCGCGACGTCGAGGGCGTGCACCTCGAAGGAGGTGACGTAGACCAGGTCACCGGCGACCGCCGGGGTGCCCCACACGTCGTTCGACATGCGGAACCGCCAGGGGCGCCAGCCGCTGGGCGTCTCCGGGGGCGCGGGCGGCGCGGCGGGCGCCACGGCCGGGTCGGCGCCGTTGACGCCGGGGCGGGGCTTGGACCAGTTGGCGACCAGGCCCGCCTCCGGCGGCGGTGCCTTCACGGCGGCGGCGCGGGCGTCGGCGACGCGCGGTCCGGGCCCGATGGGCACCTGGGCGCCCGCCAGGCGCACCGGGCCGGTGTCGGGGGCGCCGACCGGCGCGGGGACGGGCGGGGCCGGGACGACGGGGTCGTGCGGCGGGGGCGGCGGGACCATGCGGCCGCCGCTGCGGCCCCCGGACGGGGGTGTGGACTTGGCCGGGGGGCGGCCGTTGCGCCGCGCCTCGATCAGGCTGACCGCCCGCTCGGGCAGCCACGCCGACGCCGTACCGCTGTCGTCGGAGCCGGAGCCGAACAGGTGGGGGGCGAGCTGGGCCTGGAGGTCGGCCGGGTTGGGGCGGGCGGTCGGGTCCATCTGCATGCAGGACTCGATCAGCGGGCGCAGCTCGTCCGGCAGCCCTTCCAGGTCCGGGCCCTCGCGCAGCAGCATGAAGACCGTCTCGACCGGGTTGGCGCCGTGGAAGGGCGGGTGGCCGGTCGCGGCGAACACCAGCATCGAGCCGAGCGAGAAGACGTCGCTGGCGCCGGTGACGCTGCGGGAGTCCTTCGCCTGCTCGGGGGACATGTAGGCGGGGGTGCCGACCGCGACGTTCGTCATGGTCAAACGGGTGTTCGAGACACCGGAGGCGATACCGAAGTCGATCACCCGGGGGCCGTCCTCGACGACGAGGACGTTGGAGGGCTTGAGGTCACGGTGGACGAGACCGGCGCCGTGGATCGACTGGAGGGCCTCCGCCACGCCCGCCGCCAGCCAGCGCACCGCCTGGGCCGGGAGCGGCCCGCACTCGTTCACTATCTCTTCGAGGGAGGGCGCGGGGACGTACGCGGTGGCCAGCCACGGCACGGCGGCGCGCGGGTCGGCGTCGACCACGGCCGCGGTGTAGAACCCGGAGACGGCGCGGGCCGCCTCGACCTCGCGCGTGAAGCGGACGCGGAAGAGCTGGTCCTCGGCCAGCTCCGTGCGGACCGTCTTGATCGCCACGCGCCGGCCGGACGCCGAGCGCGCGAGATAGACCAGCCCCATGCCGCCGGCGCCCAGCCGTCCCAGCACCTCGAACGGCCCGATCCGCCGCGGATCGTGCTGCGTCAGCTGATCCACCACTTGCCTGCCACCTCCCCGTACGGGCCGCGTCACCCACGTATGTACGCGACCCCGTGCAGCGTCTCACCACGGCACCGCCATGGCGGCACGCACCCCGATTCTTCCTGTACCGGGGCGCGGTTGCGAACCCGGGGTCAAATCGGGGTGTCTCCGGACAAAAACCCCAGCCCGCTCGCCAAAAACCTCAGTCTGCGCGCTGGAGCAGCGCGAAAGAGGCCCCTTGATTGTCCGTGACGACCGCCACAGTGCCGTACGACGTCTCAAAGGGTGGCGCCTGGACCCGCCCGCCCAGCCCTGTCACCCGTTCCACCGCCCGCGCGCAGTCCACCACCCGGAAGTGGACGACGAAGTGCGGCGGCATCTCCGGGAAGAACACGTCGGCGACCGGGGCGCGCCCGAAGTCGGGCTTGGCGTCCGGGCCGAAGAGGGCGGCGTGGAAGAGGGGGCCGTAGAAGTCGTTGGCGGTCTCGGTGTCCCGGGCGTACAGCTGCGCCCAGGCGAAGGTGCCGATCTCGTGGCGGCGGCCGAAGCCGGGGTGGGAGAGCGGCTGCCAGAGCCCGAAGACAGCGCCCTCGGGGTCGGTGACCAGGGCGGTCACCGCCTCCCCGGAGCGGGTCTCCAGGGGCGCGGCGACGATGTTCCCGCCCGCGTCCAGGATCCGCCGGGCCAGTGCCTCGGCGTCCGGGGTGGCGAAGTAGACGGTCCACACGGTCGGCATCCGCCCGTCCGTCTTGGGGAGCAGCGCGGCGACGCGCTCCCCTTCCTTGAGCGCGTAACTGTCCTCGAAGCTCCATCCGAAGAGATCACCGTAGAAGCGCTTGCCCGCCTCGACGTCGGGAAGCTGGACGTCCACCCAGCAGGGGACGCCCTCCGCATACCGAGATGCCCTGTTTTCGGCCATGCCGCCAAAGTAACGGGCACCTCCGCACCGCGCAGACCAGGCACACCAGGCTCCGAACCCTCGTGCACCCCATTTGCAGTCGGCCGAATCGCGCTCCGATCACCCCTCGGTAAGCTGACGGCATGACAGGACAAGTGCGTACCGTCGACGGCCGCGTGGCCGGTCGGCGTGGGCAGGCGACCCGGCAGAAGCTGCTCGACTGCCTCAGCGAGATGCTCAGCTCCTCCCCCTACCGGGACGTCAAGGTCATCGATGTCGCCCGGAAGGCGGGCACTTCGCCCGCGACCTTCTACCAGTACTTCCCGGACGTCGAGGGCGCCGTCCTGGAGATCGCCGAGCAAATGGCCGCCGAGGGCGCCGGGTTGACCGAACTCCTCCAGGGCCGTTCCTGGGTCGGCAAGTCGGCGTGGCAGACCTCGCAGGAACTCGTCGACGGGTTCCTGGAGTTCTGGCGCAAGCACGACGCGATCCTGCGCGTGGTCGATCTCGGCGCGGCCGAGGGCGACAAGCGCTTCTACAAGCTCCGCATGAAGATCCTCAACTCGGTCAACAACTCCCTCGCGGACGCGGTCGCGGAGTTGCAGGCCAAGGGCAAGGTCGACAAGGACGTCAACCCGGCCGCGGTGGCGGGTGCGCTGGTCGCGATGCTCGCGGCGGTGGCCTCGCACCAGAAGGGCTTCCAGTCCTGGGGTGTCAAGCAGGCGGAACTCAAGCCGAACCTGGCGCTGTTGGTGCATCTGGGCGTGACGGGCAAGAAGCCCACGAAGTAGGCGCCCCGGCACGCTCCCTTTCGGCTTCGCCGGATTTGATAGTCCCAGGCCCCAAGTCCTGTCTGTCAGGCGGCCGTTCACCGAGGTGGACGGCCGCCTGCCGCTATGCGGGCAGCGGGCGGTCGCGTACGACGTGCTTCATCACCAGCGTCGAGGTCAGCCGCTGCACGCCCGGCAGGGTGGCCAGGCGCTCGTCGTAGAGCCGCTGGAAGGCGGCGAGGTCGGCGGTCGCCACCCGCAGCAGGTAGTCCGGCTCGCCGAACAGCCGCTGGGCGTCCAGGACATGCTCGATCTCCCCGATGGCCCGCTCGAACTCGGCGACGGTGTCGCGGTCCTCCTGCCGCATCGAGACGAAGACCAGCGCCTCGAAGGTCAGACCCACCGCGACCGGGTCCACGACCGCGCGGTAGCCGCTGATCGCCCCCGAGCGCTCCAGCTCCCTGAGCCGGCGGTGGCAGGGCGAGACGCTCAGCCGCACCCGCCCGGCCAGCTCGGTGACGGTCAGCCGCCCGTCCTGCTGGAGCTCGGCAAGAATTTTCCGATCAACGTCGTCCATAGGGCAGATCTTCCCCCATGGTGCCGGGTATCGAGCAAATATCGGCAACACTTTCGGGACATTCCGGCCTAATCTGCCCGGTATGGACTCGGGAACCCTCATCTCCTTCCTCGCCCTCGATCTGCTGCTGGTCTGTGTACCGGGAGCCGACTGGGCGTACGCGATCTCGGCGGGGCTGCGCGGCGGCTCGGTGGGGCGGGCGGTGGCGGGACTGGTGAGCGGGTACGCCCTGCACACGGCGCTGGCGGCGGCGGGCCTGGCGGTACTCGTCGCGAGCCGGCCCGCGCTGCTGACCGGGCTGACGGTGGCCGGGGCGGCGTACCTGGTCCGGCTCGGCTGGAGCGTGCTGCGGCGGCCGGGGGTGCCCGGGGCCGGGGAGAGCACGGACGAGCGGGTCTTCCTGCGGGGGGCGATGATCAGCGGACTGAACCCCAAGGGCCTGCTGCTGTATCTGTCGGTCCTGCCGCAGTTCCTGGTCACGGGCGGCGGTCACCTGCCGGTCCCCGCGCAGACGGCCACCCTCGGACTGCTCCACATGGCGTGCTGCGCCGCCGTCTACCTCTCCGTCGGCCTTGGCGCCCGCGCGGTCCTGGGCGCCCGCCCGGCCGCGGCCCGCGCGGTGACCCGGACGAGCGGGGCGGCGATGCTGGGGATCGGGGCGTTCCTGCTGGTGCAGCACACGCTGTGAGCTGCGCTCAGGGCTCCCGCCGTACGAGCCGGACGCCCTGCTGGTGCAGCACACCCTGTGAGCTGCGCTCAGGGCTCCCGCCGTACGAACCGGACGCCCTGCTGGTGCAGCACACCCTGTGAGCTGCCCTCAGGGCTCCCGCCGTACGAACCGGACGCCCTGCTGGTGCAGCACACCCTGTGAGCTGCCCTCAGGGCTCCCGCCGTACGAGCCGGAAGAGCCGGATCTCCCGCTCCACCCGCGCCTGATACGTGGCGTACGGGGGCCAGAAGGCGAGCGCGGCCTGCCACGCGGCGGCCCGCTCCTCTCCCTGGAGCAGCCGCGCGGTGACCGGGATGTCCGCGCCCTTCCAGTTGATCTCGGCGTCGGGGTGGGCGAGCAGGTTCGCGGTCCAGGCGGGGTGCCCGGTACGCCCGAAGTTGGACCCGATCAGCACCCAGCTCCCCCGCTCCGGCTCCGGCATACAGGCGAGCGGCGTCCGCCGGGGCTGCCCGCTGCGGGCCCCGGTGGAGGTGAGGATGACCCCGGGCAACAGCTGGGCGCTGAGCAGCACACGGCCCCGGGTGAGCCGGTGCACGGCCCTGTCGAGCGCGGGGATGACATGCGGGGCGACCTTGGCGAACCCGCGCGTGGAGGACACCTTCTGCACCACCCGGACGCCGATCACACCGTCACCTCCGCCGCCTCGAACAACCGGGCCACCTCGGCCGCGTACCCCCTGAGCCGGTGCGCGGGGCCGAAGAGCAGATCGTCACCCGCGGCGCGCTTGAAGTAGAGCTGGGCGCTGTGCTCCCAGGTGAACCCGATGCCGCCGTGGAACTGGATCGCCTCAGCGGCGGCCGCACGGAGGGCTTCCAGGGCCTGGGCGAGGGCGAGAGGGGCTACGGGTTCCCCGGCGGGCGGCTCCCCCTGCCCCACGGCCCACGCCGCGTAGTACGCCGCCGAGCGGGCCGCCTCCACCTGGACGTACACGTCGGCCAGGCGGTGCTTGACCGCCTGGAAGGAGGCGATGGGGCGGCCGAACTGTTCGCGTTGCTTCGTGTGGTCCACCGTCAGCTCCAGGGCGCGGGCGGCGGCGCCCACCGCCTCGCAGGAGAGGACCGTGGCGGCCGATGTGCCCAGCCGGGCCAGGGCAGCCGGGATGTCCGCCTCGCCGGTGCCCAGCAATTGGGCCTTCACGTCCCGGAGTTGGACGCGGGCCTGGGGGCGGGTCTGGTCGAGGGTCGTGAGGCGGGTGCGCAGGAGGCCGTCGGCGTCGCCGGGGACGAGGAACAGGTCGGTCCGGGAGCGGGCGTAGCCGCCGGTGTGGGCCGCCACCAGGAGGAGGTCCGCGCTGTGGCCGTCGAGGACGCGGTCGGCCTCGCCGTACAGGAGCCACTCCACGCCCGAGCGCCTGGCCTGGACCCCGCCCGCGCGTCCGCCGCCCGCCCAGTCGCCGCGGTTGTCGCCGGTGAGGGCCAGGCAGGCGGTGGGGGCCGCGAGAGCGCAGGTGAGGCAGCCGGCGGCGATCCGGGGCAGGAGGTCGGCGCGCTGCGTGTCCGTGCCCAGGGCGAGGACCAGGGGGGCGGTCAGGACGGCCGTGGCGAGGAACGGGGTCGGGGCCAGGGCGCGGCCCAACTCCTCGACTGCCAGGGCCAGTTCCGTCACCGAGCCGCCGACTCCGTCGAACCGTTCCGGGAGCGCCAGACCCGGCAGGCCGAGCTGGTCGGACAGGGCCGTCCACAGGACCGGGTCGTGTCCGGCGGGCGTGTCGACCGCGGCGCGCAGTTCCTCCGGGCCGCAGCGCTTGTGGAGCAGTTCGCGGAGGGTCCGGCGTATCTCGACCTGTTCCGCGGTGAGTCCGGCGTCCATCGCTGCCCCTTCCCTCCGGATCTGACGGTCCGTCATATTAGGAGCGCCGGGTCCAGATGCCCAGAGGGACGCACTGACGGGAGTGACCAGTCATGACTGCCGGAAACCGGAACGTCGCCGTGGTCGGCGTGGCCCTCTCCGACTGCGGCCGCCTCGACGGCGCGACCCCGTACACCCTGCACGCCCAGGCCGCCCGCCGCGCCCTCGCGGACGCCGGTCTCGACCGCGCCCGCGTCGACGGCCTCGCCTCCACCGGCACCGGCGTCCTCGCGCCCGTGGAGATCGCCGAGTACCTGGGCCTGCGCCCCACCTGGGTCGACTCCACCTCGGTCGGCGGCTCGACCTGGGAGGTCATGGCCGCGCACGCCGCCGACGCCATCGCCGCGGGCCACGCCAACGCCGTTCTGCTGGTCTACGGCTCCACCGCCCGCGCCGACATCAGGGCGGGCCGCAGAACCGGCGACCTCTCCTTCGGCGCCCGCGGCCCGCTGCAGTACGAGGTCCCGTACGGCCACACCCTGATCGCCAAGTACGCGATGGCCGCCCGCCGCCACATGATCGAACACGGCACGACGATCGAGGAGCTGGCCGAGGTCGCCGTCCAGGCCCGCCGGTACGCGGCGCTCAACCCGGAGGCGATGTTCCACGACCCCATCACCGTCGACGACGTCCTGTCGGGGCCGATGATCGCGGACCCGTTCACCAAGCTGCACTGCTGTATCCGCTCCGACGGCGGCGCGGCGGTCCTGCTGGCGGCCGAGGAGTACGCGCGGGACTGCCGTACGGAGCCGGTGTGGATCCTCGGCACCGGCGAGTGCGTCTCCCACTCCACGATGTCCGAGTGGGAGGACTTCACCGTCTCCCCGGCCGCGGTCAGCGGACGCCTCGCCTTCCGGCGGGCCGGGGTCCGCCCCGCCGAGATCGACCTCGCCGAGATCTACGACGCCTTCACGTACATGACCCTGGTGACCCTGGAGGACCTGGGCTTCTGCAAGAAGGGCGAGGGCGGGGCGTTCGTCCGTTCCCGGGAACTGCCCGTCAACACCGACGGCGGCGGACTGTCCGCCCAACATCCCGGTATGCGCGGGCTGTTCCTCCTCGTGGAGGCGGTCCGGCAACTGCGCGGGGAGTGCGGGGCGCGGCAGGTGCGGGCCCGCGACGGGGGCCTGCCCCGGCTGGCGGTGGCTTCGGGGACGGGGGGCTGGTTCTGTTCCTCGGGGACGGTGGTGCTGGGGCGGTAGTCGCGCGGGGTCGCCGGGGTTCTCGCGGGCTTTCCTCGCCCCCGCCGCCCCTACCCGTCCCGTCACCGGGGGCTGGCGCCCCCGGACCCCGCTGTCGGCCCTGAACGGGCCTCGTCCTCAAACGCCGGACGGGCTGAATCGCCACCGGCGTGGTGGGGGTGTCCCCGGGGCCGGGCCGCGTCCGAGAATCGGGGGCATGGAACTTCATGATCTGCTGAGGTCGCTGCGGGTGTGGGACCCGGCGGTGACCACGCTGTCGCCGTTCGACCCCGAGAAGGCGCCCGAGGAGCCGCTGCCGCTGTTCGCGGCCTGGTTCGCGGAGGCGGTGGCGGCGGGGCAGACCGAACCGCACACCATGTCCCTGGCAACCTCGGACGAGGAGGGCCGGCCGGACGTACGGACCGTGATGCTGCACGGCGCCGACACGGACCGCTGGTCCTTCGCCTCCCACGCCACCAGCCGCAAGGGCCGCCAGCTCGCCGCCCGCCCGTACGCCGCCCTCGGTTTCTACTGGCCGGTGCTCGGCCGCCAGGTGCGGGTGCGCGGGCCGGTCACGGCGGCGCCGTCTTCGGACAGCCAGGCCGATCTGCACGCCCGCTCCACCGGCGCCCTCGCGGCGGCGCTGACCGGGCGGCAGAGCGAAGTCCTGTACTCACTGGAGGAGTTGGAGCGCGTCTCGGCCGAGGCCTGGGACCGCGCCCAGCGCGAACCGGCCTCCCCGGTCCCGACCTGGACCCTGTACCGGCTCCGTCCGGAGGAGGTGGAGTTCTTCCAGGGCGAGGAGCGCAGGAGGCACGTACGGCTGAACTACCGTCGTACGGAGTCGGGCTGGGACCGCGAACTGCTCTGGCCGTAGAGGCGGTTCACGCGGCTCAGCGATCCGCCGTCCCCGAGAAGTCGTACACCTCGAACTCCGCCACCGCCCGGTAGCCGATCCGCTGGTAGAGGACGTTGCTGGTGGCGTTGGACAGGTCGGTGAAGAGCAGGACCTCCTCGGCGCCGGAGCGCAGGGCGTTGCGGCTGACCTCGACCGTCACCGCTCCCGCGTATCCGCGTCCGCGCAGGTGGGGCGGGGTGTAGACGGGGGCGATCCGGACCTGGCCCGCGACGGTCGGGGTCACCCCGCACATGGAGACGGGGGTGCCGTCCGGGTCCTCCCAGAAGGTGATGCCGCCGTAGGCGATGCGGTGGTCGGCCCATGCCTCGACGTCCCCGGCGGCGTGGTCGCCGACCGCCTCGGTGAACTCCCGGTACCAGCGGATGAGTTGGTCCCGGTCCTTCTCGCCCGCCAGCCGGGGGCGGCCCGCCGGCACCGGGCGCGGGGGCAGCAGGGAGCCCAGCCGGTACAGCCGCTGGCGCTGGCGCAGGGCGGAGGTGGCGCCGGTGTGGCGCTGCCAGGAGCGGACGAACCCGGAGGTGGTCTCACGGGTGCCGATGATGCCGGGCACCGGCTGGCCGACGGCGACGAGGTGGGCGGCGAGGGCGTCGGTCTCGTCGGCGTTGAGCGGGGTGACGTTGAGCCGGTAGGGCGGGGTGCGGAAGTAGGCCCCGCGCACCTGTCCGTCCCGCTCCATCACCCCGAAGACGGGGGGTTCGTCACCGCCGTACGCGTGCAGCCCGCGCATGCGCAGCGACTCCGTCACCGTCAGGGCAACGGTGTGCAGGTCGGGGCGGGACCGCAGGAAGCCTCCGGCGTGGGCGAGGAAGCGGTCGAGGTCTTCGGTGACGTACCAGTCGTCCGAGCGCATGTCTCATGATCCCGCGTCTGTACGGGACTTGGCCATGCCTTGTCGGGGTGAACGCACGACCGTCGCATCGACGCGACGTCACCTTCGCGCCACGCAGTCCGGTTCCGGCTCACCCGCGAGCCGGCGCCCCCGCAACGGAAGCCTCGGCACCCGGCGACCCGGCGGGAGGGATCGCGCCGACCGCGCCGTGGTACCCGCCCGGCAGACCGCCACCGCGGCACCCCGGCCACGTCAACCGTGCCTCACCGGAGCCGGTTCGGCGGTCACCCGCGAGGCGGTACCCCCGTAGCAGAGGCCGCAGCGCCCGGCGACGCGGCAGAAGGCATCGCACCCAACCGCGCCCGGGCACCCGCCCGACGGACCGCCACAGCGACACCCCGGCCACGTCAACCCCGCGTCACCGGGGCCGGTTCCGGGTCGCCCGCGACGCGGCGCCCCCGGAACGGAAGCCGCAGCGCCCGGCAACCCGGCAGAAGGCATCGCACCCAACCGCGCCCGGGTACCCGCCCGACGGACCGCCACAGCGACACCCCGGCCACGTCAACCCCGCGTCACCGGGGCTGGTTCCGGGTCACCGGCGAGCCGGGCGTGCAGGTGCATGTCGCGGTAGGCGTCGTGGCGGCCCGCCTCCCACATCGCGCCGCGCAGGGTGCCCTCGTGGCGGAAGCCGCAGCGCTCGGCGATGTGGCAGGAGGCATCGTGCCCGACGGCGTGGTCGAGTTCCAGCCGGTGCAGACCCAGCTCGGTGAACGCCCAGCGGGCGGTGACGGCGAGGGCACGGGTGGCGACCCCGTGGCCGCGGGCCTCGGGCAGCACCCAGTAGCCGACGCGCGCGGTGTTCATCACGCGGTTGATGACGTTGACCCCGATGTGCCCGAGCGGCCGCCCGGTCTCCGGGTCGGCGACGCAGTACGGCGCCGCCGCGCCCTCCGCCGCGTTCTGCGCGGCCGCCCTGAGCTGGTCGCGGGCGGTGTCCCGGTCGGTGGTGAAGCGCAGCGGGGTGTTCCAGCGGGTGAACTCCGGGTCGGTCCGGCCGCGCAGCCATGCCTCGACGTCCGTCTCCGACTCCGGGTCCCAGGGGCGCAGCAACAGGCCGTCGGCGCGCAGCTCGGGCAGGGGGGTCGCGGTGCCGTGCCGGTTGACGAGAGTCATACGGCCATTGAAACCGCTCGCTCACCCGTTCGCAGGACGGTGCGGGCCGCGGGGGCGGCTCGGGCGGAACACCGGCACGCCGTCGCGGAACCCGGCCTCCAGCTCCATTCCGGCACGCAGCGGCGGCTCGCCGTCGGCCCCTGTCCACTCCACGATCTCCGTCATCATGCGGGGGCCCTCGGCGAGGTCGACGACGGCGGCGACGTAGGGGGTGCGCTCACCGAAGGGCGGCAGGTCGTTGCGGTGGACGACGGACCAGGTGTAGAGCGTGGCCCGCCCGCTGGCTGTCTCCCAGGAGATGTCCTCGCTCCAGCAGTACGGGCAGAACTCGCGCGGGTAGTGATGGGCCCTGCCGCAGCTCCCGCACCGCCGGACGAGCAGCCGCCCCTGGGCGGCCGCGTCCCAGTAGGGGCGACTGAGGGAATCGGGCTCGGGAAGATCGAAACGGCGAGCGGTGGGCGCACCAGTCCCCCCGGACGCACCGGCCCTCCCCGACGCACCGGTCCCCCCGGATGCACCGGCCCTCCCCGACGCACCGGCCCTCCCGGACGGGCCGGGCATCAGAAGAGCCCCAGGGCGTTGTCGAGGGACCAGGTCTGCCAGGACATGCCGAACAGGGCGACCAGGGAGATCAGCGCCATCATCGAGTTCTGGCCCTGTTCCGCCCAGTCGTGGATCATCAGCGTGAAGTAGACGCCGTTGAGCAGCAGCCCGGCAACCAGGGCGACCGGGGTCAGGAAACCGGCGATCAGACCGAGCCCGAGGGCGAGTTCCGCGTAGGCGACGAGGTACGCCATGGTGCGCGGCCGGGGTGCGACGACGACGTCGAAGCCGGAGCGTACGGCGGTCCAGCGGTGCTTGGCGGCCACGTCCGCCGCCCAGGCGATCCCACCGCCCTGGAACCAGGTCTTCTTGTCCTTGTGCCGCCAGCTCTCCAGCCACCACAGACCGAGTCCTATCCGGAGCACGGCCACCCATTCCGCGCCGCTGAGCCAGATCGAGTCCATGGATCTGACGGTACGTCAGATACATGGGCCCCGGAAGACCGCGCACCCCCTCCACGACCGACGGCGCGGTATGCCCGGTGCGCCCTACGATGACCGGTATGCACGCCGCCCCGCCCGCCCTGGTCCACCTGGACAGCCCCTTCATCAACTTCCGTGACTTCAAGTTCTCGGACGCCTCCGCGCACGGCTACCGCTGGATCGACCTCAAGCGCTTCCGGCTGACCGCCGCGGCACCGGAGGACCGGGCACTGCTGGCCGCCCTGATCGCGCACCCGCAGTTCCGCGACACCTACGACGGCAGCGGCGTCCTGGACCGGCCCCGGCACGGCCAGTGGCGCCTCGACCGCATCACGCCCGACGCGTACCGCCCGGTGTCCGCGTCCACCGCCAGTGCGCTGATCCGCACCTGGACCGTCCAGCACGGCCCGGTCCCCGAGGCCCTGGTCCAGCGCATCCAGCAACAGGTCCACACCCCCATCGCCACGGCCACCAGCACCTACCTACTGGCACCCCTCCCCCAGGACGCCCGCCACGACTACGGCCCGGTCCACCTCGGCTTCCACGAACTGATCCTGATCGACCGACCGGCGAAGACCTTGACGCTGGTGGTGGCGGCGGACGACTGAGGGCCCCGAGGGCGCCCCGCACGGCTGCGGGCAGCCGCACCTCCCCCCCACCCCCCACAACCAGACGCCGTACGTCACAGATCCCACCCAGCCCTCCTACAGGCGTGATCAATCCGCAACCAATTGTGGTCTTGACCGAGACCCATCAACGGGGCATGTGATTACGCTCGCGCTCATGGCCGACTCCACTGCGCTCTCACCAGCCGCCGCGGACCGCCCGGTGTACGTCATCGGTGGCGGTCCGGGCGGTCTCGCCGTCGCGTACACCTTGCGCGCCCGGGGCATACGCGCCGTCGTCCTGGAGAAGTCCGACCGCGTCGGCGCCTCCTGGCGCGGTCACTACGACCGGCTGCACCTGCACACCACCCGCCGCCTGTCGGCCCTGCCCGGGC
Source organism: Streptomyces sp. NPDC110618 (assembly GCF_055657065.1). Lineage (NCBI taxonomy): Bacteria > Bacillati > Actinomycetota > Actinomycetes > Kitasatosporales > Streptomycetaceae > Streptomyces > Streptomyces sp. NPDC110618. The sequence continues at coordinate 91,625 of NZ_JBVKBN010000015.1, read as the reverse complement.
TTCCGATGCCGCGCAAATTCGGCCGCTGGGTGTCCCGGGACGACGTGGTGCGGTACCTGGAGAAGTACGCCGAGCACCACGAACTGGAGATCGTCACCGGCGTCGAGGTCTCCCGCGTCGACCGCGCCCCGGACGCACAGGGCTGGCTGCTGCACGCCACCGGCGGACGGGAGCTGACCGGCGCCGCCGTGGTCGTCGCCACCGGCTACAACCACACCCCGCGCCTCCCCGACTGGCCCGGCCGCGAGGAGTACACCGGCGAACTCCTGCACGCCTCCGCCTACCGCAACGCCAAGCCCTACGCGGGCCGGGACGTGCTGGTCGTCGGTGTCGGCAACACCGGCGCCGAGATCGCCGTCGACCTGGTCGAGGGCGGCGCCGCGAAGGTGCGGCTCGCCGTGCGCACCGCCCCGCACATCGTGCGCCGCTCCACGGCCGGCTGGGCCGCCCAGTACTCGGGCGTGCTGGTCCGGCGGCTGCCGGTCCGCCTGGTCGACCGGCTCTCCCGCCCGCTGGCCAGGCTCAGCGTGCCGGACCTGTCGGCGCACGGGCTGCCCCGCCCGGACACCGGCCTGTACAGCAGGGTCCTCGATGGCGCGGTCCCGGTGCAGGACGTGGGCCTGATCGACGCGATCCGCGCGGGCAGGGTCGAGGTCGTGGCCGCCGTCGACGGCTTCGACGACGGCAAGGTGGCCCTCGCCGACGGCACCTTCATCGAGCCGGACGCCGTCATCGCCGCCACCGGCTACCGGCGCGGCCTGGAGGACCTCGTCGGCCACCTGGACGTCCTGGACTCCCGCGGAAAGCCCGTCGCGCACGGCGGCCGCACTCCCGCGGGCGCCCCCGGCCTGTTCTTCACCGGGTTCACCAACCCCATCAGCGGCATGCTCCGCGAGCTGGCCATGGACGCGGAGAGGATCGCCAGGGCGGTGGTGAAGCGGGGCGCCGACCGGGTGTCCAGACTGCCCGTCGCCTGAGAAGCCGGGGTTCCGAAGATCCGAGCACCCGGGGTTCCGAAGATCCGAGCACCCGAACACCCGAGGATCCGGCCCCGCCGGGACCCTCGCGCCGGTTCGCCCGTCAACTTTGCCTGCACAGCCGTTCCTGACGACGCGTCAGTTCAGTAATCTGACACTGCGTCAGTTATTCGCTGTCAACAGGAGCGGGCGGACCGATGCTTGGATCAACCCACGGCACCCTCACCACCGACTCCCGCCGGGCCCGGGTCATCGCCTGCGGCGAGCAGCCCGGTCCCGCCGTCCACGGCCGGCCGGCCGAGGTCGACGATCTCGACGTCAGCGGCCGTCCGCTGTACGCCGACGTACCCGATCTGGACCGCTTCTTCCGGCCCGAGGCGGTCGCCGTGATCGGCGCCTCGGACGCCGAGGGCCGCCCCAACACCGGCGTCACCCGGCAGTTGCTCGCCTGGTCCGAGCGGGTCGGCGCCCGGCTCCACCCGGTGCACCCGAGCCGCACGGCCGTCTTCGGCATCCCCTGCTCCCCCTCCGTCGCCGACCTGCCCGAACCGGTCGACCTCGCCGTACTCCTGGTCGCCGACCCCCTCCCGGTCATCGAGGAACTGGCCGAGGCCAAGGTGAAGTTCGCGGTCGCCTTCGCCTCCGGGTTCGCCGAGACCGGTGAGGAGGGCGCCGCCGCGCAGGAGCGGCTGACCGCCGCGGTCCGCCGCTCCGGGCTCAGGCTGCTCGGCCCCAACACCAACCTCAACGCCTTCGAGGAGTTCCGCGCCGACCTCGACGGACCGGCGATCGCCCTGATCACCCAGTCGGGACACCAGGGCCGCCCGGTCTTCGCCCTCCAGGAACTCGGCGTACGGCTCTCCCACTGGGCGCCCACTGGCAACGAGGCCGACCTGGAGACCGCCGACTTCCTCTCCTACTTCGCCGAACGCCCCGAGGTCGGTGCCATCGCCTGCTACGTGGAGGGCCTGAAGGACGGCCGCTCCTTCCTGCTCGCCGCCGACCGCGCCGCCCGCCGCAAGGTGCCGGTGGTCGCGGTGAAGGTCGGCCGTACCGAGACCGGCGCCCGCACCGCCGCCTCCCACACCGGCAAGCTGACCGGCGCGGACACGGTGGTGGACGCGGCGATGCGGCAGTACGGCGTGATCCGCGTCGACGGTCTCGACGAACTTCAGGACACCGCCACCCTGCTGGCCCGCGCCAGGCCGCCGCGCGCCGAGGGCGTCGTCGTCTATTCGATCTCGGGCGGCACGGGCGCGCACTTCGCGGACCTGGCGACCGAGGCCGGGCTGCCGCTGCCGGTGCTCACCGAGGCCAAGCAGGCCGAACTGCACCAGTGGATACCGGAGTACCTGAGCGTCGCCAACCCCGTCGACAACGGCGGCCACCCGGTGGGCGACGAACGCGGCCGGAAGATCATCGACGCGATCCTCGCCGACCCGTCCGTGGGCGTCCTGATCTGCCCCGTCACCGGCCCCTTCCCGCCGCTCAGCGACCGGCTCGTGCGGGACCTGGTCGACGCGGCCGAGCACACCGACAAGCTGGTGTGCGTGGTGTGGGGCTCGCCGGTGGGCACCGAACCCGCCTACCGCGAGGTCCTGCTGGGCTCCTCCCGGGTCGCCACCTTCCGCACGGTCGCCAACTGCATCACCGCCGTGCGCGCCTACCTCGACCACCACCGCTTCGTCACCGGCTACCGCTCCCCCTTCGACCACGCCCCGCGCACCCCCTCGCCCTCCTTCCGCAAGGCGCAGGCACTGATGCGCCCGGGCCAGCAGCTGAGCGAGCACGCGGCGAAGCAACTGCTGCGGGCGTACGGCATCCGCGTACCGCGCGAACAGCTGGTGACCAGCGCGGCGGCGGCGGTCCGGGCGGCCGGCCAGATCGGCTACCCGGTGGTGATGAAGGCCTCCGGCGCCCGCATCGCGCACAAGACCGAACTCGGCCTGGTCAAGGTGGGTCTGACCTCGGCCAGCCAGGTCCGCGACGCCTACCGGGAGCTGACCGACATAGCCCGCTACGAGGACGTCCCGCTGGACGGCATCCTGGTCTGCCAGATGGTCGAGCGGGGCGTCGAGATGGTCGTCGGTCTCACTCACGACGACCTGTTCGGGCCCACCGTGACCGTCGGCCTCGGCGGGGTGCTCGTCGAGGTGCTGCGCGACACGGCCGTACGCGTGCCGCCCTTCGGGGAGGAGCAGGCGCGGGACATGCTCCACGAACTGCGCGGGCGGGCCCTGCTGGACGGGGTCAGGGGGCGGCCCCCCGCGGACCGGGACGCGCTCGTCGAAGTCGTCCTGCGCGTGCAGCGCATGGCGCTGGAGCTGGGGGACGACCTCGCGGAGCTGGACATCAACCCGCTGGTGGTGCTGGGGCAGGGCCAGGGCGCGGTGGCGCTGGACGCGTTGGTGGTGTGTCGCTGACATGTCCGATTCCCCCCGTGTGCCCGGAAGTTCCGTGACTTCCTTGGTACAGCACACCACTGACAATCACGTCTCCCATCTCACCCTCAACCGCCCCGACGCCCTCAACGCCCTCACCCCCGACCAGCGCGAACGCATCGTCACCCTGCTCGCCGAGGCCTCCGCGGACCCGGCGGTCCGGGCGGTCGTCCTGACCGGGACGGGGCGCGCGTTCTGCGCGGGGGCGGATCTGCGGGCGGGAGCGGGACAGGGGCCGGCTCGGCGGGCGGGGGCGGAAGAGGGGCCGGCTCGGCGGGCGGGGTCGCACACGGACACGGCCCGGGAGCCCGCCCCCGGCGACATCGCCCGCACCATCCGCCTCGGCGCCCAGCGTCTGATCTCCGCCGTACTCGACTGCGAGAAACCGGTGATCGCCGCCGTGAACGGCACGGCGGCGGGCCTCGGCGCGCACCTGGCGCTCGCCTGCGATCTCGTCCTGGCCGCCGAATCGGCCCGGTTCATCGAGGTGTTCGTCCGCCGCGGGCTCGTCCCCGACGGCGGCGGCGCCTATCTCCTCCCCCGCCTGGTCGGGCCGCAGCGGGCCAAGGAGCTGATGTTCTTCGGCGACGCGCTGTCGGCGGCGGACGCCGAGCGGCTGGGGCTGGTGAACCGGGTCGTCCCGGACGGGGAGTTGGCGAAGACGGCCCGGGAGTGGGCCGAGCGGCTCGCCGCCGGTCCGACCCGGGCCCTCGCCCTGACCAAGCAGCTCGTCAACGCCTCCCTCGACAGCGACCGGGCGACCGCGTTCGCGGCGGAGGCGGCGGCGCAGGAGATCAACATGACGACCCGGGACGCCCGGGAGGGCGTGGCGAGCTTCGTGGAGCGGCGAACCCCCCGCTACGAGGGCCGCTGACGCTCCAGGATGCGCAGTTCACCGGCGTCCGGGTCGCCGAACAGTACGAACAGCTCGGGGTCGCGCTCGCTGCCGCCGATCACCCAGAACGTGTTCGCCCCGCAGGCACCGTCGAGGCTGAGGGCGACGCCGTCCCGGCCGTTCCAGGTCTGCCGCTCCAGGTCCCAGGTGCCGGTGCCTTCGCACACGACGTAGTCGCGCCGGGACTCGGGATCGGCTCCGGCATCGGCTCCGGGGTCGGTCGGCAGCGCGGTCAGCCGCGCCCCGCCGTCCGCCGCCAGCCGCAGCTGTGCGCCGTCCGCGCCCTGCCAGACGCCGGTGACCTGCGCGGCGGTCAGGTGGGGAGGCTCGTACTCCTTGATCAGCCCGCCGAACGTGGCCGCGAGACCGGCGGCGACGACCAGCACCGACACCGCGCAGGAGGCCAGCCCGGAGCGGAACCAGATGCCCCAGAACCCCCAGCCAGGCCGCCTGCGGACGTAGCCGACGGCGAGGACGGGGAGGATGCCGAGGCCGCCGAAGTACAGCGCGGCGGCGGAGAACGAGGGCCCGTACCAGGGCAGCGCGGCGAGGGCCGCCCAGCCGACGCCGAGCAGCACCGCGCACACGAGGTGCCAGGCCAGGCGCGGCCCACGCGCGCGTGCCGCGAGGAACCCGGCCAGGTGACCGGCGGGCACGGTCTGGATCAGGGCCTGGACGAGCCCGATCACGGGCAGCACCAGGGGGGCGAAGACGAGCACGCAGGCGATGCCCATCGAGTTGATCCCGCGGCCGTAGTTGTCGCCGGACTGTTCCGCGATCCACAGGGCCAGCCAGAGCGGCGGCAGCTGTCCCGCCGCCACCGCGGCTGCCGCGTACAGCTCACGTGTGGCGCTGTTCTCGCCGGTCTGCCGGCGGTTCCCCCATGTCATGGGCGCAGCGTACGCAGGTCGTCGCGGGTGTCCTCGTACACCCCTTCCAATCTGACGCTTCGTCAGATTCAATGGACGGTGTGATGGGACACGCAGGGATGGCCGCGGCGGCCGTCCGCTACCTCAGGTCGGCCGACGCCCCGCGCGTGGAGCCGCCGCCCCGGCCACGGCTGCGGTGTGTCGGCGAGGACGAGCGGGCGCCGGTGAGCCAGGCCGAGTTCCGCCGGGTGCTCGGGAACTTCGCGACGGGCGTGACCGTTGTCACCGCAGCCGCCGCCGACGGCGAGACCTCACCCGCGGGTTTCGCCTGCCAGTCCTTCTCCTCCCTCTCCCTCGACCCGCCCCTGGTCGCCTTCATGGTCGGCCGTACGTCGACCACGTGGCCGCGCATCGCCCGCGCGGGCGCGTTCTGCGTCAACGTGCTCGCCGCGGACCAGGGCGAGCTGTGCCGCGGCTTCGCGGTCAGCGGCGGGGACAAGTTCGCCGGGGTCGCCTTCGACACGGCACCGGTGTCCGGCGCCCCGCGCCTGGCCGGCGCCCTGGCCTGGGTGGACTGCGCGATCCACGCCGTCCACACCGGCGGCGACCATCTCATCGTGGTGGGCAGGGTCGCCGCCCTCGGCACGGACGAGACGGACGCGGCCCCGCTGCTCTTCCACCGGGGCCGGTTCCTCTAGCGCGGCCCGGTTGTACAACCCTCGGCGCCCTTGATGAGTCCAGGACATGACCGGTGAAGTGAGCAGCCGTTCCGGTCCTGCCGAAGCCCATCGAGGAGTTCCCGTGCGCCAGTATCTGCGCCGTTCGTCGGCCGTCGTGGCCGCTGCCGCGTTCGCCGCCGCCGTGCCCGCAGCAGTCGCCCCCGCGGCGCACGCCGAGGAGACCGCGCCCGAGCTGACCGTCTCGACCCTGCCGACCGCCTCGCCGAAGCCGGGAGAGCTCTACGACCAGCAGGTCACCGTCACCAACAACGGCACCGCTCCCGCCGACGGCGTCACCTTCCGGATCCGGCTCACCCGCGGTCTGGACTTCCCGGAGCAGGCCGAGAACTGCACGTACTCCACCGTCGGCGACCAGGTCCGCCAGGCTCTGTGCGAACTGGACACGGTCGTCGAGCCGGGCGCCACGCTCACCGTGCCGGTGCGCTTCAAGGCCCTGCCGCACGCCCTGATGGAGGCCGTCGAGTACGGCACCACCGCGACCGGCGAGGCACCCGGCACGGGCTTCTCCGAGGCTTACCGGCGGCTGACCCTGAAGGCCGACAGCTGGGCCGACCTGGTGGCGGTGGGCGAGGAGACCGAAGGGCTCGCGGGCGACGGGCAGTCGGTCACGGTGGAGCTGCGCAACGACGGCCCCGGCTGGATCCAGAACCAGGTCAGCGACGACCTGCCCGGCGTGGTGGTGACCATCCCGCCGGGCACGACCACGACCCAGGTCCCCAAGGACTGCTCGCCCTTCCGTATCGACGGCCCCACCGGCGGGCCCCTGCTGGGCCGGGCGAAGTACGTCTGCTGGCCCAAGGACGACGCCACGCTCGACGTGGGCGAGAGGCACCTCTACACCTTCTCGCTGAAGATCGACAAGGACGCCGTGGACCCGAAGGGCGAGGTGCGGGCGAGCTCGGTCTACAACATCACGCCCGCCTACGACCGCAACCTCGCCAACAACACGGCGCCGATCGTCATCGACACCCCGAGCGACTACGAGCCGGAGCCGAGCCCGACGCCCAGCACCCCCGCCCCGACCACCCCGGGCGACGGCGGCAACGACCCCGACGGCCAGGGCGGCGCCGCCACCCCGTCGCCCAGCACAACGGCCGGGACCACGGGCACGACCGGGACGACCGGGACGACCGGCAACCTGGCGAGCACCGGCACCGACGGCACCGGGCTCCTGGCGGGAGCGGCGGCCGCCGCCGCGGCTCTGGGCGCCCTGCTGGTCCTGACGGTCCGCCGGATGCGTAACACCACCCGCTAGTCAGCACACGGCACGGCTAGGCGAGCGTCGGCGCGGTGGCCGGGCGTCTGCGGATGACCAGGGACATCAGCGCCGCCGCCGCGCACAGCGCGCCCGAGGCGTACCAGACGACGTCGTAGGAGCCGAAGGCGTCCCGGGCGACGCCGCCGAGGAAGGCCACGAGAGCGGCGCCCACCTGGTGGGAGGCGAGGACCCAGCCGAAGACGATCGCGCTGTCCTCGCCGTAGTGCTCCCGGCACAGGGCGACGGTGGGCGGGACGGTGGCGACCCAGTCCAGGCCGTAGAAGACGATGAAGAAGACCATCGGCGGGCGCACGCTCGGCGCGAGCAGCATCGGCAGGAACAGCAGCGAGATCCCGCGCAGGGCGTAGTACACGGCGAGCAGCCTGCGCGCCTCGTAGCGGTCGGTGAACCAGCCGGAGGCGATCGTGCCGACGACGTCGAACACACCGATCACGGCGAGCAGTGAGGCGGCGGCCTGCACCGGCATGTGGTGGTCGTGGGCGGCGGGCACGAAGTGGGTCTGGATCAGGCCGTTGGTGGAGGCGCCGCAGATCGCGAAGGTGCCGGCCAGCAGCCAGAAGGGGCCGGTGCGGGCGGCGTCGAAGAGGACCTTCACGGCGCGGCGGGCGGCGCCGGTCGCGGGCGGCGGCTTGGGCACGAACTCGGCCGCGCCGTACGGCTTGAGGCCCACGTCGGCCGGGTGGTCGCGCAGCAGCAGCCAGACGAAGGGCACGACCGCGAGGGCGGCCAGGGCGACCGTGACGGCGGCCGGGCGCCAGTCGTGCTCGGCGACGATCCAGGACAGCAGCGGCAGGAAGATCAGCTGGCCGGAGGCCGAGGCGGCGGTGAGGATGCCGGTGACCAGGCCCCGGCGCTCGGCGAACCAGCGGTTGGTGACGGTCGCCGCGAAGGCCAGCGCCATGGAGCCGCTGCCCAGGCCCACCAGCAGACCCCAGCACAGCATCAGCTGCCAGGCCGCGGTCATCCAGTACGTCGCACCCGAACCGAGCGCGATCACGCTCAGCGCGACCGCCACCACCTTGCGGATGCCGAAGCGGTCCATCAGCGCCGCCGCAAAGGGCGCGGTCAGCCCGTAGAGGGCGAGGTTGACGGAGACGGCGGCGCCGATCGTGCCGCGCGACCAGTCGAACTCCTCGTGCAGCGGGTCGATCAGCAGCCCCGGCAGGGAGCGGAAGGCGGCGGCGCCGATGATCGTCACGAAGGTGACGGCGGCGACGAACCAGGCCCGGTGAATGCGGCGCCCGGGTCGGTTCCGGTTGTCCTCCGCGCTGGTCGCGGCCTGGATTGTCTCGGTCACGGATCGAGGATCGCGGCTGATTGCGCGATCAACGAGTGGCCCGAGGGACAGCCTTCGTTAGGATCGGGCCATGAGCCATGTCCCAGAGCCGTCCGCGTTCCGCCCGCACCGGGTCGTCGTCCTGGCCCTCGACGGTCTGCTCCCCTTCGAGCTGGGCATCCCGCACCGTATCTTCGGCCGCCCCAAGGACCGCGCGGGCCGGCCGCTGTACGAGGTGCTGACCTGCTCCGTCCGCCCGCCCGGCCCGGTCGCCACGGACGCCGACTTCGCGGTCATGGTCGAGCACGGCCCCGAGCTGCTGGCCACCGCCGACACGGTGATCGTCCCGGCCTCCTACGAGCTCGGCCCGGTCTTCGAGGAGGGCGTGCTCACCGAGGAACTGGCCGCCGCGCTGGCCCACATCCGCCCCGGCACCCGGCTCGCCTCCATCTGCACCGGCGTCTTCGTGCTCGCCGCCGCCGGGTATCTCGACGGGCGCCGCGCCACCACGCACTGGGCGGAGACCGACCATCTGCAGCGGCTGTTCCCGGCCGTCGACGTGGACCCCGATGTGCTGTTCATCGATGACGGCGACGTGCTCACCTCGGCGGGCGTCGCCGCCGGGATCGACCTGTGCCTGCACATGGTCCGCCGCGACCACGGCACCGCGGTCGCCAACGAGATCGCCCGCCGTACGGTCGTACCGCCGCACCGCGACGGCGGGCAGGCGCAGTACATCCACCGCCCGGTGCCCGATCCGCAGGCGTCGACGACGACCACGGCGCGCGCGTGGGCGCTGGGCAGGCTGCACGAGCCGATCCAGCTGCGGGACATGGCCGCGCAGGAGTCGATGTCGGTGCGCACCTTCACCCGCCGGTTCCGCGAGGAGGTCGGGATCAGCCCCGGCCAGTGGCTCACCCAGCAGCGGGTGGAGCGGGCCCGGCACCTGCTGGAGTCCACCGACCTGTCGGTGGACCAGGTGGCACGGGACGCCGGGTTCGGCACGGCACAGTCGATGCGCCAGCACCTCCAGGCGGCGCTGGGGGTGACCCCGACGGCGTACCGGCGGACGTTCCGGGCGGAGGGGGTACGGGTGGGGACGGGGGGGCAGCCGTAGAGCCGGTTCACCCCGTCCCGGTCCCGCTTCGTCATGGCGGCACCCCGACCGAGGGGACCGAGGGGTGCGACAGGGCCGTTCAGAAGGTCAGGACCGCGCGGGCGACCCTGCCCGCGGCCGCGTCCTCGGCCGCCTTCTCGAAGTCCTCCACCGGGTAGGTGCGGGTGACCAGTTCGTCGAGGAGCAGCCGCTTCTCGCGGTAGAGGTCGGCGTACAGGGCGATGTCGCGCTGGGGGCGGGAGGAGCCGTAGCGGCAGCCCAGGACGGACTTGTCGAGGTAGAGGGTGGAGACCCGGAAGGAGGCCTCGGCGGTGGCCGGCGGGACGCCGAGGAGGATCGCCTGGCCGTGCCGGTCGAGCAGGTCGATGGCCTGGCGGATCAGCTCGACGCGTCCGACGCATTCGAAGACGTGGTCGGCGCCGGTGGGCAGGAGGTCGCGTACCCCCTCCGTAGACGTGAGGAAGTCGGTGGCGCCGAAGAGCCGGGCGGCCTCCTCCTTGGCCGGGTTGGCGTCCACGGCGACGATGCGCAGGGCGCCCGCGATCCGCGCGCCCTGGAGGACATTGAGCCCGATGCCCCCGGTGCCGATCACCACCACCGTCTCCCCGCGGTCCACCCGCGCGCGGTTGAGCACGGCCCCCACTCCGGTCAGCACCCCGCATCCGATCAACGCGGCCGAGGTCAGCGGAAGTTCCCGGGGGATCCGCACGGCCTGCACGGCCTTGACGACCGTCCGCTCCGCGAAGGCGGAGTTGGCGGCGAACTGGAACACCGGCCGCCCGTCCCGCGTGAACGGCCGCCCCGGCCGCCCGATCGCCTGCCGGCACATGGTCGGCCGCCCCCGGTCGCAGTCCGGGCAGGCGCCGCAGTTGGCGAGCGTGGACAGCGCGACATGGTCCCCGGGCGCGACATGCGTGACCCCGGCGCCGACCGCCTCCACCACCCCGGCGCCCTCGTGCCCGAGCACCACGGGCGCGGGGAAGGGAATGGTCCCGTCGACCACGGACAGGTCGCTGTGGCACAGGCCCGCCGCCGCGATCGCGACCAGCACCTCACCCGGTCCCGGTTCCCGCACCTCCAGGCCGTCCACGACCTCGGCCCGCTCCCCGTCGAACAGCACCCCACGCATCACACAACCCCCTTGGGCTCCCTGGGCAGACCGAGCACCCGCTCGGCGACGACCGTGCGCTGAACCTGGTCCGAGCCGCCGTAGATGGTGTCGGCCCGGCTGAAGAGGAACAGGTGCTGCGAGGCGTCGAGCGCGTACGGCTGCGCCGCGTCCCAGTCCCGGGGCCCGACCGCCGCGTCCGCCCCGCGCACCAGCACCGCCAGTTCGCCGAGCCGCTGGTGCCAGCCGGACCACAGCAGCTTGGCCACGGAGGCGGCGCCCGGGTCGGCCGGGCCGCCGAGCGTGCGCAGGGCGTTCCACCGCATGGTGTGCAGGTCGGCCCACAGGCGCACGATGCGCTCGCGCAGGACGGGGTCGGCGGTGGCGCCGGTCTCCACGGCGGCCCGTACGACCTGTTCCAGTTCCCGGGCGAAGCCGATCTGCTGGGCGAGGGTGGACACCCCGCGTTCGAAGCCGAGCAGGCTCATGGCGACCCGCCAGCCGTTGCCCTCGCCGCCGACGATGTGCTCCACGCGTGCGTGGGCGCCGTCGAAGAACACCTCGTTGAAGTCGCTGGTGCCGGTGAGCTGGCGGATCGGGCGGACCTCGATCCGGCCGGGCTGGTCCATGGGCACGAGCAGGAAGCTCAGGCCCTGGTGGCGGCGGGAGCCCGGCTCGGTGCGGGCCAGCACGAAGCACCAGTTGGCCTCGTGGGCGAGGGAGGTCCAGATCTTCTGCCCGGTGACCCGCAGGGTGCCGTCGGAGTCCCGGGCGGCGCTGGTGCGTACGGCGGCCAGGTCGGAACCCGCGCCGGGCTCGCTGTAGCCCTGGCACCACAGTTCCTCACCGGCGGCCACCGGGGGCAGGAAGCGGGCCTTCTGCTCGGCGGTGCCGTGGGCGAGGAGGGTGGGTGCGAGCAGTTTCTCCCCGATGTGGCCGGAGCGCGGGGGCGCGCCGGAGCGGGCGTACTCCTCGGCCCAGGCGACCTGTTGGGTGAGGGTGGCGGTGCGGTTGCCGTAGCCGCTCTCGCCCCAGGAGAGCCCGATCCATCCGGCCGCCCCGAGGACGCGCTCCCAGGCCCGGCGGTCCTGCCCGGGGTCGGCGTGCGCGGCGAGCCAGTCCCTGGCCTGCGCGCGGAACTCCTCGTCCTCGGCGCTGAATCCGAAGTCCATGAGCGTCTCCTCCGCGGAAAATGGGCGCTACGAGGCGTTCGGCGGCCTGAGCAGCGGCATCGGGTCCACGCCCACCGTCCCCGGCAGGAACTCGGCGATCCGCTCGGGCGTCCAGGCCCCCTCGGCGTATGCGGCGCGCAGTTCCCTGGGCTGGGCCCAGACGGCGAGCTTGGGCCCGGCGAGGGTGTACACCTGCCCGGTGATGCCCTGGTCCTTGGCGCGGTCGGAGAGCAGGTAGACGACGAGGGCCGCCACGTCCTCCGGTTCCCCGATCTCGGTCAGCTCGGTGGGCACCTTCGCCGACATGCGCGTACGGGCGACGGGCGCGACCGCGTTGGCGGTCACCCCGTACTTGTGGAGGCCCAGCGCGGCGCTGCGCACCAGGGAGATGATCCCGCCCTTGGCGGCGCTGTAGTTGGCCTGCGAGTACGAGCCCTGGTGGTTGCCGCTGGTGAAGCCGATCAGGGTGCCGGAGCGCTGGGACCGCATCACCGCGGAGGCGGCCCGGAACACGGTGAAGGTGCCCTTGAGGTGGGTGGCGACGACCGGGTCCCACTCCTCCTCGGTCATGTTGAACAGCATCCGCTCGCGCAGGATCCCGGCGACGCACACGACCCCGTCGAGCCGCCCGTACGAGGACAGCGCGACGTCCACGACCCGCTGGCCGCCCGCCATGGTGGAGATGTCGTCGGCGACCGCCACCGCCTCGCCCCCGGCGGCCTCGATCTCCTTGACCACGGACTCGGCGACCTCGCTCGTCGGGGACCCGCCGTCCACCGCGACGCCGTAGTCGTTGACGACGACCCGCGCGCCCTCGGCCGCCGCCGCCAGCGCCACCGCCCGGCCGATGCCCCGGCCCGCGCCGGTCACCACGACCGCCTTGCCTGCCAAGAAGTTCCCCACGCCCGGCCCCTTCCCGCGGTTTCTGACGGACCGTTAGATTTTATGTCCCGCCGGACAGTCGGAGACAAGCCCCGGGGAGGCACCGATGTCACTGCCGGACGCGTTCCATGACATCGCCAAGCGCGTGAACAACTGGGGCCGTTGGGGTGCGGACGACGAACTGGGCACCCTGAACCTGATCACCGACGGGGTCGTCCGCGAGGCGGCGGCCTGTGTGCGCAGCGGCCGGCGCGTCCCGCTCGCGCTGCCACTCTCCCAGGACGGGGTGCAGACCGGGATGATCCCCGGCCGGATCAATCCGCTGCACGCGATGGTGCAGATCAACCAGGAGATCTTCGGCCCCGGCACGGTGGCGTGCAGCGACGACGCCGTGACGATGGGCCTTCAGGCGGGCACCCATTGGGACGCGCTTCCGCATGTGTCGCACTCCGGCCGGCTCTACAACGGCCGCCCCGCCGACTCGGTGACCGCGCACGGCGGCGCCGCCTTCTCCGGGATGGCCACCGCGCGGGCGGTCGTCTCGCGCGGGGTGCTGCTCGACGTGGCACGCGCGCGCGGCGTGGAGCGGCTGGAGGGCGGGTACGCGGTCACGCCCGAGGACCTGGAGGCCGCCGAGGAGTTCGCGGGCACGCGCGTGCGGGCCGGTGACATCGTGCTGGTGCGCACCGGGCAGATGCGGGTCCTCCTGGCCGGGGACCGGCACGGGTACGGCTATCCCTCACCGGGTCTGTCGGTCCGTACGCCGGAGTGGTTCCACGCGCGCGATGTGGCCGCCGTCGCCAACGACACCCTGACCTTCGAGGTGTTCCCGCCCGAGATCGAGGGCCTGTGGCTGCCGGTGCACGCGCTGGACCTGGTGGAGATGGGGATGCCGCAGGGGCAGAACTGGAATCTCGAAGAGTTGTCCACAGCCTGTGGACGAGAGCGGCGGTACGTCTTCCTGTTGTCGGCGACGCCGGAGCCGTTCGTCGGCGCGACGGGCGCACCCGTGGCACCGGTGGCTGTTCTGTGAGCGGCGATGAAGGCCGTCAAGTGCGGCTGGCGGCGCGCGATCTGCCCGCCCCGAGCACGGAAGCGCGCACCGCCATCCCACTCCGGCGCACCCGCCCCGGCCCTGAGGGGGCCCGCGCCGAAACGCGACCCACACTCGTCGAGGGCCCCCGTCACCGAAGCCCTCGTCGTCCCCTCGCGGCGAATCGCTGACCACAAGCGTGATCAAACGGACACGCGCCGTCAACACCCGGTCGAGGATTTATTACTTATGCCCGCTTTGCCAGAGGCGCACGGTGAAGCATTGCCCGGCGCATCACACCGCGTCCGGCGCAAGGGTTCCGGGCGTGCGGCCCGCGGGTGCCGCCGCATACCCCAGGGCGCCGTCACACCGCCTCGTACGCGAGCCCTTCGAAGGTTCCGCCGCCGTAGGACACGGCGGTCCTGCGGCCCTCGGCGCACCGGTCGAGTTCGCACCAGATGCGCTTGCCGGGGCCCTCGGGCATCCAGCCCCAGCGGTCGGCGAGTCCGTCGACAAGGGCGAGGCCCCGCCCGCCCGTCTCCCCGCCGCCCGCGCAACGCGGCACCGGGGCCCGCCCGCTGGCGTCCGCGACCTCCACGCGCACGGTCACCGACTCGGCGCCGGCCGCCGCGCCGGGCAGGAACAGCCGCAGCACGGCCGGACAGCCGGTGTGCACCACGGCATTGGTGACCAGTTCGGACACGAGCAGGATCAGCGTCTCCGACAGTGACTCGTCGGCCCCTATCGCGGACCCGGCGAGCCGCGAGCGGGCCCACCGCCGGGCTCGCCCCACCTCAGCGGGGTCGGGCCGGATCTCCAGCTGCACTTGAAGCACCTGCACCGCTCACACCATCCGAACCGGCGGACTCATAGCCCCGCGCCTCACGAGGGCCACGATCGTAGCCATTTTTTGCATGACCAGAACAATGGCCGGAGCCAGGGTCACGGAACGTGAATCCCGTACGGGAAAGCATGGTTGACGTACAGTCACCCCAACAAGCGCTTCGGGCATATTCCAGCGCGAAGGATTACCCCTGCGGGATACTGTGCGACGCACTTGACGGGGAGTCGAACAGGCGGGGGAGAAAACCGCGCCCACCCTGCGAGAACCGGCGCGCACCGCCGGATCCGGAGCCGCCTCAAGGGCCACTCCGGCATGGCTCGTGCTCGGAACCACTCGCATCCCACACAAGGTACCGGAGCGGAACGCCGACTCCAGGACGTGACGAGTCACACCTAGGACACAACCCGATATCAACGCTCCGTAGTTCCGGTATGCCACAATCCGCGACATTCACGCGCGCGTTCGGACGCAATCCGCAGCCCAGGAGCGGTTCAGGACGTCTCAGGCGACGAGTTCGGCGGCGAGGCGCTCCTCACTCTGCGTGCCGCCGCCACCACGGCGCGCCCGGACCCAGGCCCGCTTGAGGTGCAGATGCACCTCGCACTCCCAGGTGAAGCCCATTCCGCCGTGCACTTGGAGGCAGTCACGGGCGCCGCGCACGGCGGCCTCGTCGGCGAGCAGCCGGGCGGCGGCGATATCGGCCATGTCCCCGGTCACGGCGGCGGCATAGACGGCGGCGCGGGCCGTCTCCGCGCGGACCAGCAGGTCGGCGCACAGGTGCTTGACCGCCTGGAAGGCGCCGACCGGCCGGCCGAACTGTTCACGGGTCCGGGCGTGTTGCGCGGCGAGTTCGCACGCGCGTGTGGCGGTGCCCAGCTGCTCGGCGGCGGTGAGCAGGACGGCGAGCGGGTCGGGGGGCGCGGACGGCGCGTGCGGGAGGCGGTGAAGCGGCGTCAGCGGGTCGACGGACCTGAGAGGGAGAGCGCCTGCCGTCGCGCCGCGCACCACGTCCGCCTCGTCCAGCCACTCCACCAGGGCGCCGTCCACGGCGGTCACGACCGTCTCCCCGGTCGCCGCGCCCGGTACCGTACCGGCGGCGAGATGGGTGGCGGCGAGGGGCCCCGGCAGCAGGGCCCGGCCCGCCTCCTCGAACAGCAACACGGCCTCCGGCAGCCCCAGTCCGACCCCGCCGTCCGCCTCGGGCAGCCGCAGCGCGAAGAACCCCGCCTCCCCCAGCTCCCGCCACAGCCCCCGGTCCAGGCGCGGCGCGTCCCGTGCGGCCCGCAGGGCGTCGGCGTCGAACCGGCGCTCCAGCAGCTCCCGCATGCCCGCCCGCAACGCCCGCTGCTCCCCGCTCAGTCGGAACCGCATGCTCACCGCCCCTTCGGCAGGCCGAGGATCCGCTCGGCCACGATGTTCCGCTGGATCTGCGAGGTCCCGGCCGCGATGGTGTAGGACAGCGACGAGAGCCGGTCCAGCACCCAGCCCCGGCCGAGGTCGAGGGCGTCGGGGCCGAGGACGTCGGCGGCGGTGTCGTAGAGGTCCTGGCGGGCGTGCGAGTAGCGCAGTTTGAACACCGAACCGCCCACCCCCGGCACGCCGCCCGCGTCGGCCTCGCTGACGTTCCACTGGATCAGCCGCCACAGCGCGCGGAACTCGGCGTTGAGGCGGCCGAGCCCGCGCCGCAGCGCCGGGTCGTCCCAGCGGCCGTTGGCGCGGGCCTCGGCGGCGAGTTCGCGCAGCACCCGGCGGCAGGCGACGACCTCGCCGGCGAAGGCGGTGCCGCGTTCGAAGGAGAGGGTCACCATCGTCACCCGCCAGCCGTCGTTCTCGGCGCCGACCCGGTGGGCGACCGGCACCCGCACCTCGTCGAGGAACACCTCGGCGAACTCGGTGGACCCGGCGAGCGTGCGCAGCGGCCGTACGGTGACGCCGGGGGCGTCCATGCGCAGGGCGAGCCAGGTGATGCCGCGGTGCTTGGGGGCGTCGGGGTCGGTGCGCACCAACAGTTCGCACCAGTCGGCGACTTCGGCGTGCGAGGTCCAGATCTTGGAACCGCTCACCACATAGTGGTCGCCGTCACGCCACGCGCGCGTGCGCAGCGACGCGAGGTCGGAGCCGGCGCCGGGTTCGCTGAAGCCCTGGCACCAGACCTCCTCGCCGCGCAGGATCGGCGGCAGCCAGCGCGCGCGCTGCTCCTCGGTGCCCTCGGCGGCGATCGTGGGCCCCGCGTGCAGGAGTCCGACGAAGTTGGCGCCGACGTAGGGGGCGCCCGCGCGTTCGGTCTCCTCCAGGTAGACCAGGCGGATGCCCGGCGGGGCGTCCCAGTGCACATCGGCGTACCCGGCGTCGTGGAGCATGCGCTGCCAGCCGAGGTCATAGGCGCGCCGGGCGGGCCAGTCGGCGGGGTCGGGCGGCGGGGGCAGGGTGGGCAGTGCCTCGCCGAGCCACTTGCGCAGGCGGGCCCGGAACTCCTCCTCCTCGGGCGTGTACGCGAGGTCCATGCACCGGCCCCCAATCTGACGAACCGTCAGCTCCGGCCTCAGGCTAGCCCCGCGCCTCTGGACCGACAAGGCGGTGCACCCTACGCTCTCCCCAGATCTGACGCATCGTCAGCAAAGGGGGTCGTCACCGTGACCGACACCGCACGCGTCCTGAGTTCCGCCCGGACCCTGTGGGAGCTGCTGGAGGGCCGCGCCGCCCGCACCCCGGACCGCCCGCTGCTGCTCCAGGAGGACCGCTCCTTGAGCTTCGGCGAGGTACGCGCGCGTGCCGAGCGCGTGGCGGCCGGCCTGTACGGCATGGGCGTCCGCCCCGGCACGGTCGTCGCCTGGCAACTGCCCACCCGTATCGAGACGGTCCTGCTCTCCTTCGCCCTCGCCCGCCTCGGCGCCGTGCAGTCCCCCGTCATCCCCTTCTACCGGGACCGCGAGGTCGGCTTCGCACTGCGCGAGTCCAGGGCCGAGTACTTCGCAGTCCCCGGCACCTGGCGCGGCTTCGACCACACCGGGATGGCCCGGCGGCTCGGCGCGAAGGGCGTCTTCGAGGCGTACGACGAACTCCCGGACGGCGATCCGGCGGCCCTGCCCGCCCCGCCCGACGAGGGCACCTCGGTGCGCTGGATCTACTGGACCTCGGGCACCACCTCCGACCCCAAGGGCGTGCTGCACACCGACCGTTCGCTGATCGCGGGCGGCTCCTGCCTCGCCCACGCCCTGCGCCCGAGCGGCGCCGACGTCGGCTCGATCGCCTTCCCGTACGCCCACATAGGCGGCCCCGACTACATGGTGATGCTGCTGCTGTACGGCTTCCCGGCCGTGCTGTTCGAGCAGTTCGCGTTCCCCGGGGCGCTGGCGGAGTACCGACGGCACGGGGTCACGCTGGCGGGCGGGTCGACAGCGTTCTACTCGATGTTCCTCGCCGAGCAGCGCAAGCGGCCCGAGGAGAAAGTGGTTCCGACGCTGCGGCTGCTGGCGGGCGGCGGGGCACCGAAGCCTCCGGAGCTGTATCACGCGGTCGTACGGGAGATGGGCGTGCAGCTCACCCACGGGTACGGCATGACCGAGGTGCCGATGATCACCATGGGCGACCCGGACGACGCCCCGGAACTGCTCGCCACCACCGAGGGGCGGCCGCCCGAGGGCATGGAGATCCGGATCGTGGACGGGGAGGTCCGGCTGCGCGGGGAGGCGGTGTGCCGCGGCTATCTGGACCCGGCGCAGACCGCGGAGGCCTTCGACGAGGACGGCTTCCTGCGCACCGGTGACCTGGGACGGCTCACCGAGACCGGGCATCTGGTGCTCACCGGGCGGCTGAAGGACGTGATCATCCGCAAGGGCGAGAACATCTCCGCCAAGGAGATCGAGGACCTGCTGCACACGCACCCCGCGGTCGCGGACGCGGCCGTCATCGGGCTGCCCGATCCCGAGCGCGGGGAGCGCGTCTGCGCCGTGGTGGAACAGCCGCCGGGGGCGGCCGGGTTGAGCCTCGCTCAGGTCACCGCGTATCTGCGCGAGGCAGGGCTGTCCGTGCACAAGCTGCCGGAGCAACTGGAGGTGGTGGACGCCCTGCCGCGCAACGACACCCTGCGCAAGGTGCTCAAGTACAAGCTGAGGGAGCGCTACTCGGGGACGGTGAAGTAGCGGGCGAAGGCGGTCACGACCTCGGACTCCTCCACCCGGCCGTCGTGGTCGGCGTCGAGTGTGGCGGCGGCCGCCTCGGCGACGTCCGCCTTCACGCCCAGGGCGGTCAGCACCCGTACGGTTTCGGCCACCGTCGCCGCTCCGTCGCCGTCGGAGTCGGCCACGGCCAGGGCCGCGTGCAGGAAGGGACGGGCGATCTCGGCGAACCGGTCGGGGTTGTCGCGCAGCCGCTTGACCGCGCCGCCCACGAACTCGTCCCGCGTGATGCGCTGGTCGCCGTCCCGGTCCGCTATGCCGGCCATGCCCTGCCAGAACGCCTCGGCGCCGCCGTACAGCGCCTGCCCCTTGTCGGACCGGGCCGCCGTGCCGAACTCCGCCAGCACGGCCTTGGCGGCCGCGTTGAAGTCGGCACGGTCGATATAGCCGTTGCCGTCCTGGTCGAAGGTGGCGAACCGGGCGGCGATCCTGCCCTCGTACTCGCTGCTGACCATGTCTTTTCGTGCCGCCTTTACGTCACGTGGGGTGCTTCTGGCACGGAGCGTACGACGCCGGGGGCCGCCGGGGAGCGAGAAAGCGGCGGTTGTGCCAAGACCGGGGGAATTTCGGGACACCGGCGTGGCGCGGCAACACCCCGCCTACGCGGACAGCGGGCCCGAGGTCTCGTCGGTGGCGGAGTCCAGGTCGGGGTGGACGTCGAACAGCCGCCGCACGCCCAGGGCGCCGAGCACCCGGTTGACGTGGGAGCCCTCCACCGCGCCGTGCGCGGGCAGGATCAGCCGCAGCCGGCCCCGGCAGGAGCGCACCAGACGGCGGGCGGCTATCAGCACGCCGACCCCGCTGGAGTCGCAGAAGAACACCTCGGACAGATCGAGCACGAGACTGTGGCGGCCCTCGGCCACCTTGTCGTGCACGCGTTGGCGCAGCACGGGCGAGGTCACCAGGTCCAGCTCCCCCGACACGCGCAGCACGGCCCACCCGCCCTGCTCCTCGCAGGTCACCTTGAACGCCACCGCCATGCCCTTCGCTCGCCGGAAACCCCGCAAACGGAAGCCGTCCCTCAACTTCCTTGCAGCGCGGCTGCCCAGCGGGGGTGCCCTGAAACACCGGGTCAGAAACAGAAAGGATCGCAAAGAGGCTTGTTTCAGTCGTCTCCAGTCTTGTTCGATCAGGAGTTGACCGGGTAGGCGACGGTTCACTACCACCCAGGACCTCCCAGGGGGCGCACATTGCGACAAAGGGGCGTGCGCTGTCACAGGTGCCGACTACATTCGACAGCACGGTGGGAGCAGGCTTGACCAGGGCACGTGCAGTGGGCCGAGGGGCATGAGAGGAGGGGACCGGATGGCGAAGAAGGACGCACCGCCCCGCTGGGACCGCAAGATGCAACAGCGCCTCGCACGCGGCGAGGCCGCCGCCCTCGGCGAGCTCTACGACCGGTTCGCCTCGCTGGTCCACGGCCTGGCCCACACCGTCCTCGGCGACGAGCGCGGCGCCGACGCCATCACCCGCCAGGTCTTCGTCCACGTCTGGGAGCACCCCGACGCCTACGACCCCAAGCAGGGGCCCCTGCGCTCCTGGGTGGCCGATCTCACGCACCGGTTCGCCGTACAGCGCCTGCGCGACACCGAGAGCGCCGCACTGGCCCGGGGCGGCCACGGCACCCCCGAGGACCTGGAGCGCAAGGTGCACCGCGCCTCGGTCGCCGCCCGCGCCGACTACATCGTCCAGGCCATGCCGGTGCCGCTGCGCGCCGCCCTGGAGCTGGCCTACTTCCAGCGCCGCGACTACCGCCAGACCGCCGCCGACCTCGGCGTCACCGAGGACGAGGCCCGCCGCCGGCTCCGCCTGGGCCTGCAGCTGCTCTCCACCGCCCACGACGTCGGCGCCCCGCCGGGATACGGGGGTGCGGTGTGAACGACGCGGACTGGTCCGGGGCGTACGACCACGAGGGGGACGACGGGCACGAGGAGCACAAGAAGGACGAGGAGCCGGAGTACGGGCACGAGGAGCGCCCCGGCCCGGACAGGCCGCCCCGCATACCGCTGCCCCGCGCCTCCGTCGAGGACACCGGCAGGCCGCTGCCCGACGTCGTCCGGCAGCCGCCGCTCGACCTGGCGCACCCCGTGCTGAAGTCCCTGCTCGGCGCCTGGGCGCTGGCCGCCTGCTCGCCGGAGGAGTCCCTCGCCGTGGAGGCGCACCTCGGGGAGTGCGGTACCTGCGCCGAGGAGGCGCTGCGGCTGCGCGAGGCCGTGGGCCTGCTGCACCCCGCCGAGAGCCTCGACCTGGACCCCGCCCTGCGCACCCGGGTCCTGGAGGGCTGCCTGGAGCGCCGCCCGCCGCGCATCCCGGTGGCCGGGCTGGGCGTCGGCGTACGACGCGGAGACGGCCCGCCTGGACGCGCTGCTGCAGGACTTCGGGGACGCCGAGTGGCACGCGCCCGTACGGCTGCGCTGGTTCCGGGCCGACCAGGCCACCAGCCGCCGTACGACGGTCGCCGGGGTGATCGCGCACCTGCTCACCGTCGACGGCCTGGTCGCGGTCGCCCTCGGCCTCGACGACCCGCTCGGCGACGTACCGGCCAAGCGGCCCACGCCCGCCTCCCGGACCGAGGCGTACTGGGGTGCCGCACACTTCCCGCCCACCCGCTCGGTGCGCGGGCCCTGGCGGGAGCAGAGCCACGACCTGGTCCGCACGGTCTCCTTCACCGGCGGCCCGGCGGGCGCCCTGCCGGTCTCCTACGGCGACTTCGAGCTGCCGCTGCACGACGCGATGCTGGACCGCGCGTTCGAGTGCTGGGTGCACGCGGGGGACATCGCGGACGCCGTCGACTATCCGTACGAGCCGCCGTCCGGCCGCCACCTCCACGACATGATCGACCTCGCGGCCCGCATGCTCCCGACCGCGCTGGCGCGCCGCCGCGAGGCGGGCCTGTGCGCACCCGCGCGGGGGCGCAGCCTGCGGCTGGAGATCGAGGGGTCGGGCGGGGGCGAGTGGCTGATCCCACTGGAACCGGCGCCGTCCGGCCTCGCCGTCGCCCCTCGCGAGGTCGCGCACGTCGCGCTGGACGGGGTGGAGTTCTGCCACCTGGCTGCCGGGCATGTACCGCCGGAGGAGGCTGCCGCCGGTCAGGACGGCGACCGGGACGCCATCAGGGATGTGCTGTTCTCGGTGGCGTCGCTGAGCCGGATGTAGGGGCGGGTTGGGGCTTCACGGGCGGCTGCGGGTGCGTGAGGGCTGGTCGCGCCCCTGAGAGGTACGTCCAGTGGACCGACCTTCAAGGGGCACGGGGAACCGCGCGAGCGACCACGGATCACCCGCAGCCGCCCGCGATACAAGAAACCCCGAGCTGCTAGGCGAACACGACCGTCCGCCGCCCGTTCAGCAGAATCCGCCGCTCCGCATGCCACTTCACGGCCCGCGCCAGCGCCTGGCACTCCACATCGCGCCCGATGGCCACGAGCTGGTCCGGAGTGACGTCATGCCCCACCCGCTCGACCTCCTGCTCGATGATCGGCCCCTCGTCGAGATCCGCGGTGACGTAGTGCGCGGTCGCGCCGATCAGCTTCACACCCCGCGCATGCGCCTGGTGGTACGGCTTCGCGCCCTTGAAGCTCGGCAGGAAGGAGTGGTGGATGTTGATGATCCGCCCGCTCAGCTGCTTGCACAGGTCGTCCGAGAGGACCTGCATGTAGCGGGCGAGGACGACCAGTTCGACGTCCTGCTCGCGCACCAGCTCCAGCAGCCGCGCCTCGGCCTCGGGCTTGGTGTCCCTGGTCACCGGGATGTGGTGGAAGGGGATGTTGTACGAGCCCACCAGCTCGGCGAAGTCGGTGTGGTTGGAGACCACCGCCGCGATCTCCACCGGCAGCGCCCCGATCCGCGCCCGGAAGAGCAGGTCGTTCAGGCAGTGCCCGAACTTGGAGACCATCAGGACGATGCGCATCTTCTCGTCGGCCCGGTTGATCTGCCAGTCCATGTGGAAGGAGTCACCGATCGCCGCGAAGCTCGCCCGCAGCTTGTCCACCGTCACCGGCGCCTCCGCCGAGAAGTGGACGCGCATGAAGAACAGACCCGTGTCGTGGTCCCCGAACTGCTGGCTGTCCTCGATGTTGCAGCCGGTCATGAACAGGTAGCTCGAAACGGCGTGCACGATGCCCTGCTTGTCGGGGCAGGACAGGGTGAGGACGTACTGGTCGCTGGGGGCGGCGGCTCGGGTGGACTGCTCGTTCATGCAGCACAGGGTCCCACAGTCGGGGCCCTGCGATCACGGCCGTCCCAGAACCCGAACCGCTACGCGGACCTCGTCATGATCCGCAGCACTTCCAGGGTGCGCGGCGGTGCGTCCGGGTCCTCCCCGTCGCTCGTCGCCATCCGTACGTGCGCGTCCCGCGCCGCGCGCACCGCGTCCGGCCACCCCGGGTTCTCCAGGTACGTGGCGACCGGGGCGTCGGGTCCGACCTGGTGCATGATCCGCAGCACCCGCAGCACGGCGGTGTCGACGAGCGCCGCCTCCTGCGAGTCCCGGAAGATCGTGCCGACGTACTTCTCGGCGGACCAGTTGTCCAGCCAGGTGTCCTCGACCAGGCGGTACACGGCGTCGGTGACGTCCCCGTAGCCGTCGACGCCGGCCAGCCAGACGTCACGCTGGAACACGGGGTCGGAGAGCATGTGCAGCGCGGAGCGCACATTGCTGCGCCAGCGCCACCACGGCATGTCGTTCAGTGGCATGCCGCCCATGGTGGAGGAGCGACGGCCACGACGGGAAGAGTTCTCCGAGCCTTGCACGGTCATCGATCGTACGTTCTTTCGTGGATCGCCCGCACCGGCCCCCTCAATTCACCTGCGCGTCACCTTCCCTTGACCGTCAGTGACTCTCCGGTTGGCCGTGTGGCGGAATCGTGCGTGTCCATGACCGGCAGGAGTGGCATCAGCAGGACCCGTTCCCGCGCGTTCACGCGCCCCGTCCGAGCCTCCGTGGGCAGAGCGGTGGCGCTGCTCGCGGCGGCGTCGCTCGCCGCCGGGTGCGGGGTCGTCCCCGGTGTCACGGGGGGCGCCGGGGACGACGGCACGATCACCGTGATGACCTGGGCGCCGCAGGACACCGACGCCACCAACAAGCCCGGCATGCCCGCGCTGGCCCTGGCGTACGCGCGCTGGATCAACTCCAGGGGCGGGCTGAACGGCCGTGAGCTGCGCGTCCTGAACTGCAACGACCGCAACGACAGCGTCGCCGCCGCGAAGTGCGCCGAGCGCGCCGTCGACGAGGGCGCGGTCGCCGTCGTCGGCTCCTACAGCCAGCACGGCGACTCCTTCTTCCCCACTCTGGAGGGCGCGGGCATCCCCTACATCGGCGGCTACGGCCTGACCTCCGCCGAGTTCACCAGTCCGCTCTCCTACCCGGTCAACGGCGGCCAGCCCAGCCTGCTGGCGGGCCTGGGCCGGGAGCTGGCCGCCACCTGCGGGCCGGTGTCGCTGGTACGGCCCGACAGCATCGCGGGCGACGAGCTGGCCCCGCTGCTGAACTCGGGGCTCTCGGCGGGCGGCCACGACGACGCGGGCGACGTGCTGGCCGCGGAGGACGCCACCGAGTACGCGGCGCAGTCGCAGCGGGCGCTGGAGCACGCCTCCGCCGACCCGGCCCGCCCCGGCTGTGTGGTGCCCGCGCTCGGGGACCGCACCAGCACCTTCATGGACTCCTTCCGGCGCCACCGCGAGGACACCGGGGTGCGCACGGCGACCGTGCTGGGCAGCGTCGACCAGACGGTGATCAACGCCTCCGGCGGGAAGTCCGGGCCCTACGAGGGCGCGTACATCACCGGCTGGTACCCGGTGGCGAGCGACAGGCGCTGGGACGGGATGAGGGAGGTGATCAACGCGCACGCCTTCGGCGACAACCGCATCGACCCCACGGACGCCGGGGTGCAGACGACGTGGATCGCCTACACCGTCCTGCGGGCCGCGATCGAGTCCATCGGCGACGGCGAGGTGACCGCCCGCTCGGTGCGCCGGGCCCTCGACGACGGCGGCCTGAGCATTGACACCGGCGGTCTCACGCCCGAGCTGAGCTGGGAGTACTCCGAGACCTTCGCCGGGGTCGGTCTGCCGCAGCTGGTCAACGCCCAGGTGACGCTCCAGGTGGTCCGCGGCGGGCGGCTGGTGTCGGCCCGCAAGGGATTCGTCGATGTGACGAAGACTCTTCAGCGGGCCGAGCTGCGCTGACCCGCGCGGCGGCCGGTCAGAGCTGGGTCGCCGTGCGCTCGGTCAGGCCGTACTGCTTGGCGATGGAGTTCCACAGGCCCGCCGCCTTGTTCTTCTCGGTGCTGGCCGTGCCGCTGGCCCGGTTCCCGGCCGCGGTCTGCGGGGTGTTCCTGGCCTGCCCCTTCTTGCACATCTTGCCCTGGCGCTGGGCGACCTGGTCGGCCCATGCGGCGTAGTGGTTGTCCGCCGACGCGGACGCCTCCCAGGCCTTGGTGAGGGCGGTGGTCAGCTCGGCGTTCTGCGGCAGCTTGTCCACGGACAGCTCGCCCAGCTTGGTCACCAGGTCGTCGCGCTGCTTGGCCGCGTCCCTGAGGTCCTTGGCGGCCTGGCTGAGGTTGGTGCACGACTTCACGTCGGAGACCGCGTTGATCACCATGGTCCGGCTGTTGCCGCTGACCGCGAGCAGCTTGTCCAGCTCCACGGCCTGCTGCTGAACGGGGTCCACGGAGGGCGACGGGGAGGCGGAGGCGGACTCGCTCGCCGGGGCCGTCGCGGCGACCGTCTTGTTGTCGTCGTCGCCGTCACCGCCGCCGCTGCCCATCAGGGCGCCCGCTCCGATGCCGAGGACGGCGATCCCGACGCCGACGGCCGCGAAGAGCGGCACCCGCGACCCGGTACGGCCGCTGCCGCGGCGGGGCTCCTCGTCGTGCGTCTCACGGCGCGGGATGAACTGGGGCTGCTGGGGCTGCGGCTGCTGGAAGCGGGGCAGCTGCTGGGTGGCACCGGCGGGCTGGGGCCGGGCGCCGCCCTCGCTGCGGAAGAGGTTGTCGAACTCGGCGGGCGGCTGCCGCTCGCCGCCGTCCGCCGCGGGGACGGGCGGGATGAGCTGGGTGGGCTCGGCGTCCGGGCCGGCGGCCGCCGGGGCGGGGGCCGCGTTTCTCGGGACCCGGCCCAGCACGGTCGTGCTCTCGCCGGGCGACTCCGGGGTGACCTCGGGCGGCAGGGCTCCGCCGCCCACCGGCGGTATGTACTGGGTGGCGGCCTCGTCGACGACGGGCGGGATGTACTGGGTGGCGGCCTCGTCGACGACGGGCGGGATGTACTGGGTGGCGCCCTCGTCCCCGAAGGGACCGGCGGCCGGGAACGCCGACGCGCCCTGGGTGCCGTTCGGAACGGCCGGGGGAAGCGCTCCCGCGCCCTGGCCGCCGAAGGAGCCGGACGGGGCCTCGTAGGGGGTGGCCTGGTCCCCGTAGGTGCCGGTCCGGTCCCCGTAGGGGGTGGCCGGGGGAAGCGCTCCCGCGCCCCGGTCGTCGTAGGACGGGGTCTCCGGCGGCAGGGGCTGGGAGGGGTTCTCCGGGGTGGACCAGGAGGGCGCCGCGGGCTGCTGGTCCGGTCCGGCCCAGGGCTGGGCGGGCGGCGCGGTCCAGCCCTGCGCGGGCGGGGCCGCCTGCGGCTGCTGCTGCTCGGGGCCCCAGGAGCCGTGCCACGCCTGACCGCCCGACGGGGCCGCCGGGGCGGGCGGCGGGGTCGGGTGCTGCGGGGCGCCCTGGGCGCCCGTCATGCCCGGGAGCAGGGGCTCGCCTCCGTCGGAGGGCAGCACGATGCCTTCGCGCGCGACTCGCGCCGAGGGCTCCTCGCCCTGTCCACTCTGCGTCACCGGGACTCCTACGAATGGGGGACCTTCGGAATCGGGCTCACGCTACCGGGTCACGCGAGCGGCGTGCCACGCAGCTCAGGGCGTGACCCGTGTCCCTGTGACGGCCCTAACAGATCCGGTCCCCCAACGCCGTGCGTCAACTCCCTTCCGATACGACTCTTTCACCACCGCCGGCTCAGGCCGCCGCCTGCAGCTCCAGCCGCGCCCCGAACTCCCGTACCACCGGCTCCTCCCGGTAGGGCTCCAGACGCTGCTGGAAGTCCTCCAGGTAGTCGGCGCCGCGGTTGGAGCGCAGGGTCTCCAGCAGTTCGACCGCCTTCAGGCCGGTGGTGCAGGCCTGTTCGATCTCCCGCTGCTGCACCTGCGCTGTGGCGAGGAGCACATAGCCGATGGCCCGGCGCCGCGCCTTGGTCTCCGGCAGGGCGGCGAGGGACTGCTCCGCGCACCGCGCCGCCGCGTCGGCCTGCCCGAGGTCACGGTGGCAGTGCGCCAACTCGTCCGCGAGATAGGCCTCGTTGAAGTGCGTGATCCACGCCGGGTCGTCGCCGGAGGCCGGATCGGCCGCCTCCAGCGCGCTCACCGCCCGCGAGGACGCCACCTGGGCGGCCCGTACATCGCCCATGAGCGCGTGTCCGCGGGCCTCGGCGGCGTGGAACATCGCCTCCGCGCGCGGGGTGACGCGTCCGCGCGCGCCCTCCTGCGCCGCCCGTGCCAACTGCGCGATCTCGCGCGGGTTTCCGAGCTGCGCCGCGAGGTGGCTCATGGACGCGGCGAGCACGTAGCCGCCGTAACCGCGGTCCCCGGCGGCCTGGGCGAGCCGCAGGGCCTGGATGTAGTAGCGCTGGGCGAGTCCGGGCTGGCCGGTGTCGACGGCCATGTAGCCGGCCAGTTCCGTCAACCGGGCCACCGCGGCGAACAGTTCACGCCCCACCGCCTCCCGGTAGGACCCGGCGAGCAGCCCCGAGACGACGCTGTTGAGGTAGTGCACGACGACCGGGCGCACGTGCCCGCTGCCGTACTGGTGGTCCAGGTCGACCAGCGCCTGCGTCATCGCCTTCACGGCCGCCACGTCGGACTGGCCCACGCGCGGGCCCGCCGCGCGCGCGACCTGCGCGTCCGGCGCCGAGATCAGCCAGTCCCGGCTGGGCTCGACCAGGGCGGACGCGGCGACGGAGGAGCCGGACAGGAAGTCCCGCCGCCCCACGTCGCTGCGCCACAGCTCGCAGACCTGCTCGATGGCTCCCAGTACCGTCGGCGAGAACTGGAGACCGACGCCGGACGCGAGGTTCTTGCCGTTGGCCATCCCGATCTCGTCGATGGTGACCGTACGGCCGAGTTTGCGGCCGAGTGCCTCGGCGATGATCGCCGGGGCGCGTCCCCGCGGCTGCTGTCCGCGCAGCCAGCGGGCCACGGACGTCTTGTCGTAGCGCAGATCGAAGCCGTGCTCGGCGCCGCACATGTTGACCCTGCGGGCGAGCCCGGCGTTCGAGCAGCCCGCTTCCTGGATGAGCGCCTGCAACCGTTCGTTCGGCTGCCGCGCGACGAGTGGCCTTGCGGCCATGGCGTACCCCCTGTGGCTGCGGTGCCCTGCCCACGCACCGAGTTGATGTGTCTTCGTACCGAATGAATCCGGCCGTGAAGATCAATGCCCCGCGGACATACCGAAAATGCGAGACATGCGAGGATTGCCGGGGTAAGCCCGAAGCCGACCCCGCTTGTGGCTACCCATCTCCAGCCCCGGATCCTCCCGCGCGCCCCCGTACGTGCATCCATGCGCCCCAGTTGCGGAATCGATGCTCCTCCCCGGCGCGCGCCACGGGCGTAACCCGAGGTGGGTGCGGGAGTTGTGATGTGCGTGGAAGAGACGATCGAGGCCACTGAAGCCGCCCAGATTCCGAAGCAGCGCGGGGAATCGCTGCTGGAGACCGCCGTACGCTACGCCGAGGAGCGCCACTGGGACGTGTTTCCCGGCACGTGGCTGGAAGCCGTCGACGGGGTGCAGCGCTGCTCGTGCGGCGATGCCGCCTGCGATGCGCCGGGGGCGCATCCGGCGCGCGCGGACTGGGCCACCCAGGCCACGGGCAGCGCGACGGTGGCCCGCCGGATGTGGTCCAAGCAGCCGCTGTCCTCGATCCTGCTGCCCACGGGCCGTACGTTCGACGCGATCTCCGTCGCCGAGACGGCCGGATTCCTGGCGCTGGCCCGCATGGAGCGCATGGAGCTGACGCTGGGCCCGGTGACCCTGACCCCGGACCGCCGGATGCACTTCTTCGTCCTGCCGGGCGCCTCGGTGAAGGTGCCCGACCTCGTCCGCAAGCTCGGCTGGGCACCCGCCTCGCTCGACCTCGTGGCGCTCGGCGAAGGCAGCTACGTGGCCGCGCCGCCCACCCGCTTCGGTTCCCGCGGCGCCGTGCAGTGGGCCTGCCGGCCGACCCCGGCCAACCGCTGGCTGCCGGACGCGGAGGAGCTGATCTCGCCGCTCGCCTACGCGTGCGGACGGGACCGGTAGTCCCCCTAGCACGGTGCTTCGCGTACGGGTCCGACAGCCCTTCCCCCCGTAGGGTGCTGCCATGACCTCGGCCGTATCAGTACGTGGACTGTGGAAGCGCTTCGGGCAGCAGATCGCCGTCGCGGGGATCGATCTGGAGCTGCCCGCGGGCAAGTTCATCGGGCTGGTCGGGCCCAACGGAGCCGGGAAGACCACCACGCTCTCCATGGTGACCGGGCTGCTGCGGCCCGACCAGGGGACCGTGGAGGTCGTCGGGCACGACGTGTGGCGGGACCCCGTGGCGGTGAAGGCGCGCATCGGGGTCCTCCCGGAGGGGCTGCGGCTGTTCGAACGGCTTTCGGGGCGCGAACTGCTCGCCTACACCGGGCGGTTGCGCGGACTGCCCGGCGCCGAGGTCGACAAGCGGGCCACCCAGCTCCTCGACGTCCTCGACCTGGCCGGGGCCCAGCACAAGCTGGTGGTCGACTACTCCACCGGGATGCGCAAGAAGATCGGGCTCGCCTGCGCTCTCCTCCACAACCCCGAAGTGCTCTTCCTGGACGAGCCGTTCGAGGGCGTCGACCCGGTCTCCGCGCAGACCATCCGGGGCGTCCTGGAGCGGTACACCGGCTCCGGCGCCACGGTCGTCTTCTCCTCCCACGTCATGGAGCTGGTCGAGTCGCTGTGCGACTGGGTCGCGGTCATGGCGGCGGGCCGGATCCGGGCGCACGGCACGCTCGCCGAGGTCCGCGGCGAGGCGTCCTCCCTCCAGCAGGCGTTCCTGGAACTGGTGGGGGCGCACGGCCGGGACGCCGGGTCGGACCTGGACTGGCTGGGCGGCGGCGCCCGATGAGCGACGCGAGCGCGATCACCCCGGTCTTCGTCCGCCTCAAGCTGTCCCTGCTGCGCAACGGCCTGCGCCAGTCCTCCGGCCGCCGCGTCGCCTACATCGCCTCGGCGGTGCTCACCCTGCTGTTCGCCGCGCTCCAGCTGATCGGCCTGATCGCGCTGCGCGGCCACGAGCACGCCGCGTCCGTGGTGATCCTGCTGGTGGCGGTGCTGGCGCTGGGCTGGGCGGTGATGCCGCTGTTCTTCCCCGGCGGCGACGAGACCCTAGACCCCACCCGCCTGGTCATGCTCCCCCTGCGCCCCCACCCCCTGGTGGGCGCCCTGCTCGCCGCCTCCCTGGTCGGCATCGGCCCCCTGTTCACCCTCTGCCTGCTCACCGGCTCGGTGATCGCGGTGGCACACGGCACGGCGGCCTACGTCGTCGGCGTGCTCGGCGCCGTCCTGGGGCTGCTGGTGTGCGTGGCCCTGGCGCGGGCCGTCGCCGCCGCCAACATCCGGCTGCTGACCAGCAGGAAGGGCCGCGATCTGGCGGTCCTGAGCGGTCTGGTCATCGCGGTCGGCGCACAGGTCGTCAACTTCGGTGCCCAGCGCCTCGGTTCGTCCGGACTGGGCCAGCTCGACCCGGCGGCGGACGTCCTGCGCTGGGTGCCGCCCGCGTCGGCGATCAGCGCGGTGGACGAGGCGAGCGAGGGGTCCTACGGCGTGGCCGCGCTCCAACTGGCCCTGACGGCCGGGGCGCTGGCCGCCCTGATCGCCGTATGGGCCCGGCATCTGACGCGGCTGATGACCGAGCCCGACGGCTCGACCCTCCAGTCCCCCGACACGGCCGTACGCCAGTCCACGGGGCTCGGCCGGCTGCTCCCGGCCGGGCGCACGGGCACCGTCATGGAGCGCAGCCTGCGCTACATCTGGCGGGACCCCAAGACGAAGGCGGCCTGGGTGACCTCGCTGGCGATCGGCTTGATCGTGCCGGTGTTCAACGCCGTCCAGGGCACCGGCTCGATCTACTTCGCCTGTTTCGCGGCGGGGATGCTCGGGATCCAGATGTACAACCAGTTCGGGCAGGACACCTCCGCGTTCTGGATGGTCGCGATGACGATCTCCTCCACGCGGGACGCCTACGTCGAACTCCGCGCGCGTGCCTTCGCCCTGCTGGTGATCACACTCCCCTACGCGACCCTGGTCACCGCGCTGACAGCGGCCCTGCTCGGCGACTGGGAACGCCTCCCCGAGGCACTCGGCCTCTCCTTCGCCCTCCTCGGCGCCATGCTGGCGACCGGCGCCTGGTCCTCGGCCCGCTTCCCGTACTCCATCCCCCAGGAGGGCCACAAGAACGTCGCCCCCGGCCAGGTCGGCCTCGCCTGGATCTCCATCTTCGGCGGCATGGTGGCGGCGGCCCTGCTCTGCTCCCCGGTCATCGCCCTGACGATCTGGCTCAACATCTCGGCGGACGGCGACACCTGGACCTGGTTCCTGCTGCCCACGGGCACGGCCTACGGCGCGGTACTCACAGCCCTGGGCCTACGCCTGGCGGCCCCGAGAACGGCGACGCGCCTACCGGAGATCCTGACGGCGGTGAGCAAGGGATAGGGGCCTCTTCGGCCGGGGCGGGGCCTCTTCGGCCGGGGCGGGCCTTCTCAGGCGGGGCGGGGTCCTCGGCCGGGGCGGGCCTCTTCAGGCGAGGCGAGCCTTCTCAGGCAGGGCGGGCCTCCTCAGGCGGGGCGGGCCTCTTCGGCCGGGGCGGGCCTTCTCAGGCGGGGCGGGGTCCTCGGCCGGGGCCTCTTCAGCACGGGGCGGGGGTATCTAAAGCCGGGGCGGCGGGCCTGCGGGGGCACAGGCCTGCGGTGCAGTCGAACGCCGGGCGTCGGCAACTCCCTCAGGGGCGCGGGGAACTGCGCGACAAGCCCCCACCAACCCGCACCCTCCCCCGAACAGAACCCCCCGGGCTCACAGGCGCCCGGCGGCACGTACCGCGTCCAGGAACGGCTCGATCGCCGCCCGCCACGCCTCCGGCTGGTCGTAGTGCACCAAGTGCCCGGCGTCGGCGACCTCCGCGTACTCCCCTTGCGGGAGCACCCGCACCATCTCCTGCGCCTCGGCCCGCCCCAACTCCCCGTCCAGCCCCCGCACGACCAGCGCGGGGCACCGCACCTGCGCCAGCTCCTCCCAGTGCGCGTCGTACACCCACGTCTCCCGGGACTGCAGCATCTGCTCCTGCTCGAAGACCGGCCGCCACCCGTCCTCGCACTCCTGCATGACCTCGGCGTAGAACTCGCCCCGCGCGGGGTTGGGCCGCTCCACCCAGGGATCGTCCTCCCCGAACCACTTGCGGACGTCGGCGAGGGTCGCGAAGGGCAACGGCCAGGACTTGAACCAGTCCGCCCACTCCCGCTGGGACGCGGCGCCGAGCGCGGAGGCCCGCATGTCGCAGATGATCAGCCCCGACACCAGGTCGGGCCGTTTCGCCGCGAGCTGCCAGGCGGTGAGCGCGCCCATGGCGTGGCCGACGAGGACGGCCGGGGCGAGGCCGAGCTGTTCGAGGGCGGCCTCGGCGTCCTCCACGTATGCCTCACGGGTGAAGGCGGCCTTGGCCGGTTTGTCGCTGCGGCCGTGTCCGCGCTGGTCGAGGGCGACGGCGCGGTGCCGCTCGGAGAGCCAGCGGGCTGTGTCCGCCCAGTGCGAGGCGCGGCCCATCAGCCCGTGCAGTAACAGCACGCCGTGCCCCGGTTCGCCCTCGGGGGCCGTGCGGTCGTCCTTGGGTGGGTCGCCGAACTCCCAGGCCGCGAGGCGTACCCCGCCCTTCCCGGTCACGTCGATGCGCCGCGCCATAGGTCCTGGCACCCCCCTAAGGTCCGCCTGCCGTGCCTGTGCGTCGGTCACGCGAGCCTCGCGTGCTGTGTGTTGTCGGAGTGTCCGTCACCCGCAGATTATCGAACCCCTATTCGAAAATGCCGTCTCGGCGGGCAACACCCCTCATTCGAGTGACCTCCCTCAAGGATTGACCGTCGTGGCCGAGGGGAGATCTTCAACGGGAGGCGGACCGCTCGGGGAAAACGGTCCGAGGGGAATGACCCTGGGAGCTCGGGGCTCCGGGTCAGAACAGGGGAGGACAGGCCCCGGCGCCGTAAGGCGCCGGGGCCCTCCACACGGCTGCGGCACATCCTCCGACCCCCTCAGGTCATATGCCTACCGCGACAGCCTCGCACGCGCGGCGCCCGAGCGCTGCGATTCGACGCACTGAATCATGGATTCGGCGCGATCGCTGCGCCGCCCCAACTCCCCCTGTGACACCAGGAGTTGTGTACGACCGGGCGGGTCCGGCAGGCAGACGGGGCTCAGCGCTTGGCGACGAACACGTGCGAGGCGATGTCCGCCTCCAGCTCGGCCGCCTCACCACCGCTGCCCACCAGCACACCGCCCGCGGACTCGGTCACGCTCACCACCGAACCGGGCTGCACTCCGGCCCGCCGGAGCGTGTACATCAGCTGCGCGTCGGTCTGGATCGGCTCGCCGATCCGGCGCACGACGACGGTCTTGCCGTCCGCGCCCGGGTCCAGCTCCGCCAGCGAGACCATGCCCTCGTCGAGGAACGG
This sequence comes from Streptomyces sp. NPDC110618, assembly GCF_055657065.1. Classification (NCBI taxonomy): domain Bacteria; kingdom Bacillati; phylum Actinomycetota; class Actinomycetes; order Kitasatosporales; family Streptomycetaceae; genus Streptomyces; species Streptomyces sp. NPDC110618. The sequence continues at coordinate 58,065 of NZ_JBVKBN010000015.1, read as the reverse complement.
GTCGGCGCCGTCCTTCTCGCCCAGCTCCTCAAGGCCGGGGATCGGGTTGCCGTACGGGGACTCGGTGGGGTGGCGGAGCAGTTCCAGGACGCGGCGCTCGACGGCCTCGCTCATCACGTGCTCCCAGCGACAGGCCTCGGCGTGCACCTGCTCCCACTCCAGGCCGATCACGTCGACGAGCAGGCACTCGGCGAGCCGGTGCTTGCGCATCACACGGGTGGCCAGGCGGCGGCCCTCGTCCGTGAGCTCCAGGTGGCGGTCGGAGGCGACGGACACCAGGCCGTCCCGCTCCATCCGCGCCACCGTCTGGCTGACGGTCGGCCCGCTCTGGTCGAGCCGCTCGGCGATCCGGGCACGCATCGGGACCACACCTTCCTCTTCCAGTTCGAGGATGGTGCGGAGATACATCTCCGTGGTGTCGATCAGTCCGGACATACGTGCCCCTCGATGAGATCTGCCGGAAGCACGACAGCTTCGCGGCGTGCGCTGGCCCTGGCTCCAATTCTGACGCATAGCGCTGACAACCGTGCCGCGCCGTTGAAACCAGGGGGTTTCGCCCTTGTACACGCCCATGCGCGGCCTTGTGCACTCCCATGCGCGGCCGGGTACCCGCCCCTGCGCGGCGCCCGCCCCGACGCGCACGGTGACCGCGCCGTCGCCGTATTGACACCGCAGTGGTCCAGACCGCACCGTGATCCGCGACACGGATCACGACCGCCCACGGAATTCCCACGGCAAAGGGGCCCCGCGCATGAGCGACCGCAAGCTGTCCGGCCAGTTCTTCGACGCCGCGATCGGGCTGCTGCAGAAGGTCCGCGACGAAGAGGCCGGGAACATCGAGGCGGCGGGCGAACTGCTCGCCGACGCGGTCGCCGGGGGCGGGCGGCTGTTCGCCTTCGGCGCCGGGCACTCCTCGCTGCCCGCGCAGGACGTCGTCTACCGCGCGGGCGGTCTCGCGCTGATGAACCTGCTGGTCGTACCGGGTGTGGTGGGCGTGGACGTGGTGCCCGCGACCCTGGGCTCGGCGCTGGAGCGGGTCGACGGCCTCGCGTCGGCGGTCCTGGACACCTCACCGCTGCGCGCCGACGACGTACTTGTGATCATCTCCCTCTCCGGGCGCAACGCGCTCCCGGTGGAGATGGCCATGAACGCCCGCGCCCTGGGCGTGAAGGTCATCGGCGTGACGTCGGTGGCGTACGCGACGGAGACGAAGTCACGGCACGTCTCCGGCACGTTCCTGAAGGACCACTGCGACGTCGTCCTCGACTCCAGGATCGCGGTCGGCGACGCCGAGCTGACCCTGGACACGGTGCCCGCCCCCTTCGCCCCGGCCTCCACCGTGGTCACCTCGGCCCTCATGCAGGCCGTCATGGCCACGGCGGCGGGCGCCCTGGCCGACCGCGGCATCGAGCCCCCGCTGCTGCGCTCCGGCAACGTCGACGGCGGCCACGAGTGGAACGGCCGGGTGATGGAGGAGTACGGCGACCGGATCTTCTACCGGCACTGAACCCTCACAACCCGCCGGAGACCCTCACAGAGCGCCCCCCGAACCTTTACAGCCCTCCAGCTACAGCGCGCTCGCCAGATCCAGCGCCGCGGCGATCCGGGCCGCCACATCCTCCGCGTACGCCGCGTCCGAGCGCTCGAAGGGGGTGCGGCCCGCTCCCCGGAGGAAGGTCACCACGCCCAGCGTGCGGCCCCGGCTGCGCAGGACCGCGCACAGGGCGTGGACCGACTCCGCGGGCCAGCGGCGGGACTCGGCCCACTCCCGGGCCTGCTCCGCGGGCACCGTGCCGACGCTGGCGCGGACCGAGCCCGCGCGCGAGACGCACTGGAGCGCCGGGTGGCCCTCCGGGTAGCGGACGGGAAGGCCCGCGGCACCCGTGGAGAGGCTGGGTCCGGGCGGACCGGAAGGCGTCGCGGCGGCCCGGACCAGGCGCACCTCGGCGGCCGGTTCCGTATCGCTGAGGAAGCCGCCCGCCACCCGGTCGATCAGCGCGTGGTCGGCGAACCCGGCGAGCGCGAAGTCCAGGTGGACGGTGGCCGCCTCCATCGGGTCCTCGCACTCCGCGGCGGCCCGCGCAGCCCGGTGCAGCTGGTTCGTACGGAAGCGCAGCAGCGCCGCCTCCTGCTCGCCCTGCTTGGCCTCGGTCACGTCCTGGAAGAGCCAGCCCACACCGAGCGGCACCGGCTCCTCGGCCAGCGGGGAGGCGAGCCGGACGAACCCGCAGCGCCAGCAGCGCCGCTGCTCGCCCTCCGGGGTGCGCACGGACACCCAGATCTCGGCGGGCGCGGGCGGCGCGCCCTCGGCGAGCACATGGGTCAGCGCGCTCTCCAGCTCCTCCACGCCCCGGGCCAGCAGCTCGCCCAGCGGACGGCCGAGCACGGACGTACGGCCGATGCCCAGCGCGCGGGCGGCGTGCGCGTTGACCACGGCGGGACGCAGGTCGGCGTCGACGAGGACGACACCCCAGGAGGCGTCCTCGAACAGCGCCTCACTGAGCGCGATGGACCGCTCCAGGTCGATCTGGGCGTGCACCTCGCTGAAGGCGCAGTACACACCCGCGGGCTTGCCGTCGGGACCGCGCACGGCCGCGGACTGGGTGCGCACCAGGACCCGGCCGCCGTCCTTCGTCAGCAGCGCGAACTCGTGCACCTGCCGCCCCGGGGAGTCCATGGCGGACATCAGCCGCCCCTCGACCTCCTCGGCGTCGGCGCTGCGCACCGCCCAGCCGGCGAACCCCTGCCGCCCGACGGCCTCCTCCGCGGTCCAGCCGAGGATGCGCTCGGCCTCGCGGTTCCAGTGGGTGACGACACCATGGGCGTCGAACGCGCACAGGGCCGCATCCATGCCGTCCAGCAGCGCGGCGAGCAGATCGGAGCCGCCCGATCCCTCCGGTCCCTCGGGACCGGACCGCTCGGGCTCGTCCGGCCCCAGCTCGTCGGTGGTCCCACTACGCCGGGAAGCACTCACCTGGACCCCCTGCCAAGCCGCGTCCGCACGCGTACGGTGCGGCGGTTCGCCCACTCACCATCATTCAACTCGAACGTGACCCAGCACACATCGGGTTCCCGCAAGATTTCGAGAATCGTTGTAGGCCGGAAACGTCCCTCACTCACGCACCGAGCCGCAGCGTGAGCCACACCTCGGTCTCGTCGTCGGGCGCCACGTACCGCTCCACCTCGACGAACCCCCGCGCCTGCGCGAACCGCAGCCCGTCCGCGTTCGCGGCGAGCACCACGGTCTGTATGTGCCGCGCCCCGAGCCCGCGCGCGTGGGCGAGGCAGTGCGCGTACAGGGCCGCCCCGATCCCCCGCCCCCGGTACTCGGGCAGCACCCGCGCGATGACGGTCGCGACCCCGTCCTCCGCCCCCGGCGGCCGCACGGTGGAGCACCCGACCAGCTCGTTGCCGAGATAGGCGTTCTCCAGCCGATGGCGCCCACTGCGCTCCCGCACCTCATCGGCACTCACCTCGTCCGGCGGCACCACCACGTTGTGAACGTGCCGCCACTGCTCCAGCATCCGCTCACCGACGGCCACCTCAACACGAAGATCGTTCACGGTCGTCACCTCCCCAGGCCGGGTCCGGCTCAACCCAGGAAAAAAAGTGGTTGATCCCGGCCCGATCGGTTCCTAGTGTGTGGTGCACACGAGAAGGGAGGTGGTTCGGCAGATGTATGAATACCGGACGCGTGAGGTGGCTGCGGGCTAGCGGCCCGACACCCCGCAAGTGCGGTGCCGGACCAGCGCGTGACAGAAGCGCGCAGCCGGCCCAATCCCAAGCAGTCGCCCGACCCGCGAGCTCGCCGGTACGTCCGGCCGGCCCTCCGCCCCGGCGGTGGTCCCGAGCTCGCGGGTCGTCTGCGTTTTCGGCCGCTTCAGCGATGCGCGCGGTCGCCGCGGCGGGCGCGGATGATTTTCGGGTGTGATCTGGGCCATCCGGAAAATCTGTGGCCCGCAGTACCCTGGCGACATGATTTCGCTCGTCCGACGCCGCCACGTGGACTTCCTCCGCGTCACGAGCATGGGCTGTCGGCGCTCCGTCTGAACCCAGCGCCCCCTTTCCTCCCTCACTTCTCCGCGGGACACAGCCATGTCGTCGTACCAGCAGCTTCCGATCATCGACCTCACCGCGCCCGATCTGTCCGAGCGGCTGCACAGCGCCGCCCATGACGTGGGCTTCTTCCAGCTCGTCGGGCACGGGGTCAGTGACCGGGAGACCGAGCGTCTGCTCTCCGCCATGCGGAAGTTCTTCGCCCTGCCCGAGGCCGAGCGGCTCGCGCTCGACAACATCAACTCGCCGCACTTCCGCGGCTACACCCGCACCGGCGACGAGCGCACCGGCGGCGCCCGGGACTGGCGCGACCAGCTCGACATCGGTGCCGAGCGGCCCGCCCGGGTGCCCGGCCCCGGCGAGGCCCCGTACTGGTGGCTCCAGGGCCCCAACCAGTGGCCCGACTCCCTGCCCGAGCTGCGGGAGGCCGCGCTCGCCTGGATCGACCGGCTCAGCTCCGTCGCCGAGCGGCTGCTGCGCGAGCTGCTCACCGCCATCGGGGCGCCCGCCGACTTCTACGACCCGGTCTTCGGCGACTCCGCCCACCCGCACCTGAAGCTCGTGCGCTATCCGGGGAGCGCCGGGGACGGTGCCGATCAGGGTGTGGGCGCCCACAAGGACTACGGGTTCCTGACGCTGCTGCTCCAGGACCAGGTCGGCGGGCTGCAGGTGCAGCGCGCGGACGGCGAGTTCCATGACGTGCCGCCGATCCCCGGCGCCTTCGTCGTGAATCTCGGTGAGCTGCTGGAGGTGGCCACCAACGGCTATCTCGTCGCCACCAACCACCGGGTGGTCTCCCCGCCCGGGGCCACCGAGCGGTTCTCGGTGCCGTTCTTCTACAACCCTCGCCTGGACGCGCGCGTGCAGCCCGTTCCCTTCCCGCACGCCTCCAAGGCGCCCGGGATCACCGAGGACCCGGGCAACCCGCTGTTCGCGGAGTACGGCTACAACGAGCTGAAGGGCAAGCTGCGGGCCCATCCGCTCGTGGCCGAGCGGCATCACCGGGATCTGCTCACGCCGGCCTAGGCACAAAGAAGGGCGCCCCCGCCCAGGGGCGCCCTTTCTCATCTCAGTGCGCGATCTCCGCGTACCCCTCGATCTCCCGCGGGTCCCGGGCGCCGGGGCCGATGTAGCGGGCCGACGGGCGGACCAGGCGGCCGGTGCGCTTCTGTTCCAGGATGTGCGCCGACCAGCCCGCCGTGCGGGCGCAGGTGAACATCGACGTGAACATGTGCGCCGGTACTTCGGCGAAGTCGAGCACGATCGCCGCCCAGAACTCGACGTTCGTGGCGAGCACCCGGTCGGGGCGGCGGGCGTGCAGCTCGGCGAGGGCGGCCTTCTCCAGGGCCTCGGCGATCTCGTAGCGGGGCGCGCCCAGCTCGCGGGCGGTGCGCCGCAGCACTCTGGCGCGCGGGTCCTCGGCGCGGTAGACGCGGTGGCCGAAGCCCATGAGGCGTTCGCCCCGGTCCAGGGCCTGCTTGACGTACGCCTCGGCGTCCCCGGTGCGCTCGATCTCCTCGATCATGTGCAGCACGCGCGAGGGCGCGCCGCCGTGCAGCGGGCCGGACATCGCCCCTACGGCGCCGGAGAGCGCGGCGGCGACGTCGGCGCCGGTGGAGGCGATGACGCGCGCGGTGAAGGTGGAGGCGTTCATGCCGTGCTCGGCGGCGGAGGTCCAGTAGGCGTCGACGGCGGCGACGTGCTTGGGGTCCGGCTCGCCGCGCCAGCGGATCATGAACCGTTCGACGACGGACTGCGCCTTGTCGATCTCGCGCTGCGGGACCATGGGCAGGCCCTGGCCGCGCGCGGACTGGGCGACGTAGGACAGGGCCATCACGGCGGCGCGGGCGAGGTCCTCGCGGGCCTGCTCGGCATCGATGTCGAGGAGCGGTTTCAGGCCCCAGACGGGGGCCAGCATGGCGAGCGCGGACTGCACGTCGACGCGGATGTCGCCGGAGTGGACGGGGATCGGGAAGGGCTCGGCGGGCGGGAGGCCGGGGTTGAAGGCCCCGTCGACCAGCAGACCCCAGACATTGCCGAACGAGACGTGGCCGACGAGGTCCTCGATGTCGACGCCCCGGTACCTGAGTGCGCCGCCCTCCTTGTCGGGTTCGGCGATCTCCGTCTCGAACGCGACGACTCCTTCGAGTCCGGGTACGAAGTCGGACATCAGGCGGCTCCTCGTGATGTGTGCGACAGATGGTGTTGTCGGGACGATGGTGCGACCACGCCCGGGTACGGCGGGGACGGCTGCGCGTCCGGGGGATCCGCGGTCGTGGCTCAAAGGACTCGCGGTCCTGGGAGGTATCCCAGTGATTCCCGGCTGGCGGTCACCCAACCGAGGCGGTGTCAGAACGATATCCCCGAGTGCCACCTTTGGGGAGTGGTTGCGGCACTGAGTGCCACGCAGTGATGAAGGACACCGTGCCGAACGGAGGCCGCGTATACGGCAAGATGACCGCGTGACCGACCGAGACGACGCACATCCGGACCCCTCCGCGATGCGCCGGCAGTACCGGGCCGCGGGACTCAGCGAGACCGACCTGCCGGCCACCCCCGTGGAACAGTTCGCCCGCTGGTTCAAGCAGGCCGCGAGCGAGGCTCATCTGTTCGAACCGAACGCCATGGTCGTCTCCACCGCGAACGCCGAGGGGCACCCCAGTTCGCGCACGGTGCTGCTGAAGCAGTTCGACGAGCAGGGGTTCGTGTTCTTCACGAACTACAACTCCCGCAAGGGCCGCGACCTCGCCGAGAACCCGTATGTGTCGCTGCTGTTCCCGTGGCACCAGATGGCCCGCCAGGTCCTCGTGCTGGGCATCGCGCGGCGCACGGGGCGGGACGAGACGGCCGCCTACTTCCGTACCCGCCCGCACGGCTCCCAGCTGGGCGCGTGGGCCAGCGAGCAGTCCGCGGTGATCTCCACCCGGGCCGACCTGGACGCCTCGTACGCCGAGCTGGCCGCCCGCTACCCGGAGGGCGAGCAGGTGCCGGTGCCGCCGAACTGGGGCGGTTTCCGGGTGGCCCCGCAGTCGGTGGAGTTCTGGCAGGGCCGGGAGAACCGGCTGCACGACCGGCTGCGGTACGTGATCGAGCCGGACGGGAGCTGGCGGGTGGAGCGGCTCAGTCCTTGACGTGGTGGGTGCCAAGGGCGTCGTCCAGCAGCTCCGCCCACTGGGCGACCACGCGCTCGCGGCGCGGGCCGTCGTCCGTGAGCAGGTTGGCCAGGCCCAGGCCGCGGGCCATGTCGAGAAGGCCCTGGACGGTTTCGCGCACGCCCGGTTCGGACTCGTCGGCGCCGAGCAGGTCGACGGCGATGCGGTGGGACTCGCGGCCGACGCGGGCCTCCAGTTCGGTGACCCGCGGGCGCAGCTGCTCCTCGTTGGAGGCGGCCACCCACAGGTGGAGGGCGGCGCGGAAGAGGGGGCCGGTGTAGAGGGCGACCAGGGCCTCGACCACGGCCCGCCGGTCCTGGGCGGCGCCCTGCGGGAACAGGGCGCGCAGGGCGGTGGAGCGTTCCTCGGCGACGTATTCGACGGCGGCGGTGAACAGGTCCTCGCGGGTGGGGAAGTGGTGTTGCGCGGCGCCCCGGGAGACGCCCGCGCGTTCGGCGACGACCGACACCGTGGAGCCCGCCCAGCCGTGCTCGGCGAGGCAGGACACCGCAGCTTCCAGGAGCCGCTGCCGGGTGGCCCGGCTGCGGTCCTGCTTGGGGACGCGTTCGCGTTCCGCCGTACTCACATCACCCATGGGGGATCCCGTCGTTCCAGGAAGGCCGTCATCCCCTCGCGGGCCTGCGCGGAGGCGAACAGCCGGGCCGAGAGCGCGGTCAGCTCCGCCGCGTCCCGGTCGAATGACTCCAGCACCCTAGCCGTGAGCAGCCGTTTCGTCTCGGCTAGGGCCTCGGGGGCGGAGCGTCTGAGGCCGTCGAGGACGGGTTCGAGTACGGCGTCCACGTCGTCCCCGGCGGCGGTCAGCAGGCCGATGCGGGCCGCCTCGGGGGCGTCGAAGCGTTCTCCGGTGAGGTAGTAGCGGGCGAGGGCGCGGGGGTCGGTGCGCGGGAGGAGGGGGAGGGAGATGACCGCGGGGGCCACTCCGATCCTCACCTCGGTGAAGGCGAAGCTCGCCTCGTGCGACGCGGCCGCGATGTCGCAGGCGGCGAGCAGGCCGAGGCCGCCCGCGCGTACGTGGCCGGTGACGCGGGCGACGACCGGGCGGGGCAGCTCGACGATCTGCCGGAGCAGGGCGACGAGGGCGTCGGGGTGGGGCGGGTCGCGCAGGTCGGCGCCCGCGCTGAAGGTGTTGCCGGTGTGGGTGAGGACGACGGCCCGTACGCCGGGGTCCTTGGCGCAGTCGGTGAGCGCGTCGGCCAGCTCGCCGACCAGCGCCGCCGAGAGGGCGTTGCGGTTGGCCGGCGAGTCCAGGCTCAGGGTTTCCACGCCACGCGCGCGTGCCCGGCCGATCAGGCTCACGCGCGCTCCCTCAGCTCGCGGCGGAGGATCTTCCCGGAGGCGGCGCGGGGCACGGTGTCGAGGAAGGTGACCTGGCGGACGCGTTTGTAGGGGGCGACGCGTTCGGCGACGTACATCATGATCTCGCTCTCGGTGAGGTCGCCGGCGGACGGCTGGCGTACGACGTACGCGCGGGGCACTTCGTTGCCGTTGTCGTCGTAGACGCCGATGACGGCGGCGTCGGCGATGCCGGGGTGGGTGAGCAGCAGGGCCTCCAGTTCGGCGGGGGCCACCTGGAAGCCCTTGTACTTGATGAGCTCCTTGACCCGGTCGACGACGAACAGCCAGCCGTCGGCGTCGACATGGCCGACGTCTCCGGTGTGCAGCCAGCCGTCGGGGTCGATGAGCGAGGCGGTGTCGTCGGGGTGGCCGAGGTAGCCCTTCATGACCTGGGGGCCGCGGATGAGGATTTCGCCGGCCTCGCCGACGCCGAGGTCCTTGCCGGGGTCGTCGAGGGAGACGATGCGCATTTCGGTGCCCGCGATGAGCTTGCCGACGGTTCCGGGGGGTGCCTCGCTCATGGCCTCCAGGGGGACGACGTGGGTGCCCGGGGAGAGTTCGGTCATGCCGTAGGCCTGGCCGATCGGGGGCAGGTTCAGGCGCCGGGAGCAGGCGGCGGCGAGTTCGGCGTCGAGGGGGGCGGCGGCGGAGATGAGGTACTTCAGCGACGACAGGTCGTAGTTGTCGACGGCCGGGTGCTTGGCGAGGGCGAGGACGATGGGCGGGGCCACGTAGAGCGCGGTGATGCGGTGCTTCTCGATGGCCGCGAGGAATGTGTCCAGCTCGAAGCGGGGCAGGACGACGACGGTGGCACCCTTGCGCAGGGGCGCGTTCATCAGGGCGGTCAGGCCGTAGATGTGGAAGAACGGCAGGACCGCGAGGACGCGTTCGCCGGGTCCGGCGGTGACGGCGGCGTCGAGCTGGACGAGGTTGGTGGCGATCTGCCGGTGGGTGAGCATGACGCCCTTGGGCACTCCGGTGGTGCCGGAGGAGTAGGGCAGGGCGGCTGTGTCCTCGGCCGGGTCGATATCGACCTCGGGTTCGGGGGCGGTGGTGGCGAGCATGTCGATCAGCGAGCGGTGGCCGGGCGCGCTGTCGCAGACGAAGATCTCCTGGACGCCGCCCGCGAGTTCGGCGGCCCGGCGGGCCGACTCCAGCAGGGGGGAGACGGTGATGATCCAGCGGGCGGCGCTGTCCTTGAGCTGCCGGGCGAACTCCTCGGGGGTGTAGAGCGGGTGCACGGTGGTGACCGAGGCGCCCGCGCGGGTGGCGGCGTAGAAGGCGGTGGGGAAGGCCACGGTGTTGGGGCTGTGCAGGGCGACGACGTCGCCCTTGCGGACCCCGGCCTCGGCGAGGCCCGCGGCGACCTTGCGGTGGAAGCGGTCGACCTGTTCGTAGCTGAGGGTGGTGCCGTCGGTGCCGTCGATCAGAGCGGGCGTGTCGCCGAACTCGGCGGCACGGCCCAGGACGAACTCGTGGATGGGCTGGTCCACGGGAGAGACGTCTGCGTACTCGCTGCGGAACATGGGGCCTCCTCGCACAACGCTGTGCCGGTCAGTACGACTTGGGCAGACCCAAGGTCTGGTGGGAGACGTAGTTGAGAATCATCTCCCTGCTCACCGGTGCAATACGAGACACGCGGGCCGCGGTTATCAATTGGGCGAGGCCGAATTCCCGCGTGAGGCCGTTTCCGCCGAGGGTGTGCACGGACTGGTCGACCGCTTTCACACAGGCCTCCGCGGCCGCGTACTTGGCCATGTTGGCGGCCTCTCCGGCGCCGATGTCGTCACCGGCGTCGTAGAGGTGGGCGGCCTTCTGCATCATCAGGCGGGCGAGTTCGAGTTCGATGTGCGCCTGGGCGAGCGGGTGGGCGATGGCCTGGTGGGCGCCGATGGGCGTCTTCCAGACGGTGCGTTCGCGGGCGTACTCGACGGCCCGGTTCAGGGCGAAGCGGCCCATGCCGATCGCGAACGCGGCGGTCATGATCCGCTCGGGGTTGAGTCCGGCGAACAGCTGGAGCAGGCCCGCGTCCTCGTCGCCGACGAGCGCGTCGGCGGGCAGCCGTACGTCGTCCAGGACCAGCTCGAACTGCTTCTCGACGGCGTTGAGTTCCATGTCGATCTGGGTCCGCTGGAAGCCCTCGGCGTCGCGCGGGACGATGAACAGGCAGGGCTTGAGGTTGCCGGTGCGGGCGTCCGCGGTGCGGCCGACGATGAGGGTGGCGTCGGCGATGTCCACGCCGGAGATGAAGACCTTGCGGCCGGTGAGGATCCAGTCCCCGGTGTCCGGGTCGCGGCGGGCGGTGGTGGTGATGCGGTGGCTGTTGGAGCCCGCGTCGGGTTCGGTGATGCCGAAGGCCATGGTGCGGGTGCCGTCGGCCAGGCCGGGCAGCCACGCCCGCTTCTGCTCCTCGGTGCCGAACCGGGCGATGACCGTGCCGCAGATGGCCGGTGAGACCACCATCAGCATCAGCGGACAGCCTGCGGTCGCCAACTCTTCGAGCACTATGGAGAGTTCGGAGATGCCGCCGCCCCCGCCGCCGTACTCCTCGGGCAGGTTGACGCCGAGGTAGCCGAGTTTGGCCGCCTCCTGCCACAGGGATTCCCGCTCGAAGGTGCGGCCGTGGCGCTTGCCGAGCGCGGCGACCGCCGCGCGCAGGGCCTTGTGCTCATCGGTTTCCAGGGTGACGCTCACTTCTCCTGGTCCTCCTCTACGACGGCGAGCAGAGTTCCGACGGCGACCTGGTGGCCGACGGCGGCGTGCAGTGCGCTGAGCGTTCCCGTGACCGGTGCGGTGATCCTGTGTTCCATCTTCATCGCCTCCAGCCACAGGAGGGTCTGTCCGGCCTGGACGGCCGCCCCTTCGGCGAGCCCTTCCGCGAGGCGTACGACCGTGCCCGGCATGGGCGCCAGCAGGGAGCCCGGGGCGTGCTGGGCGGTGGGGTCGGGGAAGCGCGGCAGGGCGGTCAGGACGGTGGTGTTGACGTGGACGCGGTCCCCGTAGCGCGCCACCTCGAACCGGCGCCGTACGCCGTCGACTTCAAGGACGACGAGGTGCGGGTCGGCGTGCACGACGCGCACGCCGTCCGCCTCCAGGCCGCCCGTGCGGGTGTGCCGGTAGCGCACCTCGTGCTCCTCGCCGGCCAGGGCGTAGCGGCGGATCTGGGGCTGGGAGGGGACGTTGCGCCAGCCTCCGAAGCGGGAGCCGGTGCGGCGGGCGTCGGCGAGGGCGGCGGCGAGCGGGGCGTGCGGGTCGGGGGCGGGCTCGGTGAGTTCGGGCAGATGACGGTCGTAGAAGCCGGTGTCCGTCCGCGCGGTGGTGAACTCCTCGTGGCGCAGGGAGCGTACGAGGAGGTCGCGGTTGGTGGTGGGGCCGTGGACCGCGGCGCGTTCGAGGGCGCCCGCGAGTTTGCGGATCGCGGCGGCGCGGGTGGGGGCGTGGGCGATGACCTTGGCGAGCATCGGGTCGTAGTGGACGCCGATCTCGTCGCCGTCGGTGTAGCCGGTGTCCAGGCGGACGCCGTCGGGGACGGCGAGGCGGTTCAGGGTGCCGGTCTGCGGGGCCCAGTCGTGGGCCGGGTCCTCGGCGTAGAGGCGGGCCTCGACGGCGTGCCCGCGCGCGGGCGGCGGCTCGGGGTCCAGGCGCCGCCCCTCGGCGACGGCGATCTGGAGGGCGACCAGGTCGACGCCGTACACCTCCTCGGTGACCGGGTGCTCGACCTGGAGGCGGGTGTTCATCTCCAGGAAGTGCGCGGTGTCGTCGGCGACCAGGAACTCGACGGTGCCCGCGCCGACGTAGTTCACGGCGCGCGCGGCGCGCACGGCCAGCGCGCGCAACTCCTGAGCGAGCCGGTCGGAGAGGCCGGGCGCGGGCGCCTCCTCGATGACCTTCTGGTGGCGGCGCTGGAGGGAGCAGTCGCGTGTGCCCAGCGCCCACACCGTGCCGTGCGCGTCCGCGAGCACCTGCACCTCCACATGGCGCCCGCGCTCCACATACGGCTCGATGAACACCTCGCCGTCACCGAAGGCGCTCGCGGCCTCGGCGCGCGCGCCCTCCAGGGCGGCGCTGAGATCCTCAAGGCGGCGCACGATCCGCATCCCGCGCCCCCCGCCGCCCGCTGCCGCCTTCACGAGCACCGGCAGGTCGCTCTGCGCGACCTCGCGCAGCGGTGCGAGCCCCATGAGCTTCTTCGCGCGCGTCTTGGACGCCATCGCCTCGATCGCCTGCGGCGGCGGCCCGATCCACACCAGCCCCGCGTCGATCACGGCCCGCGCGAAGTCGGCGTTCTCCGACAGGAACCCGTAACCGGGGTGCACGGCGTCCGCGCCGGCCGCGACGGCGGCCTTCACGATCAGGTCGCCGCGCAGATATGTCTCCGCGGGCGTCGCACCCGGCAGCCGTACGGCGGCGTCGGCCACGCGCGCGTGCAGCGCGTTCTCGTCCGCGTCCGAGTGCACGGCGACCGTCCGGATTCCCAACTCACCACAGGTGCGGAAAACGCGGCAGGCGATCTCGCCCCGATTGGCGACGAGTACAGAAGTGATCACTTGTCCCTCACATCCGGAAAACGCCGAAGCCACCGCGCGCGCCCTCGTAGGGCGCGGTGTGGAGGGCGGACAGGCACAGGCCGAGGACGGTGCGGGTGTCGCGCGGGTCGATGACGCCGTCGTCGTAGAGCCGCCCGGACAGGAACATCGGCAGCGACTCGGACTCGATCTGCTGCTCCACCATGGCCCGCAGCGCCGCGTCCGCCTCGTCGTCGTACGGCTGCCCCTTGGCGGCGGCCGACTGGCGGGCGACGATCGACAGCACGCCCGCGAGCTGCTGCGGCCCCATCACGGCCGACTTGGCGGACGGCCAGGCGAACAGGAAGCGCGGATCGTACGCCCGCCCGCACATCCCGTAGTGCCCGGCGCCGTAGGAAGCGCCCATCAGGACGGACAGGTGCGGCACGCGCGAATTGGAGACCGCGTTGATCATCATCGCCCCGTGCTTGATGATCCCGCCCTGCTCGTACTCCTTGCCGACCATGTAGCCGGTGGTGTTGTGCAGGAACAGCAACGGGATGTCGCGCTGGTTGGCGAGCTGGATGAACTGCGCGGCCTTCTGCGACTCCTCGCTGAACAGCACGCCCTGCGCGTTGGCGAGGATGCCGACCGGATAGCCGTGCAGGGCGGCCCACCCGGTGACCAGGCTGCTGCCGTACAGCGGCTTGAACTCGTCGAAGTCGGAGGCGTCGACGAGCCGCGCGATCACCTCACGCGGGTCGAACGGCACCTTCAGATCGCCGGGGACGATCCCGAGCAGTTCCTCCTGGTCGTACTTGGGCGGCTCGGCCGGCCCGGGATCCGGGTACGCCTTGCGGTGGTTGAGCCGCGCCACCACCCGCCGCGCCTGCCGCAGCGCGTCCGGCTCGTCCACGGCGAAGTAGTCCGCGAGCCCCGACACACGCGCGTGCATCTCGGCGCCGCCCAGCGACTCGTCGTCGCTCTCCTCACCGGTCGCCATCTTCACCAGCGGCGGCCCGCCGAGGAACACCTTGGCGCGCTCCTTGACCATGATCACGTGGTCGGACATACCGGGGACGTAGGCGCCGCCCGCGGTGGAGTTCCCGAAGACGACGGCGATCGTCGGAATCCCGGCGGCGGAAAGCCGGGTGAGATCCCGGAAGATGGCCCCGCCGGGAATGAAGATCTCCTTCTGGGACGGCAGGTCGGCACCACCGGACTCCACCAGGCTGATACAGGGCAGCCGGTTGGCGAGCGCGATGTCATTGGCGCGCAGAGCCTTCTTCAAGGACCAGGGATTACTGGCCCCGCCCCGCACGGTCGGATCATTGGCGGTGATCAGACACTCCACACCCTCAACAACCCCGATCCCGGTGACGAGGGAGGCGCCCACGGCGTAATCGCTCCCCCAGGCCGCCAACGGCGACAGCTCAAGGAAAGGCGTGTCCGGGTCGAGCAGCAGCTCGATGCGCTCCCGCGCGAGGAGCTTGCCGCGCCCCCGGTGCCGGGCGATGTACTTCTCGCCGCCGCCCGCGATCGCCTTGGCGTGCTCGGTGTCGAGATCGGCCAGCTTGGCGAGCATCGCCTCGCGGTTGGCCCGGAACTCCGGGCTCTGCACATCCAGCGCGGAGGACAGAACGGTCACAGGAGAGCCTCCGGTATGTCCAGGTGGCGCGAGCGCAGCCACTCGCCGAGCGCCTTGGCCTGCGGATCGAAACGGTGCTGAGCGGCGACTCCGGCGCCGAGGACACCCTCGACGACGAAGTTCAGGGCGCGCAGGTGGGGCAGTACGTGCCGGGTGACGGGGAGGGCGGCGGCCTCCGGGATCAACTCCCGGAACCGCTCGACGGTCAGCTCGTGCACGAGCCAGCGCCAGGCGTCGTCGCCACGGACCCAGACCCCCACATTGGCGTCCCCGCCCTTGTCCCCGCTCCGGGCCCCGGCGACCCGCCCGAGAGGGGCACGGGTGCGCGGTCCGGGCGGCAGGGCCTCTGGGAGCGGGGGCTCCGGTACGGCGTCCAGTACGGCGGTGTCGGGCGGCGGCGCTACGGGCAGACGCTCGCCGTCGGGAAGGACGGCGACGTGGGGCACGTCGCCCTGAGGGACGTAGGTCGCCTCGAAGACGCCGTACGGGGCTCCCTTCCCGGGCGGGGCGAGCACATGGAAGCCGGGGTAACTGGCGAGGGCGAGCTCGATGGCGGCACCGCTGAGCGCCCGTCCGACGGCGGCCTGGTCGGGGTCCCGGACGACGAGCCGGAGGAGAGCACTGGCCAGCTCCTCGCTGTCGGCGTCGGCCCGATCGCTACGCACCAGCTCCCATGTGACGTTCTGAGGCGGCGACTTGGCGAGCGCATCCGTCAACTGGGCGCGCACCAGCTCGGCCTTGGCCTCGATGTCGAGCCCGGTGAGCACGAAGGTGACCTCGTTGCGGAACCCACCGAGCCGGTTGACGCCGACCTTGAGCGTGGGCGGCGGAGCCTCGCCGCGTACGCCGTCGATACGGACCCGATCGGGCCCGTCCTGGCTGAGCCGGACGCTGTCGAGTCGGGCCGTGACATCGGGCCCGGCGTACCGGGCGCCGGAGGTCTCGTACAGGAGTTGGGCGGTGACGGTGCCGATGTCGACGAAGCCACCGGCGCCGGGGTGCTTGGTGATGACGGCGGAGCCGTCCTCGTGGATCTCGGCGAGCGGGAAGCCGGGGTGGAGGAGATCGCGGACCGGCCGTTCGCCGAAGAAGGCGTAGTTCCCGCCGGTGGCCTGCGCCCCGCACTCCAGCACATGCCCGGCGACGACGGCGCCCGCGAGTCGGTCGTAGTCGTCCGGCGCCCATCCGAAGTGCGCGGCGGCGGGCCCGGTGACCAGGGCGGCATCGGTCACGCGCCCGGTGACGACGACATCGGCGCCCGCGCGTAGGCAGGCGGTGATCCCGAAACCTCCGAGGTAGGCGTGGGCGGCGAGGCTGCCGGGGTGGGCGGAGGTGAGGTCGTCGCCCTCGACGTGGGCGACACGGACGGACAGGCCGAGGCGCTCGGCCAACTGCCGTACAGCGGCGGCGAGTCCGGCGGGGTTGAGCCCTCCGGCGTTGGCGACGATACGGACCCCGCGCTCCTGGGCGAGCCCCAGACACTCTTCCAACTGCCGCAGAAAGGTGCGGGCGTACCCGGCGCCGGTGTCCTTCAGGCGGTCCCGGCCGAGGATGAGCATGGTCAGCTCGGCGAGGTAATCGCCGGTGAGGACGTCGAGTTCGCCTCCGGTCAGCATCTCGCGCATGGCGTCGAAACGGTCGCCGTAGAAGCCGGAGGCGTTGCCTATGCGGAGGGTCACGGCGTGTCCTCCGTCTTGGCCGGCCGCCCTTCACCGGGCGGCCCCGCGAAGGCCTGCGCGATGTCCAGCCAGCGGTCGGCGTCCTCGCCCTCCGCCGTCACGGCGAGGTCGGCGCGGTTCGCGCGGCGCGTGACCAGCAGGCAGAAGTCGAGGGCGGGGCCGGTGACGCGCTGGCGGGCGTCTTCGGGGCCGTAAGCCCAGGTGCCGCCGCTGGGTGCCTCGATCTCGACGCGGAACTCCTCGGTGGGCGGGGTGAGTCCGTGGACGAAGTAGGCGTAGTCCCGCGCCCGCACTCCGATGCGGGCAACGTGCCGCAGCCGGTCGGTGGGCGGCCGCTCCACACCCAGGGCGTCCGCCACGTCCTGGCCGTGCGCCCAGGTCTCCATCAGGCGGGCGGAGGCCATGGAGGCGGCGGCCATGGGCGGGCCGTACCAGGGGAAGCGGGCGCCGGCGGGGGCGGAGGCGAGGGCGTCGGCGAGCGCGGTACGGCCCTTGCGCCACTCCGCGAGCAGTTCGGCCGGCGGGGTCTTGGACCCCCGCTCGGCGCCCTCGTCGACGAAGGTGTCGGGTGCGACCAGCGCCTTCTCCACCTCCTTCGCGAAGGCGTCCGGGTCCGTCACGGCGAGCAGTGCGGCGTGGTCGGTCCAGGCGAGGTGCGCGATCTGGTGGGCGATCGTCCAACGAGGGGCGGGCGTGGCGAGGGACCACTGGTCCGGGCTCAACTCGGCCACCAGCCGGTCGAGTTCATCGCTTTCGGCACGCAGGTCGTCGAACACGGGGGTCGGGTCGGCCATGGGGAGGAGCATGGCAGCGGGTTCAGAATCAATCAAGCACGCTTGCATGATTCTTTTTCCACAACTCCGGTATCTGTGTGCGGTCGTGTGGCTACTCTCGGTGATTGAAGGTGGTCACTGTGTCCAACATTCGCCAGCTCGACCCGAGCGCGTCCCCGCTCGACTACTACGGCTACGAACTGCGCCGGGCGCGGGAGGCGGCGGGGCTGACGCAGGCGCAGCTCGGGGCGATCGTGTTCTGTACGGGGTCCCTGGTCGGCCAGATCGAGACGACGTTAAAGGTCCCGACGCGGGAGTTCTCGGAGCGCGTGGACGCGGCGCTGGGGGCGGACGGGAGGTTTTCGCGGCTGGTGGGGTTGGTTTTGCGGAACCAACTGCCGAGCTGGTTCCAGCCGTATGCGGAGATGGAAGCGCGGGCTACTCACATCGCCACATACCAGTCGCAGGTGATCTACGGCTTGCTCCAAACCCCGGCCTACGCGCGAGCGGTGTTGCATGCCGGCTGGTCAGAGGCACTGGACGACAAGGTCGCGGCCCGACTGGACCGGCAGCGCATCCTGACCAGGGAGAAGCCGCCGCTGATCTGGGTGATCCTGGACGAGGCCACGCTCCTACGGCCCTTCGGGAGCCGCCAGATCATGCGGGAGCAGCTCACGCACCTGCTGGGCTTCCGGGACCAACTCAAGGTGCGTGTACAGGTACTGCCGTTCAGTGCCGGTCACCACCCCGCCACGGCAGGCTCGTTCAACGTACTGCGCTTCAAGGACCACCCGAGCATCACCTACTCCGAGAACTACGACTCGGGCTTCATGACGGCCAACCCGGACGTCGTCGAGGACTGTTCGCATCGTTACGATCATCTGCAGGCCGCAGCCCTCTCCATCGAGGACTCGGCGGCACTGATCGCCCGCATCCGGGAGGAACGCTATGCAGAGCAGTCAGACCCTGACGAGAGTGCAGTGGCGTAAGTCGTCCTACAGCGGGGGCACCGGCGGTGATTGCGTCGAGTGCGCAACGCTCGGAAACACCGCGTGGCGCAAGTCGTCGCACAGCGGCAACACCGGCGGTGCGTGCGTCGAGGTCGCCGACCTAACCCCCCACATCGCCATCCGCGACTCCAAGAACCCCGCCCACGGAGCCCTCACCGTCACCCCCGAGAGCTTCGCCCGGTTCGTCTCCGCGACCGCGGACGGGGTTTTCGGCTAACGCAAGCTTCAAAGGGCCGTCCGCTTCGGATGAAGGGGGCGGCCTTCGGCGTGCCGGGTCACCCCGCGCGTACCGCTTCCGCAGCAGCCCGGTAGATGGCGCTGGCCGCAGTCAGGTGGCCGCGCGCTTGCTCGGGCGTCGTCGCCACCTGCGCCAGGTACTCGGCGCGGCGGTACGCCTTGGCCGTACCCGGATGGCGCTCGATCTCAATGCGCGTTGCCCAGTGAGCGAGGCAGGCGTGGACGGGCCCGAGGGAGCCCTCCCGCACCGCCTCCTCCAGCGCCGCGTCCCTGGCCCGGTCGTACGCCGCAAGAAGCCGGGGCGCAACAACGGCGCAGGCCGCCCGCAGGGCACCCGGAGTGCGCTCCGGGCGCGGGATCAAGGGCCGACCGCCTCCCGTCGGCGCGTACTGGAAGCTCAACCCGCCGCCCCTTTCGCAGGCGTACCACCGTCGGCGTTTTGGACCCCATAGCCTCCCAGTGACCGCACCGCCGCCGCCAATTGGCAGATCCGGCCACCAGCCCATCCGCATCAGGGGTATCGCCGAGAGCTTGCGTGGGCATCGGATGCCACGGACTGCGATGAGCATCTGGTAGCCCGGAGATAGTGGTGGAGTTCGTTCGGCGCCAGGTGGGAGATCGACGGCGTGATGGTCCTGGACATCCGCGACGCCGTACGCGGCGTGTGCGAGGCCGGAAGCGGCTGAGGACGCACGCCAGGCGCCCGGCGGGGCCGTCACACTCCCGCCGGGCGCCTGGGTCTCGTGCGGGCCCGTCAGGGTCTCGGCAACGGCAGGCCGGGCAGGTGTGGGTGCCGCAGGTGCTGCCCGCCGTCGTACACGTGCAGGGTGAACGTCTCCGGCCCAGGCCGGTCCGCCTCGTCGTAAGCGGACAGCACGCGCTCGATCCGCTCCCACAGCCGCACCGGGCCGCCCTCGCGTACCTCCCACCGGCCGTCTGTGGGGGTGAGGGTGGCGGCGGAGCCGGTGACGACGTCGACCAGATGCACCACGTCGCCCACGGTGGTCATCTGCGCGTCCGGCACGGCGCACTGGGCGAGGAACCGCAGGTGGAACGCCTCCTCGGTCGCGGCCGTGATCCGCTCCGGGGAGTGCCGGGCCGCCCGGCCCGCTTCCGGGAGCCCTGCGGCCCAGTGGGCGGGGTTGCCGAAGGCCGGCGCCGCGTGGGTGCGGGCGGGCATGAAGGACACGGTGCCGCCCAGGAGATGGCCCTCGGCGGTGCCGTCGCCGTTCACGGTGAGCAGGACACGGGCGTATCCGTAGAGCCAGCCGGACAGGGTGAGCAGGATCTTCCCGCCCGGCCTCACCTGGGCGAGCAGCGCCGGGGGGACGGCGCGGAAGGAGCAGGCGGCCACGATTCGGTCGAACTTCGCCTCCGGCCAGTACCCGTGCAGGCCGTCCACCACGGCCAGGGTCGGCGTGTAGCCGCACGCGCACAGCGCGCTCGCCGCCTGCTCCAGCCGGTGCGGGTCGACCTCGATGCTGGTGACGTCGGCTGATCCGAGGCGTTCGCAGGCCAGCGCGGTGGAGTAGCCGGTGCCGGTGCCGATCTCCAGCACCGTGTGGCCTTCCCTCACGTCCGCATCGGCCCACATGCGTACGACCAGCGAGGGCAGCGTGGACGACGAGGTCGGTGCCCCGCCGTGCCGCACCTGCGGGTTCTTCCAGTCGGGTTCGTTGCCGTCGAACTGCGTGATGAGCGTCGTGTCGGAGTACGCGGCGGCCAGCCAGCGGCCATAGTCGGTCCCGGCGGTGACCGGCTCCCACACCGCCAGCCCCTGCCCATCGCGCCCATCGGCGGGCAGGTAGAAACCCGGCACGAACCGGTGCCGGGGCACCGTCTCCACGGCCGCCCGCCAGCCGGGATCGGTGAGAACGCCGTCCTCGGCGAGGGCCTTGGCCATCGCCTCGCGCAGACGGGCGGCGTCGGTGTCCAAGCCGGCGGACATCATCGCGCTCCGCCTCCTTCCGTGCTCATGCTCGTGCTCAGGATGTCGACGAACGCCTCGGTGATCCAGCTGGCGTCGGGCAGCCAGCCCCACTGGCCGTTGGGGTTGCACTCGATGAACACCCAGTCCTCTGCCTCGTCGCCGTCGCCGGTCAGGGCGAAGTCGAAGCAGCCGAAGACCAGGCCGAACGCGGCCAGGTAGCTGTGCAGGACCGCTTCGACCGCGCCCGGCACCGCGATGGGCGCGTGCAGGAGCGAGTCCCAGTCGCCGCGGCGCCAGTCCAGCGCGCCGTCCGGGGCGGCTATCTGCTGGGCGAACGCCTTCTGCCCGACCACGGTCACGCGCACGTCGCCGGTCTTGGGGATCTCCGCCTGGAACAGGTGCGCGGCCACCGCGAGCGTGCCGTCGAAGGTGTCGGGGTCCACCCGCTGGGTCCAGATCGCGCCCGTGTGCCCGTCGGCGGCGCGGGGCAGACCGCGGAACGTCTTGTAGATCACGGACCCGTGGTCGGCGGCGAACTTCCGCGCCTGTTCCACGTCGTTGGTGACCAGCGTCGGCGGGATCGTGAAGCCGAGCTGGGCGGCGAGCTGAAGCTGGGCGGGTTTGAAGTCCGCGGCCGTCACCGCCGATGGATGGTTCACGTAGTGGGCGCCGTGCAGGTGGTTGAGGATGCCGCCAAGCCCGTGCCGGGCCTCGGCGGCGGCGAAGTCGCGCTGCTGGGCGGGCAGGTGCTCGAACCGGGCGGCGTAGGGGGTGGGGCGGCGGTAATACACCGCCGCCACCTCCCCCAGCTCCACCTCCCGGCTGCCGGTGACCAGCCGCCCCGTCCAGACCGGCGCCCCGGCGCCGATGCGGGCGCCGAAGGCCCGGGGCCGATGTCGGCCGGGTCGACCCGTACGACGGGCACCTCGCGCTCGTTCAGCGCGACGATGACCCAGTCCGCGGTGACGTCTTCCAGCGCGGTGACGACCAGGACGGTGGAGGCCATCGGATCAGTCCGACTCGTAGTCGGTGGTGTGGTCGTCCTGCGTCTGCGGCTGCGGGCTCTGCCCGTCGCCGCCCCCGGACATCGAGGCCGTGCCGGTGGTCTTGCTCCTGCCGTGCTTGCCCATCTCCACCGTCTGGCCGGCGGCGTCGGTGTAGACGGCGGTCTGGGTGGCCGCGTCGAGGGTCACCGCGGCGTACGCGGGCGGGCCAACCGGAAGCCGGTCGGTGACCAGCCGCATCGCCCACGGAGCCTGGGGTGCAAGCGTCGCCATGCGAGTTCCCTTCCTCTTGCCTCATGCGGATAGCCGGACGACTACCGCCTGAGCAGAATCCACCCCTGGCCATGGCCCTGACCAGTAGCGCAGGTGTCGCGAACCGTGACGAAACTGCCACGCTCCGTGACGTAGGAGTCGGGGAGGACGAGACGGCGATGACCGGCAGATCGAGTAACCCGCACCTCGCGCTGTGGCTCGCGGCCATCGGCCTGTCCCACGGCGAGATCGCCCGCAGGATCGCCACAGAAGCGATCCACCAAGGTCACCGGCAGATCGCCCCGGACGCCACCCGTATCCGCCGCTGGATCGACGGCGAACGCCCCCGCCCACCAGTGCCCGCCCTGCTCGCCGCCGTGATCTCCGACGCGGTCGGACAGCCGCTCACACCCGGTGATCTCGGCCTGACGGTCACCGGGCCCACACTGGATAGCATCCAGCTCCCGCTGCTGACCGAGGCAGCCGCCCAGACTCTGGCCGGATGGACCCAGATGGACCTCTTCCTCGACCGCCGCGACACCCTGAAGCTCGCCCTGGGTGCCCCGCTGATCCTCGCCGCCGAGCGGATGCTGGGCGGCACCGCCCGGCGGCTGAACCGCGCCAGCAAGGGCTTCGACACCGACACCACGGCCGCGCTGGAGGAGGTGACCACCTTCTTCACGAAGGCCGACGCCTCCAAGGGCGGCGGGCTGTACCGCTCGGCGATCGTCGCCCAGCTCGCCGAAGTCGCCCGCCGCATCCAGGACGGTGTGCCCGCCTCGCTGAAGGCCCGGGTGTTCGCGGCGACCGCCGATCTGGCGGCACTGGCCGGGTGGGTCAGCCACGACTGCGGCCGGTACGCCACCGCCCAGCGCTACTGGTCCTACGGCATCTACGCGGCCTCCGAGGCCAAGCAGCCGGACCGCGGGGTGGAGATCGTCACCCGCATGTCCCACCAGATGATCTACCTCGGGCATCCCCAGGACGCCCTCGGTCTCCTCGGCGTGGCCGCGAAGAAGGCGACCATCCCCGCGACCCGGGCGCTGGTTGCTTCCCAGACCGGACGGGTGCATGCCGCCCTCGGCGACGAGCAAGGTGCGGAGCGGCACCTTGGCGCGGCTGACGAACTGGTCGCGGACGGCCTCGGCGAAGACGTCCCCGCGTGGGTGGACTACTTCGACGCCGCCGAACACGCTGGCGCCCGCGCGGTCTCCGCCCGCGACCTGACCGGTGTTGGCCGGAACCGTCGAGCCAGTGATCACTTCACCGACGCGCTCGCCCTGCGTCGGCCTGGCTACGACCGGGTGAAGGTCATGGACCGCATCGGGCTGGCCGCCGCGCTGTTCACAGAGGGCGAGCCCGAGCAGGGCGCCGCCGCGGCCCACCAGGCGCTGGACGAGGCCACCCGGGTGGACTCCACCCTGGTTGCCTCCCGGCTCAACACACTGCTGGATGCCGCCCGGCCGTACCGGACCGCCGCGGTGGATGAGGTCCGCACCCGCGCGGCGGATCTCGCCGCAGCCCGGCCGACCACCGTGTCCGCCTGAGACCATCGAGCACATGGGCAAGCACTCCCGACCCGGACCGCCGAACCAGCCGTCCCGCGCTGTCCCGCACATCGACGCCGACGATCCGCTCGCGGCGTACCACAAGCGGCGCCGCCCGCCGATGGACGTCTGGCGCAAGCACCAGCCGCTGCACGGCGGCGGTGGGCATGTACGTCCCGACGAGCCCAGGGCCCTGCTCAGCTGGACCGGCTTCGGGTACGAGACGGCAGGCACCGCGCCCGACCTTCCCACCGCACAGAGGTGGGCGAACGAGGCTGCCCCGGACATCGAGGCCACGGACGAGTAAGTGACACTGAACGGGCACGGCGGCCCGCGTGCGGCCGATACACCGGCCGCCGGGCCCCTCACAGGGACTCGACTGTCACACCATCCGTCGTACGGCGCGAGAACATCGCGCCCCTGGGGACCACGCACGGTCACCAGCAGACTGAACTCCTCGGGGAACTGGCAACAGTTGCATACGCGAGCCCACCAGTATCAACCCCCTTCAAGCCGGTGCCGTTCCCGAGCAACGCACCGGAGCCGCGGCCGTGGCAACGGGCTGATGACGACGGGCTGTTCGTCAATCGCGGAGCAAGATCATCCCATCGCCCCTTTGGGGCTCACCTCGGCGATACCCCCCTCACGGCGTGCCCCCGGCCCGGACCTGTCCGTAGCCCTCAGCCCGCCTCCGGCCCCGCCTTCGCCCTTCCCCGTCCCACCTGGGTACGCACCGCCCCCATGCTCGCCGCGATGACCAGGGCGATGGCCAGCGACTCCGTGGTGGACAGGGCCTGGTCGAGGATGAGGAAGCCTGCCGTTGCCGCCAGTGCCGGCTCCAGACTCATCAGAATGGCGAAGGTGGACGCCGGGATGGAGCGCAGCGCAAGCAGTTCCAACGTGTACGGCAGGACCGACGAGAGGATCGCCACCGCCGCGCCCAGCCCGATCGTCACCGGGTCCAGGAGCTTGCCGCCCGACTCCACCACCCCCAGCGGCAGGAACAGCACCGCCGCCACCGCCATGGCCAGCGCCAGCCCGTCCGCCTGCGGGAACCGCCGCCCCGTGCGGGCGCTGAAGACGATGTACGCCGCCCACATCGCACCGGCGCCCAGCGCGAAGGCCACGCCCAGCGGGTCCAGGCCGCTGAAGCCGCCCCCGCTGAGCAAGAACACGCCCGCCAGGGCCAGGCCCGCCCAGATCAAGTTCACCGCCCGGCGTGAGGCCAGGACCGAGAGCGCCAGCGGGCCCAGCACCTCCAGCGTGACCGCCGGGCCCAGCGGGATGCGGGCCACCGACTGGTAGAAGAGGCCGTTCATCGCGCCCATCGTGATGCCGAAGACCAGCACCGTCCCCCAGTCCGTACGGGAGTGGCCGCGCAGGCGCGGGCGGCAGACCACGAGCAGGACCACCGCCGCCACCAGCAGCCGCAGTGTCACCACGCCCAGCGCGCCCGCCCTCGGCATCAGGCTCACCGCGAGGGCGCCGCCGAACTGGACCGAGACACCGCCGGCCAGGACCAGACCGACCGGGCCCATCGAGCCCCAGCGGCGCGGGGCACCGGCCGACACGGAGGAGGACGAGGCGGTGGAGGTGGTGGCGGCGGCTGGCGTGCTCACGGGCGGTCCTGGGGCTCGGGCTGGGGTGGGTTCGTGCATCATGATGCACTTCCGAGTTCAGGGTAATGGACTTGGTCAGGCGTGTGAACCCGTTTTGGGGCTGTCCCAGAGTGTGAGAAGCCCCTCCTCAGCCCTCCTCAGTCCTCGTCCCCCAGGCCCTCGTCCCCCAGCCCCTCCGCCAACACCTCCGCCAAATGCCTCCCCCGCACCCCCGCCAACTGCTCCACCTGCGTCCGGCACGAGAACCCGTCCGCCAGCACCACCGCCGACTCCCCCGCCTCCCGCACCGACGGCAACAACCGCTCCTCCGCGCACGCCCGCGACACCTCGAAGTGCCCCTTCTCGAACCCGAAGTTCCCGGCCAGGCCGCAGCAGCCGCCGCTCAGGTCGCCGGACAGCCCGGCGGCGGCCCGGAGACGGCGGTCGGGCGCATCCCCCAGCACCGCGTGCTGGTGGCAGTGGGTCTGCCCGGTGACCGGGCGGTTCACGGCGGGCGGCGTCCAGTCGGGGGCCATGCGCTCCAGTGCCTCCGCGAACGTCAGCACCCGCGCCGCCAGCCGCGCCGCCCTCGGGTCCTCGTGCAGCAGTTCCGGCAGGTCCGAGCGCAGCGCCGCCGCGCAACTCGGCTCCAGCACCACCAGCGGGGCCTCCGTCGCCAGCACCGGCTCCAGCAGGTCCAGCGTCCGACGCAGTACCGCACGAGCCCTGTCGAGCTGGCCCGTGGAGACGTACGTGAGCCCGCAGCACACCCGCCCCCGCCGCCCCGCACCCAGCAACGGCACCGCCCACCGGGTCCGCCCGTCCCCCACCGGCCGCCCGCGCATCCGCAGCGTCGGCGGCAGCGCCACCCGCAGCCCCGCCGCCTCCAGCACCCGGACCGCCGCCCGGCCGACGGAGGGCGAGAGGTGCTCGGTGAAGGTGTCCGGCCAGAGCACGACCAGCGGGCCGTCATCGCCAGCAGGTCCCCCGCGCCGTCGCCACCACCTGCTGAACGGCTCCTGCGCCACCCTCGGGATCGCCCTCTCCGGCGCCACGCCCCCGATCCGCTTTCCTACCGCCGCCAGCCCCCGCACCGACGCCAGCGCGTTCACCAGCCCCGCCGCCCTCAGCCGCGCGACCCAGCCCAGCCACACCGGCAGCCAGCCCATCGAATAGTGGGCGGCCGGGCGCCGCCGACCGGCGTAGTGGTGGTGCAGGAACTCCGCCTTGTACGTGGCCATGTCCACCCCGACCGGGCAGTCCGAGCGGCAGCCCTTGCAGGAGAGGCACAGGTCGAGGGCGTCGCGGACCTCGGGCGAGCGCCAGCCCTCCGTCACCACCTCGCCCGCGAGCATCTC
Source organism: Streptomyces sp. NPDC110618 (assembly GCF_055657065.1). Taxonomy (NCBI): domain Bacteria; kingdom Bacillati; phylum Actinomycetota; class Actinomycetes; order Kitasatosporales; family Streptomycetaceae; genus Streptomyces; species Streptomyces sp. NPDC110618. The sequence goes on along the minus strand of NZ_JBVKBN010000015.1, from coordinate 31,960 downwards.
GTGGAGGAGACGGGCGCGGCCCCGTGTGGAGTGCTCCTCCTCGCCCGTCGCGCGGAAGGAGGGGCACATGACGGCGGGGCCGATCGCCGTCGTCGTACGGCATTTCGCGACGCCCACGCAGCGGCGGACGGCCGCGCGGAAGTCACCTCCGTCGGCCGGGTAGCCGAAGGCCACGTCCACCGGTTCGCGCGGGAGGGCCGAGAAGCGGAGGTTGGCGTCCAGGGGCGCCGGGCGCACCAGTACGCCGGGGTTGAGTACGTCGTCCGGGTCCCAGATCGCCTTGGCCCGCTCGAAGAGCCGGACCAGGTCCTCCCCGTACATCCTCGGCAGCAGTTCCGCCCGTGCCATTCCGTCGCCGTGCTCGCCGGACAGGGAGCCGCCGTGCGCGACCACCAGGTCGGCCAGTTCCTCGGAGAAGCGGCGGAAGCGGGCCACGCCGGCGTCGCTGAGCAGGTCGAAGTCGATGCGGACGTGGATGCAGCCGTCGCCGAAGTGGCCGTACGGCGTCCCGCGCAGGCCGTGGGCCGTCAGCAGGGCGCGGAAGTCCCGCAGGTACGGGCCGAGGCGGGCCGGGGGCACCGCGCAGTCCTCCCAGCCGGGCCATGCCTCGCTGCCGTCCGGCATACGGGTCGCCGTGCCGCTGGCGTCCTCGCGGACGCGCCACAGGGCGCGCTGTCCGTCCGGGTCGGTGACGACCACCGCGTCCACGGCGTCGGCGGCCCGCACGATCGCCTCCGCACGCGCGCGTGCCTCCGACTCCGACTCGCCGCCCGTCTCCACGAACAGCCAGGCGCCGCCCCTCGGCAGGTCGATCGGGGAGGGCACCAGGTCGGCGGCCATGCCCTCGACCGTCAGCGGGCCGTGGGGCAGGAGTCCGGGCGCGGCCTCGGCGGCGGCGCTCTCGTCGGCGTAGCCGAGGACCGCGAGGGCACGCGCGCGTGGCGCGGCGACGAGGTCGACGACCGCCTCGGTGAGCACCCCGAGCGTGCCCTCGGAGCCGCAGAAGGCGCGGGCCACGTCGGCACCGTTCTCGGGGAGCAGCGCGTCGAGCGCGTATCCGGAGATGCGGCGGGGCAGGGCCTGCGGATATCCGGTGCGGAGGAGGGACAGTTCGGACTCCACGAGGGCGCGCAGGCCCTCAGGGGCTCCCGCCCAGTCGCGGCCCGGACGCAACCGTCGGCCCCCCGCGGTGATGACCTCCAGCTCCCGCACACTGTCCGCCGTCGTCCCCCAGGCCACCGAGTGGGAGCCGCAGGAGTTGTTGCCGATCATTCCGCCGAGCGTGCAGCGGCTGTGGGTGGAGGGGTCGGGGCCGAAGCGCAGGCCGTGCGGGGCGGCGGACTCCTGAAGGCGGTCCAGGACCAGGCCGGGCTGGACGACGGCCGTACGGGTCCCGGGTTCCAGGGAGAGGACGCGGTTCATGTGGCGGGTGAAGTCCAGCACTACACCCGTTCCGGTGGACTGTCCGGCGATGGAGGTGCCGCCTCCGCGCGGGACGACGGGGACGCCGTGGGCCCGGCAGATCTCCAGTACGGCGGCCACGTCGTCGGCGTCGTACGGCGCGACCACGCCCAGCGGTACCCGCCGGTAGTTGGAGGCGTCCATGGTGGTCAGGGCCCGGGCGGTGGCGTCGAAGCGGACCTCGCCGCGTACGGCCTTGCGCAGATCAGCCTCTGGATCCGTCATGCGGACAGCATTCCAAACGCCGTTCCGGACGCCACGTCTCAGCCGACGGACTTCATTTCGCCCAGGTTTCCCGTACCGGCTAACCTCACTGCGTGGCTGAGATCCAGATTCCCGCTGACATCAAGCCCGCCGACGGACGTTTCGGCGCTGGCCCCTCCAAGGTGCGGACGGAGGCGCTGGACGCCCTCGCCGCGACCGGAACCTCCCTGCTCGGTACCTCCCACCGCCAGGCCCCGGTGAAGAACCTCGTCGGCCAGGTCCGCGAGGGCATCAGCGAGCTGTTCCAGCTCCCGGACGGCTACGAGGTCGTCCTCGGCAACGGCGGCTCCACCGCCTTCTGGGACATCGCCACCCACGGCCTGATCGAGAACAAGAGCCAGCACCTCACCTTCGGCGAGTTCAGCTCCAAGTTCGCCAAGGCCGCCAAGCTCGCCCCGTGGCTGGCCGAGCCGACCGTCGTCTCCAGCGACCCGGGCACCCACCCGGAGGCGCGGGCCGAGGCGGGCGTCGACGTGTACGCCTTCACCCACAACGAGACCTCCACCGGTGTCGCCATGCCGATCAACCGCGTGGCCGGTGCCGACGAGGGCGCCCTGGTCCTGGTCGACGCCACCTCCGGCGCGGGCGGCCTGCCCGTGGACATCGCCGAGACGGACGTCTACTACTTCGCCCCGCAGAAGTCCTTCGCCTCCGACGGCGGCCTGTGGATCGGCGTCTTCTCCCCGGCCGCCATCGAGCGCGCCGAGCGCGTGCACGCCTCCGGCCGGCACGTCCCGGAGTTCTTCAGCCTGCCGACGGCGATCGACAACTCCCGCAAGAACCAGACGTACAACACCCCGGCGCTGGCCACGCTCTTCCTGCTGAACCAGCAGCTGGAGTGGATCAACGGCCAGGGCGGGCTCGCGTGGTCCACGGCCCGTACGAAGGACTCCTCGACCCGGCTGTACGCCTGGGCGGAGGAGAGCAAGTACGCCACCCCGTTCGTCACCGACGCGGCCAAGCGCTCGCAGGTCATCGGCACGATCGACTTCGCCGACGAGATCGACGCCGCCGCCGTCGCCAAGGCCCTGCGCGCCAACGGCATCGTCGACACCGAGCCCTACCGCAAGCTCGGCCGCAACCAGCTCCGTATCGCGATGTTCCCGGCCATCGACCCGGCCGACGTCGAGGCGCTGACCAAGTGCGTCGACTACGTGATCGAGAAGCTGTAGTCCCTACGGCACTGGCAAGGGGCGCCCGGCGGATTCCGCCGGGCGCCCCTTTGTCGTCCCCGTCATCTGCCGAGCTTCTGGAACCGCCGTACCGCCAGCGGCAGGAAGACCAGCGTCAGGACGACCGGCCAGACGCCCGCCATCAGGAGGGCGTGCTGCTCGATCCAGGAGTCGCCGCCCCCACGCCCCCGCTACCGGCCCTTCCGCCGCAGCCTGCCGATCCCGATCAGCGCGGCCACCACCACGGCGACGGCGATGGCCCCGTTCCGCACGGTGCCGTCACCCCCGTCGGCTCCCCCGCCGTCACCGCCGGAGGCCGAACTCCCGGACCCCGAGGCGGAGTCGCCCCCCTCCACATCGGGGGCGTCCTCCGGCTCGACGGAACTCTCCGCGCCCTCGGCGCCGTACATGAGCTTGGTCCCGTCGGCGGTGTAGGTGACGGATTCGCCCTGCCCCAGGAACGGCACGCTCAGCCGCCCGGTCTTCTTGATGTCACCGCCGTTCCAGTCGAAGGCGGCGGCGCCGAAGTAGCTGCGCACGACGAGCTTGCGGCCGTCCGGAGAGAGGGTGGCGTCGGTGGCCTGGAGGTTGTCGATCTCGGCGATGGGCTTGAAGACGTTGGTACCGGAGGCGGACAGCTTCTCGGGCCCCTCGAAGAGGTGCCCGGTGTCCTCCTTCTTGTCGACAATGTAGACGCGCCCGGTCTTGGGGTGCACGACCAGCGACTCGGCGTCCCGCGCCCCGCCCTCGTACTTCACGACGTACTGCGTGGCCTTGATCGTCCGGTCCCGCAGCTCCTTGGGCTCGGGCAGCTGATAGATCCACACGTGGGACCAGGACCCGCCGAGGTTGTCCCCGATGTCCCCCACGTACAGCTGGTTGCCGGGCCCGATGGAGATCGCCTCGACGTCGCGCGGCGCGCCGACCCCGGTCATCGTGATCGTGGCGACGGTCTCCCCCGTCGCGCTGTCCACGGCGTACAGAAAGGCGCCGTCGTCGCTGTCGTTGTGGGTCCAGTAGATGCCCGGGTGCTGCCGGGAGGCGGCGAGCCCGCTGGACTCGGTGATCCGGGGGTCCTTGATGGTGAACCCCTCATCCCCGTCGGCGGCGGAGGCGGGCACGGCGAACGCCCCCATGAGCAGGGCGGCGGCGAGTACGGCGAAGGGACGACGCATGCGGTCAAGGTTGCCATCCCGAAGCGGCGTTCGGAGGGTCCGCCCGGCCCGTTGACCGGCGGGGCGTGTTCGGGCTCACACCCCACCCGGGCGCCGGATCGTTCATCATGAGCGGATGCTCAGGTTCATGCCCGTCGGTGACTCACAGACCATCGGAAGCGCGGGCGAGCACACCTGGCGCTACCGACTGTGGCAGCACCTGCGCGATACGTACGGCGGGCCGTTCCGCCTGGTCGGGCCGCGGGAGACGCTGTACGACAAGGCGACGGACGCGCCCACCTCGTACGAGTACGCCGACCCCGACTTCCCCCGCGCCCACCTCGCCGGATGGGGCGAGGGGTGGCTGCACATGGCGCCGGTGATCGGGGACGCGGTGCGCGAGCACCGGGCCGATGTGCTGCTCGTCGCCCTCGGCCTCATCGACCTGGGGTTCTACACGAACGCCGAGCAGACCGAGGAGAACGTGCGGGCGTTCATCGCGCAGGCGCGGGCCGCCCGGCCCGGTGTGCGGATCGCCGTCCTGCCCGTCATCCCGAACATCCGGGCCGTGGACGAGCCCGACTTCGGCGCGCAGGTGAGCCTCTTCAACGAACTCCTCGCCAAGGCCGTCGCCGACCTCGACGAACCCCGCTCACCGCTGCTGCTGACCTCCCCGCCGCCCTCGTACGACCTCGACCGCGACACCTACGACGGCACCCACCCGAACGCCGGTGGCGAACACAAGATCGCGGCGGCCTTCGCGGACGCGCTGTGGCAGGGGTGGGGGATCGGGCAGGCGTACGGAGCCGGGAGGGATTGACCGGATTCCGGCGCTTCCCCCGCGTCGCGCGACGCGTTGTACTCCGCGACTGCACCTGGACGGGGGGCGGCCGGGGAGGAGTGCCGCGATGGCCGACGAACGCGACGAACTGGACTGGCTGTTCGGCGTCCGTCGCCTTCGGCACGGACGTGGACGCCGCCGCCACCCCCCTGGGTCTCACCCTCAAGACCGATGAGTTCCCCCGCGGCTGACTGACACAATCCGCCCCATGTCGATCATCCACCGCACCACCATCAAGCCCACGAAGCTGGAACTCCTCACCGCCTGGCTCCCCACCCGCCCCTGGTACCAGGGCACCGGCGCACCGGAGTTGGCCAAGGCCGGTGGGTTCCGCCTGGACGATCCCGAGGGCGAGGTCGGTATCGAGTTCATGGTCGCCACCAACGCCGACGGCACCGCCTACCACGTCCCCCTCACCTACCGGGGCGCCCCGCTCCCCGACGCCGAGCACGCGCTCGTCGGCACCATGGAGCACGGCGTGCTCGGCACCCGCTGGGCCTACGACGCCGCCCACGACCCGGTGTTCGTCGCGGAGTTGCTGGCGCTGGTCGAGGGCCGCGCCGTGCCGCAGATGCAGAGCGTCGACAGCACCCCCGACCCGGACATCGCCCGCTCGTACCAGGGGGACGCCGAACTGCGGCCGGAGGGCGCCCCGTTGGACGACGAGGACGGCACCGACCTGCACACCACCGCCGGTTGTGTCGTCCGCATCCACCGCCGCCTCGGCGACTCCGACGTCCCGCCCTCCGACGCCCTCGGCCATGTCGCCGGGCACTGGACGACGGCCGACGGCGCCTCGGTGCGGTCGGTGTTCGCAGTTGTGCTGACCGGGTCCGCCTGAGCGTGTGAGACGCTGCGGGCCGGTGCGGGTGATCACCAGGGGGCACGGCGGACATGGGCGCGGGATATCGCGAGAAGCGGCGGAAGAACCGTTGCTGCGGCTGCGCGGAGGGCTGCCTCGACACCCACCTGTGGTGGTCCACGGTCACCGCCCCCTGCCGTGAGGCCACCGTGCTCACTGCCTTGCTGACCCTGCTCACCCTCAACTCGCACCGCCCGGCCGACCCCGCCGCGCCCGTCCCTCACGGCCGCGCCGCCCGGCTGCTGTACCGCGCGGTCGTCCACTACCGGCGCGAGATCAGCCCCCGCACCCCGCCCCGGTGCCTCTACACGCCGACCTGCTCGACGTACGCGGTCCAGGCGCTGCACCGCTACGGCGCCCTGCGCGGCGGGCTGCTCACCGTGCGCCGGGTGCTGCGCTGCACGCCGGGGCGGGCGCGGCGGCGCGGCGGGCTGGATCCGCTTGCCTAGAGTCCACTCCACGCCGTTGGCTAAGGGTCCATGAAGTACACGCAGCTCGGACGCACGGGACTCAAGGTCAGCCGACTCGTCCTCGGCACCATGAACTTCGGACCGCAGACCGACGAGGCCGACAGCCACGCGATCATGGACGCGGCGCTGGAGGCGGGCATCAACTTCTTCGACACCGCCAATGTGTACGGCTGGGGCGACGACAAGGGCCGCACCGAGTCGATCATCGGCAGCTGGTTCGCCAAGGGCGGCGACCGCCGCGACAAGGTCGTCCTCGCCACCAAGGTGTACGGCAACATGGGCCCCGACGGCCCGGCCTGGCCCAACCACGACAAGCTCTCGGCGCTGAACATCCGGCGCGCGGTGGACGCCTCGCTGAAGCGGCTGGGCACGGACTACATCGACGTCTACCAGTTCCACCACATCGACCGGGACACCCCGTTCGAGGAGATCTGGCAGGCCATCGACGTCCTGGTCCAGCAGGGCAAGATCCTCTACGCCGGGTCCAGCAACTTCCCCGGCTACAAGATCGCCCAGGCCAACGAGACCGCCGCCCGCCGCGGCTCGTACGGACTGGTCAGCGAGCAGTGCCTGTACAACCTCTACGAGCGGCGCGCCGAGATGGAGGTCATCCCGGCCGCGCAGGACTACGGGCTCGGGGTGATCCCGTGGTCGCCGCTGCACGGCGGACTGCTCGGCGGAGTCATCAAGAAGGAGGCCGAGGGCGGGCGGCGCGCCTCCGGACGGGCCGCCGACACCCTCGCGGACCCGGCGGCGCGGGCCCGCCTCCAGTCCTACGAGGACCTGCTGGACAAGCACGGTCTGGAGCCCGGCGAGGCCGCCCTGGCCTGGCTGCTCACCCGGCCCGGCGTGACCGGCCCGATCGTCGGCCCGCGTACGGCGGAGCAGCTCGACTCCGCCCTGCGGGCGGTGGAGCTGGAGCTGAGCGAGGAACTGCTGGCGGGCCTGGACGAGATCTTCCCGGGCCCGGGGCCGTCTCCGGAGGCGTTCGCCTGGTAGCAGGAGCGGGGCGCGCTCCCGGGGGCGCCCCCTCACTAACCGCCCAGCGCCGACGCCAGGGCCACTACAACGAACATCAGTACGAGCACACCGGCCATGATCCGGTTGCGGGTTTTCGGGTCCACGGGTACGAGCCTAACCGGACGCTCCGAGGGGCCAGCGGGCGACCGGCTCGTAGCGGGGCTGCTCCCCCGGCACACCGGAGCGGGGCAGGTTGCTGCGGACCAGGGTCAGCTCGGTGACCTGCCAGGTGCGGCCCGTGAAGGTGTCCAGCAACGTGCGGTACGCCCGTGTGTCCACGGCCGTCCGGCTGCGGGCCACCGTCAGATGGGCCTTGTAGCGGCGGTGCTCACCCATCGCCACGCCCGCCTTGCGGCCCGCCGATTCCGCGCGGTCCGCCAGCAGGCGCAGGGCCTCCAGGTCCCCCTCGGCGCCCACCCACAGGGCCCGCCCGTGCCCGAACTGGCCGCCCCCGGAGAGGGCCAGCTCGAAAGGTGCCGTCCGGTGCGCGGCCCGGGACAGCCGGTCCGACAGCGCGGCCACGAGATCGTCGTCCACCTCGCCGTAGAAGGCGAGGGTGAAGTGCCAGCCGGGGCGGTCGGTCCAGCGCAGGGCGTCCGCGCCGGGCAGGGCGCGCAGCGCGTCGACCTCGGTGGCGAGTTCCTTGACCACGTCCGCGGGCGGCAGCAGGGCGGCGAAGAGTCTCATGCGCCCACCCTGCCACCGCGCCACGCGGCTCACACCGCCATGGCCAGCCACTCCCGGCACCCGTCCGGATCACGGCTCACACCGCCGTGGCCGACCACTCCCGGCACCCGCCCGGATCACGGCTCACGCCGCCGTGGCCAGCCGCTCCCGCTCCCTGGATACGAAGCGGACCACCGGGTGCCCCCGGTGCCAGCCCACGGCGAGCCGGAGGTTGCCGACCCGGGCCAGGACCAGGCCGAACACGGCCGCGGAGAGCGCGGCCATCGCGCCGCCGGAGGCGAGGCCCGCACGCACGCCGTAGGCGTCGGTGATCCAGCCGGCGATGGGGGCGCCGATGGGCGAGCCGCCCATGAACACCATCATGTAGAGGGACATCACCCGGCCGCGCATGGCCGGGTCGGTGCTGAGCTGGACATTGCTGTTGGCGGTGACGTTGACCGTCATGCCGAACATGCCGATCGGCACCATGAACAGGGCGAACGTCCACAGCGAGGGCGCGAGCGCGGCGACGATCTGCAGGGCGCCGAAGGCCACCGCCGCGATGACCACCATCCGCAGCCGGGCCGTGCCGCGCCGGGCGGCGAGCAGGGCGCCGGAGAGCGAGCCGACCGCCATCAGGGTGTTGAACAGGCTGTAGGAGCCCGCGCCCGCGTGGAAGACGTCGTCGGCGAAGGCGGAGAGGTAGACGGGAAAGTTGAAGCCGAAGGTGCTGACGAACCCGACGAGGACGATGGTCCAGATCAGCTCCGGGCGCCCGGCGACGTACTGCAGGCCTTCCCTCAGCTGGCCCTTGCCGCGCGGCGCGCGCTCGACGACGTGCAGCTCGCGGGTGCGCATCAGCAGCAGGCCTGTGATCGGCGCGACGAAGGACAGGCCGTTGCAGAGGAAGGCCCAGCCGGTGCCCACGCCGGTGATCATCAGACCGGCCACGGCGGGGCCGACCAGCCGGGCGGACTGGAAGTTCGCGGAGTTCAGGCTGACCGCGTTCTGCAGCTGGTCGGGGCCGACCATCTCGGAGACGAAGGTCTGCCGGGCCGGGTTGTCGACGACGGTCGCCAGGCCGACGGCGAGGGCGGCGAGGTAGACGTGCCAGACCTCGACGTGCCCGGTGAGGGTCAGGGCGGCGAGCGCGAGTCCGGTGAGGGCCATCGCGGTCTGGGTGACCAGCAGCGTGGGCCGCTTGGGCAGCCGGTCGACGAGGACACCGCCGTAGAGGCCGAAGAGCAGCATCGGCAGGAACTGCAGGGCGGTGGTGATGCCGACGGCGGTCGCGGAGCCGGTGAGGCTAAGGACGAGCCAGTCCTGGGCGATGCGCTGCATCCAGGTGCCGGTATTGGAGACGACCTGCCCCAGGAAGAACAGGCGGTAGTTGCGGATGCGCAGCGAGCCGAAGGTCGAGGACTTGCCGGAAGTGCGGGGGGTAGGGGTGTTCGGTGCGGGGGCGGAAGGTGCTCCGGATCCCGTACTCAAAGGGTTCGCCTCCTTCGTAGATCCGCTTACAGGTGCGCGAGCTTCTCCAGCACGGGGGCGGCGGCGCGGAGTTTCGCCCACTCGTCCTCGTCCAGGCCTGCGACCAGGTCGGCCAGGAAGGCGTTGCGCTTGGCTCGGCTCTCTTCGAGCATCGCCTCGGCCTGCTCGGTCCTGGTGACGACCTTCTGGCGCCGGTCCTCGGGGTGCGGCTCAAGACGGACCAGGCCCTTGGCCTCCAGCAGGGCGACGATGCGCGTCATCGACGGCGGCTGGACGTGTTCCTTGCGGGCCAGCTCGCCGGGGGTGGCCTTGCCGCAGCGGGAGAGGGTGCCGAGCACCGACATCTCGGTGGGGCTCAGCGACTCGTCGACCCGCTGGTGCTTGAGCCGGCGGGACAGGCGCATCACGGCGGAGCGCAGGGAGTTCACGGCGGCAGCGTCGTCGCCATGGGTGAGGTCCGACATGTTCTTTAGGCTAACTCATTACCCTGACTAAAGACCACTCGGATACGCCCGGATGCCCGTGACCCCGGCCACTGAACCCTCGCATCACCCATATGAGTGAGGGACGGCCGGAAAGTGACCCGCGTCCGGGCCGGATGAGGTGACCCTCGACCCATGGGGACCAGTGTGCTCAGCCTGCGGTTGGACGGGGAGCTGCTCGAACGGCTCCGGCACCATGCGGCGAAAAGGGGAATGAGCGTCCAGGACTATGTGGTCCGGACGCTCATTCGGGACGACTTCGACCAGCGGTTCCAGGCCGCCGTCGAGGAGACGGAGAAGTTCTACGGGGTCACCTGAGCCGGTGGATCCCGGGGGCACCTGAACCCGGTGGATCCCGGGGTCACCTGAACCCGGTGGATCTCCCGGGGTCACCTGAGCCCGTAGGCCCCGGCACTCACGTGAGGCCGAGGGCTGGCATCAGGTAGTAGAAGGCGAACACCGCGGCGACCGCGTACATCGCCACCGGCACCTCCCGGCTCCGCCCGGCCGCGAGCCGCAGCACCACGAAGGTGATGAAGCCCATGCCGATGCCGTTGGTGATCGAGTAGGTGAACGGCATCATCACCATCGTCACGAAGGCCGGGATCGCGATGGTGTAGTCGGCCCAGTCGATCTCCTTGACGGAGTTCGCGAGAATCAGGAAGCCGACCGCGAGCAGCGCCGGGGTGGCCGCCTGGGACGGGACCATGGTGGCGACCGGCGTCAGGAACAGCGCGGCGGTGAACAGACCGCCGGTGACGACGTTGGCGAAGCCGGTGCGGGCGCCCTCGCCGACGCCGGCCGTGGACTCCACGAAGGCGGTGGTGGCCGAGGAGGAGCTGGCGCCGCCCGCCGCAACCGCGAGGCCGTCGATGAACAGAACCTTGTTGATGCCGGGCATCTGGCCCTGGGCGTCGGTCAGCTTGGCCTCGTCGGAGACGCCCATGATCGTGCCCATCGCGTCGAAGAAGCACGACAGCAGGACCGTGAAGACGAACAGCACCCCGGTCAGCATGCCGACCTTCTCGAAGCCGCCGAACAGGCTGACCTCGCCGACCAGACCGAAGTCGGGGGTGGCGACCGGGTTGCCCGGCCACGTCGGCGTGGTCAGGCCCCAGGAGGGGATGTCCGCGACGGCCTCGATCACCACGGCGACGACCGTCATGGCGACGATGGAGATCAGGATGGCGCCGGGCACCTTGCGCACGATGAGCGCGAGGGTGAGCAGCGCGCCGAGGACGAAGACCAGCACCGGCCAGCCGTTGAGGTGACCGTCGGCGCCGAGCTGGAGCGGGACGGTGGTGTGGGCGGCGTCCGGGATACGGGAGACGAACCCGGAGTCGACCAGACCGATCAGCATGATGAACAGGCCGATACCGATCGAGATCGCCTTGCGCAGCCCGAACGGCACCGCGTTCATCACCCGCTCGCGCAGGCCGGTGGCGACCAGCAGCATCACCACGAAGCCCGCCAGCACCACCATGCCCATGGCGTCCGCCCAGGACATCCGGGGGGCGAGCTGGAGCGCGACGACGGAGTTCACGCCGAGTCCGGCGGCCAGCGCGATCGGGACGTTGCCGATGACGCCCATCAGCAGGGTGGCGAAGGCGGCGGTGAGCGCCGTGGCGGTGACCAGCTGGCCGTTGTCGAGCTGGTGGCCGTACATGTCCTTCGCGCTGCCGAGGATGATCGGGTTCAGCACGATGATGTAGGCCATCGCGAAGAAGGTGGCGAAGCCGCCACGGATCTCGCGGGGCAGGGTGCTGCCCCGCTCGGAGATCTTGAAGAAACGGTCGAGGGTGCCCTGGGCGGGCTTGGCTCCCGGCTCAGGGGCGGGGACCTTGGCGGGGGCCGAGGTGGACATCTATTCGGTGTTTCCTACGAAGAGAATCGGTCAGGCACAAACGGTTTCAGTATGAACATATAAGGAACTGATCGCTATCTGCGCGCGTAGACCGCCCTGAGTGCTGGTCGGTCCGGTCACACTCGGATCGCCTCGTAAGCTGTGCCCATGGCGAAGTGGACACCGACGCACGAGGCACCGGAGCCCCTGGAGGGCCCCGTCGTCGCCACCATCACCGGCGGCACGATCCTGTGGTTCGTCCTCTTCCTGGTGCAGCTGCCCTTCTACGGCTGGTTCGAGGATCACGGGCACACCTGGTGGCTGTGGACCTGCCTGGCCGGCGCCGGGCTCGGACTGATCGGCATCTGGTACGTCCGCAAGCGGGACGCCGCCATCAAGCGGGCCGAGGCCGAGCGCCCCTGACCCGGGACGTACAGCGGGCCGAGGCCGAGCGCCACTGACCCGGGACGTACAACCACGGCACCATCCCGCCCCGTTGGCCGTCCTTCCCAAGTCGGATCTCCCCGCATTCGGCGGGTGAAGCGGGAAAACCGCACGTACCGTCGAATGCATGACGCACATCGACGCGGGCACCGAAGTCGATCCCGGCCATCCCCTGCCCGCCCCGGTGGGCACGGGCGGGCTGACGGCCGCCGAGGTGGCCGAGCGGGTGGCGCGGGGGCAGGTCAACGACATCCCGGTGCGCAGCAGCCGGTCCACCGTCGACATCGTCCGGGCCAATGTCTTCACCCGGTTCAACGCGATCATCGGCGTGCTCTGGCTGATCATGCTGTTCGTCGCGCCGATCCAGGACAGCCTGTTCGGCTTCGTCATCCTCGCCAACACCGGCATCGGCATCGTCCAGGAGTGGCGCGCCAAGAAGACCCTCGACTCGCTCGCCGTCATCGGCGAGGCCCGGCCCACCGTCCGGCGCGACGGGGTGGCCGCCGAGGTGACCACCGCCGAGATCGTGCTGGACGACCTCATCGAGATCGGGCCCGGCGACAAGGCGGTCGTGGACGGGGTGTGCGTCGAGGCCGACAACCTGGAGATCGACGAGTCCCTGCTCACCGGCGAGGCCGACCCGGTGGTCAAACGGCCAGGCGACCGCATCCTGTCCGGCAGCTTCGTCGTCGCCGGCGGCGGCGCCTTCCAGGCCACCAAGGTCGGCCGCGAGGCCTACGCCGCCCAGCTCGCCGAGGAGGCCTCCCGCTTCACCCTGGTCCACTCCGAGCTGCGCACCGGCATCTCCACCATCCTCAAGTACGTGACCTGGATGATGGTCCCGGCCGCGCTCGGCCTGATCGCCACCCAGCTCTTCGTCAAGGACAACGACCTCGACGACTCCCTGGCCCGCACCGTCGGCGGCATCGTCCCGATGGTCCCCGAGGGCCTGGTGCTGCTCACCTCCGTCGCCTTCGCCATCGGCGTCATCCGGCTTGGCCGAAAACAGTGCCTGGTCCAGGAGCTGCCCGCCATCGAGGGCCTCGCCCGTGTCGACACCGTCTGCCTCGACAAGACCGGCACCCTCACCGAGGGCGGTATGGACGTCACCGAGCTGCGCCCGCTCGGCGGCCACGACGAGGAGTACATACGCAAGGTGCTCGGCGCCCTCGGCGAGTCCGACCCGCGCCCCAACGCCTCCCTCAAGGCCATCATCGACGCCTACCCCGGCACCGAGGACTGGCGCTGCACCGAGTCCCTGCCCTTCTCCTCCGCCCGCAAGTACAGCGGCGCCAGCTTCAGCGAGGGCGACGGCGAGACCAGCACCTGGCTGCTCGGGGCGCCCGATGTGCTGCTCGACCCCGACGACAGCGCCCTCGCCGAGACCGAGCGGCTCAACGAACAGGGCCTGCGCGTCCTGCTCCTGGCCCGCACCGGCCGCGACCTCGACGCCCCCGACGTGGCCGTCGGCGCCAAACCGGCCGCGCTGGTAGTGCTGGAGCAGCGGCTGCGGCCCGACGCCGCGGACACCCTGCGCTACTTCGCCGAGCAGAACGTCAGCGCCAAGGTCATCTCCGGCGACAACGCCGTCTCCGTGGGCGCCGTCGCCGCCAAGCTGGGCCTTGAGGGCAGCACCGTCGACGCCCGTACGCTGCCGGAGGACAGGGACGGCATGGCCGGCGCGCTGGAGGCGGGCACCGTCTTCGGGCGGGTCACCCCGCAGCAGAAGCGGGACATGGTGGGCGCCCTGCAGTCCCACGGGCACACCGTCGCGATGACCGGCGACGGCGTCAACGACGTCCTCGCGCTGAAGGACGCCGACATCGGTGTCTCCATGGGCTCCGGGTCGGAGGCGACACGGGCGGTGGCGCAGATCGTGCTGCTGAACAACAGCTTCGCCACGCTGCCCTCGGTGGTCGCCGAGGGGCGGCGGGTGATCGGGAACATCACCCGGGTCGCCACGCTGTTCCTGGTGAAGACCGTGTACTCGGTGCTGCTGGCGCTGCTGGTGGTGTGCTGGCAGGTGGAGTACCCGTTCCTGCCGCGCCACTTGACCCTGCTGTCCACCCTGACCATCGGCGTCCCGGCGTTCTTCCTCGCCCTCGCGCCGAACAAGGAGCGGGCCAGGCCGCACTTCGTGCGGCGGGTGATGCGGTACTCGATCCCGGGCGGACTGGTCGCCGGGATCGCGACGTTCGTGACGTATCTCGTCGCCCGGCACTACTACACGGGCGAGGGCGCGCTGGACGCGGAGACCAGTGCGGCGACGCTCACGCTGTTCCTGATCTCGATGTGGGTGCTGGCGATCATCGCCCGGCCCTACACCTGGTGGCGGGTGGCGCTGGTGGCGGCCATGGCGCTGGGGTTCGTGCTGGTGCTCGCGGTGCCCTGGCTGCAGGAGTTCTTCGCGCTGAAGCTGGTCGGGACGACCATGCCGTGGATCGCGGTGGGCATCGCGGTGGTGGCGGCGGCCGCCCTGGAGTTCCTGTGGAGGTGGGTCGACCGCCGCTTCCCCGCGTGAACGGGACCGGAGATTACTGGACGTCGACGAAGTCGCCGGTGGCCGTGGCGCCCGCGGTCGTGGTGATGCCCGCGTACTTGTAGCGGAAGTAGCCGTCCTTGTCCGCCTTGACCGTGGTCTTCAGGGCGCCGCCCGTGGTCGTCTTGACGGTCTTGACGTCGGTGTAGGAAGAGGTCCCCGCCTTGCGGAACTGGAGGGTCACCTTCTGGCCGGCGGGCAGGCCCACGTACTTGCCGCTGTCCCAGCTGGCGCGGGTCAGCTTGCCCGTGACGGTGATGGTCTTGCCCTTCTTCACCGGCTCCGGCGTGGCGTTGACCGTCAGCTTGGCGTTGCGCTGGACCAGCGTGCTGCCCAGGCCGCCCTGGTCGGCGTAGCCGACCTTGGTGATGTCGTAGTCCTCGGCGGCCGGGTCCTGGCCGTTCTGCGCGAGCGCGAGGGCCGCGCCCTTCCAGGTGCCGGCGTCGGAGTTCAGCAGCTCGCCGTCGCCCGGGTAGACGTCGATCTTGCCGGTGCAGGTGGCGACGGTGGCCGAGGTGGCGGTGCAGGTGGCCGGCTTGTTGCCGAACAGCATGTTGTCGGGGGCCGTGTAGGAGCCCTTGTAGAGGTAGGGGCCGGTGGCGAAGTCGGCGGCCTTGATGTCGATGTTCGCGGCGTGGGTCAGCGTGTAGGTGACCGTCGTCGAGACGTGCTGCGTCGTGCCGACCTTGACCGTCTTGGCGATCTTGAAGTTGGAGAAGGTGACGTCCATGTCGTACGGGGCGTCCGCGCGGGCGCCGAAGGCGCTCTTGACGTGGGCGGCGCGGATCTGGGCGACATCGGCGCGGTAGGCGGAACCGGAGTCGCCGGCCTGCGCGGCCGGAACGGCGAAGGCGGACAGGGCCAGGGCGCCGGAGACTGCGGCGACAGTGGCGCGAATACGCATGTGTTCCCCAAATGGTCGTGAAGGGAGCCTGGATGCTCCACTTGATAGAGGGGCGCACGGGGCGTCGGGTTGCCCGCGTGTCCCCCAAATCACGTCCGCCCGGCCCCGATTGGCTATCGGGACCGGGCGGACGCGTACGACAAAGGCTTACTTCACGTCGACGAAGTCACCGGTGGCCGTGACGGCCGCGGTGCTGGTGATGCCGCGGTAGACGTAGCGGAAGTAGCCGTCCTGGGACGCCGTGACGGTCGTCTTCAGGGCGCCGCCCGAGGTGGTCTTGATGGTCTTGAGGGTGGAGTAGGTGCTGCTGCTCTTCTTGCGGAACTGCAGCTCCACCTTCTGGCCGCTCGGGATGCCGACGTACTTGCCGTCGTCCCAGCTGGCGCGGGTCAGCTTGCCCGTGACGGTGATGGTCTTGCCCTTCTTCACCGGCTCCGGCGAGGCGTTGACCGTCAGCTTGGAGTAGCGCTGCAGCTTGAAGGAGTTGGTCTTGTCCTTCACGGCGACGCCGACGTTGTCCAGGTTCTGCGGGTCCTCCGGGTCCTCGCCGTTGAAGGCGACCGCGAAGGCGGCGGCCTTCCAGCTGCCCGCGTCCTCGTTCAGCAGGAAGAACGGGTCGATCTCGACGGTGGACTTGCAGGTGGCGACGGTGGCGGAGGTGTCCGTGCAGCTCGCGTCGAAGCTGTCGAACCACCAGATCGACTCATCGAAGGAGGCACCGCGGTACAGCTCGACGCCCGCGAAGAAGTCGTCCGCGTGGATGTCGACCTCGGCGCCGTGGGTGAGGGTGAAGGAGACCGGCACGGTCACCAGGTTGGTGGTGCCGACCTTGATGTCCTTGCCGCTGTTGACCTTCACGTTGGAGAAGGTGGCGTTGAGGGCGTAGGGGGTGCCCTCCGCCGCGGCGGCGTAGGCCGACTTGACGGTGGCCGCGTGGGCGGCCTCGCTGGCGGCGCTGCGCTCGGCGGGCTGACGCGAGTCGTCGGCCTGCGCGAGCGGCGCGACTACGGCGGACAGGGCCAGGGCGCCGGAGACGGCGGCCACGGTGGCGCGAATACGCATGTGTTCCCCAGTGTGGAGAGGGGCCCCGACGCTGGTCGTTCCCAACGGCTCGTCGTCGGCCGAGGCCCAAGTGATCGTGGAGCCTGTTGGCTCGCAAGATCAGATTCCTGAGGCGGGCGAAAGGTTGTACGTCGTACGAAGATTCTGTGGGGAATTCTTCGAGGCCCCTCCGGACGCCGACAGGGGCCTCGGCGGTACCTCAGTCGAACCAGCGGTCGCGGGCCAATTCCTGGGTGCGGGACGGGTCCTCCAGCAGCGCCGCCACCTCGAACCGGCGCGGCCACTGCCCGGCCGCCCAGGCGAGTCCCGCGGCCACCCCTTCCAGGGTGGCGGCGTGCAGGACACCGTCGTCGGTGAGCCGCCAGTCGATCTCCACCCCGTCCACCACCAGCTCCTCGTGCTCGATGTACGAGGAGGGCGTGCGCGGGCCCAGCAGCACCCGCACCGACTCCGGTACGTCGTGCTCGGTGCCCTCGGAGTCGACGCGCCCGGTGACGGACTCGCTCAGCCGCCGCACCTGGAACAGCTCGGCCAGTTCGGCGGCGCGCGCCGGACGCACCGGGAGCAGCGCGACGCCCTCGGTGAAGGGGAGCAGGTCGGGCGAGTCGACGACCACGGCGTCGGCCGCGTCCACCACCTCCACCCGGCCGTCCACCACGGCCCGCAGCTCGTCCGGCAGGGTCACCTGCTCGGGGTCCAGCTCGGCCAGGAAGCCGTACAGGGCGTGCAGTTGGGCCGCCGTCACCTCACGGTCGGGGTCGGCGAGCCGGTCGAGGAGTTCCGCGGCCCCGCCGGGCTCGTCCAGCAGCGCGGCCACCGACGTCCGGACACCCAGCGCCCGCAGTACCTGTTCGTCGTCGAACCCGGTGGCGTCGGCCTCGTCGTACAGGCCGCGCAGCAGCGGGTCGCCGCCCGAGGCGAGCAGTCCGGCGGGGCGGCGCCCGTCGAGCACCGGGTGCCCGCGCAGCCACCAGGCGGTGTAGGGGCGTACGACCTCGTGGGTGCCGTCGGGGAGCAGGATGCGGACCTGCTGGGTGAGGGCGTCCCGGTACGGGGGCCGGGCGAGCAGGGCGAGGGCCTGGGGCCACTTGTCGTCGTCGACGAGGTCCAGGTCGCGCACGGCGACCAGTTCGGTGGCGACGGGCGGCACCGGGGTGTCCGGGAAGCGGTCGAGGATGTCCTCGCACCACACGTCCACGGCGTCCAGCAGCCCGGCGTCGTCGGGTTCGGCGAAGTCGCCCTCGCGGGGCTCCAGTTCGTCGGGGTCGAGGACGACGTCGGTGGCGCGGACGAGAGCGAAGTCCGCCAGCACCCCGCAGGCGGCCAGCGGCTGTTCACCCCACTTGTCCGCCAACTCGGCATCGACAGTGGCGAGTTCGCCCTCCCGCATGACCTGGTGGAAGGGGCTGCCGGGGAAGACCAGTTCACCGGCGGGCGCGGGCTCCCCGTCCTCGTCGGGCAGGGCGAGCGCGCCGAGCCAGGGCTCGTCGCCCGGTTCGAGGTCGGCGTCCCGGACCAGGGCCAGCACGGTGTCGGCCAGCTCCTCGGCGTCCAGCGCGTCCTGCTCCCAGTCGAAGCCGCCCTCGTCGTCGAGGGAGGCGGCGACCGCGGCCCGCACCTGCGGGGTGGTCAGCACCGCGCGCGGGGTGGCGGGCAGCGCGCCCAGCTTCTCCAGCAGCGGGTGGGCGGCGTCCGGGTGGGCGACCTTCAGACCGAGCCGGGCCAGCACCTCCGGGTCGATGCCGGCGGCGTCCGGGGCGGGCAGCAGGACCTGGCGGGGGCCGATGGTGGTGCGCCCGTCGGCGAGCGGCACCGGCAGCCCGGAGAGCCGGTCGGGGTCGACCCCGGCGAGGCTGTCGTAGAGCCGCCGCCACCACTCGGGGTCCTTCTCCAGGCCGGCCAGCCGGTCGATCGCGTCGGTCAGCGGGACCCGGGCCACGCCCAGCGTGCGCAGTTCCACGCGCCGTTCGAGCCCGGCGGGCAGCAGGGTGGGCAGCACCTCGGCGAGCACCCGGACGGTCTCGGCGCCCGCGCCCTCCACCACTTCGGCGTCCCTCGGGCGCAGCGCCTCGGGGAGTTCGTCGTCGTCGGCGTCGAGGGCGGGCGGCAGGAAGGCGGTGCGCGGCAGCCGCTGAAGGATCGCCGCGCGCAGGGCGCCGTCCAGTTCGCCCTTGCCGAGCGGGCCGGGTACGAGGTCGATGATCTGGGCGGTCACCGGGCGCCAGGCGGCGAGGAGTTCGGCGTAGGCGTCGGCGGCGCGCTCCACCAGGAAGTCGGTCAGCGGCCCGGGCGCCGCGCGCCGCCGGGTGGTGTCCAGCGGGAAGGAGGCGATGAGCAGCGCGGGCACCCCGAGGGCCTCGTCGCTGGGGGTCGGGGCGTGCACGAAGGGGCTGGTGCGCGGGCGGGCAGGGGTGCCGTCCTTGTCGGCGGGCACGGCCCAGGTGACCGACCAGTGCGGGCGCAGCCGTTCCTCCACCGGCCGGTCGGCGAGCAGTTCGGGGGTGAGCGGGCCGTGCGCGGTCGCCGTACGCCATCGGGTGGTGCCGTCCCGGGAGTCCTCCACGACGGTCTCGGTGCCCTCGGTGCGGCGGCTGATCGTACGCACGGTGTCGGTCTCGACGACGACCTCGGTGAGCCCGGGGAGCGCCAGCAGCAGGGCGTCGTCGACGGCGTCCAGCAGCCGCTCCGCCAGATCGGCGGCGGCCGTGTCGCGCAGCGGCAGGATGACGGCGGTGTCGTACGGCGCCGGGGCGGTGCCCTCGGCCGCGAACGGCAGCCTGAGCAGCGGCACATGCCCGTCGCGGCGCCGGATCTCGTCGCCGAGCCCCGGACTGTGCCGAGCGGTTTCGCGGGCCAGCTCCCGGGCTTCGGCGAGCGACCACCGCACACCGCCGTGCCGTCCGACGACGGCGGGCTCGTCGGTTACGGACAGCACGGCGGCGAACCCGACGCCGAACCGCCCGATGGAGGGAGTGTCCCGCTTGGCCGAGGCCCGGAGCGTGGAGAGCGACTCGACCCCGGCCGCGTCCAGCGGCGCACCGGTGTTGGCGGCGACCAGGACCCCGTCGCGCAGGGTGAGCCTCAGCCGCCCCGGCACGCCCGCACGGGCGGCGGCGTCGGCGGCGTTCTGCGCCAGCTCGACGACGAGCCGGTCCCGGTACCCGCCGAGGACCAGGTCCTCCTCGGCGTTGGCGTCCTCCCGGAACCGGGCCGGACTGGTGGCCCACGCGTCCAGCACTCCGCGCCGCAGCCGGGCGGTCCCGAACGGGTCCGCCCCCTCGACAGCCGGCCGCACGAACTTGCTCACGTTCACTCCACTCCTCGTCGTGCGACGAAGGTACCGCTTGGGGGCCGGGGTGCCGGAACAACAGGGGTTCCCGCAGGCAGAGCGCCGACGCGCACACGGCGGCGACGAACCGCACCCACCCCTGCCGCCACAGACACCACACAGGTCCCTCATGGGCTGAACACGGTTCGCCCACATATTGACTTTCGGTCAGAGAAGCGGGCGTTTCCCGCCAGTCACTGCACGGCACACACATCTCCCCTTGTGCCCCGGTTCCGGCCTGTGCCTAGGGTTTGGCCGCAGGCGACGGACCTGACCAGTCCGTTGCCGTGTACGCCAGTCGAGAGGCGACCGGGGGAACGGTGTCGCCACGGGGGAAGGGGTACATCGCCATGCCGCGATCTCGGCCATTGACGCCGTCCGTCCGCGCCTGCTCACCCGCGCAGCCAAGACTCCACTCCGCCCTGCGCCCCTGACCGACCGCCGACGGCCCTTCCGGCCGCGCTCTTCACGGTGTTCCCGCTCCGCGGCAGGGGCGAGAACGCGGCGCCCGTTTCCCGCCCGCCCTGCCGCCACCCCGGCATGCCCACGCGAAGGAGAAACCACCCCCCAATGGCCGACGAGATGGTTCTGCGAGCGCAGAAGTTCGTCAACAAGGTGTACGGCAGCCGCATAGGCATGACCGTCGACGAGAACGGGAGGACCGGCTGGCCGGTCATGTACGCCCTCACCCGGGCCCTCCAGTGGGAGCTCGGGATCGACAACCTGTCGAACAGCTTCGGCCCCACCACGCTGTCCACGCTCCAGTCGAGGCATCCAAGAATCAACGCCTCCACCGCGCCGTCCGCCGACTTCATACGCATCGTCCAGTCCGCGCTGTACTGCAAGGGCTACGACGGCGGCGGCATCGACGGCAAGTACAGCGATCGCGTCGCCTCCGCCGTCACACAGCTCAAGCAGGACATGGGGGTCGACGGGGTCTACCCCGGCAGCGACCTCACCCCGAAGGTGTTCAAGGGCCTGCTGAACATGGACGCCTACGTCGTCGTCAACAACGGCTCCGAGACCATCCGGTCCATCCAGCAGTGGCTCAACCGGCTCTACGTCCACCGCCGGGACTTCTTCATCATCCCGTGCGACGGCCACCACTCCCGCGATGTTGCCAAGTCCCTTCTCCTCGCCATCCAGTACGAGCTGGGCATGGCCGACGGCACTGCGAACGGCAACTTCGGCCCCGGCACTCAGGCGGGCCTGCGGAACCAGACCGTCGCCGGGGGCAGCAGGGGCACATGGGCGTCCCTGTTCACCGCGGCGATGATCCTCAACGACCGCAACGTGCCGTTCGGGAACTTCACCGGTGAGGTGAAGGCGGGCGTCGAGGCATTCCAGCGGTTCGTGAAACTGCCCGTCACGGGCCTCGGCGACTTCCAGACCTGGTGCTCGCTGCTGGTCTCCTACGGCGACCAGTCCCGCAGGGGAGAGGCCTGCGACGGAGTCACCCTGATCACCCCGGCGCGGGCCAGGACCCTGAAGGCCGAGGGCATCAAGTACGTCGGCCGATATCTGTACAACCCGGCCGCGGTACCGAGCGGCAGCACGCGGCACAAGGAGATCCAGCCGGGCGAGCTGAAGACGATCGCCGATCACGGGCTGCGCTGCTTCCCGATCTTCCAGACCTCCTCCGACTCCGCCCAGTACTTCAACGGGCCCCAGGGCACCGCGGACGCCCGTCTGGCTGTCGCCCAGGCCGTGAAGCACGGCTTCAAGCCCGGCACGCGGATCTTCTTCGCCGTCGACTACGACACCCAGGACGCCGAGGTCACCTCGAACGTCATCCCCTACTTCCGGGCCATCGCCGGCGAGCTGGCGCACCTGGACAACACGTACCTGGTGGGCGTGTACGGGACACGGAACGTGTGCTCGCGGGTCTCCGCCGCCGGCTACGCCTCCGCGTCGTTCGTGTCCGACATGTCGTCCGGCTACTCCGGCAATCTCGGCTACAGCATGCCCACCAACTGGGCATACGACCAGATTGTCACGCGGACTCTGGGATCGGGCGACGGAGCGATCGAGATCGACCACAACATCGCGTCCGGGCGGGACATCGGACAGAACAGCTTCGATCCGGTCGCGTCCGACGTGCCGCTCGACGCCGAGCTGCTGCCGGAGCTGCACGACGCCCTGCTGAGCGAGATGCGCCAGACGATGGAGGGCCTGGGCATCGGGGAGAGGTCGGCGAACACCAAGTGGTCGACCAAGGAGAGCCTGGATCTGGTGCTCCACAACGACGCGCTGATCACCGGAATGGCCCGGGCCCTGAAGATGCGCAAGTCCCTGATCCAGGTCCCGGTGTTCTGGGAGACCCGTCACTACGACACGACGCTCGACTACCTGGGCGATCTCGGCGTCCGCGTCTACCACACGGGGGTGCAGACGGTGCCTCCGGTCGCGGACCGCTTCATCAAGCGGGACGCCAGCACCGGCCCCGGGCAGATCTTCGCCGTCACCGCGATCAACGCCCGCAATCAGGCCATCAAGGACGGCGTGCTCAGCGGCACGACCCTCGACCCCGGCCGTGACGGCGACGTCTGGAACATCTGGCAGAAGCTGAACGAGGACCCCGAGTACAACATCCGGCAGGTGGGCTACGTCCACCGCTATCACGCCGTCAAGTACGGCGTGCCGCGCCCGAGTCTGACGCCGGCGTACGAGCACACACTCGCGTACCTGAAGTACTACCAGGGCGACACCTCGAACGCGGAGACCGAGGCGAAGAAGAGGATGAAGGTGTACGCGACGTTCGAGAAGTACAACGCCATCGCCCGGGGCGACCACTTGTGAGCCGGCCGGGACGCAGCCAGGAGGAGTTCCTGGCCGTGGTGCGCGGCCCGCGTAGGCGGGCGGCCGCCACCGTCGCCTTGGCCGCCGCCGTCAACCTCGTCCTCGGCTACCTGGGCAACAGCGTCGTGGACCTGCCCTGGCGGCTCCTGGAGGTCTGGGTGCTGCCCGAGTACGGCTGGGCGCCCGAGCCGTCGCCGACGGACACCGACGACGGCATGGGCCCCGCGGTGGCCGGGATCGTCCTCCTCACCGTCCCGTACCTGCTGATGTGCGCCTTCGCCAACTACCTGGTCACCCGGGCCGTCAACGTCCACCGGGCCTGGTACGCGGGCATCGCGTTCACGGCGCTTGTCACACCTGCCGTCGCCTTCCACATCGACCCGTCTCTGTACGCCGAGATCCCTCGGCCCTGACAGAAAGCCTTCCAGCCATATGTCCATATCGCGTCGTGCTGCCCTGAAACATGCCGCCGTACTCACGGCCGGTACCGCCGCGGGCACCCTGCTCGGCTCTCCTGCGGCCTTCGCCGCCGACAACCCGCCGACTCCCGAACCGCTCGACATCTCGGACGCCCTGCGCCGCCACAAGGCCGCGCAGGACCGCGTGTACACCGGCCAACCGTCCAGAAACGGATGGGAGATGGAGAAGGTCGCCGACGGCGGGGGCAGCATCTGGACCCGTCCCGTTCCCGGCACCCCCCTCGATGGTGTCCACGTCCGTCTGGGCGACGTCGAGACCGTCCTCGTCCATGTCGTCCGGCGTTTCCACTACGACGTGGACGAGCTCCGCCGTGGTGACGTGGTCGGCTGGCGCCACCCCGACAAGGTGCGCGAGGGGCTTGCCGATTCCAACCAGGCGTCCGGTACGGCGGTGCAGATCCGCCCCGGCTTCTACCCCTCCGGGCAGCGCGGCGGCTTCTTTCCCCACCAGCTGGCGACCGTTCGGGACATCGTCGCCGACTGCGAGGGCGTCGTCCGCTGGGGCGGCGACGACAGCAACCCGGACGAGGCCCTGTTCTACATCGCCGTGCGGCCGGAGAGCAGGCGGCTGACCGAGGTCGCGGCCAAGATCCGGCGCTGGACCGAGACTCCCGGCGAGGGTGCCGGGTCCTGAGAACGCACTCGGCCCCGACGGGGCCGGGTCGCACCACCCAGCAACACAATCACGGAGGAAATCCCTTGATACGCAGGCCCCTTGTCACCGCCCTCGTGGCCACGGCCTCCGCAGGCGCGCTCCTGCTGAGCATCCCGACGGCACAGGCGGCCGACGAGCCCACCCCGGAACCGACGGCCACGGCGACCCCGGACCCGTCGGCCGAGGAACCGGCGCCTCCGGTCAACCCGGTGATCGCCGAGTACAACGGGCGGAAGATCAACCTCGCCGAGTCGTGGGAGGGCGCCAGCATCTGCAGCGAGCTCCCCAATGGGGAGTTCCACTGCTACGACACGCAGGAGGAGTCCCTCGCGGACCCGGATCTGCCGGAAGCGGTCCGCAAGGAGTCCCTCAAAGCCGCCAAGCAGCGCCGGCCCGCCGACCCGCGTGACAACTGCGCGCCCGACTACTGGTGCCTGTACCAGCACGCCGACTACAAGGGCCGACGCCTGCAGTTCTCCAGTAGCGGCAAGAAGAAGCTCGGCGACTACGGGTTCCGCGACAAGCTCAGCTCGGTCTACTACTGGGTCGGCCGGTGGTCGATCAACTACGGCCACGCCACCATCTGGGACTGGCGCTCCGGGCTCCTGCATGACCGCCAGCGCAACCTGCTCCCGCCACACGGCTGGGCCAACTTCAAGAACATGCCCTACCCGGGCGGCGGCAACTGGAACGACAAGGTCGACGTGTTCGAGGTGAAGCGCGCCTGACACCCGGCCCGAACCGTCGGGCGCCCGACGGCGCCGACCGCCTGAGCCCCGCCTCGGGGCCGTCATGAGTGCCCCGGATCCGCCGCGCCGCCTGAGCAGAGGACCGCACACATGTCGGTCCCGCACCGCGGCGGGCCTCGCATGCCCCGAACCGGCCGCACACCGGCGCCACGGCACCGCAGCGCCCACGCACGCCGCGCGGACCTGCCCCGCGGCCATGGGCGGGGCGGTGCCCTTGGGAGCGGCGTACCGCGAGTGGCAGGTCCGGGTCACGGCGGCGGGGCCGCGGCGGGCCCGGCGTGGTCTGAAGGCGCCGTACGCGCCGGTGGTGCGGCGCCAGGGCCGCGTAACCCCTACGAGTGCCCCAGGTCCGCCGCGCTGTCGTCCGGGACCGCCGGGACCGAGCCCGAGTCCGCCGAGGGGCGGAGGGGGAAGGGGTCGACGGTGGTCTCGTCGATGACCGGGGGCGGCGGCTGCGGGGGGCGGGGCATGACCGCGGCCTCGGAGTGGCCGCCGCAGCCGTAGGCGAGGGAGACCACGCGGCCGTCGGCCGGGGAGAACTCGTTGGCGCAGACACCGAAGGCCTGGCCGAGCGAGCCGCCGATCGGCATCAGGAAGCCGCAGCTGACGCAGGGCGCGGGGGCCGCCTGCGCCATCGGGGTCTTGGCGCCGAACGCCTCCTCCCAGCGGTCGGCGGCGATGTGCAGTCCGTAGCGGGACAGGACCCGGGCCCGGCGCAGGCCCAGTTCCTCGGCGACCGCCGCGATCGAGCCGCGGGTCGGCGCGACCGGCAGACTGGCGGGGGCGCCCTCGGTGACCTCGGCGTCCTCGGCCTCGACCAGCTCGGCCATCTCGTGCGAGACGGGGGAGCTGGGCAGCGGCTCGTCCTCGCCGGTGAAGCCGGGCTCCAGACGCAGGTCCTCGGCGTCGGTGGGCAGCAGGTCCCCGGGGCCCATGTCGCCGGGACGCAGCCGCTCGCTCCACGGCACCCACTCGGGTGCCAGGAGGGCGTCCGGGCCGGGCAGCAGGACGACCTCGTCCAGGGTGACGATCTTCGCCCGGGAGGCGCGGGCCACGGTCACGGCCCAGCGCCAGCCGCGGTACCCCAGCTCCTTGCACTCGAAGAAGTGCGTGACGACGCGGTCGCCCTCGGAGACCAGCCCCGTGTGCTCCCCCACGACGCCGGGCGCGGCGGCCTCCTCGGCGGCGGTGCGGGCGAGGTCGACCGCCTCGGCGCACAGGCGGTCGGGGGTGCGGCTTCGCGTGCTCGCTGCGCTCACAGGTATCGCTTCTCTCCTACGCCGTCTCTCTGGTGCGGCTGCCTGAAGGCGGCGGAGCGGGCGGACGGAGCGGACCGGCGGACCGCGTCGACGTCCACGCCCCTCGCACTCGGGCGCACCTGTCACCATCCATTCTGCGGGATGGCCGAGATACGCACGCTACCTGTTCACCGGCGCTCGTCCTACACCGACGGTCGCAAACCACTGACAAAGCCGCGCCCATACGCGCGGTAACCGCACTACGGAGGCCGTTCTCGGGGCACTATGACGACGTGGCAGCCGCGCGGACGCCTCAAGGAGCCACCGGGGTCGGTGGGGACAGGGGCCGCAGTCGAGGCGGCGGTTCGGGCCGACTCGGCGGAGCCGTCCGCTCCGTCGGGCGTGCCCTGCACCTGCCCGTCACCGGTACCGCCCGCGGTATCCGCAAGGCCACCCACGCCCAGGGCGCCGGGGAGTCCGGCCTCGGCAAGCTGATCGAGCTGCACGGGGTGAACGGCGCCGGGGACATGATGATCACCGTCGCCCTGGCCTCCACCGTCTTCTTCTCCGTGCCCACCGACGAGGCCCGCGGCCGGGTCGCCCTCTACCTCGGCATCACGATGGCACCGTTCACCCTGCTGGCGCCGGTGATCGGCCCCCTGCTGGACCGGGTGCCGCACGGCCGCCGGGCGGCGATGGCGAGCGCCATGCTGGCCCGCGCCTTCCTCGCCCTGATCCTCGCCGGAGCGGTCACCACCGGCTCCATCGAGCTGTACCCGGCCGCGCTCGGCGTCCTGGTCTCCTCCAGGGCGTACGGCGTGATCCGCAGCGCCGTGGTGCCCCGGCTGCTGCCACCGCGCTTCTCGCTGGTCAAGGCGAACTCCCGGGTCACCCTGGGCGGACTGCTGGCCACCGGTGTGGCCGCGCCGATCGGTGCCGGGCTGCAGGCCATCGGGCCGCGCTGGCCGCTGTACGGCGCCTTCGCGATCTTCATGGTGGGCACGTTCCTGTCGTTCACGCTGCCGCCGAAGGTCGACTCGGCCAAGGGCGAGGACACCGCGCTGCTGGCGGCGGACGAGAAGCATCTGCACGGGCCGCACCTGAAGCCGGTCAAGCGGCCGGGGCTGCGTACGGTCGGCCCCGCGGTGACCCACGCGCTCGGCGCCAACGCCTCCCTGCGCTGCCTGTCCGGCTTCCTGATCTTCTACCTGGCCTTCCTGCTGCGCGAGCATCCGATGGCCGGGCAGAGCGCCGCGGTGTCGCTGGGGATAGTGGCCGTCTCGGCCGGGGTGGGCAACGCCTGCGGTACGGCGGTGGGGGCCTGGCTGCGCTCCCGCGCCCCGGAGATCATCATCGTGACCGTGGTGGCCTGTGTGGCGACCGCCGCGATCACCGCCGCGATCTTCTTCGGTGCCGCCATGGTCGCCGTCCTCGCCGCGGTCGCCGGGTTCTCGCAGGCGCTGGCCAAGCTGTCCCTGGACGCCCTCATCCAGCGGGACGTACCGGAACTGGTGCGCACCTCCGCCTTCGCCCGCTCCGAGACGCTGCTGCAGATGTCCTGGGTCCTCGGCGGCGCCGTCGGCATCGTCCTGCCCCTGAACGGCCCCCTGGGCCTGTCCGTGGGCGCCGCCATCGTCGCCACGGGCTGGCTGACCACCGTGCGGGGCCTGATCTCCTCGGCCCGCCACGGCGCCGGGCCGCGCACGAGGGTGGCATAAGCACGGCACGCCGCACCCCGCGTAAAGAGAGCGCGGGACACGCCCGATAGCCTTCGCCCATGACCACGCTGCACTCCGCCCCGCGACGCCGCCGCGCCGTCGCCGCCGCCGGCGCCGTTTCCGCCGGACTGCTCGTTCTGTCGGCCTGCGACAAGCCGACGCCGATGGCCACGATCACCGTCGGCTCGTCCTCGGTCAGCGAGGAGGCCACCTGCGGTGGTGAGGGCGAGACCCTCGACAACGAGACCCTCACGCAGTGCCTGAAGGACAAGGACATCAAGTCCATCACCGTCGACCCCGACGAGACGGTGCGCTTCGGTGTCGACCCCGACATCGCCGACAAGCGCTGGACGATCCTGATGAACGGCCAGCCGCTCACCGAGGACTTCGACAAGACCTACACGACGATCCCGGGCAGCGTGTTCTTCAACGCCCAGTACGGCGCGCAGGGCAACTCGACCCTCGTCACCATCAAGGCCGGCGACGGTGAGAAGCAGAGCCAGGAGGCCACCGGGCTGTGGTCCTTCAAGCTGAAGAAGGACGACTGATCGCTCCCTCGGCACGTGTCCTCGTGGCCACCGCGGTACCCGCCGAGCGGGACGCGGTGGCCCGGACGTTCCCCGGTGAGGTGATCGTGGTGGGCGTCGGCCCGGCCCGCGCCGCCGCCGGCACCGCCACGGCCCTCACCAAGGCCCCGTACGACCTGGTCGTCTCCGCCGGGATCGGCGGCGGTTTCGCCCCGGACGCCCCCGTCGGCGCGCTCGTCGTCGCCGACGAGATCACCGCCGCCGACCTGGGCGCCGAGACCCCCGCCGGCTTCCTCCCGGTCACCGACCTCGGCTTCGGCACCGTCACCCACCTGCCGCCCACCGCCCTCGTACGGCAGGCCGCGCAGGCCACCGGCGCCCGCACCGGCGCCGTGCTCACCGTCTCCACCGTGACCGGCACCGCCGAACGCGCCGCCGAACTGCGCCGCCGCCACCCCACCGCGCTCGCCGAGGCCATGGAGGGCTTCGGGGTCGCCGAGGCCGCCGCCCTGCACGGGGTGCCCGTGCTGGAGGTGCGGGCGGTCTCCAACCCCGTCGGCCCGCGCGACCGCGCCGCCTGGCGGATCGGGGAGGCGCTCCAGGCGCTGGCGGAGGGGTTCGGGAAGCTCGCACCCGTACTGGAGAGTTGGAAGACGGTATGAGCCTCAGCATCGCCTACTCCCCCTGCCCGAATGACACGTTCGTCTTCGACGCCCTCGCCCACGGCCGGGTGCCCGGAGCGCCCGGACTGGACGTCACGTTCGCGGACATCGACCTCACCAACGGCATGGCCGAGCGCGGCGAGTTCGACGTGCTGAAGGTGTCGTACGCGGTGCTGCCGTACGTCCTCGACGAGTACGCGCTGCTGCCCTGCGGCGGGGCGCTGGGCCGGGGCTGCGGGCCGCTGGTGCTGAGCCGGGAGCCGGGCCTGGACCTGACCGGCCGCACGGTCGCCGTGCCCAGCGAGAAGTCGACGGCGTACCTGCTGTTCCGGCTGTGGGCGGCGGACACCGTGGACGGCGGGGTCGGCGAGATCGTGGTGATGCCGTTCCACGAGATCATGCCGGCGGTGCGGGACGGCAAGGTGGACGCCGGACTCGTCATCCACGAGGCGCGGTTCACCTATCAGAACTACGGGCTGCACAAGCTCGCCGACATGGGCGAGCACTGGGAGCACACCACCGGGCTGCCCATCCCGCTCGGCGCGATCATCGCCAAGCGCTCCCTGGGCGCCGAGACGCTGACCCGGCTCGCGGAATCGGTACGGGCCTCGGTGCGGGCCGCCTGGGACGACCCCGAGGTCTCCCGCCCGTATGTCATGGAGCACGCCCAGGAGATGGACCCGGCCGTCGCCGACCAGCACATCGGGCTGTACGTCAACGAGTTCACCGCCGACCTCGGCGAGGACGGCTACGCGGCCGTGCGCGGGCTGCTCACGCGTGCGGCGGCCGAGGGACTGCTGCCGCCCCTCGGCCCGGACGCGCTGGAATTCCCGTAACCGGGACGGCTGTTATACGTCGAGCTGGTCGGCGACCGCCCGGAGCAGGCCCGCGATCTTCTTGCCGGAGTTCTTGTCCGGGTAACGGCCCCGCTCCAGGTTCGGGGTGATGTTCTCCAGCAGGGTCGTCAAATCCTGCACGATCGAGGCCAGCTCGTCCGGCTTCTTGCGCTGCGCCGCCGCGACGGAGGGCGTGGGGTCGAGGACGGTGACGGAGAGGGCCTGGTCACCGCGCTGACCGGCGACGACACCGAACTCCACCCGCTGGCCCGGCTTGAGCGTCTCGACTCCGGCGGGGAGGACCGAGGAATGGACGAAGACGTCACCGCCGTCGTCACGGGAGAGAAAGCCGAAGCCCTTCTCGCTGTTGAACCATTTGACCTTGCCAGTCGGCAAAGCACACGCTCCCTCGATCGCTCCCGGACTGGCCGGACACCCTTGATCTGCCGTTGAGACAGCCTACCGGGGGTCTCTCCAGCCGGACACGCCTTAAAACGAGACTGAGCCCCTACCAGTGAAGGCAGAGGCTCAAAGTGGTGGGGGAAGCGTGAAGGGCTACCCAATGAGCTTCTTCAGCGTTGCCGCTCCAGCGTGAGGATGGCCTTGGCGATTGAACGTCATGCGGTTGGGGCTGCATCGGGACCTGCGGAAAATCCGCCAGGACTTCAGCCTTGCGACGCCGCGTTCGGTGACCCACTCCACGAGTGCATGCGGCAGGTCGAGTGCGGCAGGATGGATGACCAACGAGGCCCCCGAGCAACGTGATTGAGACGTCAGACATCTCGATCAACCGCTCGGGGGCCAACTCGAAGAAGCTCAGTGAGCTACCGGGTAAGTCACCAGTGAGCTACTACAGACCTTGAATGCGTGATGTCGTCATGGTGGCTGCTGCCGGAGGCCGGTGCCTGTGAGGCAGCCGTCGAGGATGTCGGGGCGGTATTGGAGCCGGCGTAGGCCCCGTCGGACGGCGCTGATGAGATCGTCGGGGTCGGCGAAGGCGCGATTGGCTGTGGTGGTGCGTCGCAGGACGGACCAGATGCCTTCGACCGGGTTGAGGTCGGGTGCGTAGGGCGGGAGTTGGAAGACGGTGAGCCAGTCGCGTTCGGCGATGTAGTGGCGCATGCCGGCGGTCAGGTGGGTGTTCAGGTTGTCCCAGACCAGCACGATCGGGCCGCCGAGCTGCTGGTGGGCAGTCTGGATCAGGTCGCGGTAGTCCTTCCAGGAGAGGCTCTTGCGTCCGTCGGGCCGGGCGTCCGGGCAGGGCCGGTAGATCAGCCGGGAGGGTTCTCCGGCCTTGTAACAGATCAGGGCGGCCACCGATAAGCGGCCCCGCACGCGGATCACCGGGGTGTGGCCGCGGCGGGACCAGGTGCGGGTGGTCGGCGGCGTCATCGAGAAGACGGCCTCGTCCTCGAAGACGAGCCAGGCGTCGAGCGCCGCCACGGTCCTTCCACGCTCGGCCAGGTCTCCTTCACCCACCCGGTCACCGCCGTCTCGTTGCGCTCGATGGCCCGGCGGGCGGGGACCTGGCAGCTCCAGCCATGCCGCTTGAGCAGGGCGGCCACCCCTTGCACGGTGTAGCGCTTGTGGAACCGGCGCCCGATCAGCGCCTTGATCCGCGACAGGGTCCACGTCTGGTCCGGCCAGCCGTGCGCCACCGGACCCCTGGCCAGCTCCCGCTCAAGCACCGCGAACAGTTCGTCACTGAGCAGCGGCAGTGATGCCGGGCCCTTGGAGGCCAGGGCCCGGGGCCCGTTCTGCGACCAGGCCCTGCGCCAGCGCTGAACCGACCGGATGCTGACCCGAAGGTCGTGCGCGATGACCGAGTTCTCGTCGCCCTGGGCGAACCGCTCGGCCGCCTCCATTCTCAACTTCTCGCGGAGGGCACGCCGTTCATCGGTCAGTCCACCCCCTTGCGCATACCTCATACGGTCGGCATACCGCAGGGATCATGAGACGTCAGCCCCTACGACACCACGCTTTGAAGCTCAGTAACTAACCTCGCGCTTTCACGGGGCGAGTTGTCCGAGGCTTGATCAAATAAGCGGAGAGTGCTCCTGACCTGCAACGATGGGACTTGTCTAGGGTCCAGGTCGTAGCAATGAAAGAAGCACTCTCCAGGTGAAGAAGCGTATCGGGTCGTACCCGCGTGTCCGCACCGAGGGCAGCGGACGGGCGGTGGTCTCGCAGGCCGGGAGTGTGCTGCTGGTCGAGACCGTCCGCAAGTCTGGCCTTGACCAGGCGGTATCTGCGGCGCTGTCGCCGTGGCGGAAGCCGCGGGCGGTGCACGATCC
>NZ_JBVKBN010000014.1:0-217212 GCF_055657065.1 Streptomyces sp. NPDC110618 | reverse complement strand
GAGGTCGCGGACGTGATCGCGCAGGCGCTGAAGCCGTCCTACGACGCCGAGGCCCTCAAGGCCCGGGTCACCGCCCTCGCCGACAAGCACCCGCTGTACCCCGGCCTGAGCAAGTAGTAGTTCCCTGGTGGGGGCACCCGACGAAGTGTGCCCCCACCCTTTTTCTAGGAGTTCCCGTGGCCATCTCGGTCTTCGACCTGTTCTCGATCGGCATCGGCCCGTCGAGCTCCCACACGGTCGGCCCGATGCGTGCGGCCCGCATGTTCGCCCGCCGACTGCGCAACGAGGGCCTGCTGCCCTCCGTCGCCTCGGTCCGCTCCGAGCTGTACGGCTCCCTGGGCGCGACCGGTCACGGCCACGGCACCCCGAAGGCGGTGCTCCTCGGCCTTGAGGGCGCGTCCCCTCGGACGGTGGACGTGGAGACGGCCGACGACCGAGTGGAGACGATCAAGTCGTCGGGCCGCCTGAACCTGCTCGGCGAGAAGGAGATCCCCTTCTCCTTCGACGACGACCTGGTCCTGCACCGCCGCAAGGCCCTGCCGTACCACGCCAACGGCATGACGATATGGGCCTACGACGACTCGGGTGCGGAGCTGCTGTCGAAGACCTACTACTCCGTCGGCGGCGGATTCGTCGTCGACGAGGACGCGGTCGGCGCCGACCGCATCAAGCTCGACGACACGGTCCTGAAGTACCCCTTCCGCACCGGCGACGAACTGCTCCGCCTCACCCGGGAAACCGGCCTGTCGATCTCCGCGCTGATGCTGGAGAACGAACGCGCCTGGCGCACCGAGGACGAGATCCGCGCGGGCCTGCTGGAGATCTGGCGCGTGATGCGCGAGTGCGTGCAGCGCGGCATGACCCGCGAGGGCATCCTCCCCGGCGGCCTGCGCGTCAAGCGCCGCGCCGCCACCACGGCCCGCAAACTCCGCTCCGAGGGCGACCCGCAGGCCCTCGCCATGGAGTGGATCACCCTCTACGCCATGGCCGTGAACGAGGAGAACGCCGCTGGCGGACGGGTCGTGACGGCCCCGACGAACGGCGCGGCGGGCATCATCCCGGCGGTCCTGCACTACTACATCAACTTCGTGCCGGGCGCCGACGAGGACGGCGTGGTCCGCTTCCTGCTCGCCGCGGGCGCGATCGGCATGCTCTTCAAGGAGAACGCCTCCATCTCCGGCGCCGAGGTCGGCTGCCAGGGCGAGGTCGGCTCCGCCTGCTCCATGGCGGCGGGCGCCCTCGCGGAGGTCCTGGGCGGCAGCCCCGAGCAGGTCGAGAACGCGGCCGAGATCGGCATGGAGCACAACCTGGGCCTGACCTGCGACCCGGTCGGCGGCCTCGTCCAGATCCCCTGCATCGAACGCAACGGCATGGCCGCCGTCAAGGCGGTCACGGCGGCGCGGATGGCCATGCGCGGCGACGGCTCCCACAAGGTGTCCCTCGACAAGGTCATCAAGACCATGAAGGACACCGGCGCGGACATGAGCGTGAAGTACAAGGAGACGGCGCGCGGGGGCTTGGCGGTCAACATCATCGAGTGCTGAGGGTTCCGGCCGGGTACAAAGGGGGCAGCCGAGCAACTCCCGTTCCCCACTAGCACCTCAGGGAGCCCCCCACGATGCTGCGTGGCATTGACGTCAGCGCCTACCAGTCCTCCGCCTACGACACGGACGGCCTCTCCTTCGTCTTCATCAAGGCGACGGAGGGCCGTTCGTACGTCAACTCGAAGCTGACCGCCCAGACCAAGCGAGGCCGTGACGCCGGTCTGGTGGTCGGCTTCTACCACTTCCTCTGGCCCGGCAACATCACCGACCAGGCCGAGTACTTCGTCGAGCGCGCCCCCGACAAGCCCGGTGACATCCTCGCCGTCGACTGGGAGACGACCGGCGACGGAACGCACGCGAGCAACGCGGAGAAGGACCGCTTCATCCGCAAGGTGAAGGAACTGCGGCCGGACAACCGGGTGATCCTGTACTGCAACCGCAACTTCTGGCTCACCTTCGACAAGACCTCGTACGCCGGTGACGCCCTCTGGATCGCCGACTACGTGACCGCCGGCAAGCCGCGTATTCAGGCCAAGTGGCGTTTCCACCAGTACACCGACGACCCCTTGGACAAGAACGTCGCGGACTTCGCGAGCAGGGCCGCGCTGCGGGAGTGGGCGACGGTCACGCCCTGAACTCCGGCTTGCGTTCCGGGGATGCCTCCGCCTTCAGCGGGACGGTCACCACGACGATCTCCGCGCCCTTCGCCGCCTCCTCCACCGGCACGGGCGTCGCCCCGGTCTCCGCGGCCAGTTCCGTGAGCGTCTGCGGGCCGCGCGAGTTGGCGACCGCGACCTCGTGGCCGAGGGCCGTCAGTCGTCGGGTGAGATTGCCGCCGATGTTGCCCGCGCCGATGATGCCGATCTTCATGAGGGTCACTCCCGATCCAGCAATAGATGCATGTGCAAACGTATGGCAAACCCATGGCGCCGGCCCGGCTATTCCCGGCACGACGAAGGGGCACCCGTCCTTCCCGGACGGGCGCCCCTTTCGCACACGGCGCTTACTTGTTCAGGTACGCCCAGAACTCGTCGAAGCTCAGCTGCTTGTCGCCGTCGAGGTCGCGGGACTTGATGATGACCTCGGCCACCGCCTCGGTGACGTTCCAGTCGCCACCCTGGGCCAGGGCGGTCTTGAACTCGGCAGCGGTGATGAAGCCGTCACCGTCCGTGTCGATCCGCTCGAACTGCTTGCGTGCCTCGTCGATGTCCGCCACCGATCCGCCCCTTTTTCTTCGTACTGTTCTTCGTACCTTGTCGCGGCTTCTTGCCGGAGGTCAGGTTATCCGGCCGGATGAGCACACAACGCGAGGGCCGGGAGAGTCCGCGGTAGCGTGGCGAGCACGATGCGGAACCTTGCGGAGATTCTCGGGCGTGCCGCGCGGGGCGTCTTCCCGCCCGCCGACGGCGGGGTCACGGTCGTGCCGCAGCATTCGGCGCGGGACGCCGGGGTGCTCGCCTTCACTGCGCACTCCGTCGTGTTCACGGACGAGGACCCCGAGTGGGTCCACGACACCCTGCGCGCGCTGGACTGCGACGCCCTGGCCGCCACCATGAATCCGCGGTTCCTGGCCGCTTTCATGGCCCGCACCGGCCGCACCACGGACACCATCGACGTGATGCTCGTCGGGGAGCCCCTTCCGGGGCGGCCAAGGCCGGAGCTGACCGAGATCGACGATCCCGCGCATCCGCGCGTCGTCTCCTCCCGTCGGCGGCGCGACGACGTACGCGTGTGGGCGGCGCCCGGTGGCGTGCTGGTGCTCGGGCGTGGGATCGGCGGACGGCGGGAGGTCGCCGTGGAGGTGGCGGAGGAGGTACGGCACCGGGGGCTGGGGCGGGAACTGGTCACCGCCGCGCGGCAGCTCGCCGGGGAGCCGGTGTGGGCGCAGGTGTCGGCGGGGAACGCCCGCAGTCTGCGGGCGTTCCAGGCGGCCGGTTACCGGCCCGTGGGTTCGGAGGCGCTGTTCACGGGCCGGTAGGGGTCAGTGCCAGGCCTCGTAGTGCGGGTTGCTCTGGCAGCCGCTCATGATCTCGACCTTGGTGGTCTTGTTCACGGGGCAGACGCCGATGATGTACTTCCGGTGGATGCCGCCGGGGAAGGCCACCTCGACCTGGTCGGCCCACTTGTGGGTGTCGCCGATGGTCTTGTTGACGTCGATGCCGCCGGGCGCGTCGATGTAGTAGTTCCAGCCGGACTTCCACCACTTCTTGTACAGGTCGTGGTCGTAGGTCGTGGAGACGTACGGGGAGGGCTGGTTGACCAGGACGTAACTCTCCAGGTCGTACTGGCCGCCTACCACGTCCCTGGGCAGGAAGCCCTCCTCGAAGACGACCGTGGGGCCGCGGCCGTCGGCGCGGTAGAGGGTGCCGCAGGTCTTGCGCCAGACCGGTTCGGGGGTGATCCGGGAGACCTCGACGCGGCGGTCGGCGGCGGCCTTGACCGGGTCGTCGTACTGGACGGTGCAGTCGGCGGGAGCGGGCGCCTGCGCGGGGGACGTCGCGGCCGTGGTGGTGAAGACGGCGGCGAGGGACAGGACGACGGCAGCGGCGCGCCGCCGCAGTGGAGTGGTGATCATGGAGAGCACAATTCCGGTTCTGCGGCGGCGCGTTGTGGATCTTCACTCGTACGGCGGCGTGTCCGGGGAACGGCCTAGCGGAAGATGCCCGTGTGTCCGAGCGAGTACCGCCCCGGCTGCGGGTAGACGGCCAGGCCGTGCGGGCCGCTGCCGACCGGGATGCGGGCGAGCTGCTTGCCGGTGCGGGTGTCGATGGCGTACACCTCGGCGTCGTAACGCCCGGACAGCCACAGGACCTTGCCGTCCGCCGAGACGCCGCCCATGTCGGGGCTGCCGCCGTCGGGCAGGTGCCACTTCTTGGTGAGCTTGTTCTTGGTGAAGTCGAAGACGGAGACGCTGCCCTCGCCGCGGTTGGAGACGTACATCTCGCGCGAGTCGCGGCTGACGTAGAGGCCGTGGCAGCCCTTGCCCGTGGGCAGCAGTTCCGGCTTGCCGAACTTCTCGCCGTCCACCACCCACATGCCGTGGGCCATCATGTCGGCGATGTAGAACTTCTTGCCGTCCGGCGAGATCTTCACGTCCTGCGGCATGGCACCGTCGAAGGGGAGCTTCTGCTGTCCGACGACCTTCATCTTCTCGGTGTCGACCTTGAGCAGTTCACCGCTGAACTCGCAGGAGACGATGAAGTACCGGCCGTCCAGGGAGAAGTCGGCGTGGTTGACGCCGTAGCAGGTGACCGGCTCGGTCTTGATCCGCTTCATGGTGTGCGGGTCGCGGAAGACGAGTTCGCGGTCGAGGGAGGCCATCACCACCGCGTACTTGCCGTTCGGCGTGAAGTAGAGGTTGTAGGGGTCGTGGACCTCCACCTCCTTGCCCGCCTTGCCGGTCTTCGGGTCGATCGGGGTGAGCGTGTGGCCGCGGTTGTTGTTGACCCACAGGGTCTTCATGTCCCAGGACGGCACGACGTGTTGCGGCTGCCGGCCCACCGGGATGGTCTCGATGATCTTGTACGTCTCGGGGTCGATGACCGAGACCGTGTCGGACTCGGTGTTGGGGACGTAGACGCGGCTCGGGAAGTCCTTGACCACCGGGGAGAGCTTGTTGGGGCGGTCGGCGGCGTAGACGTCCTTGGGGTCCAGCACCGGGGGCATGCCGGGCAGCCCCTGGATCTGCTTCTTCTTCGGCGGCGCGGGGACGGCCGCGGCCTTGGTGGCGCGGGCCTTCTCCTTCTCGCTCTCCTTGGTCTCGGTGCCGCAGGCGGCGAGGGTGGCGAGGGCGGCGCCCGCGATCAGGCTGGCCTTCACGAGGTTGTGGCGCATCAGGTGAACAGCTCCGTGGTGGTGACGGCGGTCAGTCCGCGGCGGTGGAGGTCGTCGAGTACGGCGGGGAGGGCGGCGACCGTGTCGGGGTAGCCGAAGTGCAGGCTCACGATCGATCCGGGGCGGATGTCGGCGGTGAGGGTCCGGGTGAGGACGGCCGGGCCGGGGTCGGTGAAGTCGAGCGGGTCGACGTCGTAGGAGAGGACCTGCGGGTAGCCGGCCTCGCGGGCCAGGCGGGCGACGAGCGGGGAGGCGCGGGCGGCGCGCGAGGGCCGGAACCAGGTGCCGATGGACCCGGTCAGGCGCTTCAGGCGCCGCGCGCAGGCCGTGATCTCGGCGCGCGCCTCGGCCTCGGGCAGGGCGTTGATGTCGAGGTGGTGCTGGGTGTGGTTGCCGAGGTCGTGGCCGGCGTCGAGGACGCGCCGGGCGAGTTTCGGGTTGGCGTCGAGCCAGGTGCCGACGGCGAGGACGGTGATGTGGGCGCCGTGTTCGTCGGCGGTGTCCAGGATGGCCTCGGCGGTGCGCGGGTCGCCGTTGCCGTGGAAGGTGAGGGCGACCCGGCCGGTGCCGCGGGGGCCGTGGGTGAGGTGGGTCTGCCGCGCGGGGACGCGGTGCGGGGACGGGGCGCTGTGGGGGGTCGGGGGCGGCGCGGGCGTCGTGGGGCGGTCCGCGGGGCGGGTGGGGGTGCAGGCGGTCGCGGCGACCAGGGCGGTGGCGGCGCGCAGCACCGTCCGGCGGTCGGTGTGGGTCACGTGCCCCATTTAAGGGGGTTTACGGCGGATTGCCGATGATTACTCCCCTTGACGGAGAGGTCGGGCCGCCCTGCGGGGGTCCCTTGCGGTGGGGCCGGGTTCAGCGGTCCGCGACCCGCATTTCGAACCAGGTGGTCTTGCCCCGGGGGAGCAGGTCCACTCCCCAGCGGTCGGCGAGCTTGTCGACGAGGAACAACCCCCGTCCGCTGACGTCCATTTCCTGCACCGGCATCAGACAGGGCAGGCCCCTGGAGGGGTCGCGGACCTCGATCCGGATCCAGCCCCGGCGGCGGTGCATACGCAGTCCGAAGACCCGGGCGCCGGTGTGCCGTACGGCGTTGCCCACGAGTTCGGACACGAGTAAGACCGCATCCTCCGTCATCTTGGCGGTCAGGCCCCACTGGCGCAGGACGACCACTTGGGCCAGTCGGCGGGCGGTGGCGGCGGACTCGGGGCGGGAGGGGAGCGGAACTTCGGCCTCCGTCGGATTGCCGAACAACTCCAGCGCCTTGAGCGCGTGTTCGTCCTCGACCGTCGGCGACCAGCGCGCCGCGGTCGCACGGCTGTGTCCCCGCGGCTGTTCGATGCCCTCCAGCCCCGCCATGCCCCCATCATGACCGCCCGAGCGGGCCTTGGGGGCCGTCTCTGCGGAATAC
Organism: Streptomyces sp. NPDC110618; assembly: GCF_055657065.1. Classification (NCBI taxonomy): domain Bacteria; kingdom Bacillati; phylum Actinomycetota; class Actinomycetes; order Kitasatosporales; family Streptomycetaceae; genus Streptomyces; species Streptomyces sp. NPDC110618. The sequence goes on along the minus strand of NZ_JBVKBN010000014.1, from coordinate 210,426 downwards.
GCCCCCCGGAATCCACCATTCCGCGAGCATCGATCGGCATATGACGGCGGCATTTCGGAGTCCGGCGCAGCCCCTCCGACCTGCGACGGAGGCTCAGTTGACGGCAAGCGACAGGCCCCCTCGACAAGACAGGCTTAAGGCTCCCTTAAGGCTCCCATAAACCGTCCCATCGAGGGACCCGGATCAGACATCGCGTCAATTGCAAGAGGGGCGGGCGAATTGAGAGGGACTTCTCAGGTACGCGGAGAGGACTTCTCAGGTACGCGGAGAGGACTTCTCAGGTACACGGAGAGGACTCCCCAGGTACACGGAGAGGACTCCCCAGGAGCCCGGAGAGGACTCCCCAGGAGCCCGGAGGGGACTCCTCAGAGGCTCAGAGGAACTTCGCCTTGCCCGGGCCCTCTTCCACGAAACTACGCATACCGGTCTCCCGGTCGGGGGTGGCGAACAGGCCCGCGAACCAGTTGCGTTCGACCGCGAGGCCCGTCTCGATGTCCGTCTCCAGCCCCGTGTCGACGGCCTCCTTGGCCGCGCGCAGCGCGATCGCGGGGCCCTGCGCGAGCTTGGCCGCCCACGCGTGTGCGGCAGTGTAGACCTCCTCGGCGGGGACGACGCGGTCCACCAGACCGAGGGTGAGCGCCTCGTCCGCCTTGACCATACGACCGGTGAAGATGAGGTCCTTGGCCCTGGAGGGGCCGATCAGCCGGGCCAGGCGCTGGGTGCCGCCGGCGCCCGGGATCAGGCCGAGCAGGATCTCCGGCTGGCCGAGCTTGGCGTTCTCCGCGGCGATCCGGAAGTCCGCGCACAGCGCCAGCTCGCAGCCGCCGCCGAGGGCGTACCCCGTGACCGCCGCGACGACCGGCTTGGGGATCCGGGCCACGGCGGTGAACGACTCCTGCAGGGCGCGGGCGCGCAGGACCATGGCCGTGTGGTCCATGGCCTGCATCTCCTTGATGTCCGCGCCCGCCGCGAACACCTTCTCCCCGCCGTAGATCACCACGGCGCGCACGTCGTCGCGCCGGGTGGCCTCCTCGGCGAGTTCCTTCAGGCGGTCCTGGGTGGCGATGTCCAGCGCGTTCATCGGGGGGCGGTCCAGCCGGAGCGTGCCCACACCCTCGGCGACTTCGAGATTCACGGTCATGCCCCGCAGGTTAACGCCGACTAACGCCGACGCAGAAGGGAGGACCTCACCCCGCCGGTGTTACTTCTTCCACTCCGCCCAGGACATGTTCCAGCCGTTGAGGCCGTTGTCCGGGGCGACCGTCTGGTCGTTGGAGTTCTTGACGACGACCACGTCGCCGATGATGGAGTGGTTGAAGAACCAGGCGGCCGGGGCCTTCTTGTCCCAGGCGCCCTTGACGTCGCGCAGGCCCACGCAGCCGTGGCTGGCGTTGTAGTTGCCGAAGGCGTCGCCGCCCCAGTAGTTGCCGTGGATGAAGGTGCCGGACTGGGTCAGGCGCATGGCGTGGGGCACGTCGTCGATGTCGTACTCGCCGTCGTAGCCGACCGTGTCGCCGTTCATCCGGGTCTGGACGAACTTCTCGGTGATGACCATCTGGCCGTTCCAGGTGTCGTACCCGGGCTTGCCGGTGGTGACCGGGATGGTCTTGATGACCTTGCCGTCCTGGGTGACCTTCATCTTCTTGGTCTTCACGTCGACGACGGAGACCTGGTTGCGCCCGATGGTGAAGGAGACGGTCTTCTTCTGCTCGCCGTAGACGCCGTCGCGGCCCTCGACGCCGTCGAGGTTGAGGTCGACGGTGACCTTGGTGCCTTCCTTCCAGTACTCCTCGGGGCGGAAGTCCAGGCGGTCGTTGCCGAACCAGTGGCCCTCGACCTCGACGGCCGGCTCGGTCTTGATGCTGATGGCCTTCTCCACCGCGTCCGGGTCGGTGATGCCCCGGTCGAAGCGGACGGAGAACGGCATTCCCACGCCGACCTTCGAACCGTCCTCCGGGGTGAAGGTGCCGGTGAAGGTGGCCTGCGGGGTGAGGGTGGTGAAGCTGGACTCCTCGGTCTTCTCCCGGCCCTCGGAGTCTTTGGCGACCGCGCGCACCGTGTACTTGGTGGACGCGGCGAGGTGGGTGGACGGCGTCCAGCGGGCGCCCCCGTCGGTGATCTTCCCGGGTATCGCGCGGCCCTTGGCGTCCTTGACGACGACCTCGGACAGCTTGCCCTCGGAGGCGCTGACCTTGAGGGCGTCCATGGTGTCGACCGACTTGGCGCCGTTCTTCGGGGCTATGGAGACCACGGCCTGCGACGGCTTGTTGTCGACCTTCCCGGAGCCGGCCTCCCCCTTACCCTTGCCGTCACCGGAGCCGGAGCCCGAGTCGGAGCCGCCGCCGCAGGCGGCGGTGGCCAGCAGCAGTCCGCCGGCCAGCACCGCCGTCCACCGGCGTCGCGCGCGACCGCTGCGGTGGTGGGTCGCGCGCGCGTCAACCGACGCCCCCGATATCGGTCGCACGTTCAAGGTCCTTCTCTCCCCTCGCCGGGCCCGATCGGGCCCCCGCCCCCGCGCGTCGGATCCCGCGCTCGGCGCATATTAACCACAAGGTCATCCGGCTCGGCGCCCCGCGATTGTCACCGTTCCGTACCGAGTTCGGTGCGGACTGCGAGGGTTGTGCGGCAAGCGACCTCCATGTCCGGTTACTTCACCGCGCTTCCGGCCTTCCACGCCTTCCAGCTCATGTTCCACCCGCCGAGGCCGTTGTCGGGCGCGACCTTCTTGTCTTTGCTGTTGACGACCTCGACCACGTCACCGATGAGGCTGCGGTCGAAGAACCAGCCCGCCGGGGTGTCCGAGCCGCCGCCCTTCACATCGCGCAGTCCCACGCAGCCGTGGCTGACGTTCTCCCGGCCGAAGACGTCGTCCGCCCAGTAGTTGCCGTGCAGGAAGGTGCCGGACTCGGTGAGCCGCATGGCGTGCGGGACGTCCGGGATGTCGTACTCGCCCTTGCCGTCGTCGTCGGTGAAGCCGACGGTGGCGCCGTTCATCCGGGTCACTTCGAGCATCTCGGTGACGACCATCCTGCCGTTGTAGGTGGTGGTCTTCGGGGCGCCCGCGGTGATGGGCACGGTGGCGAGGAGTTCGCCGTCGCGCCGTACGTCCATGGTGTGCTTCGCGGCGTCCACGGTGGAGACCTGGTGGCGGCCGACGGTGAAGGAGAACGTCTTGTACTGCAGGCCGTAGACGCCGGGGGCGCCCTCGACGTCACGGAGCTTGAGGGAGACGGTGACCTGGGTGCCGGGCTTCCAGTACTCCTTCGGGCGGAAGTCCAGACGGCCCTTGCCGAACCAGTGCGGGCGGATCTCGACGGGCGGGCGGGCGGTGACGCGGACGGCGCGCTCGACCGCCGCCCGGTTCTCGATCTCGCGGTTGAACTCCAGGGAGACGATCATGCCGGTGCCGACGGTGGAGCGGTTCTCCGGGGTGACGTAGCCGATGAAGCGCTCCTTCGGCACCTGGGTGGTGAAGGTGGTGTGCCGGGCGGTGCGGCGGCCGTGGCCGTCCAGGGCCACCACGTCGACGGAGTAGCGGGCGGCGAGGGCGAGCCCGCGCTCGTCGGGCTCCCAGCGCAGTCCGTCGGCGGAGATCTGCCCGGGGACCGGGGTCTCCTGGGCGTCCTGCTCCTTGACGACCTTCACCGACTCCAGCCGTCCGCCGGCCAGCCGTACCAGCAGGGGTTGTTCGGGGTCGACGCCCTTGCTGCCGTCGTCCGGGGTGACCTTGATGACCTCCTCGGGTGCCCGTTTGCCGAGTCCGCCGAGGCCGACCCCGCCGGTGGCGTCCGTAGTGCAGCCGGCGGCCCCGGCCAGCAGTCCTGCCCATGTCAGTACGGCGGCCAGCACGGCCCCCGCGCGCCGCGCGCGCCCTTGTACATGCCTCACGGGGTGCCCAACGACCGGCCCCGCTCCGGGGAAACGTGAGTGCGAGCCAAGCGCTGGGCAGAACAGTGGGGAGGACGACGCGACGGGGAGCCGCGGGCGACGAGCCCGGAGCCGGAACCGCCATCTCGGCATGCCCGATTCCACGTCGTTCCAGGAGCCGTGGGAGGCCGAAGGTGTCCAGCAGCGCAGCCGAGCGTCAGGCGGTGGCCCGGGAGCACGCCGCCGAGGGTCCGGGGCCCGTCGTCAACGGCACCCCGCGCCGGGCGCCGGGCATGCCCGTGTGGCCGGGTGCGCCGACCCCGCTGGGCGCCCGCTTCCGGGTCGGCCCCGACGGGGTGGCCGGGACCAACTTCGCGCTGTGGGCGGGCGGCGCCGAGGCGGTCGAGCTGTGTCTGTTCGACGAGTCCGGCAAGGAGACCCGGACCCGGCTGACCGAGCTGACCCACGAGATCTGGCACGGCTTCGTGCCCGGGGTGATGCCGGGCCAGCGCTACGGCTACCGGGTGCACGGCCGCTGGGACCCGTGGACCGGCGCCCGCTGGAACCCGGCGAAGCTGCTGCTCGACCCGTACGCCCGCGCGGTGGACGGCGACTTCGGGCTGCCGCCGGAGGTGTACGGCCATGTCCGGGACTGGCCGCAGCAGCAGGTCGCGGACACCGTCCGGGACGACCGGGACTCGGCGCCCTTCGTGCCCAAGGGCGTCGTCGTGCACGATGACGACGACTGGCAGGACGACCGGCGGCCGAAGACGCCGTGGGCGGACTCGGTCATCTACGAGACGCACGTACGCGGCTTCACCAAGCTGCACCCCGGCATCCCGGAGGAGCTGCGCGGCACCTACGCCGGTCTCGCGCACCCGGCGGCGATCGAGCACCTGGTGAAGCTGGGGGTGACGGCGGTGGAGCTGCTGCCGGTCCACCAGTTCGCGCACGAGGACCACCTGCTGCGCCGGGGCCTGAGGAACTACTGGGGCTACAACTCCATCGGCTACTTCGCCCCGCACGCCGCCTACGCCGCCTCCGGGACGCGCGGCCAGCAGGTCGGCGAGTTCAAGCGGATGGTGCGGGCGCTGCACGAGGCAGGGATCGAGGTCATCCTCGACGTGGTCTACAACCACACGGCGGAGGCGGGCGAGCTGGGGCCGACGCTGTCGCTGAAGGGCATCGACAACCGGGGCTACTACCGCCTCCAGTCCGACGCCCGCCGCTACGCCGACTACACCGGCTGCGGCAACACGCTGCACGTGGTGCAGCCCCACGTCCTGCGGCTGATCACCGACTCGCTGCGCTACTGGGTGACGGAGATGGGCGTCGACGGCTTCCGCTTCGACCTGGCCGCCGCGCTGGCCCGCTCGATGCACGACGTCGACATGCTCTCCCCGTTCCTCGCCGTGATCGCCCAGGACCCGCTGCTGAGCCGGGTCAAGCTCATCGCCGAGCCGTGGGACGTGGGCTCGGGCGGCTACCAGGTGGGCGCCTTCCCTCCCCTGTGGACGGAGTGGAACGACCGCTACCGCAATGCCGTGCGGGACTTCTGGCGCGGTGCCCTCCCGGACGTGCGGGACCTCGGCTACCGGCTGTCGGGCTCCAGCGACCTGTACGCGTGGGGCGGGCGCCGCCCGTACGCCTCGGTGAACTTCGTGACCGCGCACGACGGGTTCACCCTGCGCGACCTCGTCTCCTACGAGCGCAAGCACAACGAGGCCAACGGCGAGGGCAACCGCGACGGCACGGACGACAACCGGGCCTGGAACAGCGGCGTCGAGGGCGAGACCGACGACGAGGGGGTACGGGCGCTCCGGCGCCGTCAGCTGCGGAACCTGCTGACGACCCTGCTGCTGTCGACGGGGGTGCCGATGCTGGTCGCGGGCGACGAGCTGGGGCGCACCCAGCGCGGCAACAACAACGCCTACTGCCAGGACAACGAGATCAGCTGGCTGGACTGGCGGCTGCTGGAGGAACCCGGTTGGCAGGCGCTGTTCGAGCTGACCTCGCGGCTGATCGCGCTGCGCCACCGGCATCCGGTGCTGCGCCGCAGGGCCTTCTTCTCCGGGCGGGCGCACTCGGCGGACGGGCTGCGGGACCTGGCCTGGTTCACCGCGCGGGGCACCGAGATGACCGAGCAGGACTGGTACGCGCCCGCCGCCACGCTCGGCATGTATCTGTCCGGGCGGGACATCCCGGGCCGGGACGAGCGGGGCGCCCCGATCGTCGACGACAGCTTTCTGGCCGTCCTGCACGCCGGGGACCGCCCGGCGCCGTTCGTCCTGCCGGCGCCGCCGTGGGCGGAGGAGTACGAGGTGGTCGTCGACACCTCCCGGGAGGAGCAGGACGAGGCGCCGGGGGTGGTGCACCGGGCGGGGGCGGAGGTGACGGTGCCGGAGCGGGCGGTGCTGCTGCTGAGGGTGGTGCGCTGAGTCCGTCCGGACCCTCGAACACGCAGGTCGTAGGACCATCGGAGGAGTCGGGAACGGGCAGAAACTCGGTGGGCGATGTCAGTGGCGATCCGTAGGCTCGCTCCTGATGTCCACTGCAACCGATACCCCCAGGCAACGTTCCGCCGTCCGGACCCTGTTGCGGCTGTGGCCGTACGTCCGGCCCGTCCGCGCTCGGCTGTTCAGCGCCGCGTTCGTGGCGATCCTCGCCTCGTGCGCCGGGCTGGTGATCCCGCTCGTGCTGAAGTGGATGGTGGACGGGCCGGTCGCCGACCGGGACCAGTCCGGGGTGTGGCTCGGTGCGCTGTTCCTGCTGCTGCTCGGGCTCGGTGAGGCGGTGCTGTTCGGGCTGCGGCGCTGGCTGGTGGCCCGGCCGCTGTCGCATGTCGAGGCCGAGATGCGGGCCGGGCTCTACGCGCATCTGCAGCGGCTGCCGATCGCCTTCCACGACCGGTGGGCGTCGGGGCAGTTGCTGTCGCGGGCGACCACCGATCTGATGATGGTGCGCATGTTCCTGGCGTTCCCGCTGACGTTCCTGCTGGTCAACAGCGTGACCATTCTGGTCGGCGTGATCATCATGCTGCTGCAGGACTGGACGCTGGGACTGGTGATCCTGGTGCCCGCGGTGCCGGTCATGTGGATGTGCGCGGTCTTCGAGAAGCGCTACGCCGAGGTGTCGCGGCGGGCGCAGGACCAGGTCGGGGATCTGACGACGGTCGTCGAGGAGAGCGTTCTCGGCATCCGGATCATCAAGGGGTTCGGGCGGCACCGCAGCCAGGCGCGGGCCTTCCGTGAGCTGTCGCGGGAGCTGCGCGGCACCGAGCTGCGCAAGGCCCGGCTGCTGGCGGTCATCTGGGCGGTGATCGTGACGCTGCCCGAGATCGCGGTCGGCGCGGCGCTGGTGCTGGGGTGTGTGCGGGTCGCGGACGGGGAACTGTCCGCGGGCACGCTGGTCGCGGTGCTGTCCACGGCGCTCGCGCTGCGCTGGCCGGTGGAGGCCATGGGGTTCCTGCTGGCGATGAGCCAGGAGGCGGCGACCGCCACGGAGCGGTACTTCGAGGTGATGGACGAGCGGCCGGAGTCGAGGGACCGCGCGGTGCCGGACGCCCCGGCGGACGGGCCGGCCGGACTGCGCTTCCACGGCGTCTCGTTCCGCTATCCCGACGCCCCGCCGGACTCCCCGCCCGTCCTGGACGGCATCGACCTGCACATCCGGCCCGGTGAGTCGCTGGCCCTGGTCGGCGCGACCGGCTCGGGCAAGACCACGCTCACCGCGCTGGTGCCGCGGCTGCACGAGGTCACCTCCGGGCGGATCACCCTCGACGGCGAGGACATCATGGCCATGTCCCGCGAGGAGCTGCGCGCGAAGGTGGCCGTCGCGTTCGAGGAGCCCACGCTGTTCTCGGCCTCCGTCGGCGAGAACGTGCTCATGGGCGCCGCGGACGGCGCCGGGCCCGTCGAACTGGACCGCGCGCTGGCCGTCGCCCAGGCGGACTTCGCGCACTCCCTGCCGCAGGGCACCGACACCCAGGTCGGCGAGCAGGGGCTCAGCCTCTCCGGCGGGCAGCGGCAGCGGCTGGCGCTGGCCCGGGCCGTGGTGGGCAAGCCACGCTTCTTGGTACTGGACGATCCGCTGTCGGCGCTGGACGTGCACACCGAGGCCGCGGTGGAGGCCGCGCTGCGCGAGGTGCTGGCGGAGACCACGGCGCTGATCGTGGCGCACCGCCCGTCCACCGTGCTGCTCGCCGACCGGGTCGCGCTGCTGTCCGGCGGACGGATCGCGGCGGTCGGCACCCACCACGAACTGCTGCGTACGAACGCCGAGTACGCCCATCTGATGTCGGGAGCGGACGAGGAGGTCCAGCGATGACGGCGCCCACGACCACGGCACCGGCCAAGGCGGCGCCGCGGCCCGAGGAGCACGGCGACGCCTTCGACCGGGACGTGCTGCCCACCGCCCCGGGCGCCACCGGGGCGCTGCTGCGGTCGCTGCTGGCCCCGATGAAGGCGCGGGTGGCGGTGACCACGCTGCTGCTCCTGCTCCAGCAGGCGGCCGTGCAGGCGGGCCCGCTGCTGGTGGCGTACGCCATCGACGAGGCGGTGCCCGCGTTCCGCCACGACGACCTCGGCCCGCTGATCGCGGTGGCCGTGGGCTATCTGCTCTGCGCGGCCCTGGCCGGCGCCCTGCAATACGCGTTTATCGTCGCCGCGGCCCGCGTCAACCAGGACGTTCTGCTGGATCTGCGCGGCCGGATCTTCCGGCACGCGCAGGCGCTGAGCATCGACTTCCACGAGCGCTACACGAGCGGCCGTTTGATCTCCCGGTCCACCACGGACGTGGAGTCGCTGCGGGAGCTGCTGGACGAGGGGCTGCAGGAACTCGTCATGGTCGTCCTGTCGTCCGTCTACATCTGCGTGCTGCTGCTGTGGCTGGACCTCGGGCTCGGCGCGCTCGCGGTGGCCTCCTTCGCGCCGCTGTACCTGCTCATGCGCGCCTACCGGCGGCGGGCCGGGCGGGTGTACCGGTTGCGGTCCACCGCGATCGCCGCGGTGATCGTGAAGTTCGTGGAGACGATGAACGGGATCCGGCCGGTGCGCGCGTTCCGCCGCGAGGCGGTCAACGACGCCGACTTCGGCGTGCTGAACAAGCGCCACGAGCGCACCAACGGGGACGCGCTGCTGGAGATGGCCCGCTATGTGGTGGGCTCCCGGGTGGTGGCCAACACGGCGGTCGCGCTGATCGTGCTGTGGGGTGCCCACCGGGTCGCGGGCGACACCCTGGCGCTCGGTGTGCTGGCGGCGGCGGTGCTGTACCTGCGGCGGCTGTACGACCCGATCGACCGGCTCGCGATGTTCCTCAACTCCTACCAGTCGGCGGCGGCCTCGCTGGAGAAGATCGCGGGGCTGCTGGCGCAGACCCCGTCGGTGCCGGAACCGGCCAACCCGAAGGAGCTGCCGGTCCGGGAGTCGCAGCACCCGGGCCGCGAGGTCGTCTTCGACGGCGTGCGGTTCGCCTACCGCACCGGCGGTGAGGTGCTGCCCACCTTCGACCTGACCCTGCCGGCCGGGCAGACGGTCGCCGTGGTCGGCTCCACCGGCGCGGGCAAGTCGACGCTGGCGAAGCTGTTGGCCCGGTTCTATGACCCCTCCGACGGACGGGTGCTGCTGGACGGCGTGGACCTGCGCGACCTGCCGAACGCCGAACTGCGGCGCGGAGTGGTGATGGTGACCCAGGAGGCGTTCCTCTTCTCCGGCACCGTCGCCGAGAACATCGCCATCGGGCGGCCGGACGCCACCCGGGAGGAGGTCGAGCGGGCCGCGAAGGCGATCGGGGCACACGAGTTCATCAGCTCCCTGCCCGAGGGCTACGACACCGACGTCCGCAAGCGGGGCGGTCGCATCTCGGCCGGGCAGCGCCAACTCGTGGCGTTCGCACGGGCGTTGCTGGCCGACCCGGCGGTGCTGATCCTCGACGAGGCGACCAGTTCGCTGGACATCCCCGGCGAGCGGGCGGTGCAGCGGGCGATGGCGACGGTGCTGCAGGGGCGTACGGCCGTGGTGATCGCGCACCGGCTGTCGACGGTGGAGATCGCGGACCGGGTACTGGTGATGGAGCACGGGCGGATTGTGGAGGACGGCACACCCGCCGAACTCATCGCGGGCACGGGGCGGTTCGCGGACCTGCACCGGGCTTGGCGGGACAGTTTGGCCTGACCCGGCTGCTCCCCGGGGCGCACGGCCCAAGGCCGTGTCCGCGAAGTCCCGCCTGCCGCCCGACGCCCGGGGAACCCCGGCCGCCGGGCGGCACAAACCCGCCGGGCCGGGTCCGGGACAACTTGGCCGGAAGCGTCCGTATTCCGAACAGGAACTCCCGGACAACGAACGAATTCCGGCCAAGTTTCTGACGCGCCCCTGACAGAACCAATGATCCCCTGCCACTCTTCCCACGGCTGCTTCACAGCAACCCCATAGCCAGACCGCTGTGACCGGCCGACGCTCCCGCACGTGTTCTGCGCACCACCCAGTTCTGCCCGGCCGGCCCACCCGCCGGACGGTCTCCCCTGGCCGCGCGATCCGCGGCCGCGCAGAAGGAGTCAGTTTTGAGAAGCAGTTCCTCAGACCGACGCACCTCCCACAGATCCACCACCCGCCGGGCCGCCGCTGTCGCCCTGGTCGGTGTCTCCGCCCTGATCGCCGCCGCCGTCCAGTCGGGCGCCGCCTCGGCCGCCCCGGAGCAGGCCCGGCCCGCCGCCGGCAAGGTCCTCCCGGGCGCGGAATCGGTCAAGCTCACGCCCGCCCAGCGCGCCGAGCTGATCCGCACCCAGAGCGCCAACGCCGCGGACACCGCGCGCGAACTGGGCCTGGGCGCCAAGGAGAAGCTGGTCGTCCGCGACGTGGTCAAGGACGGCAACGGCACCCTCCACACCCGCTACGAGCGCACCTACGACGGACTGCCGGTCCTCGGCGGCGACCTCGTGGTCAAGAGCACCAAGTCCGACGCCACGGCGGCCGTGCTGAAGGCCACCAAGAAGGCGATCAAGCCGGCCACCACGAAGGCCGCCGTCACCAAGGCCAAGGCCGAGCGCCAGGCCCTGTCCGCCGCGAAGGCCGAGCACGCCAAGGGCGCGGACGTCGACCGGGCGCCCCGCAAGGTGATCTGGGCCGCGAGCGGCACCCCGAAGGTCGCCTACGAGACGGTCGTCGGCGGCTTCCAGCACGACGGCACCCCGCAGGAGCTGCACGTCGTCACCGACGCCACCACGGGCGAGAAGCTCTACGAGTGGGAGGCCATCGCGACCGGCACCGGCCACACGGTGTACTCGGGCACGGTGGACCTGACCACCACGCAGTCGGGTTCGACGTACAACCTCACCGACGGCGCGCGCGGCGGGCACAAGACGTACAACCTCAACCGCGGCACCTCGGGCACCGGCACGCTCTTCTCCGGTCCCGACGACGTGTGGGGCAACGGCAGCCCGTCCAACGCGGAGTCCGCCGCCGCGGACGCGCACTACGGCGCGGCGCTGACGTGGGACTACTACAAGAACGTGCACGGGCGAAGCGGCATCCGCGGTGACGGCGTCGGCGCCTACTCGCGGGTCCACTACGGCAACAACTACGTCAACGCGTTCTGGTCCGACAGCTGCTTCTGCATGACGTACGGCGACGGCTCGGGCAACTCCAACCCGCTGACCGCGATCGACGTGGCCGGGCACGAGATGACCCACGGGCTCACCTCCGTGACCGCGCGTCTGGTCTACAGCGGCGAGTCCGGCGGCCTGAACGAGGCGACCAGCGACATCTTCGGCTCGACCGTGGAGTTCTACGCCAACAACTCCTCCGACGTGGGTGACTACCTCATCGGCGAGGAGATCAACATCAACGGCGACGGCACCCCGCTGCGCTACATGGACAAGCCGAGCAAGGACGGCGCGTCCAAGGACAACTGGTACTCCGGTATCGGGTCGATCGACGTGCACTACTCGTCCGGCCCCGCCAACCACTTCTTCTACCTGCTGAGCGAGGGCAGCGGCACCAAGACCATCAACGGTGTCACCTACAACTCGCCCACCGCGGACGGCCTTCCGGTCACCGGCATCGGCCGGGCCAAGGCGGAGAAGATCTGGTTCCGCGCGCTGACCACGAAGTTCTCGTCCAACACCAACTACGCGGGCGCCCGCACCGGCACCCTGGCGGCGACCGCCGAGCTGTACGGCGCCGACAGCGCCGAGTACGCGGCCGTGCAGCACGCCTGGGCGGGCGTCGCGGTGGGCTCGCGCCCCGGTGACGGCGGCGGTGGCGGCACCGTCTTCGAGAACAACACCGACGTCGCGATCCCGGACCGCGGCTCCGCGGTCACCTCGTCGATCACCGTCACCGGCCGGACCGGCAACGCCCCGTCCAATCTCCAGGTCGGCGTGGACATCGTCCACACCTACATCGGTGACCTCAAGGTGGATCTGATCGCCCCCGGCGGCTCGGTCTACACGCTGAAGGGCTACGGCACCGGCGGCAGTTCGGACAACATCAACACCACGTACACCGTCAACGCCTCCTCCGAGACGGCCAACGGCACCTGGAAGCTGAGGGTCCAGGACAACGCGTCGTGGGACACGGGCTACATCAACGGCTGGAAGCTGACGTTCCCGTAGAGCGTCCGGCTCCCCTGTGACCAGGGCGCCGTCCCGGAGGTTCAACTCCCCGGGGCGGCGCCCGCTTTACATTCCTGAAACGTTCACCGGACAGTCGGTTTTCGGTCAACATCATCAGGGGGTCATGACATGTACGCGTCTCAAGTGTCACTCTCTCCTCACCCGCCGCACAACTTCCCGCCCCACCCCCACATAAGGAGCTTGTGTGACCCCCCGCTACGCGCGTCACAAGCGCACCACCCTGGCCATCGCCACCGCGGTCGCGGCCGGAGCCCTCCTCACCACCGGTCTGACCAGCACCGGCGCCGCCGCCAAGACGGACCGGGCCGCCGGCGCCTCCCCCGTGCTCCTGTCCTCCTCCGCCCGCACCGCGCTGATCGAGCAGGCCACCGCCGAGGCCCCGGCCACGGCCGAGGAGATAGGCCTCGGCGCCAAGGAGGAACTGGTCGTCAAGGACGTGGTGAAGGACGCCGACGGCACCACCCACACCCGCTACGAGCGCACCTACGCAGGGCTCCCCGTCCTCGGCGGCGACCTCGTCGTGCACGAGTCGCCCACGGGCGAGACCGAGGGCGTCACCCGGGCCACCAAGGCCGCCCTCAAGGTCGCCGACCTCACCGCGGACATCACCAGGTCCGCCGCCGAGAAGCAGGCCGTACGCGCCGCCAAGACCGAGGGCTCCACCAAGTCCGCCGCCGACCGGGCGCCCCGCAAGGTGATCTGGGCCGCGAGCGGCACCCCCAAGCTGGCCTACGAGACGGTCGTCGGCGGCTTCCAGCACGACGGCACCCCGCAGGAGCTGCACGTCGTCACCGACGCCACCACCGGCGAGAAGCTCTACGAGTGGGAGGCGATCCAGACCGGCACCGGCAACAGCCAGTACAGCGGAACCGTCACCATCGGCACCTCCCTGTCGGGCTCGACGTACCAGCTCAACGACACCACGCGCGGCAACCACAAGACGTACAACAAGGCGCGCGCCACCTCCTCCTCGGCGGGCACCCTGTTCACCGACGCGGACGACACCTGGGGCACCGGCACCGCGTCCAGCTCCTCCACCTCGCAGACCGCCGCCGTGGACGCCCACTACGGCGCCCAGGTCACCTGGGACTTCTACAAGAACGTCCTCGGCCGCAACGGCATCAAGAACAACGGCGTCGCCGCCTACTCCCGGGTCCACTACGGCAACGCCTACATCAACGCCTTCTGGTCGGACAGCTGCTTCTGCATGACCTACGGCGACGGCGCGGGCAATGTGAAGCCGCTGACCTCCCTGGACGTGGCCGGGCACGAGATGACCCACGGCGTCACCTCCAACACCGCCGGGCTCAACTACTCCGGCGAGTCGGGCGGTCTGAACGAGGCGACCTCCGACATCCTCGGCACGGCCGTGGAGTTCTACGCGGCCAACTCCAAGGACGCCGGCGACTACCTCATCGGCGAGAAGATCGACATCAACGGCGACGGCACCCCGCTGCGCTACATGGACAAGCCGAGCAAGGACGGCGCGTCCAAGGACTACTGGTCCTCGTCGCTGGGCAGCGTGGACGTGCACTACTCCTCCGGCCCCGCGAACCACTTCTTCTTCCTGCTGAGCGAGGGCAGCGGCAGCAAAACCATCAACGGGGTCAGCTACAACTCCCCCACCTACAACGGCTCCACGGTCACCGGCATCGGTCGGGACAAGGCGGTCAAGATCTGGTATAAGGCACTCACCTCGTACATGACCTCGACCACCAACTACAAGGGTGCCCGCACCGCCACACTGAACGCGGCGACGGCCCTGTACGGCTCCGGCAGCACCGAGTACAACGCGGTCGCCGCAGCCTGGAGCGCGGTCAACGTCAGCTGACCGGTTAGACGTTCCACGGGGCGGCACCCCGGACCGCGGGGTTCCGGGTGCCGCCCTACTCTTGGGACCCATGTCCTTCAGCTACGAGCACGTCGGCGGCACCCGGGAGCACGACTTCTGCCCGCCCGGATTCCACCCCCTGCATGTGCGCACCCGCATAGGCGAGGGCCACGACGTCTTCCACCGGGCCGCCGAGGCCGTGCTGACCTGGGACCTGCACCGCACCATGGGCGTCGGCATGGACACCTCCGCCGACCGGGCGGCACCCGGCGTGGACGTCACGGTGACCCTGGCCGGGGTCATCAAGGCGCCCTGCCGGGTGGTGTGGACGGTGGAGGAACCCCGCCGCGCGGGCTGGGCGTACGGCACGCTGGCCGGGCACCCGGAGTGCGGCGAGGAGTCCTTCGTGGTCGACCGCACCGGGGACGGCACCGTGTGGCTGACGGTGCACGCCTTCAGCCGGGCCGCCAAGTGGTACGCCCGCGCGGGCGGTCCGGCCACGCGCGGGCTCCAGCAGGCGTACGCCCGCAGGTGCGGGACGGTACTGCGGAGGCTGGCCGCGAGCCCCAAGAGCTGACGCCCGCCCCGCCCGTACCTCAGCGCAGCAGCACCCCCGCGCCCTCCACCACGTCCTCCGACGGAGCGGTCACCAGGCCCAGCTCCGCACCGGACGCCAGCAGCCGGTGCGCCGGAAGGATGCGTACCGTGTAGCCGTACGGCCCGGTGCGGTCCAGGGAGAGCGGGCCCTCGTACACCCAGCGCCCGTCCAGGTCGGGGCCGCCCACCGACTTCAGCGGGACCGTCGCCGCGTCGGTGATGCGGTCCTCGGAGTCCACCCGGCCCGAGACCGCCTGCACCTCCACGTCGTCCGGCGCCAGTTCGCCGAGCCCGACCCGGACCCTCAGGCTCAGGGTGGTGCCCAGTTCCGCGGTGGTCGCGGCCACCGAGGTCTCCACATGGTCGACGCTCACCCCGTGCCAGGCGCCGCGCACCCGCGCCTTCCACGCCGACAGTTCCCGCGCCGCGTCGGCGTCCATCGAGCGGTGCGCCTGCGCGGCCGGGGCGTACAGCCGCTCGACGTACTCCCGGACCATCCGCCCGGCCAGCACCTTCGGGCCGAGCAGGGTGAGGGTCTGGCGGACCATCTCGATCCAGCGGCCCGGCAGACCGTGCTGGTCACGCTCGTAGAACCGCGGGGTCACCCGCTGCTCCAGCAGGTCGTACAGCGCCGCCGCCTCAATGTCGTCACGCCGGTCCGGGTCGGTGCCCGAGCCGTCCGCGGTGGGGATCGCCCAGCCGAAGTCGGGCTGGAACCACTCGTCCCACCAGCCGTCCAGCACCGAGAGGTTGAGACAGCCGTTCAGCGCCGCCTTCATCCCGGACGTGCCGCACGCCTCCAGCGGACGCAGGGGGTTGTTCAGCCAGATGTCGCAGCCCGGGTACAGCTTCTGCGCCATCGCCATGCCGTAGTCGGGCAGGAAGACGATCCGGTGCCTGACCCTTGGGTCGTCGGCGAACCGCACCAGCTCCTGGATGAGCTTCTTGCCGCCGTCGTCCGCCGGGTGCGCCTTGCCCGCCACGACGAGCTGCACCGGCCGCTCCGGATGCAGCAGCAGGTCCATCAGCCGGTCCCGGTCGCGCAGCATCAGGGTGAGCCGCTTGTACGACGGCACCCGGCGGGCGAAGCCGATGGTCAGCACGTCCGGGTCGAGCACCCCGTCGACCCAGCCCAGCTCCGCGCTGCCCGCCCCGCGCTGCCGCCAGGACGCCCGCAGCCGCTCGCGCACCTCCACCACGAGCTGCTCGCGCAGCACCCGGCGCAGCTCCCAGATGTCCTGGTCGGGGATGTCCGCCACCGCGTCCCAGCGCTCCGAGCCGCCGACCGTGAACGCGTCCTCGGTGCGCTGGGCGCCGATCTGCCGCGCCCCCAGCCGGAACACCTCCGGTGCCACCCAGGTCGGGGCGTGCACGCCGTTGGTGACCGAGGTGATCGGCACCTCGTCGGCGTCGAAGCCCGGCCAGAGCCCGGAGAACATCTCCCGGCTGACGTTGCCGTGCAGCAGCGAGACCCCGTTGGCCCGCTGGCCGAGCCTGAGGCCCATCACGGCCATGTTGAAGAGGTTCGGCTCGCCTCCCGGGTAGGTCTCCATGCCGAGCTGGAGGATCCGCTCGACGGCGATGCGCGGGAGTTCGGCGTCGGGGCCGAAGTGGCGGGCGACCAGCTCCCGGTCGAAGCGGTCGATACCGGCCGGGACGGGGGTGTGGGTGGTGAACACGGTGCCCGCCCGCACCGCCTCCAGCGCGGCGTCGAAGTCCAGCCCGTCGTCGACGAGTTCGGCGATCCGCTCCAGG
Organism: Streptomyces sp. NPDC110618; assembly: GCF_055657065.1. Lineage (NCBI taxonomy): Bacteria > Bacillati > Actinomycetota > Actinomycetes > Kitasatosporales > Streptomycetaceae > Streptomyces > Streptomyces sp. NPDC110618. Next base: position 193,747 of record NZ_JBVKBN010000014.1, on the reverse strand, counting down.
CCGAGGAAGCCCGCGTGCCCCTCGTTGGTGTGGAAGACCTCGGGCGCCGCGTGCCCGGTGAGGCGGCAGTACGTCCGGACCGCCCGCACACCTCCTATGCCGAGGAGCATCTCCTGCAGCAGCCGGTGCTCGCTGCCGCCGCCGTAGAGCCGGTCGGTGACACCGCGTTCGCCGAGGTCGTTCTCCTCCACGTCGGAGTCGAGGAGCAGCAGCGGCACGCGGCCGACCTGGGCCAGCCAGATCCGGGCGTGCAGCGAGCGGCCGCCGGGCAGGGCGAGGGAGACCTGGGCGGGGGTGCCGTCGGGCTCCTTCAGCAGCGCCACCGGCAGCTCGTTGGGGTCGAGCACCGGGTAGTGCTCCTGCTGCCAACCGTCCCGGGACAGGGACTGCCGGAAGTAGCCGTGCCGGTACAGCAGCCCCACGCCGATGAGCGGTACGCCCAGGTCGCTGGCGGCTTTCAGGTGGTCGCCGGCGAGGATGCCGAGGCCGCCGGAGTACTGCGGGAGGGCGGCGGTGATGCCGAACTCGGGTGAGAAGTAGGCGATGGCCGCCGGCAGGTCGGCGGACTGGGACTGATACCAGCGGTCCCCGGAGACGTAGTCGGCCAGGTCGTCGGCGGCAGCGGTGAGCCGGCGCAGGAAGCGGCGGTCCTCGGCCAGCTCGGTCAGTCTGTCCGGTGACACACTGCCGAGCAGGCGTACGGGGTCACCGTCCGAGGAGGCCCAGCGCTCCGGGTCGACGGACTGGAACAGATCGCGGGTCTCCGCATGCCAGGACCAGCGCAGATTACGCGCCAGATCACTGAGCGGCCGGAGGGGTTCGGGGAGAACGGGACGGACGGTGAATCGACGGATCGCCTTCACATTCCACCTCGGCAGGCGTGCGGAAGAGGACGCACGGCGGTGTGCGCCTTGTCATCATCTGCACGGTATCGGTGCGGGCGCTCGGTAACCACGGCGCCTTTTTTCGCGTCGGTGTCGTACTGGAGCCGTACTCGACCCGGAGCGCACGCGCACTCCGCCCGAAAAACGCCGCAACCGTCCCGGGTCCGCCATTCGCGATATGGCCGATTCCGCCCCTGTGGGTGTCCTTGTGGCGACTTCACCGCCCACGAGAGGCTGCTGATGGCGTTCCGGCCGTCGCCGGGTGCACCCGGCGGGGAAGGGGGGCCGGACGCCGAGTCGAGGAGGGGACTCGGAGCATGGCACGGACGCGAGCAGGGCGTCTGCGCTGGGCAGGGGGGCTGACCGCGGTGACCTGTGCCGCGGCGCTTTCGGCCGTCGGCCCGCCCGCACACGCCGCACCGGAAGGGCACATACTCGGCGCCGGTCTGCCCGGCACCGTCGGCGGAAGCTACCTGGTGACACTCAAGGGGGATACGGAGGCCCGCTCGGCGGCCGGTCGAGAGACGGTCGAGGAGTACGGGGCGGAAATCAGCCATACCTACGACACGGTCCTCAACGGGTACGCGGTGACCGCGAGCGAGAGACAGGCAAGGAGGCTCGCCGCCGACCCCCGGGTCTCCTCGGTCGTCCAGGACACCCGGGTGACGCTCGAACACACCCAGAAGAATCCCCCGTCCTGGGGACTCGACCGTGTCGATCAGCGGAACCTGCCGCTGGACCGGCGCTACACCTCGCCGAAGTCCCGGGGCGCCGGAGTGACGGTGTACGTCATCGACACCGGCATACGGATCTCCCACAAGGACTTCGGCGGCCGGGCGAGACACGGCTGGGACTTCGTGGGGGGCGACGCCTCGGCGGGGGACGGCAACGGCCACGGCACCCATGTGGCGGGCACGGTCGCCGGGGCGAAGTACGGCGTCGCCAAACGGGCGAAGGTGGTCTCCGTACGGGTCCTCGACAACGCGGGCGCCGGGACGACCGCCCAGGCCATCGCCGGGATCGACTGGGTGACCCGGAACGCCCGGAAGCCGGCGGTCGCCAATCTCTCCCTGGGCGGCCCGTACAACGCGCAGCTCGACGCGGCCGTACGCAACTCCATCGCCTCCGGTGTCACGTACACCGTCGCCGCGGGCAACAGCGGGCTGCCGGCCGGGCTGTACTCCCCCTCCGGGGTGGGCCAGGCGATCACGGTCGGCGCCACCGACCGCGACGACGCGCGGGCTGAGTTCTCGAACTACGGCTCGGTCCTCGACCTGTTCGCCCCGGGCGTCGCGATCACCTCCGCGTCGCACACGGGCGACAGCGCGAAGGCCACCTATTCGGGTACGTCGATGGCGGCGCCGCACGCGGCGGGCGCGGCGGCGCTCTACCTGGCCGACCACCGCACGGCCAAGCCGGCCCAAGTGGCCAAGGCGCTACGGGCGAAGGCGGCGAACGGGAAGGTATACGGACGCGGACCCGGATCGCCGAACAAACTGCTCCAAGTACCGGGTTCGTAGCGGCGTATTCGCGGCACGTCCAGGACCGATCGAAATTGACCTGGAAGGACCGGCCCCGCCCTCCGTGGACGGGGCCGGACTTGTGTGCCGACATACGCGTGAGTAGTTAACAAAGTGCCGGATTGCCCACCCGAATAGGGTGGGAAGGCTCCTCCGGTACACCCCACAGGCACGCCACAGCAGCACCCCGCAGGACCCACCTCCCCATAGCCATCCGCCCACCCACGTTGACGCGGACAGGAGCGGTCATGCCCGCCAAGCACCACTCGTCGGCACCCCCGACGCGCACCACCAAGAAGCCCCCCGCCAAGCGCCCGGCCGCCGCCGGACCCACCGCCGCGGGGGAACCCCCCGCGGACCGGGTCCCGGTGATCGGGCGCATACCCGTCCTCGACGTCCGGCCGCTCGTGCAGAACGGCCGCCGCCCCGCGAAGGCGGTCGTGGGCGAGACGTTCGAGGTCTCGGCGACCGTGTTCCGGGAGGGGCACGACGCCGTGGCCGCCAATGTCGTCCTGCGGGACCCCTCGGGCCGGGAGGGCCCGTGGACCCCGATGCGCGAACTGGCCCCCGGCAGCGACCGCTGGGGCGCCGAGGTCACCCCCACCTCCCCAGGGCGGTGGACGTACTCCGTGGAGGCGTGGGGCGATCCGGTGGCCACCTGGCGCCATCACGCGCGCATCAAGGTGCCGGCCGGGATGGACACCGACCTGGTCCTGGAGGAGGGCGCCCGGCTGTACGAACGCGCCGCCACCGAGGTCCCCGCGAAACAGCGGCGCGTCCTGCTCACCGCCGCCGCCCGGCTGCGCGACGACTCCCTCGCCCCGACCGCCCGGCTGGCGGCGGCGCTGACCGACGAGGTGGAGCGGGTGCTGGCGCGGTATCCGCTGCGGGAGTTGGTGACCGCCTCGGAGCCGCTGCCGCTGCTGGTGGAGCGGGAGCGGGCGCTGTTCGGGTCCTGGTACGAGTTCTTCCCCCGCTCCGAGGGCACCGCCGAGGAACCCCACGGCACGTTCCGGACGGCGGCGCGGCGTCTTCCGGCGATCGCGGGCATGGGCTTCGACGTGGTGTACCTCCCGCCGATCCATCCCATCGGCACGACCTGGCGCAAGGGCCGCAACAACACCCTCGACCCCACCCCGGACGATGTCGGGGTGCCGTGGGCGATCGGCTCGCCGGAGGGCGGTCACGACGCGGTGCATCCGAAGCTGGGCACGCTGGAGGACTTCACCTGGTTCGTCGAGCAGGCCCGCGGCCATGGTCTTGAGGTGGCCCTGGACTTCGCGCTGCAGTGCTCCCCGGACCATCCGTGGGTGAGCAAGCACCCGGAGTGGTTCCACCACCGCCCGGACGGGACGATCGCGTATGCGGAGAACCCGCCGAAGAAGTACCAGGACATCTACCCCATCGCCTTCGACGCGGACATGGACGGCCTGGTCGCCGAGACGGTGCGGGTGCTGCGGCACTGGATGGGCTGCGGGGTGCGGATCTTCCGCGTGGACAACCCCCACACCAAGCCGGTCGTCTTCTGGGAGCGGGTGATCGGCGAGATCAACCGCACCGACCCGGACGTGATCTTCCTGGCGGAGGCGTTCACCCGCCCGGCGATGATGCGCACCCTGGCCCAGATCGGCTTCCAGCAGTCCTACACCTACTTCACCTGGCGCAACACCAAGCAGGAGCTCACCGAGTACCTGACCGAGCTGTCGGGGGAGGCGGCGGCCTACATGCGGCCGAACTTCTTCGCCAACACCCCCGACATCCTGCACGCCTTCCTCCAGCACGGCGGACGCCCCGCCTTCGAACTGCGCGCCGTGCTCGCCGCGACCCTCTCCCCCACCTGGGGCATCTACAGCGGCTACGAACTGTGCGAGAACACCCCCCTGCGCGAGGGCAGCGAGGAATACCTCGACAGCGAGAAGTACCAACTCCGCCCGCGCGACTGGGACACCGCCGACACCATCGCCCCCCTCATCACCAAGCTCAACAGCATTCGACGTGAGAATCCCGCCCTGCGGCAGTTGCGCAATCTTCGCTTCCACCACGCCGACAAGGATCAGGTGATCGTCTACTCGAAGCGGTCGGGGTCGAACACGGTTGTGGTGGTCGTCAACCTCGACCCCCACCACACCCAGGAGGCGACGGTCTCGTTGGACATGCCGCAACTCGGCCTGGAATGGCACGAGTCGGTGCCGGTGCGCGACGAGCTCTCCGGCGAGACCTATCACTGGGGCAGAACCAACTACGTGCGTCTGGAGCCCGGCCGGGCACCGGCGCACGTCTTCTCGGTTCTGCGACCGTCCACCCCGCAGATCGGAGGGTCACCCACAAAATGATCGTCAACGAGCCCGTCCCGGACACCTTCGAGGACACCCCGGCCAAGGACCGGGACCCCGACTGGTTCAAGCGAGCCGTCTTCTACGAGGTGCTCGTCCGTTCCTTCCAGGACAGCAACGGTGACGGCGTCGGTGATCTCAAGGGCCTGACCGCCAAGCTGGACTATCTGCAGTGGCTCGGCGTCGACTGCCTGTGGCTGCCGCCGTTCTTCAAGTCCCCGCTGAGGGACGGCGGCTACGACGTCTCCGACTACACCGCCGTCCTGCCCGAGTTCGGCGACCTCGCCGACTTCGTGGAGTTCGTGGACGCCGCCCACCAGCGCGGCATGCGGGTGATCATCGACTTCGTCATGAACCACACCAGCGACCAGCACCCGTGGTTCCAGGAGTCGAGAAACGACCCCGAGGGTCCCTACGGGGACTACTACATGTGGGCCGACGACGACAAGCAGTACGCCGACGCGCGGATCATCTTCGTCGACACCGAGGCCTCCAACTGGACGTTCGACCCGGTCCGCAAGCAGTACTTCTTCCACCGGTTCTTCTCCCACCAGCCGGACCTCAACTACGAGAACCCGGCGGTGCAGGAGGAGATGATCTCCGCACTGCGGTTCTGGCTGGACCTCGGCATCGACGGCTTCCGCCTCGACGCCGTGCCCTACCTCTACGCGCAGGAGGGCACCAACTGCGAAAACCTTCCGGCGACACACGAGTTCCTGAAGCGGGTGCGCAAGGAGATCGACGCGCACTATCCGGACACGGTGCTGCTGGCGGAGGCCAACCAGTGGCCCGAGGACGTCGTCGACTACTTCGGCGACTACCGCAGCGGCGGCGACGAGTGCCACATGGCGTTCCACTTCCCCGTCATGCCGCGGATCTTCATGGCGGTACGGCGGGAGTCGCGGTACCCGGTCTCCGAGATCCTCGCCAAGACGCCGGAGATCCCGTCGGGCTGTCAGTGGGGCATCTTCCTGCGCAACCACGACGAGCTGACCCTGGAGATGGTCACCGACGAGGAACGCGACTACATGTGGGCCGAGTACGCGAAAGACCCGCGGATGCGCGCCAACATCGGCATCCGCCGCCGCCTCGCCCCCCTCCTCGACAACGACCGCAACCAGATCGAACTCTTCACCGCACTCCTGCTCTCCCTCCCCGGCTCGCCGATCCTCTACTACGGCGACGAGATCGGCATGGGCGACAACATCTGGCTCGGCGACCGCGACGCCGTCCGCACCCCCATGCAGTGGACCCCCGACCGCAACGCGGGCTTCTCGTCCAGCGATCCGGGGCGGCTCTACCTGCCGACGATCATGGACCCGGTCTACGGCTACCAGGTGACGAACGTCGAGGCCTCCATGGCCTCCCCCTCGTCCCTGCTGCACTGGACCCGCCGGATGATCGAGATCCGCAAGCAGAACCCCGCCTTCGGACTCGGCTCGTACACCGAACTCCAGTCGTCCAACCCGGCGGTGCTGGCGTTCCTGCGCGAGTACGAGGACGACATCGTGCTGTGCGTGCACAACTTCTCGCGGTTCGCGCAGCCGACGGAGCTGGATCTGCGGCGGTTCAGCGGACGGCACCCCGTCGAGTTGTTCGGCGGGGTGCGATTCCCGGCCATCGGGGAACTGCCGTACTTGCTGACGCTGGCGGGGCACGGCTTCTACTGGTTCCGCCTCCGCAAGGAGAACAGCTAGACGCACATCCAGGACCACGGCCGGGGCGACCGGTGCACGGCCCGGCGGGGCGGTTTCCCCCGTCCCGCCGGGGGCACGCATCACTCACACCCCGCCACTCCCGGGGAAAGGACGCGACGTCATGTCGGAAGCCGTCAGCCGTACCCTCACCTCGACTCCGGGCCTGCTGGAATCGCTGGATCCGCTGCTGCGGGAGTGGCTGCCACGGCAGCGGTGGTTCGCCGGGAAAGGGCGTCCCGTCACCGGGTTCACCCTGGTCGGCGCCACCGAACTACTGCCCTCCGACAGCAAGCTGGGCCTGTACCACCTGCTGGTCCGCGCCGAGCAGTCCCCCGTGCCCGGCGACTGCTACCAGCTCCTCATAGGTGTGCGCGAGGCGCTGCCGCCCCGGCTGGCGCCCGCGCTGATCGGCCATGTGGACCGGGGCCCGCTCACCGGACGGACGGTGTACGAGGCCCTGTACGACCCCCGGCCCGCCGAGGTGCTCCTGGAGGCGCTGCGCGCCAGGGCGCGTATCGGCGGGCTCTTCTTCGAGGCGGACAAGGAGCAGGAGATCCGTCCGGGCCTGGTGCCCCGGGTGGTGACCTCCGAGCAGTCCAACTCCTCGATCGTCTACGGGGACACCTACATCCTGAAGCTGCTGCGCCGGGTGGTGCCCGGCGTCAACCCCGATCTGGAGCTGCCGCTGGCGCTGGCCCGCGAGGGCTGCCCCCGGGTGCCCCCGCCGACGGCGTGGATACGGGCGGAGCTGGACGGGGAGCCGTATGTGCTCGGGGTGCTCCAGCCCTTCGTGCAGGGCGCCGCGGACGGCTGGGAGCTGGCGCTGCGCGAACTGGCCAAGGGGGAGGACTTCGTCGCCGAGGCGAGGGCGCTCGGCCGGGCCACCGCCGAGGTGCACACCGTCCTGGCCCGCGCCCTGCCCACGGTCACCCTCGGCCGCGCCCAGGTGGAGCTGATGACCGCCTCGATGACGGAGCGTCTGGCGGCGGCCGCGCAGGCGGTGCCCGCGCTCCGGCCGTACGAGCCGGGCCTGCGCTCCGCCTTCGAGGCGCTGGCCGCGCTGGCGGCGGAGGGCCGCACCTGGACCGCCCAGCGGGTCCACGGCGATCTGCATCTGGGCCAGTGTCTGCGCTCGCCCGCCGGACAGTGGTGGCTGATCGACTTCGAGGGGGAACCGGCCAAGTCGCTCACCGAGCGGAGGATGCCGCAGCCCCCGCTGCGGGACATCGCCGGAATGCTGCGCTCCTTCGACTACGCGGCCCACTCCACCCCCTCGCCGGTGCCGGGCTGGGCCGAGAGCTGCCGGGCGGCGTACTGCTCCGGCTACGCCGAGGTCTCCGGCACGGACCCGCGCACCGACCCGGTACTGCTGCGGGCCTGTGAGACCGACAAGGCGGTCTACGAGGTCGTCTACGAGGCCCGCCACCGCCCCGACTGGCTTCCGGTACCGCTGTCGGCCGTACGCCGTCTCGCCCTGGACGACGGCACCACATCCCCGCTCACCTCACCCGCGCCCAGGAGGCCCCACCCGTGACCCGCCGAGCCCCGTCCCCCGGTCCGGACCCGCACGAGTCGGCCGAGCAGACGTCCGAGGAGAAGAGCGTCGTGAAGAAGGCGGCGAAGAAGGCCGCCAAGAAGTCCGCGACGAAGAAGGCCACCGCGAAGAAGGCCGCCGCCAAGAAGGCGGCGCCGAAGAAGGCGGCCAAGGCCCCCGCGAAGAAGGCCACGGCCAAGAAGACCACGGCCAAGAAGTCCTCGCCGAAGAAGTCCCCCGCCAAGAAGCCGGCCCCGGCCCCCGAGGTCGTCGCCGTCTCCCCCGCCGTCAACGCCGACGACCGTGCCCGGCTCCTCGCCGGCACCCATCACGAACCGCACGCCGTGCTCGGCGCGCATCTCGTGCCCGGCGGTGTGGCCTTCCGGGCCTTCCGGCCGTACGCCCGTTCCGTGACCGTGCTCACCGGGGACGCCCGGACCGAGCTGCACGACGACGGCGAGGGGTTCTTCTCGGGGCTGCTGCCGCTGCCGGAGGTGCCGGAGTACCGGCTGCTGGTGGTGTACGACGGCGCGGAGCTGGAGATCGAGGACCCGTACCGTTTCCTGCCCGCGCTGGGTGAGCTGGACCTGTATCTGATCGGCGAGGGGCGGCACGAGGAGCTGTGGCGGGCGCTCGGCGCCGAGCCCATGACGCACCAGGGCGTGTCCGGCACCCGGTTCACGGTGTGGGCGCCGAACGCGCGCGGGGTGCGGCTGGCGGGCACCTTCAACTTCTGGGACGGCACCGGGTTCCCGATGCGCTCGCTGGGTTCGTCCGGGGTGTGGGAGCTGTTCGTCCCGGCGATAGGCGAGGGCGAGCTGTACAAGTTCGAGATCACCCGGCCCGACGGTTCGCGCACCCTGCGCGCCGACCCGCTGGCCCGCCGTACCGAGGCGCCGCCGAACACCTCCTCGATCGTGCACTCCTCGACGTACGAGTGGGGCGACGCGGAGTGGATGGCGCGGCGCGGGGAGACCCCCGTGCACGAGGCGCCGTTCTCGGTCTACGAGGTCCACCTCCCGTCCTGGCGGCCGGGGCTCACCTACCGACATCTCGCCGAGCAACTCCCCTCGTACGTCAAGGACCTGGGCTTCACGCATGTGGAGTTCATGCCGGTCGCCGAGCACCCGTTCGGCGGTTCCTGGGGCTACCAGGTCACCGGCTTCTACGCACCGACGGCCCGGCTGGGCACGCCGGACGACTTCAAGTTCCTGGTGGACGCCCTGCACCGGGCGGGCATCGGGGTGCTCATGGACTGGGTGCCGGCCCACTTCCCGCGCGACGACTGGGCGTTGGCCGAGTTCGACGGGCGTCCGCTGTACGAGCACGAGGACCCGTTGCGCTCGGCGCATCCCGACTGGGGCACGCTGGAGTTCGACTTCGGGCGGCGCGAGGTGCGCAACTTCCTGGTGGCGAACGCCCTTTACTGGTGCGAGGAGTTCCACATCGACGGGCTGCGGGTGGACGCGGTCGCCTCGATGCTCTACCTGGACTACTCGCGGGAGCCGGGGCAGTGGACGCCGAACGTCTTCGGCGGGCGGGAGAACCTGGACGCGGTGGCGTTCCTGCAGGAGATGAACGCCACGGTCTACCGGCGTTCGCCGGGCGTGGTGACCATCGCGGAGGAGTCCACCGCGTGGGAGGGCGTGACCCGGCCGACCGACAGCGGCGGACTCGGCTTCGGGCTGAAGTGGAACATGGGCTGGATGCACGACTCGCTGGGCTATCTCGCCCATGAGCCGGTGCACCGCAAGTACCACCACCACGAGATGACCTTCTCGATGGTGTACGCCTACAGCGAGAACTACGTGCTGCCGATCTCGCACGACGAGGTCGTGCACGGCAAGCGGTCGCTGGTGTCGAAGATGCCGGGCGACTGGTGGCAGCAGCGCGCCAACGACCGGGCGTACCTGGGCTTCATGTGGGCCCACCCCGGCAAGCAACTGCTGTTCATGGGGCAGGAGTTCGCGCAGGGCGCCGAGTGGTCGGAGGCGCACGGGCCGGACTGGTGGCTGCTGGATTCGGCCTACGGCGCCGAGCCGGACCACCGGGGTGTGCGGGACCTGGTCCGGGACCTGAACACGGTGTACCGGCACACCCCGGCGCTGTGGCAGCGGGACACCGATCCGGCCGGTTTCCGGTGGGTGGTCGGCGACGCGGCGGACGACAATGTCTTCGCCTTCCTGCGCCACGCCGCCGACGGCACTCCCCTGCTGGCGGTCTCCAACTTCTCGCCCGTGGTACGTCACGACTACCGCCTCGGGGTGCCCGAGGAGGTGCCCGCCTGGTACGAGGCCCTGAACACGGACGCGGCCCGGTACGGCGGCAGCGATGTCGTCAATCCGGAGGCCGTGAAGCCAGAAGGCCAGCCCTGGCACGGCTTTTCGACGAGCGTCCGCCTGACGCTGCCGCCGCTGGCGACGGTCTGGCTGCGCCCCGCCTAGGCCGCCAGCCCCTCGGGCAGGTTCCCGGTGTGCAGGACGCCCAGCCTCTGCGTCGCCCGGGTCAGGGCGACGTAGAGGTCGCTGGTGCCGTAGCGGCCGGGTTCGACGACCAGGACCGAGTCGAACTCCAGGCCCTTGGCCTGGCGCGGGTCCAGCAGGACGACGGTTCGGGTGAGGTCCGGTTCCGCGCCCGCCGTCACCCCGTCGAGGCGGGCGGCGATGCGGCGGTGCAGGTCGCGCGGGGCGATCACCGCCAGGCGGCCCTCCTCCGGGGTGAGTTCGGCGACCGCCTCGGCGACCGCGCCCGGCACGTCGTCGGTTGCGCGGACCCAGGGGCGTACGCCGGTGGACCGCACCGAGCTGGGCGGCTCGAAGTCCGGGTTCTCGGCGCGGACCACGCCCGCCGCCAGCTCCATGATCTCGGCCGGGGTGCGGTAGTTGACGCCGAGCCGGGTGTGCGTCCAGCGGTCCTCGACATACGGCTGGAGGATGTCCGCCCAGGAGCCGACGCCCGCCGCCTCGGCGGTCTGCGCCGGGTCGCCGACCAGGGTCATCGAGCGGGTCGGGCTGCGCCGCATCAGCAGCCGCCAGGCCATCGGGGACAGCTCCTGCGCCTCGTCGACGATGATGTGCCCGAACGCCCAGGTGCGGTCGGCCGCGGCGCGCTCGGCGGCGCTGCGGTGGTCCTCTTCCTCCTGCCGCTCGGCGAACCGCTCGGCGTCGATGATGTCGTGCGCCGAGAGCACCTCCGACTCGTCGTCGTCCTTGTCCTCGAACTCGTAGGTACGGGAGGCGTAGGAGACGTCCAGCACGCCCTGCGCGTAGGCGACCTGGGTCTCCCGCTCGCGTTCGGCGCGCAACCGGGCCGCCCGGTCGTCGTCGCCGAGGAGTTCGGCGGCCTCGTCGAGCAGGGGGACGTCCGCCACCGTCCAGGCCCGGGTCACCGGGCGGCGTACGGCGGCCGCGTCGGCGTCGGGGAGGTAGCCCTCGGGCTCGGCGAGGAAGTCGGCGACCAGGCGCTGCGGGGTGAGCACCGGCCACAGCCGGTCGATCGCGGACCAGACCTCGGGGTTCTCGGCCAGCTCGTCGCGGATCTGGGTGATGTCGCTGGGGTCCAGCAGATTCGTACCGTCGTAGGGGTCGGTGCCGATGCGTTCGGCGACCATGTCGGTGAGGGTGTTGAGGATGTGGCCCTCGAAGACCTCGCGGGCGGCGTTGTGCGGGAGTTTGGCGGCGCGGGTGCGGTCACGGGCGACGCTCACCAGACCGTCGTCGAGCATCAGCACCTCGCGGTCGTGCTCGATCGCGAGGACCGGGTCGGGCAGGGCCTGCCGGTCGCGTACGACGGCGGCGAGCACGTCGGCCATGTCGGCGCGGCCCTTCACGGCGGCCGCCTCCGGGCTGTCCGTGGCGGTCGCCCGTACCCCCGGGAACAGCTCGCCGACCGTCGCCAGCAGCACACCCGTCTCACCGAGGGAGGGCAGCACCTCGCCGATGTAGCCGAGGAAGGCGGGGTTGGGGCCGACGATCAGGACGGCGCGGCGGGCGAGGAGTTCGCGGTGCTCGTAGAGGAGGTAGGCGGCCCGGTGCAGGGCGACGGCGGTCTTGCCGGTGCCGGGGCCGCCCTCGACGACCAGGACGCCGCGGTGCGGGGCGCGGATGATCTCGTCCTGTTCGGCCTGGATGGTGCGCACGATGTCGCCCATGCGGCCGGTGCGCGCGGAGTTGAGGGCGGCGAGCAGCACGGCGTCGCCGCTGGGGTCCTCGTGGCCGGTGCGTTCCTCGTCGCCGAGGTCGAGGATCTCGTCGTGCAGCGCGGTGACGGTCCGGTCGTGGGTGCTGATGTGCCGGCGCCTGCGCAGGCCCATGGGGGTGTGGCCGGTGGCCAGGTAGAAGGGGCGGGCGACATCGGCGCGCCAGTCGATGAGGATGGGGGTGCGCTCGGCGTCGTCGGTGCGCAGTCCGATACGGCCGATGTGGTGGCTGACGCCGGAGGAGAGGTCGATCCGGCCGAAGCAGAGCGAGCCGTCGACCGAGTTCAGGGCGGCGAGCAGACCGGAGCGTTCGGCGACCAGGATGTCCCGCTCCAGGCGGGCCTGCATCGGCGTGTTTCCCTGGGCGAGCGCGTCGGTGACCCCGGCCTGGGTCTCACCGCGCAGCTCGTCGACGCGCGCGTAGAGGCCGTCGATGAATTTCTGCTCGGCGCGCATTTCGTCGTCCGGAAATTCGCTGTTTGACAATTCCACTCCCGCCCGGATATACTGCGCTTACTCAGCTTCTTCGCGGCCTATTTCTTCTGATGAAGCTTCTTCTGAAGTCGTGAATCATTGAATATACGCAAAGAAATCCCCCGGACGCAATTACCCGGGGGATTTCCGCTGTTCCGGACCCTTGCTCCGGACCCTGGTCAGACGACGTCGGCCAGCTCCTCCAGCAGCCGCCGCTTCGGCCGCGCCCCGACCATCGACTTCACCGGCTCCCCGTCCCGGAAGACCATGAAGGTCGGCATGGACAGCACCTTGTAGGCGTTGGTGATGTCGGGATTGCGGTCCACGTTCAACTGCACGACCTTCAGCCGTTCCCCGGTCTCCTCGTCCAGCGCGCGCAGCACCGGCCCCATCTGCCGGCACGGCGGGCACCAGTCGGCGGTGAACTCCACCAGCACCGGTCGCCCCGCCCCGATGACCTCGCTCTCGAAGTCGACGTCGGTCACTTCCTGCACCACGGCTACCCTCCCAGTTCGCACTTCGGATCCTCCGCGAGCGCGAGCCGCACCCCGATCTTCGCCCGCACGGCCTGCAACTCGGCGATCAGCGCGTCGAGTTCGTCCAGCTTGCGCCGGTACACCGCGAGCGAGGCCGGACACACGTCGCCCTCGGGATGCCCGGCCCGCAGACACTCCACGAACGGCCGGGTCTCCTCCAGGTCGAACCCGAAGTCCTGCAACGTCCTGATCTGCCGCAGCAGCCTCAGATCGCTCTCGTCGTAGGTCCGGTAACCATTGCTCGCGCGCCGCGCGGGCAGCAGCCCCCGGGACTCGTAGTACCGCAGCGTCCGGGTCGTGATCCCGGCCCGCTCGGCCAGCTCGCCGATTCGCATACGTACGACCGTAGACCTTGACGCGGACGTCAAGGCAATGACGTACGTCGGTGGCGGCGGGCCGCTAACGCGGGCCCTCCGCCTGCGAATTGAGGTCCGGAATGGACATGGGCAAAGCTTTTGTACACCCGATCGGATGACCGCGCTGAGCCGAGCGAGTGACGGGCGGGCGGAACGTCACTGCGGTGCGCTTTGGATGAAGTCCATGATCTTTTCTGCAGCGACCGGGGCGTCCTCCTACCCGGTCGGCGATACCGGTTTCCCGCTTCCCGTGCACCGCGCCGTCGCCGCCGTCGCACTGCGCGCACCGGACCTCCCCGCGGTCGTGGAGGAGGGCGGCAGGACCTGGTCGTACCGCGAACTGTGTTGCTGGACACAGGAGTTGGCCGGCCTGCTACGGGCGGCCGGGGTCGGACCGGGGGCCGCGGTCGCACTGCGGCTGCCGCGTTCGGCGCGGTTGATCGCCGGGCTGCTCGCGGTCTTCGAGACCGGCGCCGCCGCCGTCGTGCTGGATCCGCGGACCCCCGACGAGCGCCTGGCCGCCATCGAGGACGACGCGGCCTGTGTGGCGGTACTCGTACCGGACGGGGAGAGCGCGCGTGCGGGCGGTCCCCGGCCCGTCCCCGTGCCCGCCGCCTCCCGCGGTGTCGAAAGCCTCGGTCCTGCCGTGCCGGACGGCGAACCGGACCGCGTGGCCTGCGTCTTCTACACCTCGGGATCGACCGGCCGCCCCAAGGGCGTGCAGCTCACGCACCGCAATCTGGCGAGCTTCGCCGCCGACCCGCACTGGGAGCGGCCCGGCCACCGGGTCACGGCGCTGGTCTCCGCGCTCGGTTTCGACGCGCTCAGCCATGACCTGTGGCTGCCGCTCCCCGCGGGGGCACGGTGGTCGTCCCGGCCGAGGACCGGCTGGACGCGCACCGGCTGGCCGCCCTGGCCGAGGCCCACGGGGTCACCGGGGTCTTCCTCACCACCGCCTGGTTCAACCAGATCGCCGCGGACGACCCGGGCGCGCTGCGCGGGCTGCACACGGTCCTCACCGGCGGCGAGGCCGCCGACCCGCGGGCGTTCGCACAAGTCCGTGCGGCCTGCCCAGAGTTGTGGATCGAGCACGTCTACGGCCCCACCGAGTGCACCACGTTCACCACCCGGCACCTCCTGCCGCCGGGCGGGCCGGTCCCCGGCGAGCGGGTCCCGATCGGCACGGGCCTGCCCGGTGCCGCCGTACGGCTGCTCGGTCCGGATCTAGCCGAGGTGCCTCCCGGCGAGCCCGGCGAGGTGTACGTGGCGGGCGACCAGGTCGCCTTCGGGTACCTGGGACGGCCGGGCCTGACCGCCGAGCGGTTCGTCGCCGACCCCTACGGCCCGCCGGGCACTCGTATGTACCGCACCGGCGACCTCGCCGTCCGCGGGTCCGACGGTGCGCTGGAGTACCTGGCGCGCAACGACGACCAGGTCAAGATCCGCGGCCACCGGGTCGAACCGGGCGAGGCGCGCGCCGCGCTGGCCGCCCTGCCCGGCGTCGCCCGGGCAGAGGTCGTCGTACGGGACGGGCGGCTGGTCGGCTACGCGGTCCCCGAGCGCGACGCACCGGGGGTCACCGGGGAGGACCTGCGCGCCCGGCTCGGCCGCGTACTGCCCGAGTACCTGGTGCCCACGGCCGTGCTGCTGATCGACGAGATCCCGCTGACCGTGAACGGCAAGGTGGACCGGGCGGCGCTGCCCGCACCGGCCGTGGTGCGTGCCGGGGCGGGGGTCGCGCGGACGCCCGCCGAGAAGGCGCTGTGCGCGGCCTTCGCGGAGGTGCTGGGGCTGCCCGGGACGGGCACCGACGACGACTTCTTCGCCCTCGGCGGTGACAGCATCACGGCGATGCGCCTGGTCAGCCGGGTGCGCCGGGAAAACGTGGCGATCAGCTCGCAGGACGTCTTCCGGCTGCGCACCCCCGGCGCCCTGGCGGCCGCCGCACAGGCGGCGGCCCCGGCAGCGGACCTGCTGCACCAGTCGGCCACCGGCAGGCTCCAGATGCCGCCGATCGCGCTGTGGCTGCGTGAACAGGGCGCGGGAGTGGAGGAGTTCGTCCAGTCGGTGCTGCTGCGGACACCGCCCGGTCTGCGGCGGCCGGCGCTGGTCGCCGCCCTCCAGGCGGTGCTCGACCGGCACGACGCGCTGCGCACCCGGCTCCCCGACCCGTCCACCGACGCCGTGTGGCAGCCCGAGGTACTGACCCCGGGCGAGGTGGCGGCGAGCACCCTGCTGGACGTGGTGGACGTGCGGGAGCTGCCGGGCTCTCCCGACCCGCGCGCGGTCCGGGAGGCGGTGGGGCGCGCCATGCGGTCGCTGGACCTGCCCGCGGGCCGGACGCTGCGCGCGGTGTGGTGGGACGCGGGCCCAAAGCGGCCGGGACGGCTGCTGCTGGCCGTGCACCACCTGGTGGTGGACGGGGTCTCCTGGCAGGTGATCGCCCAGGACCTGGCGCGGGCCGCCGGGGACCCGCGGGCCCTGGGCGCCTGGGGAACGGCCACCCCCTACCTCCGCTGGGTGCGGGAGAACAACGCCCGGGCCGACAGCTCCGAGGTACTGGCGACGCTGCCGCACTGGTTGGCGGCGGGCGTCCCGGCGGAGCGGCCCTGGCCCGCGCACGGGCCGCTGGACCCGGAGCTGGACACCGTCGGCACGTCCCGCTGTCTGGAGTCGGTGCTGCCGGCCGGGATCGGACGCGCCCTGCTCACCACGGCGCCGGCTCACTACGGCGCCACGACCCAGGAGTTGCTGCTGGCCGCGCTGACGGTGGCCGCGGCCCGGCGCGGCGGTTCCCGGACGCTGGTCCTGGACACCGAGGGGCACGGGCGGGACGGCGCGGCGGACGCCGAGGGGGCCGATGTGTCCGCCACGGTGGGCTGGTTCACCTGCATGTTCCCGGTGCGCCTGGAGTGCCCCCGGCAGGCGGCGGATCGGGGCGCGGGGGACGCGGCCCTCGCCGCCGCGGTGCGTGCCGTCCGTGAGCAGTGGCAGCGGGTGCCGCGCGACCGGGCGTCGTACGGGCTGCTGCGCCATCTGCATCCGCAGACGGCCGGTGCGCTGGCCGCCGCACCCGGCCGGCCGGTCCTCTTCAACTACCTGGGCCGGTACGCCGTCGCGGGCGCCGACGCCTGGCCGTACGCCGACGAGGCGCCCGTGCTCGGCATCCACCGGGCGGCCCGGCAGCCGTTGTCCCACCCGCTGGAGATCAACGCGGTCGTCGACGAGCGCACCGGAGAGCCGCTGCTGACGGCCGTGTGGCGCTGGTCGGCACGGCTGGTGGACAGCGGCGACGCCACGGGCCTGGCCGCGGAGTGGGCCGAGGTGCTCACCGCTCTCGTCCGCGCGGCGGAGACCGGGGAGCGGGCCGGGGAACAGGTCGTACCCGCGCCGCGCGAGGGGGAGCGGTGGCCCTGCTCCCCGTTGCAGGAAGGGCTGCTGTACCACGCCCACCGGGACGCCGACGGCGCCGACCCCTATCACGTACAGACCGTGCTCGACCTGGCCGGAGAGGTCGACACGGCCGCTCTGGGCCTGGCGCTGTCCCGGCTCACCGAGGCGCATCCGGCGCTGCGGGCCGGGTTCCGCTGGGACTGCCGGGGGCAGGCCGTGCAGTTCGTGCCCGGCACCGTCGAGGTCCCGTTGCGGGAGGTCGACCTGTCCCGGCTGCCCGAGCCGGACCGCGCCCGTGCCGCCGAGGAGGAGACCCGCCGGGACCGGGACGAGCCGTTCGACCTGGGCGCGCCGCCGCTGCTGCGGGCGGTGCTGCTGCGGCTGGGCGGGGAGCGGTCCCGGCTGCTGCTGAGCTACCACCACATCCTCATGGACGGCTGGTCGATGCAGGTGGCGCTGGCCGATCTGGCCGACCTGTACGGCCGGTTCGCCTCGGGAGAGGTGCCGGGTCCCCTCGCCCGGCCGTCTGCGCTGGACTATCTGCGGCATGTGGCCGACCAGGACGCGGAGTTGGCGGGGAAGCACTGGCAGACTCTGCTCGCCGACGTGACGGAGCCGACGCTGCTGATGCCGTCGTGTGCCGAGCGGCGGGGCCGTCCGCACACGGTCCTGCTGGAGCTGTCCGCCGAGCGGACGGCGGCCCTGCGGGCGCGGGCGCGTGAGCGGGCGCTGTCCCTGAACACCCTGGTCCTGGGCGCGTGGGCGCTGGTGCTCGCGCAGCTGACCGACCGCGAGGACGTGGTGTTCGGCACGGTCGTCGCCGACCGTCCGCCGCACCTGGACGGGGTCGAGTCCATGGTCGGGCTGATGAACAACGCGGTACCGGTACGGGTGGACACCGCCGCGGCCAGGAACCGGGGCGCGCTGCTGGCGGCGCTTCAGGAGCAGCGGACCGAGCTGATGCCGTACCAGCATCTGGGCCTCGCGGAGATCATCCGGGTGTGCGGGCTGCGCGAACTGTTCGACACCGTCGTCGTGCTGGAGACGTACACGGACGCCTTCGCCACCCGGTGGGGGGCGGAGCTGCGGGTGACGTCCAGCAGGGTGGAGAACGGCACGCACTATCCGCTGTGCCTGCTGGTGTCGCCCGGTGAGCGGATGAGTATCCGGGTGCAGTACCGGCCGGAGAACATCGGCGAGGGCGGCGCCCGTGGGATCGGTGAGCGGTTCGTCGAGGCGCTGGACGCGCTGACCGCGGATCTGTCGGCGCCCGCGGCACTCCCGGTCGCCCCGGCGCTCGCCGTGGGCCGGTCAAAGACGCAGGTGCCGCTGCCCGCACCGGTGCCCGTGCTGGAGCGGTTCGCGGCGTGCGTGCGGGCCGAGCCCGGGCGGGCGGCCGTGGTCGACGGCGACGGAGTGCTGGACTACCGCGGCCTGGACACGGCCTCGGACCGGCTGGCCGGGGAACTGACCGCCCGCGGCATCGGCGCCGAGGACGTGGTCGCCCTGTGCCTCAGGCGCGGCCGGGACGCGGTGACGGCGATGCTGGCGGTGCTCAAGGCCGGCGCCGCCTACCTGTGGCTGGACCCGCGCCACCCCGCTCCCCGGGTGGCGGCGCTGGCCGCCGAGGGGCGGCCTGCCCTGCTCGTACGGCACGAGGAGTTCGACGAGGCCCTGGCGCTCGTCCCCGCCTCCGTGCCGCGCATGCGGCTGGCACCTCGGCATGTGTCCCCCGAGCCGGTGCCCGGTGCCGACCGGGTCCGTCCGGTCCGGCTGCCCGGCCATCCGGCGTACGTGGTGCACACCTCCGGGACGCAGGGGACGCCGAAGGCCGTGGTGATGCCCGGGGCGGCCCTGGACCGGCTGGTCGACTGGCACGAGTGTCGCTTCCCGGCCGAACCGGGCGCGGTGACCGCCCAGTTCACGTCGATGGCGTTCGACGTCGCCACCCAGGAGGTCCTCACCGCGCTGTGCACGGGCCGCACGCTGGCCGTGCCGGACGCGGACACGCGTGCCGACGCGGCCGCGTGGACGGCCTGGCTGCGCGAGCACCGGGTCACCGAGCTGTTCGCCCCCACGCCCGTGCTCGCCGCGCTGTGCGAGTTCGCCGACGGGGACCGGGAGACCCTGCCCGACCTGCGGCATCTGGTGCAGGCCGGGGAGGCGCTGGTGGTCGGACCGCAGTTGCGCGCGCTGTGCGCGAGCGGCGGCAAGCGGCTGCACAACCACTACGGGCCGGCCGAGACGCACGTCGTGACGGCGGGCGAGGTCGCCGGGGAGCCCGCCGACTGGCCGGCCCGCCCGTCGATCGGCCGCCCGGTGCCCGGTTCACGGGTGAGGGTGCTGGACGCCGGACTGCGACCGGTGCCCGACGGGCTGGTCGGCGAGCTGTATCTGGCGGGTGACCAAGTGGCGCGCGGGTACCTGGGACGGCCGGGGCTCACCGCGGCGCGGTTCGTCGCCGACCCGTGGGGACCGCCGGGCTCGCGGATGTACCGGACCGGCGACCTGGCCCGTCAACTCCCGGACGGCTCGCTGGAGTTCACCGGCCGCAACGACGACCAGGTCAAGATCCGCGGCCATCGGATCGAGCCGGACGAGGTGCGCGCCGCGCTGGCCGCGCTTCCCGGCGTGGTGCAGGCCGCGGTGGTGGCGGGGCCGGACGGACGCGGCGGCAAGGAGCTCACCGGATACGCCGTCGGCGCGGCCGAGTCGGGTGCGCCGCTGGACGGGGGTGCCCTGCGGGCCGCGCTCGCGGAGGTACTGCCGGACTTCATGCTGCCGGCCCGGGTGATGGTGCTGGACCGGATGCCGCTGACCGTGAACGGCAAGGTCGACCGGCGTCGGCTGCCCGAGCCGCAGCGGGCGCCCGCCGTGCTGCGGGAACCGCGCACCCCGGCCGAGCGCGTGGTGGCCGAGGCCTACGCCGAGGTCCTAGGGGTGGAACGGGTCGGCGTCGACGACAACTTCTTCGACTTGGGCGGGCACTCGCTGCTCGCCGCCCGCCTGCTCCAGCGGCTGCGCGAGCGCCTGGACCCGTCGGCCTCCCTGGCCCAGGTGATGCAGCGGGCCACACCGGCCGCGCTGGCCGCCGCGCTCACGGCGGAACAGCCGACGGAGCCGGGGGCCACTCCCCCGGTACCGCCCGGACCCCGCGAGGGCGGCGCCCCCGTGACCACGCGCGGCTGAGCGGACCGCCGGTCCCCGCCCGCGGCGGCGGGGACCGGCCTTGGCTCCCCCGCCCCCCTTCCCTTCAGCAGTGCTCTCCCGACGGATCACGGCTTCACATCCGGCGGTGCTTCGCGCCGCCGCCACACAAGGAGACCCATGAACCCCTTCGACGACCCCGACGGCACGTTCCTCGTGCTCGCCAACGACGAGGACCAGCACAGTCTGTGGCCCGCCCATATCGCCGTGCCGGACGGCTGGCGCGAGGTGCACCCCCGCGCCGACCGCGCCACCTGCATGGCCTGGATCGAATCGACCTGGACCGATCTGCGGCCGCGTTCGCTGCGGGCCGCCGGAGCCGGCCGGTGACCGCCCCGGACACGCCCGCGCTGCGCGTCGCTGTCGTGGCGGCCCTTCCGCAGACCGCGCCGCCGCTGGTCGAGGCGCTGCACGCACTCGGTCACCGGGTGCCGGTGGTGATCGGCTACCGGCGCCCCGCCGACTGGCCCGGACATGTGCTCGGCGAGCAGGACCTGCCGCCGGGTGTGGACCTGGGGATTCCCTCGCGCACGGGGTCCATCGCCGGGCTGCTGCGCGCCTACGCCGTGGACGTGGCCGTCAGCTACGGCTACCCGAGGAAGCTGCCCGCCGCCGCCGTGACCGCGGCCCGCCTGGGCATCGTCAACTGCCACCCGTCGAAGCTGCCCTCCTACCGGGGCCCCAACCCGGTGGGGTGGGCCGTACGCAACGGTGAGCGCAGCATCGGCGTGACCTGGCACCGGATGGACGCGGAGCTGGACACCGGCTCCGTACTGGCCCGGACCACGATCCCGCTGGACGAGGGGACCTGGTCGTTCACCGGCGTCAACTCACGGGTCCTGCAAGCCGCTTCGGAGCTGCTGCCGGAGGTTCTGTCCCGGCTGGTGCGCGGAGAGGAGGGCGAACCGCAGCCGCCCGGTGAGGGCTCCTGGGCCGGGTTCTTCTCGGAGGACTACGCCACGGTGGACTGGTCGGCGGACGCCGCGCGGATCCACACCCAGGTCCGGGCTTGGAACATCGCCGGTCATCACCCGCGCGTGCAGGGGCCGGTGGCGGTGATCGACGGCTCGCGGTGGCGGCTGCGCCGCACCACGCTGCAGGAACCACCGCCGGGCACCGGCCGCCGCATCACGTGCGGCACCGGACACCTGTGGGTCCTGGCGGCCGACCCGCTGGACTAGCGGTACGGGGGTCCGGCCGCCCCCGGACCCCTACCCCCGGTCGACCCGCTTGCCGACAACGGGACCGTTGAAGACGCCGCCGCGGAAATCGATGTGGTCGCCCCCGTAGCGGGGGCTCTCCCGGTCGGTGGAGGGAGCGGCGGAACTCCCCCGCGGCCGGTGCTTGCGCAGCACCGCCACCGCGACCTCCGCCGCACGCGCCGCCGCACGCTCCTGCGAACCGCCCTGGTCCGCATCGGACTTGTCGGGGTTGGCCCGGTCGCTGATGCCCCGGACGACCAGCGCGTCCAGTTGCCCGCTGACGTGGGCCGCGTGGACGGCGCCCGCGCCCTCCATCTCGATGGCGTTGGCGTCGTTGTAGGTGCGGCGGACGAACTCGGCGAAGGCCGACCTGTCGTCGGTCAGGACGACGTCACCGCAAGCGATCGGCTTCAGATGGCCTTGTACGCCGTCCAGCCCGCGCAGCGCCGAGCGCGCCGCCTGCACCAGACGGTTCGAGCCGTGCCACACCTCGGGGCGGGCCAGGAAGCCGTCCGGGGTCACCTTGCCGCCCTGCACCGCGTACACCTTCGTGCCGATCACCACGTCACCGATGGCCACGTCGTCCTTCAGGGAGCCGGCCACGCCGACGAACAGGACCGCCTCGGGGCGCAGCCAGCCCAGGATCTGGGTGGTGAGGGCGGACGCGTTCACCGCGCCCTCGCCCAACTCGGCGACCGCCAGCCGCCAGTCGGTGCCCGTGAGGGGCCCGCACTCCACACGCGTGCCGTCCTCGTGCACCAACTCCTCGATCCCGGCGCCGAGATGGGCGCGTACGGCGTCGTACTCGACGGGCAGTGCGGTCAGGACCACGACGGTGGGTGAAGTCTGCGGCACGCGATTAAGGTACTGCCAGGAACCGTCACCGAGGGAGGAAAAGTACATGGCGGAGCGCGATGTGACCCTCGGTCAGCTGCTCCTCGCCGAGTACCAGACCGTCAAGGACGAGCAGAAGACCCGGATCGGGTTCCGCGACAACCTCCTCTACGTCACCCTCACCGTCGTCGCCGCCGTGATCGCCGCCGCCGCGCAGGCCGAACAGTCCGCCATGCTGCTCGCCGTCCCGCCCGTGTGCGTCGTCCTCGGCTGGACCTACCTGGTCAACGACGAGAAGATCTCCGCGATCGGGAAGTACATACGTGAGGACCTGGGGCCCCGGCTGACCCAACTCTCCGGATCCGAGGGCGCTTTCCGCTGGGAGACCGCCCATCGCACCGATGCCCGCCGCCGGTCCCGCAAGGCCGTCCAGTGCGCCGTCGACCTGCTCGCCTTCTGCGTCGTCCCGCTCGCGGGGCTCGCCGTCTACTGGGGCGCCGGGCAGACCTCCGCCGGGCTGGTCGTCGTGTCGGTGTTCGAGGCGCTGGCCCTGCTGGGGCTCGGCGTGCAGGTCGTCCTGTACGCGCTGCCGTTCAGCTAGGGCCCTTCACCCAGCGGTACTGCAGCTCCGGGCGCCCCACCGTCCCGTACTGCGGGTTGCGGGCCGCTCGGCCCGCGTCCACCAGGTGCTCCAGGTACCGGCGGGCCGTGATGCGCGAGATGCCCACCGCCTCCGCGACGCCGGTCGCGGTCAGGCCCTCCGCGGAGTCCCGCAGGGCCACCGTGACCCGCTCCAGGGTGGGGGCGCTCAGGCCCTTCGGGAGGGCGGCCGGGCCGGGGGCGCGCAGGGTCGCCAGGGCGCGGTCGACCTCGTCCTGGCCGCTCGCCTCGCCCGCCGCCGCGTGGAACTCGGCGTACCGGACGAGCCGGTCGCGCAGCGTCGCGAAGGTGAACGGCTTCAGGACGTACTGGACGACACCGAGCGACACCCCCTCGCGGACCACCGCCAGGTCGCGTGCCGAGGTCACCGCTATGACGTCCGTGTGGTGGCCCAACGCCCTCAGCGAGCGGGCGAGTTGGAGGCCGTGCACATCGGGGAGGTGGAGGTCGAGCAGGAGCAGGTCCACCGGAGTGCGGTCCAGTGCCCGGCGCGCCTCCGCGCCCGTGTGCACCTTGCCGACCGCGACGAATCCGGGGACCCGGTTGACGTACATGACGTGGGCATCGGCGGCGACCGGGTCGTCCTCCACGACCAGGACCCGGATCGGTGTGTCGGTGCTCATACGTCGCCTCCAGAGACTGCGCCCCCAGAAACTACGCCCTCACCGGCCGGTACGACGCCCAGGGGCAGCCGTACCTCGAACTCGGCCCCGCCCTCGGCGGCGTCCGCCACCGTCAGGGTCCCCTCGTGCCGGGCGACCGCCTGCCTCACCAGCGCGAGCCCGAGGCCCCGGCCGCCGGGACCCACGGCGGGCTTGGTGGAGAAGCCCCGCTCGAAGACCGCCTCCGCGTGCTCGGGGTCCACCCCGGCGCCGGTGTCGGAGACCTTCAGGACCAGCTCGGCCCCTGCCGTGTACGCGGTCACCGTGACCCGCGCCCGGACACTGCCCTGCGCCGCGTCCACCGCGTTGTCGATCAGGTTGCCGAGGATGGTCACCAGGTCCCGGGCGGGCAGCGACGACGGCAGCAGTCCGTCGTCGAGGCGGCTGTCCGCGGACACCACCAGCTCCACGCCCCGCTCGTTGGCCTGCGCCGTCTTGCCCAGCAGCAGCGCCGCCAGCACCGGTTCGCTGACCGCCGCCACCACCTGGTCGGTCAGGGCCTGCGCCAGTTCCAGTTCGGCGGTGGCGAACTCCACGGCCTCCTCGGCGCGCCCCAGCTCGATCAGCGAGACCACGGTGTGCAGCCGGTTGGCGGCCTCGTGCGCCTGCGAGCGCAGCGCCTGGGTGAAGCCGCGCTCGGAGTCCAGCTCACCCATCAGGGACTGGAGTTCCGTCACATCGCGCAGGGTGACGACCGTGCCCCGGCGCTCGCCGCCGGAGACCGGTGAGGTGTTCACGACCAGCACCCGATCGGCCGTCAGATGCACCTCGTCCACCCTCGGCTGCGAGGACAGCAGCGCGCCGGTGAGGGAGGGCGGCAGCCCGAGGTCGGCGACCGAGGTGCCGACCGCCTCGTCAAAGACGCCGAGCAGTTCCCGGCCGCCGTCGTTGATCAGCGCCACCCGGAACTGCCCGTCCAGCATGAGCAGCCCCTCGCGCACCGCGTGCAGGGCGGCCTGGTGGTAGTCGTGCATCCGGCTCAGCTCGGCCGCGTTCATCCCGTGGGTGTGCCGCCGCAGCCGGGCGTTGATCACGTACGTGCCCACCGCGCCCAGCGCCAGCGCGCCGCCCGCGACCCCGAGCAGGGCGGCCAGCTCGTCCCGCACCCGCTTGCTGATCTCCTCCACCTTGATGCCCGCGCTGACCAGGCCGACGATCCGCCCGCCGTCCCAGATCGGGGTGACGGCGCGGACGGACGGGCCGAGGGTGCCGGTGTAGGTCTCGGTGAAGGAGCGGCCCTCCAGGGCGGGGGCGATGTGGCCGATGAACGGCTGGCCGATCTCCTGGGGGTTCGGGTGGGTCCAGCGGATGCCCCGCGGGTTCATGATCGTGACGAAGTCGACCCCGGTGTCCTGCTGCACGTGCACGGCGTACGGCTGGAGCGAGGAGGAGGGGTTGTCGGTGCGGATGGCCTGTCGCACCGAGGGGGAGTCGGCGATCGAGCGGGCCACGGCCAGTGCCTGGCGGCCCGCCGCCTCCTCGGCCTGGCTCTGGTCGCTGACGTAGCTGAACAGCGCGTATCCGGTCACGAGTACCGCGATCAGCACGGCCTGCATGGCGAACAGCTGGCCGGCCAGGCTGCGGGGGCGGGGGACGGGGATGCGCATGTCGTCAGTGTGCATCCGGACGTATGCGCATGTCGTCGGTGGGTGTCCCGACGTAGCGCGCACTGTCGGTGGGTGTCCTGACGTAGCGCGCACTGTCGGTGGGTGTCCTGACGTAAGCGCGAACTAAATGAACGTAAGGGTGACCGCCCTCACAGGCCGGGAGATAGTCACGGCATTCCCCAAAACCCCCGGGCGTGAGCCGCACGCCGGTGATGCCGACGACGACGTCAAGGAGGGCGACCGTGGCCGCCAGTACCCCCAGGACGGCACCCGCTGCCAAACGGGACCGCACGCACTATCTGTACATCGCGGTGATCGTCGCGGTCGCCCTCGGCATCGCCGTCGGGCTGATCGCGCCGGACTTCGCGGTGGAGCTGAAGCCGATCGGGACCGGCTTCGTGAACCTGATCAAGATGATGATCTCGCCGATCATCTTCTGCACGATCGTGCTGGGCATCGGCTCGGTGCGCAAGGCCGCCAAGGTGGGCGCCGTCGGCGGTATCGCGCTCGGCTACTTCCTGGTGATGTCGCTGGTGGCCCTGGGTATCGGCCTGGTCGTCGGCAACATCCTGGACCCGGGCTCCAGCCTCGCGGTGACCGACGCGGTCAAGGAGGTCGGACAGGCCCAGGTCGACGCGGAGGCCAAGGACACCACCGAGTTCCTGCTCGGCATCATCCCGACCACGATCGTGTCCGCGTTCACCGCGGGCGAGGTCCTGCAGACCCTGCTCATCGCCCTGCTCGCCGGGTTCGCGCTGCAGGCCATGGGCAACGCCGGGCAGCCGATCCTGCGCGGTGTCGAGCACATCCAGCGGCTCGTCTTCCGCATCCTCTCCATGGTGATGTGGGCCGCCCCGATCGGCGCCTTCGGTGCCATCGCCGCGGTCACCGGCTCGGCCGGCCTGGACGCGCTCAAGAGCCTCGCGGTGCTGATGCTGGGCTTCTACACCACCTGTGTGCTGTTCGTGTTCATCGTGCTCGGCATCCTGCTGCGGGTGGTCGCGGGCCTGAACATCTTCACACTCTTCAAGTACCTGGGCCGCGAGTTCCTGCTGATCCTGTCCACCTCTTCCTCCGAGTCCGCGCTGCCGCGGCTCATCGCGAAGATGGAGCACCTGGGTGTCAGCAAGCCCGTCGTCGGCATCACGGTCCCGACCGGCTACTCCTTCAACCTCGACGGCACCATGATCTACATGACCATGGCGTCCCTGTTCATCGCCGACGCCATGGGTACGCCGATGTCGATCGGCGAGCAGATCCCGCTGCTGCTGTTCCTGCTGGTCGCCTCGAAGGGCGCGGCGGGTGTGACCGGCGCCGGGCTCGCCACCCTGGCGGGCGGACTGCAGTCCCACAAGCCGGCGCTGGTGGACGGTATCGGCCTGATCGTCGGCATCGACCGGTTCATGAGCGAGGCCCGCGCCCTGACGAACTTCGCGGGCAACGCGGTGGCCACGGTGCTGATCGGCACCTGGACCAAGGAGATCGACCGCGGCCGGGTCGACCAGGTGCTCGCCGGACACCTCCCCTTCGACGAGAAGACGCTCCTCGACGACGGGCACGAGTCCGGGCACGAGTCCGAGGAGGCCCCGGCGGAGGTACCGGAGCAGGGAGGCGAGAAGGAACTCGCCAAGGCGTAGGCCGGAAACGGCCCGAGGCGTAGGCCCAAGACGGCCTGCCCAAGGCATAGGCCGGAGACGGCCCAAGGCGTAGGCCGAAGACGGCCCAAGCCTTACGCCGGACACGATCCGAGGCACAGCCCGGACGCGCTCCAGGACCCGGCGGGTCCCGGTCCTGACCGCCAGGACCCGCCACTTCGGAACCCCGAGCGATCAGGCGCTCCCCCCGCCCTGACCGCTCGGGGTTCCCCCTTGTCCGGGCGCCCACGGGTCGGTGATCTCCCGCAGCAGGGTGAGCGCCTCACGCAGTTGCCGCATCCGCCGCTTGCCGAGGTGCTCCTCCCACTCCCGCTCCACCTCGGCGACCACGGCGTCGGCGACCTCCTTGGCCGCCAGCGCCTTGTCCGCGAGGCACACCAGCCGGGCCCGCCTGTCGGTGGGGTCCGGCTCGCGGCGTACGTACCCGGCCTTCTCCAGCTGGTCGACCAGGAAGCCGGCCGTCTGCTTGGTGATCTGCGCCTGCTCGGCCAGCTCGGTGAGCCGGGTGCCCTCGGGTCCGACGCGCTGCAGGACCCGGGCCTGGGCCGGGGTGAAGTCGTCGAATCCGGCCTCGGCAAGGGCCGCGAAGACCCGCTCCTCCAGCGCCCGGTAGGGCAGGAACAGCAGAACGCCGGTGCTCAGCTCGCTCTCGACGACCACGGACGACGCCCCCTCGAACGCACCTTGACACTGGTCAGTCTCTCTGACTAATTTGGTCAGAGAAGCTTACCACTTGAGTGGGTGGTGATTCCTGTGACCGTCGTCCTGGGCACGGACGAGCGCTGGCGGATCGTCGACGAGCAGCGCCGGACGCTCGCGGACCTCCTGGAGGGGCTCACCCCGGCGGAGTGGGAGACCCCGACCGCCTGCGGCGACTGGCGGGTACGGGACGTCGCCGCCCATCTGACCCTGGCGCCGCGCTTCTCCTACGGCGACCTGGTGCGCGACATGGTGCGGGCCCGGGGGAACATGGACCGCCTGATCCACGACACCGCGGTGCGCGAGGCGGCGAAGCCGACCGAGGAGATCGTCGCCGACCTGCGCGGCATCGTCGGCTCCCGCCGACAGGCGCCCATGACCACACCCCGGGAGCCCCTGCTGGACATCCTGGTCCACGGCCAGGACATCGCCCTGCCCCTCGGCCGCCACCGCGAGATGCCCCCGGCGGCCGCCCGGGACGCGGCGGACCGCGTCTGGACCATGCGCTTCCCGCCGCGCCCCTGGCCCCTGCCGCGGAAGAAGCTGGTGGCGACGGACATCGAGTGGTCCCGGGGCGAGGGCGAGGAGGTCCGCGCCCCCATCGCCGAGCTGCTGATGCTGCTGACGGGGCGGGAGCGGGTGGCGCGGGCGCGGGAGTAGGGCACTTCGGAACAGCGGACCGTACGAAGACCGCATGAAGCAGGGCACCCCGGGACAGCGGACCGTGTGACAGCAGGCCCCCGGCGCAGCGGACCGTACGGTTTGCGCCGCGCCGCCCGTGCCGATCCGCGCACCACCCGGCGCGCACTCGCCTTCGACGTCCGATCACCCGGACGAAGCACCAACCGCCCCGACGGAGGCGGACGGTGGCCGGCCCCGGAGGTCCGGCGCCCGCACGCATCCGCGAATATGCCCGCTGAGCTTGCCGTTCGACCCCGCACCACAGCCCCACGCCCCCGCGCGAGCGCCCCGGCGCGCATCGCATCCGCACGCGCCCCCAACCCCACCGGCGACCTTCGGCCATACGTCCGGAACGGCCGGAACCGTACGTTCCTACAATCCGTGATCCTGGCCGAACAGACCGTAGTCACCACCCCCGCGCGCCCCTAGCTTGAGGCACGTGCGCCGACCCCCTGCTCAGCCGAACCGCCCCAGTCCGCCGACTCCCCCGTTCAACGCCCCCGCCGCCCGCCGCCTGCGTGCCGCCCTCAGCATGGGCCCCGAGCATGTCGCCTACGGCATGCGGGTCTCCTACGGTCTCCCCTACGTCACCCCGGACCTCGTCACCGCCTGGGAACGCGGGGTCGCCGTCCCCAGCAATCCCGAACTCACCGCTCTCGCGGGCGTGTTGTGGTGCTCGCCCGGTGAACTCATCGGCCGGCCGAGGAGCCTGCGCGAGCACCGCATGGCCCGCGGGCTCGCGCCGGAGGACGTCGCGCGTGCCGTGGGGCACGAGGTGCAGGCGTACTTGCGGATGGAGGAGAGCGATGACTGGCGCGGCACCGAGCGGCAGTCCGCCGCCCTCGCCGAACTGCTCGGACTGAGGCTGCCCGACCTGGTCGCCGTCACCGGGCGCGACGCCCGGCTCGCCGATCTGCTGCGCAGCGCGGTGACGACGCGCTGGCAGGCGTACGCGCGCCCGGTCGGCAAGCTGGTGCCGCTGGACCGGCGGCTGGTGGAGGACGCGCTGCAGGAACTGCACCGGGAGTACCACGGCCAGATGGTGGCCACCCTCAGCTGGGGCAGCGAGGGCGGCTCCAGCGCGGCAGGCCGGGACTTCCTGGACCGGATCGTCGACCACTTCTGGACCAGGGTCAGCGACCGGGCCCCGGGGGCGATCTGAGCCGCCCCGGAGGCAAGGGGCCCCGAGGTCCTAGAAGACCGACTCCGCCTCGTCCATCCGGTCCTTCGGGACCGTCTTCAGCTCGGTGACCGCCTCGGCCAGGGGCACCATCACGATGTCCGTGCCGCGCAGGGCGGTCATCTTGCCGAACTCGCCCCGGTGCGCGGCCTCCACCGCGTGCCAGCCGAAGCGGGTGGCGAGGACACGGTCGTACGCGGTCGGCACACCGCCGCGCTGGACATGGCCGAGGATGACCGGCTTGGCCTCCTTGCCGAGCCGCCGCTCCAGCTCGTACGCCAGGGCCGTACCGATGCCCTGGAAGCGCTCGTGGCCGAACTTGTCGATCTCGCCCTTGCCGTAGTCCATGGTGCCGTCGGCCGGGTGGGCGCCCTCGGCGACGCAGATCACGGCGAACTTCTTGCCGCGCGCGAAGCGCTCCTCGACCATCTTCACCAGGTCGGCCGGGTCGAAGGGGCGCTCGGGCAGGCAGATGCCGTGGGCGCCGGCCGCCATGCCGGACTCCAGGGCGATCCAGCCCGCGTGACGGCCCATGACCTCGACGACCATCACCCGCTGGTGGGACTCGGCGGTGGTCTTCAGGCGGTCCATCGCCTCGGTGGCGACACCGACCGCGGTGTCGAAGCCGAAGGTGCGGTCGGTGGAGGAGATGTCGTTGTCGATGGTCTTCGGGACGCCGACCACCGGCAGCCCGGCGTCGGAGAGCATGCGGGCCGCGGTCAGCGTGCCCTCGCCGCCGATCGGGATCAGGGCGTCGATGCCGAAGTCGCGGATCATGTCGGAGGCGTTCTCGCAGGCCTCGCGGAGCCGGTCGCGCTCCAGCCGGGAGGAGCCGAGGATGGTCCCGCCGCGGGCCAGGATGCCGCTGACGGCGTTGAGGTCCAGCGACCGGTAGTGGCCGTCCAGGAGGCCGGAGTAGCCGTCCTCGAAGCCGATCACCTCGTCGCCGTACGTCGTGACGGCCCGGTGCACGACCGACCGGATCACTGCGTTCAGGCCGGGGCAGTCGCCGCCTGCGGTGAGAACTCCGATACGCATCGTGCTGTGTCTCCTGCTCGCTGTTGATACCACCGGTGAGCCAGTCCGATTGTTTCACGTCCGGGAGGGCGATGCCGCACCCTCGGACTGACGGGCGCCTTAGCTACCGGCGGAGGTATTGTCAAGAGGGTTCTGCTCACCTCGGTGGGCGATTTTTATGACACCCGACTGTGTATGACACCCACCGGTGTATGACACCCAACGGTGAATGCCACCCGACTTCGGTCGTTGGACGAAGGGGAGAGCACGCGTGACGCGCAGCGTGTACGTGACGGGGATCGACCGCGGGGACGGTCGCCAGGTCGTCGAACTGGGGGTGATGGAGCTCCTGACCCGCCAGGTCGACCGGGTGGGCGTCTTCCGGCCCCTCGTGCACGAAGGGCCGGACCGCCTCTTCGACCTGCTGCGCGCCCGCTACCGGCTGGCCCAGGACCCGGCGACGGTCTACGGCCTCGACTACCACGCGGCCTCCGCCCTCCAGGCCGAGCAGGGCACCGACGAGTTGGTCTCCACCCTGGTCGACCGCTTCCACCGGGTGGCCCGCGACTACGACGTGGTCCTCGTCCTCGGCACGGACTACTCCGACACCCAGTTCCCGGAGGAGCTCTCCCTCAACGCCCGGCTCGCCAACGAGTTCGGCGCCTCCGTCATACCCGTCGTCGGCGGCCGCAGGCAGACCGCCGAATCGGTGCTCGCCGAGACCCGCAACGCCTACCGCGCCTACGACGGCCTGGGCTGCGACGTGCTCGCCATGGTGACCAACCGGGTGGCCCGGGAGGACCGGGACGCGATCGCCGAGCGGCTCTCGGGACGGCTCCCGGTCCCCTGTTACGTGCTGCCCGACGAGCCCGCGCTGGCCGCGCCGACGGTCGCGCAGGTCGCCACCGCGCTCGGTGCCAAGGTGATCCTGGGCGACGACTCGGGGCTCGCCCGGGACGCGCTGGACTTCGTCTTCGGCGGCGCGATGCTGCCGAACTTCCTCAGCGCCCTGACGCCCGGCAGTCTGGTCGTCACCCCCGGGGACCGGGCCGACCTGGTGGTCGGCGCGCTCGCCGCGCACAGCGCCGGGACCCCGCCGATCGCCGGGGTGCTGCTCACCCTGAACGAGGTGCCGGGCGACGACATCCTCACCCTCGCCTCCCGCCTCGCCCCCGGCACCCCGGTGCTCTCGGTGCCCGGCAACAGCTTCCCCACCGCCGAGCAGCTGTTCTCCCTGGAGGGCAAGCTGAACGCGGCCACCCCGCGCAAGGCGGAGACCGCGCTCGGCCTGTTCGAGCGGTACGTCGACACCGGGGACCTGATCAAGCGGGTCAGCGCCCCGAGCAGCGACCGGGTCACGCCGATGATGTTCGAGCACAAGCTGCTGGAGCAGGCCCGCTCCGACCTCAGGCGCGTGGTGCTCCCGGAGGGCACCGAGCCTCGGGTGCTGCACGCCGCCGAGGTGCTGCTGCGCCGCGGGGTGTGCGAACTGACCCTGCTCGGCCCCGTGGACCAGATCCGCAAGAAGGCCGCCGACCTCGGCATCGACCTAGGCGACTCGCAGCTGATCGACCCGGCCACCAGCGAACTGCGCGACTCCTTCGCCGAGAAGTACGCCGCCCTGCGCGCCCACCGGGGCGTGACGGTGGAGCTGGCGTACGACGTGGTCTCGGACGTGAACTACTTCGGCACGCTGATGGTCGAGGAGGGCCTCGCCGACGGCATGGTGTCGGGCGCGGTGCACTCCACGGCGGCCACCATCCGCCCCGGCTTCGAGATCATCAAGACCAAGCCGGGAGCCTCGATCGTGAGCAGCGTCTTCTTCATGTGCCTCGCCGACCGGGTGCTCGTCTACGGCGACTGCGCGGTCAACCCCGACCCGGACGCCGAGCAACTGGCGGACATCGCCGTCCAGTCGGCGACGACGGCCGCGCAGTTCGGCGTGGAGCCGCGGATCGCGATGCTGTCGTACTCCACCGGTACGTCCGGTACGGGCGCCGACGTGGACAAGGTGCGCGAGGCGACGGAGCTGGTGCGGCTGCGCAGGCCCGACCTGAAGATCGAGGGCCCGATCCAGTACGACGCGGCCGTGGAGCCGTCGGTGGCCGCGACCAAGCTGCCCGACTCCGAGGTCGCGGGGCAGGCGACGGTGCTGATCTTCCCGGACCTGAACACCGGCAACAACACCTACAAGGCCGTGCAGCGCTCGGCCGGCGCCATCGCCGTGGGCCCGGTGCTGCAGGGTCTGCGCAAGCCCGTCAACGACCTGTCCCGCGGCGCGCTGGTGCAGGACATCGTCAACACCGTCGCCATCACGGCGATCCAGGCCCAGTCCCCCGTCGAAAAGGCGTCCCAGCAGTGACCTCGTCCCGTGTCCTCGTCCTGAACTCCGGCTCCTCGTCGGTGAAGTACCAGCTGCTCGACATGAGTGACAGCCGGCGGCTCGCGCAGGGGCTCGTCGAGCGGATCGGCGAGGAGACCTCGCGTCTGAAGCACACCCCGGCCGACGGGGAGACCCGGGAGTGGTCCGGGGCGATATCCGATCACGACGCCGCGCTGAAGGCGGTGGCCCAGGAGCTGTCCCGGGACGGGCTCGGCCTGGACTCCCCGGAGCTGGCCGCGATCGGGCACCGGGTGGTGCACGGCGGCAAGTACTTCACCGAGCCCACCGTCATCGACGACCGCGTGCTCGCCGAGATCGAGCGGCTGATCCCGGTCGCCCCGCTGCACAACCCGGCGAACCTCACCGGCATCCGCACCGCGCAGGCGCTGCGCCCGGACCTGCCGCAGGTCGCCGTGTTCGACACCGCCTTCCACACGACGATGCCGGAGTCGGCGGCCCGCTACGCGATCGACGTGGCGACCGCCGACGCGCACCGCATCCGCCGCTACGGCTTCCACGGCACCTCGCACGCCTACGTCTCCCGCGCCACCGCGAAGCTGCTGGGCAAGGCGCCGGAGGAGGTGAACGTGATCGTGCTGCACCTGGGCAACGGCGCCTCGGCCTCGGCGGTGCGCGGCGGGCGGTGCGTGGACACCTCCATGGGGCTCACCCCGCTGGAGGGGCTGGTGATGGGCACCCGCTCCGGGGACCTGGACCCGGCGGTGATCTTCCACTTGATGCGGGTCGGGGGAATGTCCGCCGACGAGATCGACAATCTGCTCAACAAGAAGAGCGGGCTGATCGGCCTGTGCGGGGACAACGACATGCGGGAGATCCGGCGCCGGATCGAGGAGGGTGACGAATCGGCGCAACTCGCCTTCGACATATACATTCACCGGCTGAAGAAGTACATCGGCGCCTATTACGCGGTGCTCGGCCGGGTGGACGCGGTGGCCTTCACAGCGGGAGTCGGGGAAAACGCGAGCGCCGTGCGGGAAGCTGCGGTGGCCGGCCTGGCGGAGCTGGGGCTCGCGGTGGACGGCGAGCTGAACGCCGTACGCGGCGACGCGCCGCGGCTGATCTCGCCGCCGTCCGCGAGGGTGGCCGTGGCGGTGGTACCGACCGACGAGGAACTGGAGATCGCGACACAGACGTACGCGCTGGTAAAGGACTCGGACATTCTCACCTGAGCGGCATCCCGCCCTTTTGTATTTTCCGCCAGACGGAATATTCCGCAGCGAAACAAACCGATAGGATCGCCCCATGCGCCGTTCGAAAATCGTCTGTACTCTCGGCCCCGCGGTCGACTCCCATGAACAGCTCGTCGCGTTGATCGAGGCGGGCATGAATGTGGCCCGCTTCAACTTCAGCCACGGCTCGCACGAAGAGCACCAGGGCCGCTACGACCGGGTCCGGGCCGCCGCCGCCGAGACCGGCCGGGCCATCGGTGTGCTCGCCGACCTCCAGGGCCCCAAGATCCGTCTGGAGACCTTCGCCGAGGGTCCGGTGGAGCTGGAGCGTGGCGACGAGTTCGTCATCACCACCGAGGACGTCCCCGGTGACAAGCAGATCTGCGGAACCACCTACAAGGGCCTGCCCGGCGATGTCTCGCGCGGCGACCAGATCCTCATCAACGACGGCAACGTCGAACTGAAGGTCCTGGACGTCGAGGGCCCCCGGGTGAGGACGATCGTCATCGAGGGCGGTGTCGTCTCCGACCACAAGGGCATCAACCTGCCCGGCGCGGCCGTGAACGTGCCCGCGCTGTCCGAGAAGGACGTCGAGGACCTGCGGTTCGCGCTGCGCATGGGCTGCGACATGGTCGCGCTGTCCTTCGTGCGGGACGCCAACGACGTGCAGGACGTGCACAAGGTCATGGACGAGGTCGGCCGCCGCGTCCCGGTCATCGCCAAGGTGGAGAAGCCGCAGGCGGTGGCGAACATGGAGGATGTCGTGATGGCGTTCGACGGCGTCATGGTCGCCCGCGGCGACCTGGCCGTCGAGTACCCCCTCGAAAAGGTCCCCATGGTGCAGAAGCGGCTCATCGAGCTGTGCCGCCGCAACGCCAAGCCGGTGATCGTGGCGACCCAGATGATGGAGTCGATGATCACCAACTCCCGTCCGACCCGCGCCGAGGCCTCCGACGTGGCCAACGCGATCCTGGACGGCGCCGACGCGGTCATGCTCTCCGCCGAGTCCAGCGTGGGCGCGTACCCGATCGAGACCGTCAAGACGATGTCGAAGATCGTCCAGGCGGCCGAGCAGGAGCTGCTGGCCAAGGGCCTGCAGCCGCTGGTGCCGGGCAAGAAGCCGCGCACGCAGGGCGGTTCGGTCGCCCGCGCGGCCTGCGAGATCGCCGACTTCCTGGGCGGCAAGGGCCTGGTGGCCTTCACCAAGTCCGGTGACACCGCCCGCCGCCTGTGCCGCTACCGCGCCGCACAGCCGATCCTGGCGTTCACCACCGACGAGTCCACCCGCAACCAGCTGACCCTCAGCTGGGGTGTGGAGTCGCACGTCGTGCCGTTCGTCAACAGCACCGACGAGATGGTCGACCTGGTCGACGGCGAGGTCCTCAAGCTGGGCCGCTTCAACCAGGGCGACGTCCTGATCATCACGGCCGGCTCCCCGCCCGGCGTCCCCGGCACCACCAACATGGTCCGCGTCCACCACCTGGGCGGCGACCAGAGCAACTGACGGCCCCGCGAAGGGTCTTGTACGGCGCTGAGGGCGCCCCCTGGATCAGGGGGCGCCCTCAGCGCGTTGACGGTGCCTCAGTCTCCGTACGGTGCCTCAGTCGGTGACGAACTGGTGCAGGCCGGGGACATGCAGGGTGCCGCCGAACTGGGCGGCCTGGACGACCTCGACCTTGGTGAAGTAGATCAGCGGGATGTTCAGCGGCGGCGGGTTCTCCGGGCTGAACGTCACCGGGATCAGCCCCAGCAGATTGCCGGAGATGGACTCGGTGTACATGATCGTCTTGCCGTCGCGGATGGTGGACGTGGTGCCCTTGCCCGCCTGCACGTGGTACGTCTTGCCGGTCTGCGGGTCCTTCACCGTCTGGTGCAGGTCGCCGATGTCGGTGCCGTCGGATATGACGTACTTCAGCACTTCCTTGGTGGTGCCGTTCGCCGTACGGACCTTGACGATGCCCTTGTAGTCGGCGCCCTTGAGCAGCAGCGAGCTGGCGTTCAGGTACCAAGGGTCGTCGGGCAGCGGCACGGTGTTGTCGACACCGCCCTCCGCGTCCGTGGCGACCGGGCAGTCCTCCGGGTCGACGCTCTCGGTCGCCGACGGGCTGGGCGTGGCGGTGGCCTCCTCGGCCGCCTCCTCGACCGCCTCGGCGGCGTCGTCGGCCGCCTCGGCCGCGGCGTCGGTGGTGTCCTTCGCCGCGTCCTTGACCGTGTCCTTCGCGGTGTCGGTGACCTTGTCGGCGGTCTCCTTCACCGGCTCCTCGGGCTTGTCCTCGTCGGCGCTCGGCGACGGCGTGGCGGACGGGGTGGCCGACGGCGTGGGGCTCGCGGTCTCCTTGTCGTCCTTGCCGGGGGTGAAGATGTCCTCCAGCGCACCGCCGATCTGCTCCAGCAGATTGGGGTCCGACTCGGTGGGGGACGGCGTGGGGGTCTCCGGGGCGGTGTCGCCGCCGCCGGACTGCGGTTCGGACGTCTTGCTCGCGGACGGTGCCGGCTCGGGCTCGGCCTCGTCGTCGGAACCTGAATCCGACGAAGAGGAACCGCCCGTGCCGGTCCCGGCCGTCTCGGTCGGGGTCGGCTCCGCCGTGTCTTCCTCGGCGGCGGACTCACTCACGCTCGGAGACGGCGTGGGGGACTCGGACTTCTTCTCGTCCTCGCCCTCCAGGGCGGCCACGCAGTCCTTGTACTCGTCGGCCGTCAGGCTCTTGGCGGCCGGCTGGTCCTCGGCGTTGGCGAGTGTCGGCGTGAACCCCATCCCCATGAGGACCGCCGTCGGCATCGCGGCCAGGGCTATCGCCTTGCCGGCCGGCATGTGGAACCTGGTGAACAGCGGCTTCTTGGGAGCCGCATGCCGCGGCCCGGTTCTCGCACGGGACGTGTCCACGTCAGCCCCGTGGGTCACCTCGTCAGCCGGCACTGTGCCTCCCGTTCGCCCCGTTCGCCGGGCTCGTTCCTGACAGATCGTTCGGCTCGTCCACCGCGTCCCGCTCGGCCGGGAGTTCGCCCTCGGGGGCGGCCTCCTGCTGGTCCGCGCTCTCCTTGACCGGCTCCGGCTGCGACTCCGGCGCTGCCTCCGGCACACCCGGGGCCCATGCGACGGCCATCGCGCCGCCCACCAGGGCGAACAGGAAGCCGATCAGGAAGCCGCCCAGGTTGGAGACGGGAATGGACACCAGCGCCAGCAGAATCGCCGCGACGCCCGCGAAGACGCGCACGTGCTTCTGGAACCAGAGGCTGACGCCGAGAACCATCAGCAGCACGCCGATGATCAGGGAGCCGGCGCCCGCGGTCGTCGACATCGCCAGAGTCAGATGACCGATCTGGAGGTTCGCGTACGGGAAGTAGGCGATCGGGAGTCCGCCGAGCATGACGAACAGACCGGCCCAGAAGGGCCTCGCGCCCCGCCAGGCGCGGAAGTTCCGCCTGATGACCCGGAGGTAGTGCTCATCACGGCCGGGTACGGCAGGAGTCTCGGCGCTCATGGAAAACAGCTCCCTGCTGCGGCGTTGCTGTGGTGGTGAGTTGTGATGCTGAGGGTGCGGACGTGTGAAGAGGACGCCCGGATGGTGGACGGGCGGGGGCGCCACCGGCTCCCCCGCCCGTCAGTGAGTGCTTAGTAGCACTCCTTGACACCCGTCGACAGCTTCATCGACAGACCGCTGAGCTTGAAGGTTCCGGCGGTGGTGGCCCACGCCGTCTGCTTCACGTCCTTCAGCACGACCGAGTCGGCCTGCTGGGCGAAGCCGAACGGGTTGGACTGCTCGCCGCCGCCCTTCATGCCCGGACCCTTGCTGGCGTCCTTGGCGGCCACACCGATGTCGATGCCCTTGAACGTCGCGTCGGCCTCAAGGTCGGCCACGTCGATGTACAGGTTCTCGGCCTCGACCGGCTTCTTCGGGTCCTCGCCGGCCCGAAGGATCAGGCTGACGTTGCCGAGGATCGGAATGTCAGGGGTGACAACCGACTGGCACAGGCTGTTGATGGTCGCGGACTTGAAGGCCGAGACCGCGACGGGGTGAACCGTCTTCTTGCCGCTGAGCGTGTAGCCCTCATCGAGGGCGCCGTACTGGGCGAAGCCCGTACCGTCGAGCTGCTTCGTCGTCACCTTGAACGACTGGCCCGACACGCTGAACGACGCGGCGAGAGCGCCCTGCGCGAGGGCGACACCTATCGCAGCCGTGGCGGCGACGCTGGGCACCATCACGACGGCGAACCGCTTCCATCTGGTCCCGCCACGCACCTGGGACTCCATATTTCCTCCTTCTCGGACGTACATCTCCTGGCCCTGACTGGCCCGTACGACTCGACGGCTCAGCCGGGCAGGGATGGGAGAAGTGCTACGTCCTCGGGAAGGAGAGCGCCCGCACTCGGCGGCGCGGGAACCGCGCCCGAATCACCGGCGATCACCCCCGAGCGACAACCACTGGTCGCGCCTGACACGCATCACGCACAACCTTGCTGGACAGGCTTCGCCGGAGAGCGAAGACCCCCCTGTCCAAGAACCGGCGTCATTGCCGCCGGTTCTGCCCGGTGGGGACCCTGGACTCCCGTCACCCCGGCTGGCTGTCGGGGCAGTTCGGGAATGGACCGAGCGTGGCCGATCGTGGTGCATTCTCGCCGCCCGCACAAGGGGGTTCGTTACTCGCTAGTAACGGCCGGATAACCGCGGGGCGACCCGTCGGTCTCGAACGGCGACGCTCGGTCGCCTCAGGGGGGTGAACAAATCCGGGAATCGCCGGACAGATTCCGACAGACCAACGCCCTTGATTTACTGGCAGTAACAGCGGCCGCGATTACCAAGATTTGGTAAAGCGCGGCCGCAGTGACAACAGGTTGGCCGGTTCCTTCACTCCTGTCACACGCCGTCTCGCGTTTAGTGACTGGTCAGAAGGGGGCCCGTGACCCGCTCAGAACAGGGCGCGCGCCAGGGCCCGGCGCGCCGCCGCCACTCTCGGGTCGTCGGCCCCGACGACCTCGAACAGCTCAAGCAGCCTTACCCGTACGGCCTCCCGGTCGTCACCGGCGGTGCGCTGCACCGTCTCGATGAGCCGGCCGAAGGCGTCCTCCACATGACCGCCCACCAGGTCCAGGTCGGCGGCGGCGATCTGCGCCTGCGGGTCACCGGGCTTCTCGGCGGCCTCCTTGCGCACGGTCTGCGGATCGGCGTCCTGCACCCGCAGGAGCAACTCGGCCTGCGCGAGCCCCAGTTTGGCCTCGGTGTTGCCCGGGTCGTCGACCAGAACGTTCTGGTACGCCCGGATTGCCCCGGACAAGTCACCCGCGTCCAGGGCCTGTACGGCCGCCTCAAGCAGCGCGTCGTGCGGACCGGCCGGGGCGGCGGGCGCCGACCGGTCGCCGGGCTGGGCCTCCGGGTCGACCTGCAGACCGGTCAGCCCGAACCGCTGCTCGGCCACGGTCACCAACTGGTCGAGCGTCTCGCGGATCTGCTGCTCGCCCGCGGCGCCCTGGAAGAGCGGCAGCGCCTGTCCGGCGACGACGGCGAACACCGCGGGGATGCCCTGCACGCCGAACTGCTGCATCAGCATCTGGTTGGCGTCGACGTCGATCTTCGCGAGGAGGAAGCGGCCGTTGTACTCGACGGCGAGCCGCTCCAGGACGGGGCTGAGCTGCTTGCAGGGCTGGCACCACTCGGCCCAGAAGTCGATGACGACGGGCACCTCGGTGGACCGCTGGAGTACTTCTCGCTCGAACCCGGCCTCGTCGACGTCGATGACGAGGTCCGCGGGCGATACGGCGCCGCCCCCGCCCTGCCGGGCCGCTTCGGCGCGCGCCTGCTCCGCCTTCGCCTTGGCCTCCTGGGCCGCCTTCACCGCGGCGAGGTCGACGACTCCGCTCATGGACATGTTCCGTGGCTGCATGCGTCTATCCTCCCCCGTTCTCGCGCACGAGTGAAAAGCGATGAGAAAGCCGGTCAAGCTTTCGATGCGGGGGGTCCCCACCCCACGCCAGTGGTTTCGCTACGAGTCGTAGCGTAATGGCACCGAGTGCCTCCCGGGGACGCGGGGGCGGTGATCTGCCTCACGGCGCCGACACACAGCGGGCGTGGTTATCGTGCTTGGCATGCAGAGCAGCACTCCAGCCCCACGGGCCACCGGGCGCCCCCGCAGCGCGGCGGCGGACGCGGCGATCCTCGCGGCGACCCGTCAGGCGCTGGTGGAGCTGGGCTGGTCGAAGCTGACGCTGTCCGACGTGGCGACGCGGGCGGGGGTCGCGAAGACGACCCTGTACCGCCGCTGGTCCGGCAAGAACGAACTCGTCGTCGACGCGGTGGCGGAGCTCTTCGACGAACTCGAACTGCCCGACCGCGGGACGCTGGGCGCGGACATCGAGGGCGTGGTCCATCAGTTCGCGGCGATCCTGGCGCGGCCGGAGGCCAGGAGCGGACTGATGGCGGTCGTCGCGGAGTCCACCCGCGACGAGGCGCTTCGCGAACGCATCCGTGCGTCCATCGTCGACCGCCAGAAGCGTCTGGTCCTGGAGGGCCGCGCCCGCGCCCAGGCCCGCGGCGAGCTCCCCCCGGAAACGGA
Source organism: Streptomyces sp. NPDC110618 (assembly GCF_055657065.1). Taxonomy (NCBI): domain Bacteria; kingdom Bacillati; phylum Actinomycetota; class Actinomycetes; order Kitasatosporales; family Streptomycetaceae; genus Streptomyces; species Streptomyces sp. NPDC110618. Next base: position 153,297 of record NZ_JBVKBN010000014.1, on the reverse strand, counting down.
CGAGTCCGAATCCGCCCGCACGGTCGACCTCATCTTCGACGTCGTCGCCGGCGCGGTGGTCCACCGCTGCCTGGTCAGCGCGGAACCGGCGGACGCGGCGTGGGTCCACCGGTTCACGACGGTGCTCGTGGCCGGGCTGGGGGCCGCGTCAGCGCCTGCGCAGTAAACCCGCCCCAGCTGCGGGCAGTCGTGCCGCAGGGCGGCACGGGTGGGCGCAGCGGCACCCCGATGGCGCCGGGCTGCGCACCCACCCCGCCGTCAGCGGCCGAATCGCCGCAGCTGCGGGCAGTCGTGCCTCCCCCAGAGGGGGGACCCCCAGGCGGCACGGGTGGGCTGGGGGTCCCCCCTCTGGGGGAGGCACCCGGCCAGCGCCGGTGAGCGCACCCACCCCCAACGGCCGCACCGGACAAGGGGACTTCAGAAGCCCGCAGGCTCCGTGTACACCCCCCACTCCTCGCGGAGCACCCCGCAGATCTCCCCGAGCGTCGCCTCCGCCCGCACCGCGTCCAGCATGGGCCCGATCATGTTGGACCCGTCCCGCGCGGCAGCGAGCATCGCGTCCAGCGCGCCACGCACCGCCGCATCGTCCCGCGCGGTCCGCCGCTCCCCGAGCACCCGCACCTGCTCCCGCTCCACCTCGTGGCTGACCCGCAGAATCTCCAGGTCCCCGGTGACAGACCCGGTGTGGACGTTCACGCCCACCACCTTCTTGTCACCCTTCTCCAGGGACTGCTGGTACCGGAAGGCGGACTCCGCGATCTCCCCGGTGAACCACCCGTCCTCGATCCCGCGCAGAATCCCGGAGGTGATCGGCCCGATCGGGTGCTGCCCGTCGGGATGCGCCCGCGTCCCGCGCTCCTTGATCTGGTCGAAGATCTTCTCCGCGTCCGCCTCGATCCGGTCCGTCAACTGCTCGACGTACCACGAACCACCCAGCGGATCCGCGACGTTGGCGACCCCGGTCTCCTCCATCAGCACCTGCTGCGTGCGCAGCGCGATCTCCGCCGCCTGCTCCGACGGCAGCGCCAGCGTCTCGTCGAGCGCGTTGGTGTGCAGCGAGTTCGTCCCGCCCAGCACCGCCGCCAGCGCCTCGACGGCCGTACGGACGACGTTGTTGTACGGCTGCTGCGCGGTCAGCGAGACACCCGCGGTCTGTGTGTGGAACCGCAGCCACTGCGCCTTCTCCGACTTCGCGCCGTACACGTCCCGCATCCACCGCGCCCAAATGCGCCGCGCCGCACGGAACTTGGCGATCTCCTCGAAGAAGTCGACGTGCGCGTCGAAGAAGAAGGAGAGGCCGGGGGCGAACACATCCACGTCCAGCCCGCGGGACAGGCCCAGCTCCACGTACCCGAAGCCGTCGGCCAGTGTGTACGCCAGCTCCTGCGCGGCCGTCGCCCCGGCCTCGCGGATGTGGTACCCGGAGACCGACAGCGGCTTGTACGCCGGGATGCCCGCCGCACAGTGCTCCATGAGGTCGCCGATCAGCCGCAGATGCGGCTCGGGCTGGAAGAGCCACTCCTTCTGGGCGATGTACTCCTTGAAAATGTCCGTCTGCAAAGTGCCGTTGAGCACCGCGGGGTCGACCCCCTGCCGCTCGGCCGCCACCAGGTACATGCAGAACACCGGCACCGCCGGGCCGCTGATCGTCATCGAGGTGGTGACATCGCCCAGCGGGATGTCCTTGAACAGGACCTCCATGTCCGCCGCCGAGTCGATGGCGACGCCGCAGTGCCCGACCTCGCCCAGCGAGCGCGGGTCGTCGGAGTCCCGCCCCATCAGCGTGGGCATGTCGAAGGCCACGGACAGACCGCCGCCGCCGTTGGCGAGGATCATCTTGTACCGCTCGTTCGTCTGCTCGGCGTTGCCGAACCCGGCGAACTGGCGGATCGTCCAGGTCCGCCCGCGGTAGCCGGTGGGGTACAGGCCCCGGGTGAAGGGGTACTCCCCCGGCCATCCGATCCGCTCGAAGCCGTCGTAGGTGTCCCCCGGCCGGGGCCCGTACACCGGCTCCACGGGATCACCGGAGAGCGTGGTGAAGTCGGCCTCGCGCTTGCGCGAGGCGTCGTACCGGGCCTGCCAGCGTCGGCGGCCCTCTTCGATGGCGTCAGCGTCCATACCTTCGAATTTACTAGGACGTCCTAGTAAATGTCGATGGCGAACCGCCGTGAGCAGTTCCTCACGACGGTGTGCTGTTACGCCTTGACGGCGGCGGTCCGGGCGCCACCGACCAGCGGGAGCGTCTCCCGGGCGATCCTGCGCTCGACGAAGAAGGCGGCCAGCGGGATGGTCCCGGACAGCAGCACCCACAGCAGCTTGCCGAACGGCCACTTCGCCTTGGAGCCCAGGTCGAAGGCGAAGATCAGGTAGATGATGTAGAGGACGCCGTGGATCTGGGAGACCGCGAAGGTCACGTCCTCGCCCTTGTCGAACCCGTACTTGAAGATCATGCAGGTGCACAGCACGAGCAGCATCACGGCGGTCACGTACGCCATGACGCGGTAGCGGGTCAGCACGCTGGATTTCATGCCGTCGAGCGTAACCGCACGTTCCGGGCGATCTTCGCGCGGGTCCGGGGCCCGCTCCGGCCCCCTACTTCTCCTCGAAGTCGTGCGCCGCGATCCGCAGCGGCCGCAGCATCGCGAAGATCTCCTTGCACTCCTCCGCGTCGTACACGCCCAGCCCGAAGTCCATGGCCATCAGGTCCCGGGTGGCCGCCTCGACCACCTCGCGCCCCTTGTCGGTGATGGAGGCGAGGGTGCCGCGCCCGTCGTTGGGGTTGGGCCGCTTGGCGACCAGTCCGGACCTCACCAGCCGGTCCACGGTGTTGGTCACCGAGGTGGGGTGCACCATCAGGCGCTCGCCGATCTTCGACATCGGCAGTTCCCCGGCCTTGGAGAAGTTCAGCAGCACCAGCGCCTCGTACCGCGCGAAGGTCAGCCCGTAGGGCTTGACGATCGCGTCGACCTCGCCGAGCAGGATCTGCTGGGCGCGCATGATCGAGGTGATCGCGGCCATGGACGGCACGTTTCCCCAGCGCTGCTTCCAGAGTTCGTCGGCGCGGGCGATGGGATCGAAGGGAAGACTGAGCGGCTTCGGCACGGCAATAGACCTTACCGGCCGGTCATATCGTGGTCAGCCCTGTCTCGCCCATCGGTCCGCGGGAGGTCCGCCGCACCTCCAGGACGAGGCCGAGACAGCAGGCCGTACCGAGCGCGCCGACCACGCCGACCACGGTCGCGACCGGCCAGAACTCCGCCGCCGCCCCGGCCAGCGCCATGCCGATGCCCTGGATGGTCATCAGGCCCGCGGTGTGCACGGTCATCGCCCGCCCGCGCAGCTCCTTGGGCACCGCGTCCACGAACCAGCGGTCCAGACCCAGCGTGTACGCCCCGGCCAGCCCGGTGACCAGCAGCGCGGCCAGGATCCAGACCAGGCCGGGGCCGAGCGGGTAGACCAGCAGGGGCAGCAGTCCGCAGGAGGCGAGCGGGAGCACGATCCGGGAACGGGCGGCGGGCGAGAGGGCGGAGCCGGCGTACACCTCGCCGATGATGGTGCCGACCGGCATGGCGGCCATCAGCAGCCCGACCCCGGCCGTGCCGATGCCGATCTCGTCCGCGTAGGCGGCGGCCAGCGCCTCGGGCGCGACCATGAACATCGGCGGCACCCACAGGAGCAGCAGCAGCGCGCGGATCCTGCGGTCGCCGAGCACCTCGCGGGCGCCGGCGAGGGAGTACCGCACGAGCGAGCCGCCCTGGGCGGTGGCGGGCCTGCGCCGAGTGCCGAACCGCAGGAGGAGCGCGGAGCACAGGTACGTGGTCACGGTGACGGCCAGGGCGCCGCGGGGTGTCACGACGGTGAGCAGGACGCCGCCCAGTCCGAAGCCGACCAGCACGGCGCTCTGCGAGACCATCCTGAGCAGGGAGCGGCCGAGGACGAAGAGGTCGCCGTCGCCGAGGATCTCGGCGAGGGTGGCGGTGCGGGTGCCGCTGAACACCGGCGAGACGACGGCGATCACACAGCGCAGGGCGAGCAGTGCTGCGACGGGGGTGCCGGGCGCCGCCATGACCAGGGCGCAGCCGGCGCAGACCAGGTCGCACACCACCAGCACCCGCCGTGCGGGGTACCGGTCGGCGATCCCGGCGAGCAGGGTGCCGCCGAGCAGGTAGGGCAGGAAGCCCATGGCGAAGGTGAGCGCGCTGAGCAGCGGCGAACCGGTGATCCCGTAGACGAGGACGGTGAGCGCGATCTCGCCGACGACGGTACCGAGCAGGGAGAGCGCGAAGGCCGCGAAGACGGCCTGGAACTCCCGTACGGCGAAGACGGGGCGGTAGCCCGTGAGTTCCTGGAGGTCCGCCTGTGCGGGCGGGCTGGTCTGGTCCGGCATGGGCGGCATCCTGCCCAGGAGTGGGCCGCCCGCCGTAGAGTTTCGGCGACAGCCGAATGTTCCGGATCAGGAGGAGGTGCCGTGCCGTCCCATCTGCGCTTCGGCGACGACGATCTCCTCCGGTGCCGGTTCGCGATCTCCCCGCTGTGGGAGACCCAGGACGCGGTGCGCACCCTGCGCCGACGGGACCGGCACGGCTACCACCCGCAGTGGCTGCGCCGGATCCAGGAGTCGGCCCGGGCGCTGGACCTGGCCCCGCTGTGGCTGCTGATGCCCAGGCGCGGGCACACCCCGGACTTCCTCGGCCCGCCTCCGATCGGCCCCGCGGCCGACTTCGAGGAGGAGCTCGCGGCGGTCCGCTCGGCCGATCCGGAGGCGGCGCGCGACGACATGGCCCGCGCGCTCGCCGACACCCCGGGCGCCCTGCACTCCCCCGAGGGCCGGGCGCTGCTGGCCGACCCCGCCCGCACCGTCCAGGAGCTGGCGGATCTGTTGGCGGAAGCCTGGCGCGTCCTGGTGGCCCCGGACTGGCCGCGGCTGCGCGCCCTCCTCGAAGCCGATGTCGCCTTCCACTCCCGGCGGCTGGCGGAGGTGGGTCTGGGCGCGCTGCTGCCCGAGCTGGACCGGCGGCTGTCCTTCAGCGGCCGCACGCTGACCATGGAGGTGGCCGCCGAGCATGTGCGCGACCTCGACGGGCAGGGGCTGGTGCTGATGCCGAGCGTGTTCTGCTGGCCGGACGTGGTCAGCGGCTTCGAGCCGCCCTGGCAGCCGACGGTGGTGTATCCGGTCCGGGGCCTGGCCGGGCTGTGGGCCGAGCCCGCGGCCGGTACCTCCGAGGCACTGGTACGGCTGCTGGGCCGGGGCCGGGCGGCCGTGCTCGCCGCGCTCGACGAACCGGCCACCACCTCCGCCCTCGCCCACCGTCTGGGTCTCGCGCCCTCGTCGGTGTCCGCGCACCTGACGACGCTGCGGGACACGGGGCTGTTGGTCTCCCGGCGCTACGGCCACCAGGTGCTGTACGAGCGGACGCCGCTGGGGATCGCGCTGGCCTCGGGCGGCGCCTGAAACATGTCGATTCCGTAATAAACGTCTCCTTTATGGAACGATTGGTGACGTACCGTCACCTCCGCTCCAGGGAGCAGCATGTCCCGGCTGATCCACACCCTCGCGGGTCTCGCGGTGCTCGCACTCGTGGTGGGCTGTTCGTCCGAGGCCGACAGCGACGGGACGCCCGTCGCCGCCGCCTCGTCCCGGCAGGCCGCTCCGGCGCCCGGCTCCCCGTTCTGGGTCGACCCGGGCAGCCCCGCGGCCCAGCAGATCGAGCTGTGGCAGCGGCAGGGCCGGACCGAGGACGCCAAGCTGCTGCGCCGGATCGCGGACCGGCCCGCCGCCCTGTGGCCGACCGGGGAGAGCGACCCGGGGCCCGCCATCCGCGCGGCCACCGCCGCGGCGGCCGCCGAGGGGCGTACCGCGGTGTTCGTGGCGTACGACATCCCGCACCGGGACTGCGGGCAGCACTCCGCGGGCGGCGCGCCCGACGCCGACGCCTACCGGCGGTGGATCGAGCGGTTCGCCCGGTCGCTCGGCGGCAGCAAGGCACTGGTGGTGCTGGAGCCGGACGCCGTCGCGCACATGGTGGACGGCTGCACGCCCGGTGAACTGCACGCCGAGCGGGAGCAGTTGCTGAGCGAGGCGATCCGCCGCTTCAAGGAGCAGCCGCACACCGAGGTCTACCTCGACGCGGGCAACCCCGCCTGGATCAAGGAGCCGGAGAAGCTGGTCGAGCCGCTGCTGCGGGCCGGGATCGCCGAGGCCGACGGCTTCGCGCTGAACGTCTCCAACTTCCAGACCAACGAGGTCACCAAGGCGTACGGCCGGGTGCTGTCGCAGCGGCTGGACGGCAAGCACTTCGTCATCGACACCAGCCGCAACGGCAACGGCCCGCTGGACGGAGTCTGGTGCAACCCGCCGGGCCGCGCCCTCGGCAGCGCGCCCACGACGAGGACCGGGGATCCCGTCGTGGACGCCTACCTCTGGGTCAAGCGGCCCGGCGAGTCGGACGGCACCTGCGCGGGCGGCCCGCCCGCCGGCCAGTGGTGGCCGGAGTACGCGCTGGGCCTGGCCCGCAACGCCAAGGGCTAGCCGGTCACTTCACCTGGATCCACTTGGCCACCGAGGGCGTGCCCTCCGCGTCCGTGACGAACAGCATGTACCAGCCGGGCGGCACCAGGGCCGGGTCCTCGGGGACGGTGACCGTCACGGAGTCCTTGTCCTTGTCCAGGCCGAGCGCGATGGAGCGCTGTTCGACGTCGGTGGTGTGGGTGACCGCGCTGGGCCGCATCAGACGGGCCTTGGCGATCCGTTCGGGGTGGTCGGTGGTGAAGGTCGCCTCCCGGTTCTCCGGCAGCAGCTCGGGGCCGTCCTTCAGTACGGGCCGGTTGGCGCCGTTCTTGTGCAGGGCGGGCGGGGTGAAGACCTCCATGCGCTGCTCGAAGTGGCCGAGCTTGGTGTTCTGCTGGTCGTCGAAGAGCGGGTCGGAGCCGAAGGTGGCGATGCGGCCGTCCGGCAGCAGCAGCGCCTCGGAGTGGTAGTTGCGGCCCACTTTGGGCGCGGCGGCCTCCCGGAAGCGGTTCTCCTTGGGGACGTAGAACTGCGCCTTGAAGATGTTGCTGGCGCTGCGGCCGCGGTAGTCCTCGGAGCCGTTGGTGGTGAACACCGTGTCGTCCGGCATGATCACGCTGTTCAGGTAGCGGGTGCCCTGGGGGAGGTCGGGGCCGTCCTCGAAGGCCGGGTTGTCCTTCTTGAGGTCGACGACGGCCGTGCGCGGCGTGGACTTCTTCGACTCGCCGACGCCCCCGCCGCCGAGGATCATCACCTTCTGGTCCTGCGCGGGCGGCAGCAGCAGCGAGGCGGCGGTCTCGGTCTGGTCCAGGTCGCGCAGCCCCGGCACCTTGGTGAAGGTGTTGGTCTCCAGGTCCCACAGACCCGGTTCACGGCCCTGGTCGGCGGGCCCGTAACCGGCGTTGGCGGCCGGGTAGAAGAGCTTGCCGCCCTTGGTGAGGAACAGCGCCGGATAGGTGGGGAAGTAGCGCTTGGGGCCAGGGGACCACTTCTTGGTCTTCGGGTCGTAGATCTCGTTGTCGCCGGGGTCGATCACCCCGACGTCGTCGAGCCCGGAGACCGCGAGGACACGTCCGTCGTCCAGGCCGACCAGGGTCGGGTACCAGCGGGCCTTGTCCATCGGGTCGACCGGGACGTACTTCTCGGCGACCGGGTCGAACTCGTAGGCGGCGCGGATGCCCTGGAAGTCCTGCTTGTCCAGGGTGATCTTCTCGGAGAGGCCGTAGACGTTCTGCGCCTCCTCGCCGGTCAGCCCGACGATCTCGTACTGCGCCTGCTTGTTGGTGACGGACAGCGGGCCTTCCTCCACGGCCTCCACGAAGACCCGGGCCTCGCTGGCGGTGACCTTGGTCTGCCAGGGCTGCATCACCCCGGCCTTGTTGTAGGTGACCTTGAAGGTGCGCTTGGCCTTGGGGACGGTGACGTCGAACTTGGTGACGTACTCGACGCCGGCGGGTGAGCGGAAGCGGGTGCCCTTCTTCAGGAACACGGCCTTGTCGGGGCTCTCGTTCTTCACCCGCATCCCGCCGCCGGCCCGGTCGACCTCGCCCTCCAGCAGCTCGTAGCGGGCGGTGCCGCCGGCCACCAGCAGGCGTCCGTCGGGGAGTTGGGCGTGGCCGGAGCAGAAGAAGTCGTCCGGGGTGGGGATCTTCTTGAAGGTGTTCTTCACCGGGTCCCACAGGACCGTGTCGAAGTCGCCCGCGTCGAACTTGCGCTGCTCGTTGCCGGATCCCGCGACGATGAGCACCTTGCCGGTGTGCAGCAGGGCCGCGTGGATGGCGTTGGTGCGGTACTCCTCGGGGATGTCGACCATGCTCCAGGACCCGTAGCGGGCCTTGTAGCCGGGCTGGGCGATCTTGTACTCGTGGTACTTCTCCCCCGCGAAATCCAGCGCGGCGGGGGCGTTCAGGCCCAGCAGGATCGTGATGCCGCCGATGCCGAGGACGGTCTTCTTGGTCTTCTTCGAGGGTCGGTAGGCCATGGACTAGTTGCCTCCTGTCGGGGTACCGGAGACGGGTGCGGGGGCGAGGGCGGACTCGGTGCCGTCGGCGGGCCGCGCGGCCGGGACCGTGGACCGCCCCGCGCGCCGCTCCCTGACCCGGGTGGAGATCCACACCGCGACCGGCGCGAGCGAGATCACCATGGCGAGCACCGCCCAGGTGCGCATCGCCACATGGGTGTGGTCGAGCATCACGGAGGCGGCCAGCGAGGCGCCGAGCAGCAGCGCCCACCCCAGATGGATACGGAAGGTCAGCAGCCGGTCGGGGCTGACGTCCTCGCCCTTGGGGGTGACGACGAACCGGCTGGGCCGGCGGATCAGCGCCTCGCCGAAGGACTTGAGGTAGATCGGCGCGGACAGCGCCGACATCGCCATGCCCGCAAGCCCGCCGGAGCCCTCCGGTTCGTGCGGCGAGACGTTGTGCCGCCGGTTCCACAGGTAGAGCCCGATCTGCAGGGCCGCCGCGTCGCTGTAGAGCATCAGCCACACGGAGGCGGCGACCTGGGTGCCGGAGGCCCCGAACCACAGGAAGAGGAAGCAGCTGAGGATGCCGAGGAACCAGTTGACGGCCGTCATCGGGTAGTAGACGAGCATCAGCGTGTACGAGAACAGCCGGCCGGGCGACATGGAGAACGGCGCCTTCCAGTACTGCTTGAACAGGGTCTCGTAGGTCCCCCGCGACCAGCGCATCTGCTGGGTGAAGAAGTCGGTCCAGGAGGCGGGGCCCTCGCCGACGGCGAGCACGTCCGGGGTGTAGACGGAACGCCAGTGCCGCCCGGTGAGCGGATTGCGGCGGCGGTGCAGTTCGAAGCCGGTGGCCATGTCCTCGGTGATGGAGTCGTAGAGTCCGCCGATCTGCTTGACGGCGGCGATCCGTACGACGTTGTTGGTGCCGACGAACATGGGCGCCCGGTAGCGGTTGCCGGCGCGCTGGATGAGCGCGTGGAAGAGGAACTGCTGGGACTCCGCGGCCTTGGTGACGGGATGCTGGTAGTTGCCGTAGACCTGGGGGCCGACGACGAAGGCGACGTCCGGGTCGCGGAAGTAGCCCATCATCCGCTCCAGGAAGTTCGGGAGCGGCACGTGGTCGGTGTCGACGGAGGCGAAGAAGTCGTAGTCGCCGCCGTGCATGGCGATCCAGGCGTTGTAGTTGCCGTGCTTGGTGCGGGCCTTGTGGGCGCCCTTGGGGCGGTTCCACTCGGGGACGCCGTGGCGGGTGAAGTGGCGGACGCCGAGTTCGGCGCACAGGGCCTTGGCGGCCTCGTCGTCGCCCTCGTCCAGGAGCCAGACGTCCAGCGGTCCGTCGTGGGTGATGCGGACGGCGCCTTCGAGGGTGGCGCGGACCATGTCGAGGGGCTCGCGGCCCGGGACGTAGGTCGTCAGGAAGGCGACGCGGGTACCGGCCTCGGGGACGACGGGGATGGGGTCGCGGGCCACGAGGGTGGCGTGGGCGACCGAGACGACGTTGACGACCATGAAGAGCTCGATGAGCCCGATCGAGACGAGCATGGCGATGTCGAGGTCGACCAGCCAGCGGTCGCCGCCCTCGCGCGCGACCCAGTGGGTGGGCCAGACGAGGTAGACGAGCAGGGCGCCGGTGAGCAGGGGCGCCAGGGTCATCAGGAGGACGGCTCGTATTCGGCGTGGTTCGCGGGAGAGCAGTGAGGTGTACTGCACCCGGTAGGCAGCGTCGGCCGGTTCCGTCAGAGGTCCGGCGAGTCGGCTGTGGGTGTCGTAGTCATAGCCCTCCGGCCGCACAGCGCCCTCCAGTGATCGAGGAGTCATCGACGATCGCGTCGATACCCATACACAAGTGGACATTTGTGGGCGTGTCGAACTGGGGGCGTCCAGGTGGGTGCCCGTGGGTGGCGGTCCGTCAGCGCCGGGAGCGCCTCAGGTGATGACGCACCGCCCGCTGGGCCACGGGGCCGAGGTCGTCCAGCGCGGCCACGAGCCGGCCGAGCTGTTCGAGGGCGTCGAGGGCCGCACCGGCGCCCTGCGCGTCGACCCCTTCGTACAGTTCGATTCCTACGAAGGAGGCCGCCACCGCGCGGGCGAGGCCGGGCGCGTCGACGAACTCACCGAACGGGGCACCGGCCAGCACCCGGGTGAGGACCTGCTCGATCTCGGTGATCCACAGGTCGAGGCCGGCGGCCGTGGCGGGGGCGAGGCCGGGGTGGGTCTGGGCGCCGGCCAGGAGCTGGCCGAGCAGCGAGACATAGCCGGTGGCCTTCTCCTCCTCGTGGATCTCCCGGCCGACGGCGAGCAGTTCGGTCAGCGAGGCGATGCCCGCGAAACGGTCGCGGTAGCGGGCGACGCGCTGTTCGGCGCCGTACCGGCAGGCCGCGGCGAGCAGGTCGGTCAGCGAGCCGAAGTGGTAGAAGACCAGCGCCTGGTTGACCCCGGCGGCGGAGGCCACCGCCCGCGCGGAGGTCTTGGCGATCCCCTGCTCGGTCAGCGTCCGCAGCGCGCCCTCAAGCAGCTTGGTCTTGGTCTCCAGCGCCTTCGCGGTCTCCGTCGCCTTCGCGGTCTCCGCCGCCCTTGGGGTCTCCGCCGGCCTTGGGGTCTCCGCCGACTTCGGGGTCTCCGCGCTCACGCCCGCGCCTCCTCGCGTACCGGCCGCAGCCCGGGCCGCACACCGCAGCGCCGGACGTCGGTGTACTCGGCCCGGAAGGACCCCTCGTACCCGAAGAGCGGCCCGAAGTACCGGTTAACCACGCGCACCTGAATACGGAACCGTCCCGCGGCGTCGTCGTACGACTCCCGCACCTCGGCCGCGGCCCCGATCAGCTCGGGCACCCGCACATCCACCACACCCTCCCGGAACCGGTGCTCCCCGGACCGGATCAGCAGCGACCCGTCGGGCTCGGCCCGCAGGAACAGATCGGTGGCGAGGTGCTGATGGGTGCCGAGGTAGTCGAGCACCCGGTCGCCCCGGGGACTCAGCACCATCTGGGCATCGAACCGCCGGGCCCTCCCGGGCAGATCAAAGGTACGCACAAAACTCACCGTCTCACGCCCGAAGGAGTCGACGTACGGCACGTTCTCGATCACGAACGGCACACGGCGCCCTTCGCGGGGCACGAGGATGTTCCGCGTACCCCCGAGGGCCAGGAAGGGCTTCACAACGGCCCCGCCGTGCCAGATCCGGTCCATGACCCCACGCCCGGTACAGGCCTCCCCGCTCGCGAGCCCGACGGAGAACCGGCGCTGCAGCTCGGGGTGGAGGCGGCGGAAGTCGGGGCCCATGGCGGTACGGAAGATGGAAGTCATCGGGGTCTCCGAGGTGGGAAGGCGTACGGGCATCTGGGCCGACGCTCGGGCGGACCGGTGCGGGTCCGCCCGACCGGGGCGGTGCGGGAGGCTTCGGGTACGGACGGCCGCAGCCGGCGTCCGGGCCGGTACGGAGCAGGGTGGTCATCGAGGCCTCGGACGCGTCCGCGAAGTCACGTCGTCCGCCCGGAGGGCGGGCCGGGCCCGCCGCTCGCCGGGCCGATGCCGAGGGCGGCGCCCGGCCTGCGGCGGAGGCCGCCGGGATCGGCACCCGGCACGGCACGGGTCGCCACCGTCACCGCGGGTTCTCCAGGGTCCGGAGCAGCCGCGGCGCCCGTGTGCTCGTCGGCGGCTGGCGCAGGCAGCGGCGGGCCGCCGGGGTCGTGGGCAGGGGGGACTTGAACAGGGCCGCGCAGACCGCGGCCGCCAGCAGCAGGGGGCACAGGTACGCCGCCGAGGCCGCGAAGGGGCCGAGCAGGAGAAGTACGGACTCCAGACCCAGTCCCGTGCAGGCGAAGGCGATGACGAGAGCGCGGACGGTCAGTTCCGCCAGCCAGTTGCGGCGGGCCCGTTCCGGGGTGATGCCGTGCTCCAGCCACAGGCGCAGGCGGTCGAAGGACCAGGCCGTCGCCCAGCCCATGAGCGGGCGGAACAGCAGGCGGTCGGCGAGCGCGCCGAGGGAGCCCCAGCGGGGGCGGTAGTCGTAGCCGGTGAGGAAGCGGACGCCGTCGCCGTCGGGGATGTAGCGCCAGTAGCCGCTGCCCTCGGCGAGCAGCGAGAGGGGGTGCGGGGAGGAGAAGCGCAGGGCGGAGGTGCGGGTGCCGTCGGGGCGTTCCCTCTCCCCGGCCGAGACCCCGGTCCCGGCGACCGTGAGGAAGGGCAGCACGCGCGTGGCGTACCGGAAGCGCTGCGGCTCGCCCTCCTCGCGCGGGAGGTAGTCGATCTCGGTGAAGCGCAGGTCCCAGCGCTGGTGCTCGGACGGCTCCTGGGTACGGGCCCACAGAGCGTCGAGGTCGGCGCGGATCCGCGCCTCGATGTACAGGCCGGAACGGCCCATGCGATCCCCCAGGTCAGCGTGTGATTTGAGCGAGTGCTCAAACCTTCTGACGCGGAAACGTACACGCTTTTGAGCGAGTGCTCAAGACCGAGTTGAGCAAGTGCTCAAGGTAGTTTTGAGCGAGCGCTCAAAATCGCGGCACGAGAAAACCCCGGCCCGCGCGGGGGCCGGGGTTCCGGCGAGGAAGGGCGGCGGCTACTCGCCGGCCAGGTACCGCTCCACCGTCTCCACCTTGGAGGTCAGCCCGTCGGTCACACCGGGCCGGATGTCCGCCTTGAGCACGAGGGAGACGCGCGGGGCGCGCGCCTCCACGGCGGCGACGGCGCGCTTGACGACGTCCATCACCTCGTCCCAGCTCTCGCCCTCGATCGAGGTGAACATCGCGTCGGTGCGGTGCGGCAGACCGGACTCGCGCACCACCCGGACGGCGTCGGCGACGTACTCCCCCACGTCCTCGCCGACGCCGAGCGGCGTCACGGAGAAGGCGACGATCACGACGCCTTCACCACGCCCTCCTGACGGGCACGGGAGGCGATGACCGCGTCCTCGGCCTCGCGCCGCAGCCTGCGGTCGGCGAAGAAGCCGCCGGTGGGCAGGACGGAGAGGACGAAGTACAGCGCGGCGGTCCCCAGCGGCCACTTCGCCCGGTTCCAGGCGTCCGCCCAGAAGATCACGTACAGGACGAACAGGAAGCCGTGGATGCCGCCCATCACGGGCACCGCGTTGAAGTCCGTGGTGCGCTTGAGCACCGAGCAGACCAGCAGCAGGAGGAAGGACACCGCCTCGGGCGTGGAGACGAGACGGAGGCGGCGGAGGGCGGTGGCGGTCTTGATGTCCACGGATCACCTTCGGTGGGAGAGACGTCGGAGTTTGTGAACGCGAGCACAAACGTTCGTCCATTGTGGCAAACCTGCGGGCCCCCTCCGGCCCGGGGGTGGGGGTGCGCCACCCCGTCCGTTGTCCGGTCCGTCGCCCCTTAAGGGCACATTCCGGGTCGATCTCCGGCTTCGGGCCCTACCCCCGGCCCGTCGGCGGCGGCTACCGTCACCTGCGTGGCGATGTTCCGACTTCAGGGCAGCAAGGTGCTCGCCGTCGAGATGACCGGGGACGCCGTGAAGGCGAAGAACGGCTCGATGGTGGCGTACGACGGACAAATGGCGTTCAAGAAGCTCAGCGGCGGCGGTGAGGGCATCCGGGGGATGGTGACCCGGCGCCTGACCGGTGAGCAGATGACGGTGATGGAGGTGAAGGGGCACGGGACCTGCTGGTTCGCGGACCGCGCGTCCGAGATCAACCTCGTCGGCCTCCAGGGCGACACCCTCTACGTCGAGTCGAGCAACCTGCTCGCGACCGACGGCGGCCTGCGCACGGGCACGACCTTCACGGGGCTGCGCGGCGCCTCGCAGGGCAACGGCCTGTTCACCACGACCGTCGAGGGGCACGGCCAGGCGGCGATCACCTCGGACGGCCCGGCGGTCGTGCTCCGGGTCAGTGCCCAGTACCCGCTGACCGTGGACCCGGGGGCGTACATCGCCCACCAGGGCAATCTGCGGCAGTCCTTCCAGTCGGGTGTGACCTTCCGCACACTGATGGGCGAGGGCGGCGGCGAGGCCTTCCAGATCCGCTTCGAGGGCGACGGCCTGGTCTACGTACAGCCGAGCGAGCGCAACACGATCGCGGGGGACCTCTGACATGGCCTTGCGTGAGATCAACTCCAAGATGGTCGAGGCCACGGTCATGCCCGGGCAGCGGCTGTTCAGTCAGCGCGGCGCGATGCTCGCCTACAAGGGCGAGGTGTCCTTCACCCCGAACATGACCGGCGGCCAGGGCGGGCTGATGTCCATGATCGGCCGCCGGGTCGCGGGCGAGGCGACCCCGCTGATGACCGTCGAGGGCAGCGGCACCGTCCTGTTCGGGCACGGCGGCCACCACGTCCAGGTGATCCAGCTCACGGGCGACACCCTCTACGTCGAGGCGGACCGTCTGCTGGCCTTCGAGGGCACCCTGGAGCAGGGCACGATGTTCCTGGGCTCCCAGGGCGGTGTGATGGGCATGGTGCGCGGCCAGGTCACCGGCCAGGGCCTGTTCACCACCACCCTCAAGGGGCACGGCGCGGTCGCCGTGATGGCGCACGGCGGCGTGCTGGAGCTGCCCATCACCCCGCAGCGCCCGGTCCATGTCGACCCCCAGGCCTATGTCGCCCACCACGGCGACGTCCGCAACAAGCTGTCGACGGCGCTGGGCTGGCGGGACATGGTGGGCCGGGGTTCGGGCGAGGCGTTCCAGCTGGAGCTCAGCGGCAGCGGCGCGGTGTACGTCCAGGCATCGGAGGAGAAGCTGTGAGCCACTACCCGGGGGCGGGGCCCGTGATCCACGACCCGATGACCCTGCCGTCCGACGACAACGTCGACAGCTACACCTTCTGCGTGGAACTGAAGGGAAACCAGTGGTTTCTCCAGAAGGGCAAGATGATCGCCTACTACGGCTCGATCGAGTTCAACGGGATCGGCCACGGACGGCTGGAGCGGCTCGTCCGCACGTCCTTCCATTCACCACTGCACGCGAGCGACTGGGTCGTCGCCGAGGGCTCGGGGAAGATGCTCCTCGCAGATCGGGCCTTCGATGTGAACTCCTACGACCTCGACGAGGGCAACCTGACCATTCGCTCAGGCAACCTGCTCGCTTTTCAGCCAAGTCTGTCGCTCAAGCAATCGATCGTGCCGGGTTTTCTGACCCTCATCGGAACCGGGAAGTTCGTGGCCGCATCTAACGGTCCGGTGGTGTTCATGGAACCCCCGATCCGGGTGGATCCGCAGGCGCTCGTCGGCTGGGCCGACTGCCCCTCCCCGTGCCATCACTACGACTACGGTTATATGACCGGCCTGATGGGCGGTCTACGTGCGATGACGGGCCTCGGCGGGGCCTCCGGGGAGGAGCACCAGTTCGAGTTCGTGGGAGCCGGAACGGTGCTCCTGCAGTCCTCGGAAGCCCTCATGGCCGAGCAGCCGACGGGGACCGTCCCGCACCAGGCGGGAGTGCCCGGAAGTGGAGCCTCCACAGGTGGCTCACAGCAAGGCGGCGCACCGCGCCTTCCCGGACAGCTGGGAGACCTCCAGCGTCGCTTCGGGCTGTGAGCGGTAGTCTGCGGAGTGTGACGACTTCGAACGCGTGCGCAGTGTCACACCGCCCACACTAGTTCGCTTTTCAACATTTTAGGTAGACTTCATTTATGGAGACCGAGACGGCCACGCGCTGGCTGACCGATGCGGAGCAGTGCGCCTGGCGCACCCACCTGGAGGTCAACAGGCTGTTGACGTACCAGCTCGAAAGGGACCTCCAGCCGTTCGGCCTGACCATGAACGACTACGAGATCCTGGTGAACCTCTCCGAATCGGAGGGCGTGCGGATGCGGATGAGTGATCTCGCCTCCGCCACCTTGCAGTCCAAGAGCCGCCTCTCCCACCAGATCACCCGGATGGAGAACGCGAACCTGGTCCGGCGCGAGAACTGCGAGTCGGACCGGCGCGGGCTCTACGCCGTCCTCACCGAGCACGGCATGGAGACGATGAAGAAGGTCGCCCCGCACCACGTGGCCTCGGTGCGCCGGCACTTCATCGACCTGCTGTCGCCGGAGGCGCTGGTGGAGCTGGACAAGGCCCTCAAGCCCATCGCGGAGCACCTGCGCGGGCAACGCGGGCGGCCCTGACCCACCCGAGACTCAGACGGCCGGCAGACGGAGTTCGAACAGGGCTCCGCCCGCCGGTCCGTCGCCCACGGTGAGGCCGCCGCCGTGCCGCTGGGCGACATCCCGGGCGATGGCCAGGCCCAGACCGGCACCGCCGTCGTCCCGGCTGCGGGCCTCGTCCAGCCGTACGAACCGCTCGAAGATCCGCTCCCGGTCCGCCACGGGCACCCCGTCCCCGTCGTCGGAGACCTGGAGGACGGCCGAGCCCCCCTCCCGGCGGGTCGTCACGACCACGGCCGAGCGGGCGTGCCGGGCCGCGTTGTCCAGCAGGTTGGCGAGCACTCTCGCCAACTGCCCCCGCGATCCGGCCACTTCCACCGGCCCGTCGGCCACCACGCTCACCCCGGCCCGCCCCGCGGACTCCTCGATCGCGAGCTCCGCCAGGTCCACCCGCCCGTCGGCGGGCCGCTCCCCCGCGTCCAGCCGGGCGAGCAGCAGCAGGTCGGCGGCCAGGTGCTGGAGCCGTACGGTGTCCTCCACCGCCCCGCCCAGATCCAGCAGTTCGGGGTGGGCGGCGGCCACTTCGAGCTGGGTGCGCAGGGAGGCGATCGGGCTGCGCAGCTCGTGGGAGGCGTCGGCGACGAAGCGCCGCTGGCGCTCCACCGAGGACTCCAGCGCGGCCAGCGTCTCGTTGGTCGTACGGGCCAGGCGGGCCACCTCGTCATGGGTATCGGGCTCGGGAACGCGCCGGGTGAGGTCCTCGGAGGCGGTGATCTCCGCCATCTCGCGCCGGATGTCCTCCACCGGACGCAGGGCGCGCCGGGTGACCAGCCAGGTCACCCCCGCGACGACCCCGATCAGCAGCGGGAAGCCGACCAGCATGGCGGTGGTCGCGGTGTCCACCGCGCTCTGCTCGGCGTCCAGCGAGCCACCGGCGGTGACGGTGAACCGGCCCCGGTCCCCGGCGTCGACCTCCACCGCGGCGAACCGGTAGTCCTCGGTGTGCCCGTCGACGGTGGCGGAGCCCTCGGTGAAGTCGGTTTCCGAATCGATCTCCCCCGGCTCCAGGGACGCCCCGTCGTCCCGGTCGTCGTCATCGTCGCCGTCGTCGTCGCCGTCGGTGCGGCTGGGGCTGGGGCTGGGCGCGGGCCGGGGCGTGACGGCGTCCGTCCCGGTCCCGCTGATCCGCTCCAGCCCCTCGCTCGCGGCGACCAGGGTCCCGTCCTTGTCGACGACCTGGACCGGCGTCTCGTCGTCCAGGTCCAGATCGCCGTACGCCCGTCCACCGGCGAGTTCGGCCGCGACGGACCGCGCCACGCGCTCCGCCTCGGTCCCCGCCCGCTCGACCAGATTGGACCGCAGGGACAGCAGGACGGCCGCGCCCGCCGCCAGCAGGGCCACCGCGACGACGACCGTGGCGGCCAGGGCCGCCCGCGCCCGTACCGAGCCGAACAGGCGTCTCATCGGCCCGCCTCCAGCCGGTATCCGGCGCCGCGGACGGTACGGATGAGCCCGGGGCGGAGCTTGCGGCGCAGGGCGCTGATGTAGACCTCGACGATGTTGGGGTCGCCGTCGTAGGCGAAGTCCCAGACGTGCTCCAGGATCCGCGCCTTGGACACGACCTCCCCGGGCCGGGTGACCAGCTGCTCCAGTACGGCGAACTCCTTGGCGGTGAGCGCGACCTCGTCCTCGCCCAGGTGAACCCGGCGGGCGGCGGTGTCGACCTTCAGGTCCCCGTGCACGAGCACCGGGGAGGGACCGGGACCGCGCCGCCGCAGCAGCGCCTTCACGCGGGCCACCAGGACCACGTAGGAGAACGGCTTGGTCAGGTAGTCGTCGGCGCCGGTGTCCAGCCCCTCGGCCTCGTCGTACTCGCCGTCCTTGGCGGTGAGCATCAGGATCGGCACGTCGTGGCCGGCGGCGCGCAGGGCGGCGCACACGCGGTAGCCGTTCATGCCCGGCAGCATGATGTCCAGGATCACCAGGTCGTACGGCGTCTCGGTGGCCCGGTGCAGCCCCTCGCGGCCGTCGTGCACGACGTCCACGGCGTACCCCTCGGCCGTCAGCCCCCTGGCGAGCGACAGGGCCAGCCGCTTCTCGTCCTCCACGATCAACAGGCGCATGCGTACAGCGTCGCAAAGCGAACCTGAAGACTCCTTCAGGGTCCTTCAGCTTCTCCTCAGCGTCAGCGGGCGACAGTTGTTCACGTCGAACCGAACGACTCGGGAGGAAACACCATGAAGCGCAACATCGTCATCGCCACCGTCGCCGTCGCGGCACTCGTCGGAGGCGGTGCCTTCGCGGCCTCCGCATCCGGTGACGACGACAGCGCGCCGGTGCGGGGGAAGACGAACGTGCAGACGGTCGCGGACGACCGGGACGACCGGGACGACCTGGACGACCGCGATGATCGGGACAACCGTGACGACGACAGCCGGGACGGCACCCTCCGTACGGCGGAGGTGACGGCCGCGGATGCCGTGGCGGCGGCCCTGAAGCACACACCGGGTACGGCGGTCTCCGTCGACCTGGAGGACGACGGCGCCGACCACTGGAAGGTGGACGTGGTGAAGTCGGACGGCACGGAGTACGAGGTCCGGGTCGCGCCGGACACCGGCAAGGCCCTCGGCGCGCAGCGCGACGACGACAGCGACGGCCGCGAGGAGCTGGCCGCGCTGCGCGGGACCGCGGTGACGGCCGAGGAGGCGGCTCGGGCGGCCGCCGCCAAGGGCACGGTGGTCGAGGTCGACCTCGACGACGACGGGCCGGCGGTGTGGTCGGTGGAGACGACGCAGGGCGAGTGGACGGTGGACGCGAAGACGTCGACGGTGACGCAGGAGCGGGACGACGACTGACCTGGAGATCGCCCCCGCCGCCCCTGCCCATCCCCGTCCTCCAGGGGGCTCTGCCCCCTGGACCCCCGCTCCTCAAACGCCGGAGAGGCTGATTCAGCCCGTCCGGCGTTTGAGTAAGGGGCAGGGCCTGATTTCAGCCCGTCCGGCGTTTGAGGACGAGGCCCGTCCAGGGCCGAAACGGGGGTCTGGGGGCTGAGCCCCCAAGTACGGGTAAGGGGCAGGGGCCGATTTCAGCCCGTCCGGCGTTTGAGGACGAGGCCCGTCCAGGGCCGAAACGGGGGTCTGGGGGCGAAAGCCCCCAGGTACGGGACGGGTAGGGGCGGCGGGGGCGAAAAAGGAACCCCCTACGACCGCGTCAGGCCCTCCACCAGTTCGTCCGCCGCGCGGTACGGATCCAGCTCCCCCGCCACGATCCGCTCCGCCAGCGCACTGAGGCGACGATCCCCGTGCAGGTCCCCGATCCGCTCCCGCAGCGCGGTCACCGCGATCGTCTCGACCTCCCGAGCGGCACGGGAACGGCGCCGCTCGGCCAGCACCCCTCGCTCCTCCATCCACGCCCGGTGCTTCTCCAGCGCCTCCACGACCTCGTCGACGCCTTCCGAACGCGCGGCGACGGTCTTCACGATCGGCGGCCGCCAGTCCCCGGGCCCCCGGGCCTCCCCCAGCCCGAGCATGTGGTTCAGCTCGCGAGCGGTGGCGTCCGCCCCGTCCCGGTCGGCCTTGTTGACGACGTACACGTCGCCGATCTCCAGGATTCCGGCCTTCGCCGCCTGAATCCCGTCCCCCATCCCCGGCGCCAGCAGCACCACGGACGTGTCCGCCTGCGAGGCGATCTCCACCTCCGACTGCCCGACCCCGACCGTCTCCACAAGGATCACGTCGCAGCCGGCCGCGTCCAGCACCCGGATCGCCTGCGGCGCCGCCCACGCCAGCCCCCCGAGGTGACCCCGGGTCGCCATCGAGCGGATGTAGACGCCGGGGTCGGAGGCGTGGTCCGACATCCGCACCCGGTCACCGAGCAGCGCACCGCCGGAGAAGGGGGAGGAGGGGTCTACGGCGAGGACACCGACCCGCTTTCCCTGTTTGCGATAGGCAGTGACCAGGGCGGACGTGGAGGTCGACTTGCCCACCCCGGGCGAGCCCGTCAGACCCACCACATACGCCCCGCCGGTCAGCGGCGCGAGCGCCGCCATGACCTCCCTGAGCTGCGGGGACGCCCCCTCCACCAGGGAGATCAACCGGGCCACGGCGCGCGGCCTGCCCTCCCTGGCCTGGGCCACCAGCGTGGAGACGTCCTGCATCACAGCTCCGTTCACTCAAGGAAAGACAGGTCAGGCCTTGGGGACCCGCACGATCAGCGCGTCACCCTGACCGCCGCCGCCGCACAGCGCGGCCGCGCCCGCCCCGCCGCCCCGCCGCTTCAGCTCCAGCGCCAGGTGCAGCACCAGCCGGGCACCCGACATGCCGATGGGGTGACCCAGGGCGATGGCGCCGCCGTTGACGTTCACCTTTTCCGTGGACACCCCGAGGTCCTTCATTGACTGGACCGCGACGGCCGCGAACGCCTCGTTGATCTCGATCAGGTCGAGGTCCGAGACCTCCAGGCCCTCCTTCTTCAGGGCGTGCAGGATGGCGTTCGACGGCTGGGACTGCAGCGAGTTGTCCGGGCCCGCCACATTGCCGTGGGCGCCGATCTCGGCGATCCACTCCAGACCCAGCTCCTGCGCCTTGGCCTTGCTCATCACCACGACCGCGGCGGCGCCGTCGGAGATCTGCGAGGAGGTGCCGGCCGTGATCGTGCCGTCCTTGGCGAACGCCGGGCGCAGCTTGCCCAGCGACTCCACGGTGGTCTCGGCGCGGATGCCCTCGTCCTTGCTGAAGAGGATCGGGTCGCCCTTGCGCTGCGGGATCTCGACCGGGGTGATCTCGGCCTCGAAGACGCCGTTCTTCTGTGCGGCGGCGGCCCGCTGGTGGGAGAGCGCGGCGATCTCGTCCTGCTCCGGACGGCCGATGCCGAGGCGCGTGTTGTGCTTCTCGGTGGACTCGCCCATGGCGATGCCCTCGAAGGAGTCGGTGAGGCCGTCGTGGGCCATCGCGTCGAGCATCTCGATCGCACCGTACTTGAAGCCCTCGCGGGACTTCGGCAGCAGGTGCGGGGCGTTGGTCATGGACTCCTGGCCACCGGCGACGATCACGTCGAACTCACCGGCGCGGATCAGCTGGTCGGCGAGCGCGATGGCGTCGAGGCCGGAGAGACAGACCTTGTTGATCGTCAGCGCCGGGACGTTCATCGGGATGCCGGCCTTGACGGCGGCCTGGCGGGCCGGGATCTGACCGGCGCCGGCCTGGAGGACCTGCCCCATGATCACGTACTGCACCTGGTCGCCCCCGATCCCCGCACGGTCGAGGGCGGCCTTGATCGCGAAGCCGCCGAGGTCGGCTCCGGAGAAGGTCTTCAGCGAGCCCAGCAACCGTCCCATGGGCGTACGGGCGCCCGCGACGATCACCGAGGTAGTGCCGTTCGTTCCAGACATGAGGTGCGATCCCCTTCCAGCTTGCACAGCCGAGGAGTGAACGAGGGTTTACTTCGAATGTACTGAGTGGCACTCCGTGCCGTCACCGGGCTGTCGGTGTGATCGCTGGCACGTTGCGTTACCACCTCGGGAGCGCTGCACTAACACCATGCTGACGCGAATCGACCACATCGGGATCGCCTGCTTCGACCTCGACAAGACTGTCGAGTTCTACCGGGCCACCTACGGCTTCGAGGTGTTCCACTCCGAGGTCAACGAAGAGCAGGGGGTCCGTGAGGCCATGCTCAAGATCAACGATACGTCCGACGGCGGGGCGTCGTACCTGCAGCTCCTGGAGCCGACCCGGGAGGACTCCACCGTCGCCAAGTGGCTCGCCAAGAACGGCGAGGGCGTCCACCACATCGCCTTCGGCACCGCCGACGTCGACGCGGACGCGGCCGACATCAAGGACAAGGGCGTCCGGGTCCTGTACGAAGAGCCGCGACGCGGCTCCATGGGGTCACGGATCACCTTCCTGCACCCCAAGGATTGCCACGGCGTACTGACAGAACTGGTCACTTCGGCGCCCGTTGAGTCACCTGAGCACTGACCCTCGTACATAGGGGCCGGTAGGGTTGGGGTCGGTCGTCGCCTCTTCGGCGTTCGATCGCGGGCCGGGGTCCAGGTTTCGGGGGACGAGCGTCGGGGCAGCAGCCCATGCTCCGTCGTTGATCTGACACCATTCCCCGGGGGCCCCGTTCGGCGGATGGACGGAGCTCGTATGGAGAGACTTGCGACCAGGGGACGGATGGGACCGCGCAGTGCGGGGCTACGAACGCCAGGAGCGAGAGCCGGCGGCTGACGTCGACCACCTCTCTCGGTTCGAGGCCGAGATGGATCGGCTGAAGACCGAGCGGGAAAAGGCGATCCAGCACGCCGAGGACCTCGGCTACCAGGTCGAGGTGCTGCGCGCCAAGCTGCACGAGGCGCGGCGCACCATCATGTCCCGTCCCGACTTCGGCGGCGGTGACATCGGCTACCAGGCCGAGCAGTTGCTGCGGAACGCGCAGATGCAGGCCGACCAGCTGCGCCAGGACGCCGAGCGCGAGCTGAGCCAGGCCCGGGCGCAGACGCAGCGCATCCTCCAGGAGCACGCCGAGCAGGCCGCGCGCCTCCAGGCGGAGCTGCACCAGGAGGCCGTCACCCGCCGCCAGCAGCTCGACCAGGAGCTCGCCGAGCGCCGCCAGACCGTCGAGTCGCACGTCAACGAGAACGTCGCCTGGGCCGAGCAGCTGCGCGCCCGCAGCGAGTCCCAGGCCCGCCGTCTGCTGGAGGAGTCCCGCGCGGAGGCCGAGCAGGCCATGGCGGCGGCCCGCGCGGAGGCCGAGCGGCTCACCGCCGAGGCCCGCCAGCGCCTGCAGAGCGAGGCGGAGGCCGCCCGCGCGGAGGCCGAGCAGTTGCTGCGCCGCGCCCGCGCGGACGCCGAGCGGCTGCTGAACGCCGCCTCCACCCAGGCCCAGGAGGCCACCGACCACGCCGAGCAGCTGCGCAACTCCACCGTCAGCGAGTCGGACGCGGCCCGCCGCCAGGCCAGTGAGCTGAGCCGGGCCGCCGAGCAGCGGATGACGGAGGCCGAGGAGACGCTGCGCAAGGCGCAGTCGGAGGCGGAGAAGGTCCTCGCCGAGGCCAAGGAGGCCGCGGCCAAGGCGCTCAGCAGCGCCGAGTCCGCCAATGAGCAGCGCACCCGCACCGCCAAGGAGCAGGTCGCCCGGCTGGTCAGCGAGGCCACCAAGGAGGCCGAGGCCACCAAGGCGGAGGCCGAGCAGATCGTCGCGGACGCCCGCGCGGAGGCCGAGAAGGTCCTGGCGGAGGCCGCCGAGAAGGCCCGTACGCTCACCGCCGAGGAAAGCGCGACCCAGCTGTCGAAGGCGGCCAAGACCGCCGAGGACGTCCTCAACAAGGCGCAGGAGGACGCGCAGAAGACCACCAAGGCCGCCGCCGAGGAGGCCGAGCGGATCCGCCGCGAGGCGGAGGCCGAGGCGGACCGGCTGCGCGCCGAGGCGCACGACATCGCCGAGCAGCTCAAGGGCGCCGCGAAGGACGACACCAAGGAGTACCGGGCCAAGACGGTCGAGCTCCAGGAGGAGGCGCGGCGGCTGCGCGGCGAGGCCGAGCAGTTGCGCGCCGACGCGGTCGCCGAGGGCGAGAAGATCCGCGCGGAGGCCCGCAAGGAGGCCGTCCAGCAGATCGAGGAGGCGGCCAAGACCGCCGAGGAGCTGCTGTCCAAGGCGAAGGCGGACGCCGACGAACTGCGCCAGACCGCCACCACCGACAGCGAGAAGGTCCGCACCGAGGCCATCGAGCGCGCCACCACGCTGCGCCGGCAGGCCGAGGACGTCCTGGAGCGCACCCGCAAGGAGGCCGAGCGCCACCGCGAGGAGGCGGTCGAGCAGGCCGACGGCATCCGGGCCGAGGCCGAGCGGGCCGCGCGCGAACTGCGCGAGGAGACCGAGCAGGCCATAGAGGCCCGCCGGGTGGAGGCCGCCGAGGAGCTGACCCGGCTCCAGACGGAGGCCGAGCAGCGGCTGACGGCCGCCGAGCAGGCGCTGACCGACGCCCGGGAGGAGGCCGCGCGGATCCGCCGCGAGGCCGCCGAGGAGAGCGAGCGGCTGCGCACCGAGGCCGCCGACCGGATCCGCGCCCTGCTGCAGCAGGCCGAGGAGGAGGCGGAGCGGCTGCGCACCGAGGCCGCCTCCGACGCCTCCGCCTCCCGCGCGGAGGGCGAGGCCGTCGCCGTACGCCTGCGTTCGGAGGCCGCGGCCGAGGCGGAGCGGCTGAAGTCGGAGGCGCAGGACAGCGCCGACCGGGTACGGGCCGAGGCGCAGGCCGCCGCCGAGCGGCTGGCGACCGAGGCGTCCGAGACGCTGGCCGCCGCCCAGGAGGAGGCCGTCAGGCGCCGCCGGGAGGCCGAGGAGACGCTAGGTTCCGCGCGCCAGGAGGCCGACCAGGAGCGGGAGCGGGCCCGCGAGCAGAGCGAGGAACTGCTGGCCTCCGCCCGCAACCGGGTGGAGGAGGCGCAGGCCGAGGCGGTCCGGCTGGTCGAGGAGGCCGACCGGCGCGCCACCGAGATGGTCTCCGCCGCCGAGCAGCACGCCCAGCAGGTGCGCGACTCGGTGGCCGGGCTGCACGAGCAGGCCCAGGACGAGATCCAGGGGCTGCGCAGCGCCGCCGAGCACGTCGCCGAGCGCACCCGGCGCGAGGCCGAGGAGGAGGCGGACCGGGTCCGCGCCGACGCCTACGCCGAGCGGGAGCGGGCCTCCCAGGACGCGAGCCGGATCCGGCGCGAGGCGTCCGAGGAGTCGGAGGCCGCCAAGGCGCTGGCCGAGCGCACCGTGTCGGAGGCGATCGCGGAGGCGGACCGGCTGCGTTCGGACGCCGCCGAGCACGCCCAGCGGGTCCGTACCGAGGCCTCGGACGCCCTCGCCGAGGCCGACCAGGCGGCGGCGCGCACCCGGGCGGACGCCCGCGAGGACGCCAACCGCATCCGTTCGGACGCTGCGGCGCAGGCCGACACCCTGATCACCGAGGCGCGCAAGGAGGCCGAACGGCTCACCACCGAGACGGCCGAGGAGGCCGAGCGGGTCCGCGCCGAGTCGGTCGCCAACGCCGAGCGGCTGCTGTCGGAGGCCACCGGGGACGCGGAGCGGCTGCGCGCCGAGGCCGCCGAGACGGTGGGTTCCGCGCAGCAGCACGCCGAGCGGGTCCGCACCGAGTCGGAGCGGGTGAAGGCTCAGGCGCTGGCGGAGGCCGAGCGGGTCACGACGGCCGCCCGCGAGGAGGCCGAGCGGCTGCTGGACGAGGCCCGCAAGGACGCCAACAAGCGGCGCTCGGAGGCGGCGGAGCAGGTCGACAAACTCATCACGGAGACCACCGCCGAGGCCGACAAGCTGCTCACCGAGGCGCAGACGCAGGCGCTGAAGACGACGGCGGACGCCGAGGGCCAGGCCGACACCATGGTGGGCGCCGCCCGCAAGGAGGCCGAGCGGCTGGTCGCGGAGGCGACGGTCGAGGGCAACTCGCTGGTGGAGAAGGCCCGTACGGACGCCGACGAGCTGCTGGTCGGGGCGCGCCGGGACGCCACCGCCATAAGGGAGCGGGCGGAGGAGCTGCGCGACCGCATCACCAGCGAGATCGAGGAGCTGCACGAGCGGGCCCGCCGCGAGGCCGCGGAGACCATGAAGTCGACCGGCGACCGCTGCGACGCGCTCATCAAGGCCGCCGAGGAGCAGCTGGCCAAGGCCCAGGCGAAGGCGAAGGAGCTGGTCTCGGAGGCCAACTCCGAGGCGGGCAAGGTCCGTATCGCCGCGGTGAAGAAGGCCGAGGGCCTGCTGAAGGAGGCCGAGCAGAAGAAGAGCTCGCTCATCAAGGAGGCCGAGGAGCTGCGCGCCGAGGCGATCCGCGAGGCGAAGCGGACGGTCGAGGAGGGCAAGCGCGAGCTGGAGGTGCTGGTGCGCCGCCGGGAGGACATCAACGCCGAGATCTCCCGGGTCCAGGACGTGCTGGAGGCGCTGGAGTCCTTCGAGGCGCCGGGCGCCGGCAAGGACGGCGGCGTCAAGGCCGGTGCGACGATCGGCGCCCCACGATCGGGTGGCAAGTCGTCGGAGAGCTAGCCAAGCGATGCGATTCGGGTGTCGGCTGGGGCCTTTGACCTACTTTTTGGCAAGCCGTCCGACGGTTAGCCACTCAAAAGGGGTGTCATTCTCCAGATCAAACACGTATCCGCTCGATGACACACCGCTTCGGCCCCTAGGATTCCACCTATCACCTCACCGGTCTCATTCGACAGGAACCCCATGAGCGACACTTCCCCCTACGGCTTCGAGCTTGTGCGGCGTGGATACGACCGCGCTCAGGTGGACGAACGAATCTCCAAGCTCGTCTCCGACCGTGACAGCGCTCTCGCCCGCATCACCGCTCTGGAAAAGCGCATCGAGGAGCTCCACCTCGAAACGCAGAACGCCCAGGCCCAGGTGACCGACGCCGAACCGTCGTACGCCGGGCTCGGCGCCCGCGTCGAGAAGATCCTGCGTCTCGCCGAGGAAGAGGCCAAGGATCTGCGCGAGGAGGCCCGGCGCGCCGCGGAGCAGCACCGCGAGCTGGCGGAGTCGGCGGCCCAGCAGGTCCGCAACGACGCAGAATCGTTCGCGGCGGAGCGCAAGGCCAAGGCCGAGGACGAGGGCGTCCGGATCGTCGAGAAGGCCAAGAGCGACGCCTCCCAGCTGCGCGCCGAGGCGCAGAAGGACGCGCAGTCCAAGCGCGAGGAGGCGGACGCCCTCTTCGAGGAGACCCGCGCCAAGGCCGCCCAGGCCGCCGCCGACTTCGAGACCAACCTCGCCAAGCGCCGCGAGCAGTCCGAGCGCGACCTGGCCTCGCGTCAGCAGAAGGCCGAGAAGCGTCTCGCGGAGATCGAGCACCGCGCCGAGCAGCTCCGCCTGGAGGCGGAGAAGCTGCGCACGGACGCCGAGCGCCGCGCCCGCCAGACGGTGGAGACCGCCCAGCGCCAGGCCGAGGACATCGTGGCCGACGCCAACGCCAAGGCCGACCGCATCCGTTCGGAATCCGAGCGTGAGCTGGCCGCGCTGACCAACCGCCGCGACTCGATCAACGCCCAGCTGACCAACGTGCGCGAGATGCTGGCGACCCTCACCGGTGCCGCGGTGGCCGCGGCCGGTACCCCGGCCGAGGACGAGCCGATCTCCCGCGGGGTTCCCGCGCAGCAGACCCGGTAACAGCGCTCCGGCGCCCTGTCGCCAACGGGACAAGGCCTTCTGCCACTGCGGTGGCAGGGGGCTTTGTCCCGTTTTAGCGTGTGCGCATGATCGAGCTTGAGGGGCTGACCAAGCGGTACGGCGACAAGGTGGCGGTCAACAACCTCACCTTCACCGTCAGACCCGGGATCGTCACCGGGTTCCTCGGCCCCAACGGCGCGGGCAAGTCCACCACGATGCGCATGATGCTGGGCCTGGACCGTCCGACGGCCGGTGACGTCCGTATCGACGGCAAGCACTACGACCATCTGAAGGACCCGCTGAAGTACATCGGGGCGCTGCTGGACGCGAAGGCCATGCACGGCGGGCGCAGCGCCTTCAACCATCTGCTGTGCCTCGCGCAGAGCAACGGCATCCCGCGGGCGCGGGTGCACGAGGTCCTGGACACGGTGGGTCTGACCCCGGTGGCCCGGAAGAAGGCCAAGGGCTTCTCGCTCGGCATGGGCCAGCGGCTCGGCATCGCGGGGGCGCTGCTGGGCGATCCGCGGATCCTGATGTTCGACGAGCCGGTCAACGGGCTCGACCCCGAGGGCATCCACTGGATCCGCAATCTGATGAAATCGCTGGCCGCGCAGGGCCGGACGGTGTTCGTCTCCTCCCACCTGATGAGCGAGATGGCGCTGACCGCCGACCATCTCGTCGTCATCGGCCAGGGGCGGCTGCTCGCCGACACCTCCATGGCCGACTTCATCGCGCAGAACTCCCGCTCCTACGTCCGTATCCGCACCCCGCACGAGGACCGGCTGGCCGAGGTGCTGAAGCAGAACGGGATGACGGTCGTACGGACGGCGGCCGGAACGCTGGAAGTGGACGGCGGCAAGTCCGAGCGGATCGGTGAGCTGGCCGCGCAGCACCAGGTCGTGCTGCACGAGCTGAGCCCGCAGCAGGCGTCCCTGGAGGAGGCGTTCATGCAGCTGACGGCGGAGTCGGTGGAGTACCACGCGCATTCCGAGGCACCGCCCGAACAGCCGCCGCAGGGGTGGGGACAGAGCTGGCGGAAGGAGGGCTGAGCCATGGCGACGACCCAGGTCCTGCGCTCGGAGTGGACCAAGATCCGGTCGGTGGCGTCGACGGTGTGGACGCTGTCGCTGGCCGTGGTGGTCACCGTGGCCCTCGGCATGCTGATCTCGCTGCTGTCCAAGCACGAGTACGACAACCTGGACCGCGACGACCGGCTCTCCTTCGACCCGACCTTCATCAGCTTCGCCGGGATGAGCCTGGGCCAGCTGGCGATGATCGTGTTCGGGGTGCTGGTGGTGTCCAACGAGTACAGCACCGGCATGATCCGCACCTCGCTGGCCGCGGTGCCGCAGCGCGGCACCTTCCTGTCCGGCAAGATCGCGGTGGCGACCGGTCTCGCCCTGCTGGTCGGCCTCGTCACCAGCTTCATCGCCTTCTTCCTGGGCCAGGCGATGCTCGGCGAGTACAAGGCGCACCTCGGTGACGAGGGGGTGCTCAGGGCGGTCATCGGCGGCGGGCTCTACATGGCGCTGATCGCGATGCTCTCCATGGGCGTCGCCGCGATGCTCCGCTCGCCGATGCTGTCGCTGGGCATCCTGATGCCGTTCCTCTTCCTGGTCTCCCCCATCCTCGGCAACGTCCCCGCCACCAAGAAGATCGGCCGCTATCTGCCCGACCAGGCCGGCAGCAAGATCATGCAGGTGGTCACCCCGGTGGACAACGACACCCCCTACGGCCCCTGGGGCGGGCTCGGCATCATGGTGCTGTGGGTGATCGCCGCCCTGGCGGGCGGTTTCGTCCTGCTGAAGAAGCGGGACGCGTAGGGGCCGCAGATTTTGCCCGGTCATGAAGGGAACCGTCAGCGCCCGGATATCCTCCTAACCCTTACGGGGGCGTGTGCCCCGCTGTCCTGAACCTTTCGATGGGTGCGGAGCATGATCGAGGCAGTCGGCCTGACCAAGCGCTACGGCGACAAGACCGCTGTGTACAACCTTTCCTTCCAGGTGCGGCCCGGCGCCGTCACCGGCTTCCTGGGCCCCAACGGCTCGGGCAAGTCGACGACGATGCGGATGATCCTCGGCCTGGACAACCCCACCTCGGGGCAGGTGACGATCGGCGGCTACCCGTACCGCAAGCTGCCCAACGCCCCCCGGCAGGTCGGCGCGCTGCTGGACGCCAAGGCGGTGCACGGCGGCCGGACCGCCCGCACCCATCTGCTCAGCCTGGCCCAGCTCTCCGGCATCCCGGCCCGCCGGGTCGACGAGGTGCTCGGCGTGGTGGGCCTCCAGGACGTGGCGAGGAAGCGCTCCAAGGGCTTCTCGCTCGGTATGGGCCAGCGGCTCGGCATCGCCGCGGCGCTGCTCGGCGACCCCCAGGTGCTGCTCTTCGATGAGCCGGTCAACGGCCTCGACCCCGAGGGCATCCTCTGGGTGCGCAACCTGATGAAGTCGCTCGCCGCCGAGGGCCGTACGGTCTTCGTCTCCTCGCACCTGATGAGCGAGATGGCGCTGACCGCCGACCACCTGATCGTGATCGGGCGCGGACAGCTCCTCGCCGACATGAGCGTGCAGGACTTCATCGCGGCGAACTCCGCGGGCTTCGCCCGGGTGCGCACCCCCGACACCGAGCCGCAGCTGCGCGAGAAGCTGTCCACGGCGCTGATCGAGGCGGGCGGCCATGTGCTGCCCGAGCAGGACGGGGCGCTGCGGGTGACGGGGCTCGCGCTGCCCCGCATCAGCGACATCGCGCACGAGTCGGACGTACGGCTGTGGGAGCTCTCCCCGCACCAGGCGTCGCTGGAGGAGGCGTACATGCGGATGACGCAGGGCGCCGTCGACTACCGCTCCACGATCGACCAGAAGGCCGGCCTCCAGCAGCAGCTGCCCCCCGGCGCCGAGCCGCCGATGCCGGTGCCCGGGCAGGGCCAGCCGGGCTGGTACGCCCCGCCGCCGCCCCAGCAGGGCGGTCAGCCGTTCGCCACGCCCCAGGGACAGCCCGGTCAGCCCGCGCAGCCGCCGCAGAGGCCCTACGCCGCCCCGCCGGCGCCCACCGCTCCCCCGGCCGCCCAGGGCGACACCCCGAACCCGTACGCGCAGCCCGCGCCCGCGGCGCCCGCCGCCCCTGCCCCCGCCGTCGACACGACCAAGTCCGAGGACGCCCGATGAGCACCCCGCAGCCCCCGATGCCGCAGACCGCCGCACCGAACTGGCAGGCGGCGCCCGGCGCTCCGTACCCCGTCTACACCTCGCCGATCCCGGTCAAGCGCACCCACCTCGGGCACGCGCTCGCCTCGGAGTGGACGAAGATCCGCTCGGTGCGCTCCACGATGTGGACACTCGGCGTGTTCGTCGTGCTGGTCGTCGGCATCGGCCTGGCCACCGCCGCGCTGGTCACCGCCAACGCCTCGGACAGCGACCTGGCGGGCGAGAACCCGCTGTCGTTCGGGTTCTTCGGGCTGCTGCTCGGCATCATGTGCATCATGACGCTGGGCGTGCTGACCACGGCCTCCGAGTACGGCACCGGCATGATCCGCACCACGATGACCGCCTGCCCGTCCCGCGGGCGGGTGCTGCTGGCCAAGGGCATCGTGTTCTTCGCGGTCGCCTTCACCGTCACGCTGGCCTCGGCGTTCTTCGTCGCGCTCGCGGACGTCTCCATGCTGAGCGGGGCGCGCGAGCCGTCCGGCGAGGAGTGGCTGAAGGGCACGGTCGGCGTCTCGCTGTTCATCGCGCTGCTCGGCCTGCTGTCGCTGCTCGTCGGCTCGATCATCCGGCACTCCGCGGGCGCCATCACCATCATGATCGGCCTTCTGCTGGCGCCGCTGGTGATCGCGCTGTTCATGTTCTCGGAGTCCCTGGAGGACCTGCGCCAGGCCCTGTTCGAGTACTCCATCCCGAACCAGCTGAGCGCCTTCTACTCCCAGTCCCTCACCGACAGCGGCCCGTCCGGCTGGGACCCCCTGTGGATCATGCTCGCGGTCACGGCGGCGGCGTTCGCCGGCGCGTTCGCCCTGCTGGAGAAGCGGGACGTGTAGTCCGCTGGGTGGTGTCCTTAGAACCTCGGCGCGTTCCTGGACCGCTGCACCCTCGTGGTGCGGCGGTCCTTCGCGTTCCAGCAGGCCTTGTGCCAGTGGCGGCGGTCGTCCACACCGGCGTGGTCGGGCCAGGCGACCACGTGCGGGACACCGTCGGGGATCAGCTGGTCGCAGCCGGGGCAGCGGTAGGACTTGCCCTGGGCGCTGGCGCCCGCCACGTGCCGGACGTTCCAGGCCTCGCCCTGCCACTCCTCCGAGGACTGCCAGCCGCCGTAGCGGCCGCGGCCGTCGTCCTCGGCACTCCGGCCGGACGCGGCCGACGCACCGCCGGCCTTGGGACGGTTGCGACGCGGGGACACAGGACACCTCACGGGGCTATACAGGAAGCACGGGCCGCGTCCAGCGTACGCGGCGCGGG
Organism: Streptomyces sp. NPDC110618; assembly: GCF_055657065.1. Taxonomy (NCBI): domain Bacteria; kingdom Bacillati; phylum Actinomycetota; class Actinomycetes; order Kitasatosporales; family Streptomycetaceae; genus Streptomyces; species Streptomyces sp. NPDC110618. The sequence goes on along the minus strand of NZ_JBVKBN010000014.1, from coordinate 121,167 downwards.
CAGGGGTAGGCGAAGGCCACCAATCCCCACAAGTCCCCCGCCACCGAAGCTCATTCTGCAGACAATCCGGAAATCCCTCCGTCAAGCCGTGTCCTCGGCACGTGTCAGACGGTTATGCCGGGCGGGGGAGCTCCGCGTCGGAGCCAAGGAAGCAGGAAAAGAGCAATGCGCGTTGGAAGTTTCATGTTGGCGGCCCAGTTCCCGGGGCAGGGCCAGGGGGAGGCGCTGCACCGCGCGGTCCGCTCGGCCGAGGTCGCGGAGGAGGCGGGTCTGGACTCGGTCTGGCTGGCCGAGCACCACTTCGTCCCGTACGGCACCTGCCCGTCCGCCATCACCCTGGCCGCCCTGTTGCTGGGCCGCACCCGGCGGATCCGGATCGGCACCGCCGTCACCGTACTGCCCACCACCCACCCCGTCGCCGTCGGCGAACAGGCCGCGCTGCTGCACCTGACGAGCGGCGGCCGCTTCTCGCTGGGCGTCGGCCGCGGCGGCCCCTGGGTGGACCTGGAGGTCTTCGGCGCGGGGCTCGCGGCCTACGAGCAGGGGTTCCCGGAATCACTCGATCTGCTGGTGCGCTGGCTGCGCGAACCCTCCGTAGGGGCCGACGGCGAGCGCTACCGCTTCCGTGCGGTCCCGGTCGTCCCGCGCCCCAGCGAGGCCCTCTCGGGCGGACCGGGGCCGGAGGTCGTCGTCGCCTGCACCTCACCCAAAAGCGTCCGGCTCGCCGCCGAGCGGGGCCTGCCGATGCTGCTCGGCATGCATGTGGGCGACGAGGAGAAGGCGGAGATGGTCGCCCTGTGGCGGGAGCAGGCGCGCGCCTCGGGCCGGTCCCCGGAGGAGATCCGCGCCGCGGCCCATGTCTCCGCCGGCGTCTGCCAGATCGCCGACCGGCGCACCGACGCGGCGGAGACCCTCCTGAAAGCGATGCCGGGCTTTCTGAAGCAGGGCCTGGAGGCCCATATGACGGTGGACGGCCGCCATCGGGTGATGCGGGACCCCCTGGCGTACACCGAACTGCTCTGCGGGCTGCACCCGGTGGGCACCCCGCGGCTGTGCGCGGACCGGCTGGCGGCGACCAGCGAACGGACCGGCATCTCCCGCTTCGCCCTGCTCGTCGAGGGCTCGGGCGATCTCGCGGCCACCGAGGAGAACGTACGGCGGCTGGGTGCCGAGGTGCTCCCGCACCTCGGCTGAACGCACCTGCCCGACCGGACGCTTGCCGCCCCGGTACTTCCATGCACCTCCCGCGTACGGAGCGGCAAGCAAGCGGCTCACCGGATCAGCAGTCCCGCAGCTCCGGCGACTGGTTCAACAGTTGGCTGCGCACCGAGGTGAAACGGGCGAGCGTCTCGTCGACCGAGGAGTCCAACGGGAACACCGCCACCCGGTGGCAGTTCTGGAAGGCCAGCCGCACACCGAAGTGCCGTTGCAGCGCACCGCGTATCGCGTCACTCGCAAGCGCACGCAGCAGCTGACCACGCGCCTGCTCGTCCGGCGGGGGCGTCTGGTTGTCGGCGAACTCTCCACCGTCGACCTTCAGCTGAGCCACCAGGGAGCTGACCATCTCCCATGCGTAGGGCAGGGAGGTCCGGACGCAGTCGACGAAGGCGGCTTCGTCGACCTCGCCTCGCTCGGCCTGTTCCAATAGGGCCGGTGAGACGTCGAGCGACATGAGTTCTCCTCTCGCACCCCCGAACAACAGGGGTTGCCGGACAGGGACGGGAGTTCACGCCTCGAACACTCTGCGTGCACGCCTCGCGACCTCCCGTTTACTACGGTAGGCAACGGCTCGGGGCGGCACCAGAAGAATGCGCACATGGACAAGTCCCCGTAGGAACACAATCGGCCACCCTTGAACAGGGCTCTTCCAGGGCGAATCGCGTGCACTGGCGCCCGTCGAGTAGCGTTGCCGACCATGCGTCTCGTCATTGCCCGATGCTCCGTCGACTACGCGGGCCGGCTCACCGCCCATCTCCCGTCCGCACCCCGTCTCATCCTGGTGAAGGCGGACGGCAGTGTGTCCATCCACGCGGACGACCGGGCCTACAAGCCCCTGAACTGGATGTCCCCGCCGTGCACTCTGAAGGAGGGCACCGGCGACGAGGAAGGCGTCTGGACCGTCGTCAACAAAGCGGGCGAGAAGCTCATCATCACGATGGAGGAGGTCCTCCACGACTCCACGCACGAACTCGGCGTGGATCCGGGGCTGATCAAGGACGGCGTGGAAGCACACCTTCAGGAGCTGCTCGCCGACCGCATCGAAACCCTCGGCGAGGGCTACACCCTGATCCGGCGCGAGTACATGACGGCGATCGGGCCCGTCGACATCCTCTGCCGGGACGCCGAGGGGCAGACAGTCGCCGTGGAGATCAAGCGCCGCGGTGAGATCGACGGTGTGGAGCAGCTGACGCGGTATCTGGAGCTCCTCAACCGCGACCCCCATCTGGCCCCGGTCCGCGGCATCTTCGCGGCCCAGGAGATCAAGCCCCAGGCCCGCGTGCTGGCCACGGACCGCGGGATCGGCTGCCAGGTGCTGGACTACGACGCGCTGCGCGGCATCGAGGACGACAAGCTGCGGCTGTTCTGACCGCGCCCAACACGACGAGAGGGCCGGGTCCTTGACGGACCCGGCCCTCCGTGTGCCGTACGCGGGCGTGTGCCGTACGCGGCCTCAGATCACGTCGGCCGAGCCGCTCGGGCTGTCCTCCGCGCTCGCCGAGGTGCTGGTCTCCGCCGGGCCGCTGGCCGTGTCGGAGGTGTCCGGGGACCCCGTCGCGGTCTCCGTCGGCGTCGGCTCCTCGGTGTCGGTCGGAGGCGTCGTCGGCGTCGTCGGCGTGCCCGTGGGCGGCTTCGTCGTCGTCGGCGGCCGGGTCGTCTGGGTCGGCGGCCGGGACGTGGTGCTCGGCGGCTTCGTCGGCCCGTCCGACGGGTCGTCGTCCGGGCGTTCGCTGCCGCTGGGCTTGTCCGACGGCCTCGCCGTCTCCGTGGGCGTCGGGTCGTCGGAGGTGCCGAGCGTGCCGTCGGGCCCGGGGTCGGTCGGACGGCTGGTCGCCGTGCCGGTGTCGCCCTTGTTCTCGCCCTCGTCAGCCTTGTCCGCGCCGAGGCTGTCGTCCCCGATGCCCTGGCTGGCCGAGGGGTTGACGCCCACCTGGTCGGAGGGTGCGCCCGCCTCGCCGTCCGAGGTGGCGCCGAGCGTCACCACGGTGCCGAGCACCGCCGCCAGGAGCGCGCCCGCGCCCGCCGCGACGAGGTTCCGCTTGGCGAGGCCCTTCAGGCCGCCGCCGGCCTTGGGAGAAGACCCCGTCGTGCGGTGGATGCTGACGAGGTCCGGGTCGCTCGGGGCCGGCCGCAGCGGCGGGAACGCCGGGGTGCCGCCGGGCGGCGACTGCGACTCCTCGTGCCGGGCGTCCGGCACCTCCTCCGCCGCCGTGGCGCCAATCCCGGCCGGGATGCCGACGCCCGGGGTGTCCCCGGTGCGGTCGGCGACCAGCGCGAGGGCGCGGCGGCCCGCCACGGTGCCCCGCTTGTCGGCGAGGGCGCCGCGCAGCCCGATGGAGGACTCCAGCTCGGCGCGGGCCCGGTCGTACTGGCCGCCGCAGAGCGCGAGGACGCCCAACTCGTGGTGGAAGTACGCCTGTTCCGCGACATCCCCGGCGAGCCGGGCGGCCTCGGCACCGGCGCGCAGGGCGCGCTCCCAGGCGCTCCAGTGCAGTCCACCGGCGAAGGCGGGCGCCGCGGTCCGGGCGAGCAGGACGGAAACGGTCTCCTCGTCCTCCTCGACGGGCGCGGTGGTCTCCGGCACCAGTGCGGTGAGCGCGGCGAGCAGGGCGTCCGCCTGCGCGCAGACCCGCTCCGGGGTGACCGAGGGGTGTGCGGCCCACCAGGCGTAGTGCTTGGCCGCGGCCAGCGCGTGCTCGCCGGCGCCCTCGGCGTATCCGGCGGCCACCAGCTGGGTGCGCACGCCCGCCGCGAGCCGGTAGGTGGCGCCGACCGGCGAGACCAGACCGCAGGCGACCAGTTCACCCAGGGCGGCGTCGGCGTGGGTGTCGTCGACGAGGGCGGGCAGGTGGGCCTGGTCCGGCACTTCGCCGCCGAGCGCGACGGCGATGCGCAGCGTGGCGCGGGCGGAGGTGCTGAGCCGGGAGGCGAGCAGCGGGGCGGGCGCGGCGGCCTCGCCGAGGGCGGGCAGCGGGATCTCCACGCTGTCGTCGACGTCGAAGGGCTCGTCGACGTCGACGGGCAGGGAGTCCTCGAAGACGCCGTACTCGTCGACGGCGCCGACCCCGGCCCGCAGCTGGTCGCGCTGGCGCAGCAGGGCGCCCGCCTGGACGAACCGCAGCGGCAGTCCCTCGGACTCGAACCAGAGGTCGCCGGCCCAGTTGGCCTCGTCCTCGGCCAGCTCCCGGCCGACGGCCCGCTCCAGCAGGTCCAGGCCCGCGGCGCGGTCCAGGCCGCCGAGGAGGACCTCCTCGACCCCGGACTCGGCGGACGGCGCGGGCACGTCGGGCGTGGCCGCGATCAGGAAGGCGCACTCGGGGGTGGCGTCGAGCAGCTCGTCGAGGGCGGCGCCGCCGATCTCGGCGTCGTCGAGGACGACGACCGCGCCGATCTCACGGACGCAGGCGAGCAGTTCGTCCCGTTCCGGGCGGTACAGGGGTGCGTCGTAGACGGCGTAGAGCAGGTCGTGCAGCAGGTCGTCCACCGTGCGGTGGTAGCCGTTGAGCCGGACGACGCCGTCGGGGGCGAGGTCCGAGCAGTCCTCGGCGACCACGTCGAGGAGGCTGGTGCGGCCCGATCCGGCGGCGCCGGTCAGGCGTACGGAGCGGCCGCGGGCGAGGAAGCGTACGAGCTCTTCGCGCTCGTCCTGGCGGGCCAGCAGGGGCAGGTCCGGCTGGGGCGGTCCCGGCGGGGTCTGCGGGCGGGCCGCGCGGTCGGCCTCGGCGCGGGCGGCCGGGCTGAGCTTCGCGGGCCGGGTCGGGCGCTCGCCGGGCGGGCAGGGCTCGATCTCGCTGCCGTCCACCGGGTTGACGGTGAGCAGGAAGTCGCCGGAGACGAGTTGCACGGTACGGGCCACTGCGGGCGCGTGCTGTCCGAAGTCGGGTGTGAGGGGGTCCCTGGGCGGGCGCGGGCGCGGCGCTGTCGCACCGTCCTCCTGGCCGTACTCCTCGGGTCCCCGGTTGTTCGGGTCCATAGGTTCAAGCCCCCCAAAAGCGTCGTGTGCCGAAGCCCCTCCCGGCCGTTGTGCACACCGCGCTGTCGCTTCTGGTCCGGGCCCGCTCGAAGGGTTGTCACGCAGCGGGCGACCGAACCCTAAACCTTCGCACAGTATCTACGACAGGCCGGGGTAGCGCGCCGTCCGAGACATCACAGGTTCATGAGGATTGCGTGCGTGATGCCCTTCGCAACCGGAACGTCCGATCCCTGGAACCTGTCGTTCCGTAGGCCCTGGCCCCACCCGCTCCGAGGGGTCACACGCGTGGCAGCGACTCCACGCCGATACCGCCCTCGATGGCGAGGATCCGGTGCAGCCGGGTCGCCACCAGCAGGCGCTGCATCTGCGGCGGCACCGCGCGCAGCACCAGGCGCCTGCCCGCGCGGCCGGCCCGCCGATGCGCCCCCATGATCACCCCGAGTCCGGTGGCGTCCCAGAACTCCAGCTCGGACAGGTCCAGCACGAGATCGCCGACTCCGTCGTCGACGGCCGAGTGCAGGACCGTACGGGCGTCCGCCGCGCTGCGGACGTCGAGGCGGCCCCCGACGACCAGCTCGGCGTGGTCGCCCCTGATGTGCATAGCGCTCCCCTAGGCGTGCGTTGTGTGCTCCGCGATGTGTGTTCCGGTGATGCAACCTCTGACGGCCCAAAGCAGTCAGAGGTTGCCGTCTGTAAGCGAACCGATACCGAATTCACCCCAGCGGGTGATGCTCCTGGGATGTGTGCGGTTTTCGGGGCTCAGTACGTGTAGAAGCCCTGCCCGCTCTTGCGGCCGATGTCACCGGCGTCAACCATCCGGCGCATCAGCTCCGGCGGAGCGAACTTCTCGTCCTGGGACTCGGTGTAGATGTTGCTGGTGGCGTGCAGCAGGATGTCGACGCCGGTGAGGTCCGCCGTGGCCAGCGGGCCCATGGCGTGCCCGAAGCCCAGCTTGCAGGCGAGGTCGATGTCCTCGGCGGTGGCGACGCCCGACTCGTAGAGCTTGGTGGCCTCGACGACGAGCGCCGAGATCAGCCGGGTGGTGACGAAGCCGGCCACGTCGCGGTTGACGACGATGCAGGTCTTGCCGACCGACTCGGCGAACTCGCGCGCGGTGGCGAGGGTTTCGTCGCTGGTCTTGTAGCCGCGCACCAGCTCCACGAGCTGCATCATCGGCACCGGCGAGAAGAAGTGCACGCCGACGACCCGCTCCGGGTGCTCGGTGGCCGCCGCGATCTTGGTGATCGGGATGGCGGAGGTGTTGGAGGCCAGCACCGTCTCGGGGCGTACGAGCTTGTCGAGCGTCCGGAAGATCTCGTGCTTGACCTCCAGCTTCTCGAAGACGGCCTCGACGACGATGTCGGCGTCGGCGGCGGCGTCCAGGTCGGTGGTGGCGGTGATCCGGGCGAGGGCGGCCTCGGCGTCGGCGGCCTCCAGCTTGCCCTTGCTGACGAACTTGTCGTACGAGGACTTGATGCCGTCGGTGCCCCGCGTGAGGGCCGCGTCGGTGACGTCGCGCAGAACGACGTCCCAGCCCGCCTGTGCGGAGACCTGGGCGATCCCGGAACCCATCAAGCCGGCGCCGATGACGGCAAGCTTCCGTGCCACTGTGCGACTCCCCAATACACGCTGATTTCGGTGTCGGCCCCGCGCGAGCGCATACGAGCGAAAGGGGGCCTCTCGGCCGGACCCTAGCGGCAGTGAGGCGCTGTGTGATCGGTTAGTAACGCGAGTCACGTCTCATCTGACGGACATCACACCGGGGCGGCTCACAGGACGCCCCGGACGGCGTAGTTGAGGGGTGGTTACTACGCTGACCCCATGGTCAATCTGACGCGTATCTACACCAGGACCGGCGACAAGGGCACCACCGCCCTCGGCGACATGAGCCGGGTCGCCAAGACCGATCTGCGGATCTCCGCGTACGCGGACGCCAACGAGGCGAACGCCGTGATCGGTACGGCGATCGCGCTCGGCGGTCTGGACGAGGAGGTCGTCGCGGTCCTCACCCGCGTCCAGAACGACCTTTTCGACGTGGGCGCCGACCTGTGCACGCCGGTCGTGGAGAACCCGGAGTACCCGCCGCTGCGGGTCGAGCAGTTCTACATCGACAAGCTGGAGGCGGACTGCGACCGCTTCAACGAGCAGCTGGAGAAGCTGCGGTCCTTCATCCTGCCGGGCGGCACCCCGGGCGCGGCCCTGCTGCACCAGGCGTGCACGGTGGTGCGCCGGGCCGAGCGCTCGACGTGGGCCGCGCTGGAGGTGCACGGGGAGTCCATGAACCCGCTCACCGCGACCTACCTCAACCGGCTATCGGACCTGCTGTTCATCCTTGCCCGTACGGCCAACAAGGCGGTCGGGGACGTGCTCTGGGTCCCGGGCGGGGAGCGCTGACGTCCCGGACGCCTTCTCCTCGGCCGGCGCCTTCTTCGGCCAGATCGCGTAGGTCAGCGCGACCAGGCCGTGGATGCCGGCCGCCCGCCAGGCCACGTACATCCAGCTCCGCAGGGACTCGGTGCGGCTCGGGTCGTCGACGTACCACATGGCGACGAGCAGCAGGACGCTCGCGGTCGCGGCGGCGGTGACCGTGCCGAGCCAGACCTTGCCCTCGTGGCGGGCACGGGCCATGCCGTAGCGGGGCGGGCCGACCGGCGGCGGGGCGCCGCCGAGGCGGTGCGCGGCATGGCCGTCCAGCCACTTCACGGTGCGGTGGCCGTGGCCCACGGTGTAGCCGATGTAGAGCGCGGCCAGCCCGTGCGTCCAGTTCGGTTCGGCGCCGTTCTTCAGGTCGATGGCGGTGGCGACCAGCAGCACGACCTCCAGCAGCGGCTCGCACAGCAGCAGCGCCATCCCGGTGCGGGGCATCCGCAGCAGATAGCGGAAGGACAGTCCCGCGGCCAGCAGTACCCAGAAGCCGACCTCACAGATGATGATCAGCGCGACGATCACGGCTCGCTCCTCTCGGTCACCCTTCCAGGCTCCCGGCACGGGGCGCCGTTTTCGTCGTCGTCGCTGACGAACCCGGGGTACATCGAAAGATGCAGTGCGGGACCCTTCCCGGGCATCAGGCACCGGGGCCGGGTGCCGTGTTGGATGGAGTCATGGCCGTACCGCTCCCCCGCCCGCACCGCGACGACGCGTGGATCGCGCTCGCGGGCCTGCTCGGCGGACTGCTCATCTGGGGCGTCGGGCTCGGCAACCGGTCGGCGGACGACCCGGTCGTCGTCTGGGACGGCCGCTGGCCGGTCCTGGTGCCGCTGTTCGTGATGGCCGGGTGCGAGCTGCTGCGCCGCACCCGCCCCCGGCTCGGTCTGGCCGTCGGCACCGTCGCGATCACCGGGGACGTCCTCACCCAGGGCAACCTGGTGACGGTCGTGATGTTCACCGACCTCATCTACGCGGCCGTGCTGTACGGCCCGCCCGCCACGGCCCGCCGGGTGCCCTGGATCACCGGCCTGCTGACGGTGCTCGGCACGGTGGTGCCGATCGCGGTCTGGCAGGTGCCGGAGGCGCTGCTGATCGGTATGGTCGTCGGTCTCGTGACGTTCACGCCCGCGGCCACCGGCTGGATCGTGCGCAACCACCGCGACGCCGCCGAGGCGGCCCGGCTGCACGCCGAGCAGACCGCGCTGCTCGCCGAGATGGACCGCGCCCAGGCGGTGTCCGCCGAACGCGCCCGGATGGCCAGGGAACTGCACGACATGGTCGCCAACCATCTGTCCGCGATCGCCATCCACTCCACCGCCGCGCTCTCCCTCGACGACGAGCAGACCTCCCGGGACGCGCTGGAGGTCATCCGGGAGAACAGCGTCCAGGGCCTCTCCGAGATGCGCCGGCTGATCGGCATCCTGCGCGACAGCAGCGGCGACCTGGAACCGGCGGCGGCGCCCACGCTGGACGGGCTCGCCGCGCTCGTGGAGGGCGCCCGCACCAACGGCCTCGACGTCCGTCTCAGCGCCGAGCACGGCAAACTGCCCGCCCCGGTCGAACTGGCCGCCTACCGCATCGTCCAGGAGTCCCTCACCAACGCCCTCAAGCACGCCGCCCCGGGCCGGGTCACGGTCGGCCTCGCGCAGCGCGACGGCGTCCTCGACATCCGGGTGACCAGCCCCTACGGCGACCGCGACGGCCCTCGCGCCCCCGGCTCCGGAGCCGGTCTGGTGGGGATGCGGGAGCGGGCGGCGCTGCTCGGCGGCAGCTTCGAGGCGGCGCCCGAGAGCGGCCCCGAGGGCAAGGTGTGGGCCGTACGCGCCACGCTTCCCGTCACCGACAACTCCCAAGGAGAGAGCGAATGATCCGCGTCCTCGTCGCCGAGGACCAGTCCGCCGTCCGTGCCGGGCTGGTCCTCATCCTGCGCAGCGCGCCCGACATCGAGGTGGTCGGCGAGGCGGCGGACGGCGAGCAGGCGGTGGCCCTGGCCCGGGAGCTGCGGCCCGACCTGGTGCTGATGGACGTGCAGATGCCGCGGCTTGACGGGGTGTCGGCGACGCGGCAGGTGGTGGAGGAACAGCTCGCGGACGTACTGGTGCTGACCACGTTCGACCTCGACGAGTATGTGTTCGGGGCGCTCAGGGCGGGCGCTTCGGGGTTCCTGCTGAAGAACACCGAGGCGCGCCAACTCCTGGACGCCGTACGGACCGTGGCACGCGGCGAGGGGCTGATCGCGCCCGCCGTCACCCGGCGTCTGATCGCCGAGTTCGCGGCCGGGCAGCCCCGGGAGCCGAAGGCCGATCCCCGGGTGCTGGAGTCGCTCACCCGGCGTGAGCGCGAGGTACTGGCCTGTCTGGGCGAGGGCTTGTCCAACGCGGACATCGCGGGGCGGCTCGACATGGCGGAGGCGACGGTGAAGACGCACGTCAGCCGGTTGCTGGGAAAGCTGGAGCTGCGCAGCCGGGTGCAAGCGGCGGTGCTGGCTCAGGAGTTGGGGCTGTAGCACCCACCGTCACGGACTGGTCTGGACCTATTGACCTGTGGTCCAGACCTTTCTATTCTCGCGGCACCGTGGGCGTGGAGGCTCAGCACGCCCTCTCACCCTCTTACCCAGACAGGGAGGCGCAGCATGCGCTTCAGACACAGAGCCGCGGCAGGGTTCGCGACCCTGTTGCTCCCCTTCGCCGGCATGGTGGGTCTCGCCAGCCCCGCCCAGGCCGCGGCCGAAGCCACCGCCACCTACGCCAAGACGCAGGACTGGGGCTCCGGTTTCGAGGGCAAGTGGACGGTGAAGAACACCGGCACGACCACCATCACCTCCTGGAAGGTGGAGTGGGACTTCCCCTCCGGCACCTCCGTCACCTCCGGTTGGGACGCCGACTTCAGCTCCTCCGGCAACCACTGGACCGCCAAGAACAAGTCCTGGAACGGCACGCTCGCCCCGGGCGCCTCCGTCTCCTTCGGCTTCAACGGCAGCGGCTCCGGCTCCCCGTCCAACTGCAAGCTCAACGGCGGCAGTTGTGACGGCGGCACGGTCCCCGGCGACTCGGCACCGTCCGCGCCGGGCACCCCGACCGCCTCCAACATCACCGACACCTCGGTGAAGCTCACCTGGAGCGCGGCCACCGACGACAACGGCATCAAGAACTACGACGTCCTGCGCGACGGCGCCAAGGTGGCCACCGTCACCGGCACCAGCTACACGGACAGCGGCCTGACCGCCGGCACGGACTACTCCTACACCGTGCAGGCCCGCGACACCGCCGACCAGACCGGCCCGGTCAGCGGCGCCGTCGCGGTGCGCACCACCGGCGACGACGACGGCGACCCGGACCCGGGTGACAAGGTCAACCTCGGCTACTTCACCGAGTGGGGCGTCTACGGCCGCAACTACCACGTCAAGAACCTGGTGACCTCGGGCTCCGCGTCCAAGATCACTCACATCAACTACGCGTTCGGCAACGTCAAGAACGGTCAGTGCACCGTCGACGACACCTACGCCGCCTACGACAAGGCCTACACGGCCGACCAGTCCGTCAGCGGCCAGGCCGACACCTGGGACCAGCCGCTGCGCGGCAACTTCAACCAGCTGCGCCAGCTGAAGGCCAAGTACCCGCACATCAAGGTGCTCTACTCCTTCGGCGGCTGGACCTACTCCGGCGGCTTCGGCCAGGCGGCGCAGAACGCGGCCGCGTTCGCCAAGTCCTGCAAGGCCGTCGTGGAGGACCCGCGCTGGGCCGACGTCTTCGACGGCATCGACATCGACTGGGAGTACCCGAACGCCTGCGGTCTGACCTGTGACACCAGCGGCCCGGCGGCGTTCAAGAACCTCGCCCAGGCGCTGCGTGCCGAGTTCGGCAAGGACTACCTGGTCACCGCCGCGATCACGGCCGACGGCTCCAACGGCGGCAAGATCGACGCGGCCGACTACGGCGGCGCCTCGCAGTACCTCGACTGGTACAACGTGATGACGTACGACTACTTCGGCGCGTTCAACAAGACCGGTCCCACCGCCCCGCACTCGCCGCTGACCTCGTACAACGGCATCCCGCAGGAGGGCTTCAACTCCGCCGCCGCGATCGCCAAGCTCAAGGCCAAGGGCGTGCCCGCCGGCAAGCTGCTGCTCGGCATCGGCTTCTACGGCCGCGGCTGGACCGGCGTGACCCAGGCCGCCCCCGGCGGCTCGGCCACGGGTGCCGCCCCCGGCACCTACGAGGCGGGCATCGAGGACTACAAGGTCCTGAAGAACACCTGCCCCGCCAACGGCACCATCGCGGGCACCGCGTACGCCTACTGCGGCAACAACTGGTGGTCGTACGACACCCCGGCGACCATCGCCGGAAAGATGAGCTGGGCCAAGAACCAGGGCCTGGGCGGTGCCTTCTTCTGGGAGTTCAGCGGCGACACCAGCAATGGTGAGCTGGTGACCGCCATCAGCAACGGGCTGAAGTAACCACCAACAGCAAGATCAGCTAAGCAACATTGACGCGCTGACCGGGCGGGGCTGCCTCAAGCCACGCAAGAAATCCGGTCAGCGCGTCTTCGCTCATCGCGAGCTCAAGCCGCGTGCCCCGGTGCAGGCAGGTCAGCACCACATGGTCGGAGAGCAGCGCCAGCTCCTCCTCGCCCTCCGGAAGCCGGCGCCCGGCCACCTCGATCGCGGCGCGCTCCAGAATGCGGCGCGGGCGATAGGCGTAGGAGAAGACCCGGTACCACTCGATGCGGTCGCCGTTGTAGCGGGCGACACCGTAGGACCAGCCCTTGCCGCTGGTGTCCGGTTTCTCCGGGGTGTTCCAGCGCAGCGAACAGTCGAAGGTGCCGCCGGAGCGCTGGATGAGTCTGCGGCGCAGCCCGAAGACGAACAGTCCCAGCACCACGAGGGCTACGACGATTCCGCTCACAGTCAGAGCGAGGACCATCGACACCGACCTCCTCGTCTCCTCTGTACCTTCGAATCAGGTAACGGAACGGAAAAAACATCCATATCTGCCTCAGCCGCGGCCGGCACCGGATCACTCCGGTCCCAGCCGCGGCTGAGTGACATCATCGCGTGACGCGACCGCGCTGAGTCAGCGGGCCGCCGCAGCACGCAGCCGGACGTCGGCGCGACGCTCGGCGGAGGCGTCGGCCTCCGACTTCGCGCGCTCCAGCGCCCGCTCCGCACGCTGGATATCGATCTCGTCCGACAGCTCGGCGATCTCGGCCAGCAGCGACAGCTTGTTGTCCGCGAACGAGATGAAACCGCCGTGCACCGCGGCGACGACCGTCCCACCTTCACTCGTACGGATGGTCACCGGGCCCGACTCCAGCACACCGAGCAGCGGCTGGTGACCGGGCATGACGCCGATGTCGCCGGACGTGGTGCGCGCGACGACCAGGGTGGCCTGACCGGACCAGACCTCTCGGTCGGCCGCGACCAGCGCGACGTGCAGCTCAGCAGCCAAGGGTGGCTCCTCGGGTCACCACCCGGCGGTTGTGCCGGGTGTTGGTTACAAGTCTAGTAGGCGTGAAAGAGGGGGCGGGACGCACCCGCCCCCTCTTCAAGAGCGCGAGGCTCAGGAGACGCCCAGCTCCTTCGCGTTCTTCTTCAGGTCCTCGAGACCACCGCACATGAAGAACGCCTGCTCCGGGAAGTGGTCGTACTCGCCGTCGCAGATCGCGTTGAACGCGGCGATCGACTCGTCCAGCGGCACGTCCGAACCGTCCACGCCGGTGAACTGCTTGGCGACGTGGGTGTTCTGGGACAGGAAGCGCTCCACGCGACGGGCACGGTGGACGACGAGCTTGTCCTCCTCGCCCAGCTCGTCGATACCGAGGATCGCGATGATGTCCTGGAGGTCCTTGTACTTCTGCAGGATCGTCTTGACGCGCATGGCGGCGTCGTAGTGGTCCTGCGCGATGTAACGCGGGTCCAGGATCCGGGACGTGGAGTCCAGCGGGTCCACGGCCGGGTAGATGCCCTTCTCGGAGATCGGACGGGACAGAACCGTCGTCGCGTCGAGGTGGGCGAAGGTGGTGGCCGGGGCCGGGTCGGTCAGGTCGTCCGCGGGGACGTAGATCGCCTGCATCGAGGTGATCGAGTGACCACGGGTCGAGGTGATGCGCTCCTGGAGGAGACCCATCTCGTCGGCCAGGTTCGGCTGGTAGCCCACCGCGGAGGGCATACGGCCGAGCAGGGTCGACACCTCGGAACCGGCCTGGGTGAAGCGGAAGATGTTGTCGATGAAGAACAGCACGTCCTGCTTCTGCACATCGCGGAAGTACTCCGCCATGGTCAGACCGGCCAGGGCCACGCGCAGACGGGTGCCCGGGGGCTCGTCCATCTGACCGAAGACCAGCGCGGTCTTGTCGATGACGCCGGAGTCCGACATCTCCTCGATCAGGTCGTTGCCCTCACGGGTGCGCTCACCGACACCGGCGAACACCGACACACCGTCGTGGTTGTTGGCGACGCGGTAGATCATCTCCTGGATGAGCACCGTCTTGCCGACGCCGGCGCCACCGAACAGACCGATCTTTCCACCCTTGACGTACGGGGTGAGAAGGTCGATGACCTTGACGCCGGTCTCGAACATCTCGGTCTTCGACTCAAGCTCGTCGAAGTTCGGCGCCTTGCGGTGGATGGACCAGCGCTCACCGTCGTAGGACTCGTCGACGTTCAGCACCTCACCGAGGGTGTTGAACACCTTGCCCTTGGTGAAGTCGCCGACCGGGACGGTGATGCCCGTGCCGGTGTCGGTCACCGGGGCCTGGCGGACCAGACCGTCGGTGGGCTGCATCGAGATGGTGCGGACCAGGCCGTCACCCAGGTGCTGGGCGACCTCCAGGGTCAGCGTCTTCTTCTCGCCGGCGTTGGCCGGGTCGGCCACCTCGACGTGAAGGGCGTTGTAGATGTCGGGCATCGCGTCGACGGGGAACTCCACGTCGACGACCGGGCCGATGACCCGGGCGACGCGGCCCGTGGCAGCGGCCGTCTCAACTGTCGTCGTCATTTACCTGTCACTCCCCGCGCTCGCGTCGGCCAGGGCTGCGGAGCCACCGACGATCTCGCTGATTTCCTGGGTGATTTCGGCCTGGCGGGCCGCGTTGGCAAGCCGCGAGAGCGTCTCAATGAGCTCTCCGGCGTTGTCGGTGGCCGACTTCATCGCGCGCCGCGTGGCGGCGTGCTTGGAGGCGGCCGACTGGAGCAGCGCGTTGTAGATACGGCTCTCCACATAGCGCGGCAGCAGGGCGTCGAGGACGTCCTCCGCCGAGGGCTCGAAGTCGTACAGCGGAAGGATCTCGCCCTTCGGCGCCGCCTCCTTCGCCACCTCTTCGAGGCTGAGCGGCAGCAGCCGCTGGTCGAGCGCCGTCTGCGTCATCATCGAGACGAACTCGGTGAAGACGATGTGCAGCTCGTCCACGCCGCCGTCGGCCGCGTCCTTCTCGATGGCCTCGATGAGCGGTGCCGCGACCTTCTTGGCATCCGCGTACGTCGGCTCGTCGGTGAACCCGGTCCACGACTCCGAGACCTTGCGCTCACGGAAGTTGTAGTGCGCCAGACCACGCCGGCCGACGATGTACGTGTCGACCTGCTTGCCCTCGCGCTCCAGGCGCTCGGTCAGCAGCTCCGCCGCCTTGATGGCGTTGGAGTTGAAGGCACCGGCGAGACCACGGTCGCTCGTCAGGAGCAGCACCGCGGACCGCGTGACCGTCTCGGCCTGCGTGGTCAGCGGGTGCTTGGTGTTCGAGCCGGTACCGACCGCCGTGACCGCGCGGGTCAGTTCCTGCGCGTACGGCGTGGAGGCCGCCACCTTGCGCTGCGCCTTGACGACGCGCGAGGCGGCGATCATCTCCATCGCCTTCGTGATCTTCTTGGTCGCGGTGACGGATCGGATGCGACGCTTGTAGACCCGGAGCTGGGCTCCCATGAGTCAGGTCCCTTCCTTACGTCACTTGGCGGCAGCGGCCGGAGTGTCCTCGCCGAGCAGCTTGCCGTCGGAGGTCTCGAACTGCTTCTTGAAGTCCGCGATCGCGTCGGCCACGGCCGTCAGCGTGTCGTCGGACATCTTGCCGCCCTCCTTGATGGAGGTCATGAGGCCCTGCTCCTTGCGGTGCAGGTACTCCAGCAGCTCCTTCTCGAAGCGGCGGATGTCCGCGACCGGCACGTCGTCCATCTTGCCGGTGGTACCGGCCCACACGGAGACGACCTGGTCCTCGGTGGACATCGGCTGGTACTGCGCCTGCTTCAGCAGCTCGACCATGCGCTGACCGCGCTCCAGCTGCGCCTTCGACGCGGCGTCCAGGTCGGAACCGAAGGCGGCGAACGCCTCCAGCTCACGGAACTGGGCCAGGTCCACGCGCAGACGGCCCGAAACCTGCTTCATCGCCTTGTGCTGCGCGGAACCACCGACTCGGGAGACGGAGATACCGACGTTCAGCGCGGGGCGCTGACCGGCGTTGAACAGGTCCGACTCCAGGAAGCACTGGCCGTCGGTGATGGAGATGACGTTGGTCGGGATGAACGCCGAGACGTCGTTGGCCTTGGTCTCGACGATCGGCAGACCGGTCATCGAGCCGGCGCCCATGTCGTCGGAGAGCTTCGCGCAGCGCTCCAGCAGACGGGAGTGCAGGTAGAAGACGTCACCCGGGTAGGCCTCACGGCCCGGCGGGCGGCGCAGCAGCAGCGACACGGCGCGGTAGGCGTCGGCCTGCTTCGACAGGTCGTCGAAGATGATGAGGACGTGCTTGCCCTCGTACATCCAGTGCTGACCGATGGCCGAACCGGTGTACGGCGCCAGGTACTTGAAGCCGGCCGGGTCGGACGCCGGGGCGGCGACGATGGTCGTGTACTCCAGCGCGCCGTTCTCCTCCAGCGCGCGGCGGACCGACGCGATGGTCGAGCCCTTCTGGCCGATGGCGACATAGATGCAGCGCACCTGCTTGTTCGGGTCGCCCGAGCGCCAGTTGTCGCGCTGGTTGATGATCGTGTCGACGGCCAGGGCGGTCTTGCCGGTCTGGCGGTCACCGATGATCAGCTGACGCTGACCACGGCCGATCGGGGTCATCGCGTCGACGGCCTTGTAGCCGGTCTCCATCGGCTCGTGCACCGACTTGCGCTGCATGACCGTGGGGGCCTGCAGCTCAAGGGCGCGACGCCCGCTGGTCTCGATCTCGCCGAGGCCGTCGATCGGGTTGCCGAGCGGGTCGACAACGCGGCCGAGGTAGCCCTCGCCGACGGCCACGGAGAGGACCTCACCGGTGCGCTGCACCGGCTGTCCCTCCTCGATGCCGCTGAACTCACCGAGGACGATGGCGCCGATCTCGCGCTCTTCCAGGTTGAGCGCGAGGCCGAGGGTGCCGTCCTCGAACTTCAGCAGTTCGTTGGCCATGGCCGAGGGAAGACCCTCGACCTTCGCGATGCCGTCGCCGGCAAGGGTGACCGTACCGACCTCCTCGCGCGAGGCCGCGTCCGGCTTGTACGACTGGACGAAGGTCTCCAGTGCGTCCCGGATCTCCTCCGGCCGGATCGTGAGCTCCGCCATCTGGGTTCCCTGCTCTCCTTGTTGGGCCCGAAGTTTCTTTGGGGGTCTGGGGGCGACCCCCAGGAATCCTCTGCACGGCCCAACTGGGCCGTAAGTACGTACTGCGTATTGAGTTGCTGGTCAGCCCGCCAGACGGCGGCCGGCGTCCTCGATGCGGTCGGCGATCGAGCCGTTGATGACCTCGTCCCCGACCTGCACCCGGATCCCGCCGAGGACCTCGGGGTCCACGTCCAGGTTGAGGTGCATCTGACGCCCGTAGAGCTTCGCCAGCGCGGCGCCGAGGCGCTGCTTCTGGCCGTCGCTCAGCGGCACCGCCGAGGTGACCACGGCGACCATCCGGTCCCGGCGCTCGGCGGCGAGCTTGGACAGGGACTCCAGTCCCGACTCCAGGCTACGTCCACGCGGCGCGGTAACAAGACGCGTCACCAGACGCTCGGTGGTGGCATCGGCGCGACCGCCCAGCAGGCTGCGCAGCAGCTCGCTCTTGGCGGACTTGCCGGCGGCACGGTCGGTCAGCGCGGCCCGCAGCTCGGTGCTGCCGGAGACGATCCGGCCGAACCGGAACAGCTCGTCCTCGACGCTGTCGAGCTTGCCCGCGCGCTGGGCGGCGGTGAGGTCGGCGGTGTCGGCCAGCTGCTCCAGCGCGTCCACCAGGTCGCGCGGCTGCGACCAGCGGGAGCGCACCATGCCGGCCAGCAGGTCGACGGTCTCACCGCTGACCTGGCCGCCGAGCAGGCGCTGGGCCAGCTCGGCCTTGGCCTCACCGGCCTGCGCCGGGTCGGTGAGGACCCGACGCAGCGACACCTCGCGGTCGAGCAGCGCGGTGACGGCCGCCAGCTCGTCGGCGAGCCGCGCCGCGTCCACGGACGTGGAGTCCGTCAGCGCGTCGAGACGCTCACGTGCGGCTGCCAGGGCCTCGCGGCTCGCTCCGTTCATCGCGTGGCCTCGGCCTTCTCCTCAAGCTCGTCGAGGAAGCGGTCGATGACCCGGCTCTGACGGGCGTGGTCCTCCAGGGACTCACCCACGAGCTTGCCGGCCAGCTCGGTGGCGAGCTTGCCGACGTCCTGCCGCAGCGCGGAGGACGCGGCCTTGCGGTCGGCCTCGATCTGGGCGTGACCGGCGGCGACGATCTCCTCGCGCTGCCGCTGGCCTTCCGCACGCATCTCGGCGATGAGCGCGGCACCCTGCTCCTGCGCCTCCTGGCGCAGACGCGCGGCCTCGTGCCGGGCCTCGGCGAGCTGTGCCTTGTACTGCTCAAGGACGCTCTGGGCCTCGACCTTCATGGCCTCGGCCTCTTCGATACCGCCTTCGATCGCCGCTCGGCGCTCCTCCAGAACCTTGTTGATGTTCGGAAGCAGCTTCTTCCAGAAGAAGAAGAACACGATGGCGAAGGCGATGGTGCCGACGAGCAGCTCAGGGCCCGGCGGGACGAGCGGGCTCTGCTCCTCGCCCTCGGACGCCAGCTGTACCAGGTTGGCGATCACATCAGTGCCTTTCGTCGATGCGTGTCAGTAAGGGGTGATCACTTACCGAACACGAACGGCATAACGATGCCGATGAGGGCGAGCGCCTCACAGAAGGCGAAGCCCAGGATCTGGTTGGCACGGATGAGACCGGCGGCCTCGGGCTGGCGGGCCAGGGCCTGGGTGCCGTTACCGAAGATGATGCCGACGCCGACGCCGGGGCCGATGGCGGCGAGGCCGTAGCCGATGGAGCCGAGCGAACCGGTGACGGCAGCGAGGGTCTCAGTGGCAGCCATGCTGATTCTTCCTTCTCTTTACGGACCGGTGGGGGTTGGTCACCGGACGATCAGGGGGTTATTGGGGCGGGGCTCAGTGGTGCTCGGCGAGAGCGCCCTGAATGTACGAGCAGGCAAGGAGCACGAAGACGTACGCCTGGACCGCCTGCACGAAAAGCTCGAAGAGGATCATGATGATGGTCATCACGAAGGAGACGCCGGCCGCCGGGATCATCCAGCTGTTCAGCAGGTACCAGGAGGCGACGGTGAACATGACCAGCATCAGGTGACCGGCGAACATGTTCGCGAACAGTCGCACCGCGTGCGTGAACGGGCGGACCAGGACGTTGGAGAAGAACTCGATGACGACGACGAGCGGCAGAACGGCGCCGAGCGACTTGTCGTAGCCGGTGAGGTTCTTGAAACCGCCGACGAATCCGTGCTTCTTGAAGGTCAGCGACATCCACACGATGTAGACGACGGCCGCCAGCACGATCGGATAGGCGATGATCGACGACACCGGGAACTGGGCCAGCGGGATCACGGACCAGATGTTCATGATCCAGATGAAGAAGAACAGCGAGACCATCAGAGGGACGTACTTCTCGCCCTCCTTCTTGCCGAGGGTCTCGTAGACGATGCCGCGGCGTACGAAGTCGTAACCGGCCTCGCCGACCATCTGCAGCTTGCCCGGGACGACCTTGGCCTTGCCGAACGCGGCCCAGAAGAAGGTGGTGACGAGCAGGGTGGTGATGAGCGCGAGCAGCATCACCTTGTTGAACTCGAACCCGCCTACCGTGGCAATCGGCTCGAACAGGAACGAGTGCAGGCCCGGAGCCGGAAAACCACACCCGTTGTCGGACATGATCCGACAGCTCCAGTCAAAGGCGAGCTGGGTCTGGTCAGCACTCACCGCGGGCTCCTTCGGCGTGACGCATGGGTACGGCAACCTCGTTGTGTCGGCGCGGCGCGCAGCCGCGGGTCGGCACCGGACTGGTGTTACGGATGTGAGGGCGGCTCTGGGGCATCAAGCCTCGCGATCGAGCAGGCGTCAGCTCGGATGCCCGCGCCCGCGATGCCGCAGTTGGCACCGGACGATAGCAGGAGTTCCCCCCGGCCTTTATCCCGGCCCTACCTCTCACGACGACGGCCCTGTCTTCTCGGTCTTCTCACTCTTCGCGGAGTCCGGGTCGATGTAGAAGATCTTGGCCTTCATATGCGCGCGAGCCTGCGCGGCCATCCACACGACGGTTGCGACGACGAGCGCGACAGCGAACGCCTTCGCATTGAAGAGAGAGGTGTCCTTGAAGAGGGCGACGAAGATCAGGAGAAGCAGAAGCTGGGCGACGTAAAGCATCAGCCCCATGGCCTGAAACAGCTGCGGGAGCGTTTTTGCCGTCCACTGCAGTACGTACAGACCGATTCCCATGAACAGAATCGCGAGCAGTGTGCCGACCGCCGCACCGAGCGCACCCTTGCCGCCGGCGACCGCAGCGCTGACGGCGACGGCAATCGCGCCGGCAGCGGCTGTGGGCACAGCGCACTGCAAGAGGTTCCGGGCGTCATTGGACGGCATGGCGGCAACTCCGCTTTCACAGGGGGCAGGGTGTCGTCATGGACGAGCGTAGTCCCGGGCTGAGAGAGAACCTCACTCCGATGGACCGTCGCACTACGGTCCTTCGGCTCTATCCGGGGTTCTCGTGAACGGTATCACAAACTATTTGATGAGGTCTTTACCTGCGAAGTGTGCTCGGAGTCACACATGAGAGTGATGCCGCGCGTATGTGCAGAATCAGCGCCCCTATGTCTGATATTGCACCGCTTCGTTCCCCCACGATTTGGCAATGCTCTAGTCAGATTCTTACCTTGCCGTCATCAAGATCACCGCCGATGGGGGGCGGGCGAGCTGGACGACAACACGGCTGGGGCGTGTGCGAGTACACCGCGCACGCCCCAGCCGTTCGTCACCCGGAAGCACGTCCCCTGCTTCCCCTTCTTGTCGAAGGTGAAGCAGTCGCCGTACTCCTTCTTGCATTCCTTCCGTCCGGTGAGGGACTTCCCGTCCCGACGAGTCAGGAGCGCGTCGTGTCAACCTTCCGCCGGTTCAACGGCCGCGAACGGGCGCCCAGAGCCGTGGCTCCGTTGACCCCCGACACCCCCGCCGCCACGGGAGTGCGTTCCCCCTCCGATGCCGTCCGCGGTGTCGCCGCCGCCGGTTCCGCCACCGGGCCGCGCCGGCGGTAGCGCGGGGGTACGAAGGACTGGGCCCAGCGCGGGGCGCGGGGGCGGAAGCGGGGCATCAGGAGGAGGATCAGGCCCACGGTGCTGAGGAAGACCACGCCCAGAACGATCCACATGGACGCCGAGTTGACCGAGTAGGCCAGGGCGCCGAAGGCGATCAGGGCGGACCAGAAGTACATGATGAGCACGGCCCGGCTGTGCGAGTGGCCGATCTCCAGCAGGCGGTGGTGGAGATGGCCCCGGTCCGCCGCGAACGGGGACTGGCCCCGCCAGGTGCGCCGGACGATCGCCAGCACCAGGTCGGCCGCCGGGATCGCGATGATGGTCAGCGGCATCAGCAGCGGGATGTACAGGGGCACCATCTGGTGCACCGTGCTCCGCTCGGAGCCACCGAAGAGGTTGTCCGGGTCGACCTGCCCCGTGACCGAGATGGCGCCCGCCGCCAGTACCAGCCCGATGAGCATCGAGCCCGAGTCACCCATGAAGATCCGCGCCGGGTGCATGTTGTGCGGCAGGAACCCCAGGCACATGCCCATCAGGATGGCGGAGAAGAGGGTCGCCGGAGCAGCCGCCTCGATGCCGTACGAGTACCAGATGCGGTAGGCGTACATGAAGAACGCCGCCGCCGCGATGCACACCATGCCGGCCGCGAGGCCGTCGAGGCCGTCCACGAAGTTGACCGCGTTGATGGTGATGACAACCAGGGCGACCGTCAGCAGCGTGCCCTGCCACTGGGTCAGCGCGACCGTGCCGACCTTCGGAATGGGCAGCCACAGGATCGTCAGGCCCTGCATCACCATGACGCCGGCGGCGATCATCTGGCCGCCCAGCTTGAGCAGGGCGTCGATCTCGAACTTGTCGTCCAGGACACCGATCAGCCAGATCAGCGCGGCCCCGGAGAGCAGGGCGCGCGGCTCGTTGGAGTTCTCGAAGACAGCGCTGAGGTTGGTGAGGTGGTCGGCGACGAGCAGACCCGCGCACAGGCCGAAGAACATGGCGATACCGCCGAGGCGCGGAGTGGGCTCCCGGTGCACGTCACGCGCCCGGATCTCCGGCATCGCCCCGGCCACGATCGCGAACTTCCGCACCGGCCCCGTGAGCAGGTACGTCACCGCGGCCGTGATGCAGAGCGTCAGCAGGTATTCACGCACGGGCTTCCCCACAGATGTCACCGGACTGTCTGCAGCACACCTTAGCCCCCGCAGCTATTGGCCCGCCCAGCACGGAGTGAGCACGGCCGGCGGCCAGAAACCCTGCGCCGGGAACCCGGTCAGGCAACCGACGTATCGGCTCATTCCACCGACCGATGGTGCTGCACGCTCACGAACGGATGACGCGCCCCGGCAGACACTGACGGCACACCGAAGCTCCGGTTCGGCAGGGCGACCTGAGAGGTCACCCGCTCCCACCGGAGCTTCGTATGTGAAGAGGGCCGTGCCTTTGCGGCCTACTCGTGGAACCACCCTGACTTCACGGAGGGCACGCCGGAGGCGTGGCTCTCAAGGAGCATGTAAATCTGCCATCTGCCGACGTTGTAGTCGCTGATCTTGCCGCAGCCGGCGTCTCCACCATCGCTGACGGACCGGACCAGCCTGACATTCAGCGTGACGGGGTTCCTCTCGTACACATAGCCAGTGACACCCGCGCCGTCGGCTTTGGTGTCGCAGACCTCAAAAACGTCACCGTCGTCGTGGAAGGCCATGTCACCTCGGCCGCCGGAAAGGGAAATCACCTTGTTTTCCCACTGCACTCCCGCATCCGCGGCCCAGGCCGGCGTGGATCCAGCGTAGACCAGGGCGAGGGATGCGCCGGCAACTGCAATCCGGGTGAACGTCTTTGCCATATCCGTTTCCTTTTTCGTTTCAGTGGCGAAAATGCGCTTCAGCTGGACAGATCTGAGTCAGCGCCAGCGGATAGGCTTCCGATCACGCTTTGCCCGCCTCGGTGTCGCAGGCCCACTTCTTCTTGGATCCCGACTCGTAAAGGCACGCCGTAACCTGGACCCCGGACCCCTCCGGTACGTTGACCGTCAAGATGTTCCCGGGCTTGTTGTCGCAGAAATCCGAGGATCCATCGGAGTCTACGATTTCCCTGCCCCGAGGACCGTTGTCGTTCCACGTCACGATGGCGATGACGCTGTGGCCGTCCTTCTCCGTGTCGCAGGCCTGAAGTCTTTCCGGGCTCGCCTTGCCGAAGAAGATCGCCTTCCCTCCCATGATGCTGCCCCCGTCGGCCGTATAGACAACGGTCGTGTTTCCGGCGGCTTGCGCACTACCGGAGGCGAGTATCATCGCGGTGGGCATGGCAACTGCCACAGTCACAAGGTGGCGCAGGCGTGGCTTGCGAAGCATTTTTCCCCCTTGGGTTTCACGGAACACCAAACCGTTGGATCTCGCTGCACGCAGGAACCCCACATTTATGGCGCACGAATCCTGTCGTCGCACAGACACGCAATGGGTTGGTCAATTCCCAGCGGTGACCCGAACCGTATACCGGGAGTTCGTGCGCGACCAGTGATTTCGGTACTTCGCCGGCCGGGCCTCTCCTGCCGCCTGCGACTCTCTGATGTGTTCGCGGTTATCCAAGAAGGGGATCAAGGGGGCAAGGTGGGCGATGGAATGAGTGATTCCGCTCACACTGCGTACAAAATGTGAAGCGCGTCACTGTCCTTCGGCGACGAGGGCTCGTAAAGAGGGACTGTTTTCCACCGCAAGCACGCCACCGACGATCCATGACCGTCCTGGTCAACCCGGATACGGCGGAAATCCCCCGGCCAGCTCCCGCACTTCTTCACGCACCGCACCCGCCTCGGCCTCGCCCCGCAGCACCCGTGCGATCAGGCCGGCGACCTGCCGCATCTCCCCCTCCTCCATGCCCTGCGTGGTCAGCGCGGCCGTGCCCAGGCGCAGCCCGCGGGCGTCGCCGTGCGGCAGGGCGCAGCAGTCCAGGACGATCCCGGCGGCGGCGAGCAGTCCGCGGCCGGTGCGGCCGTCGACGCCGAGGGGCGCCGGGTCGGCGGTGATCAGGTGGGTGTCGGTGCCGCCCGTGGTGACGACCAGCCCCTCCTCGGCGAGGCAGGCGGCGAGCACGCGGGCGTTCGCGACCACCTGATGGGCGTACGCGGTGAACGCCGGTGTTGCCGCCTCGCCGAACGCGACGGCCTTGGCGGCGATGGTGTGCATCTGCGCGCCGCCCTGGGTGAAGGGGAAGACGGCCCGGTCCACCCGCTCGGCCAGCTCCGCGCCGCACAGGATCATTCCGCCGCGCGGTCCGCGCAGCACCTTGTGGGTGGTGGCGCACACGATGTCCGCGTACGGCACCGGGCTGGGCGCCGCTCCCCCGGCGACCAGGCCGATGGGGTGCGCGGCGTCGGCGATGAGGTAGGCGCCCACCTCGTCGGCGACCTCGCGGAAGAAGGCGTAGTCGAGGTGGCGGGGGTAGGCGATGGACCCGCACACGATCGCCTTGGGCCGGTGGGTGCGGGCCAGGGTGCGGACCTGGTCGTGGTCGAGGAGCCCGGTCTCGGCGTCGACGCCGTAGGGGACGAAGTCGAACCAGCGGCCGGAGAAGTTGGCGGGCGAACCGTGGGTGAGATGGCCGCCGTAGGGCAGGCCGAGGGCGAGGACGGTGTCGCCGGGGCGGAGCAGGGCCGCGTAGGCCGCCAGCACCGCCGACGAGCCGGAGTGGGCCTGCACATTGGCGTGCTCGGCGCCGAACAGTGCCATGGCGCGCTCCACGGCGATCCGCTCGGCGACGTCGACGATCTCGCAGCCGCCGTGGTGCCGGGCGCCGGGGTAGCCCTCGGCGTACTTGTTGGCGAGGGAGGAGCCGAGCGCGGCCAGCACGGCCGGGGAGACGAAGTTCTCGGCGGCGATCAGCTGCAGCGTGCTCGCCTGCCGCTCCCGTTCCCCGAGCAGGATCTCCGCCAGCTCGGGGTCCTGCCGACGCAGGACATCGGCCTCAAGAACAGGGGTGACCGACATGGTGGGCTCCGGGCGTCGACGGTGACGTAGCACCCAATGTAGGCCCGGCGGCCCTGCCCCGCTCGGCTATGCGCGCGCCGGTACTCCGGTCAGGGCGGTGACCACCGGGTCCAGGGCCTGGTGTATCTCGTCGCCGATGGAGCGGAAGAAGGTGAGCGGGGCGCCGTAGGGGTCGTAGACCTCGTCCGCGTCCGCCGTGGGGGCCAGCAGCCAGCCGCGCAGGGCCGCGGCGGCGCGCACCAGGGCACGGGCGCGCTCGACGATGCCGTCCTCCAGCGGGGGCAGCGTCGCCGGGTCGATGGCCCGCACCAGGCGGGTGAACTCCTTCAGGGTGAAGGTGCGCAGGCCCGCCGAGTGGCCCATCGAGATGACCTGGGCGCGGTGGTCCCGGGTCGCGGTCAGCACCAGGTCGGCGCGGATCACGTGCTCGTCCAGCAGTTCGCGGCCCACGAACCCGGAGGTGTCCGCGCCGAACTCGGCCAGCACCGTCTCCGCGTGGGACTCCATGGGCGCGCCCTCGTGGCCCCAGGTGCCCGCGCTCTCCACGACCAGCGCACCGCCGAGGATGCCGAGCCGCTGCGCGACGAAGTGCCGGGTCAGCCGCTCGGTGATCGGCGAGCGGCACACATTGCCGGTGCTGACGTGGAGGATCCGGAAGGTGTCGCGCGGGAGCCCTACGAAGGTGGTCGTGATCTCCGCGGCTCGTTCCCCGTTGCCTATGCCACGCCCCGCGTCAGGGGCTGTCAATTCGCCACCTCAAGGTCGGGTACGACCTTGCGGAGCTCCTCCGCCGAGATCGCGCCCTCCCGCAGCAGCACCGGGATCTCACGCGTGACGTCGACGATCGACGACGGCACGTTGCCCGGGGTCGGGCCGCCGTCCAGGTACACGGAGACGGAGTCGCCGAGCATCGCCTGGGCCGCGTCGCAGTCCTCCGGCGCCGGGTGGCCGGTCAGGTTCGCCGAGGAGACCGCCATCGGGCCGAAGTCGGTGAGCAGTTCGATGGCCACCGGGTGCAGCGGCATCCGCACGGCGACGGTGCCGCGGGTGTCGCCGAGGTCCCACTGGAGGGACGGCTGGTGCCGGGCGACCAGGGTCAGCGCGCCCGGCCAGAAGGCGTCGACGAGTTCCCAGGCCAGCTCGGAGAAGTCGGTGACCAGACCGTGCAGGGTGTTCGGGGAGCCGATGAGCACGGGCGTGGGCATGGAGCGGCCGCGGCCCTTGGCCTCCAGCAGGTCGCCCACGGCCTCCTTGGAGAAGGCGTCGGCGCCGATGCCGTACACGGTGTCCGTCGGAAGCACCACGAGCTCGCCCCGGCGGACGGCGGACGCGGCCTCGCGCAGACCGGTCGCGCGGTCGGTCGCGTCGTTGGTGTCGTATCGCCGAGCCATGTCTAGCGGGCCTCCTCGTACACGTGCATCGGAAAGGTCTGGGGGGTGCTCACGGCAGGGCCTTGCGGGCCGTGGCGAACCGGGGGCGGTTGTTGAGGTCCGGGTGGTCGGCCGCGTCGGCCCAGCCCCGCTCCTCGGTGAAGATCCACGGCACCTGGCCGCCCTGGGTGTCCGCGTGCTCGACGACCACGACCCCGCCGGGGCGCAGCAGCCGGTGCGCGGTGCGCTCCAGGCCGCGGATGAGATCGAGACCGTCCTCGCCGGAGAACAGGGCGAGTTCGGGATCGTAGTCGCGGGCCTCGGGCGCCACGTACTCCCACTCGGTGAGCGGGATGTAGGGCGGGTTGGAGATGACCAGGTCGACCTGGCCGTCGAGGTCCGGGAAGGCGGTCAGGGCGTCACCCTGGCGGAGGTCGACCCTGGACCCCTCCATGTTCTTGCGGGTCCAGCGCAGCGCGTCCTCACTCAGCTCCACGGCGTGCACGCGGGAGCGCGGCACCTCCTGGGCGAGGGCGAGCGCGATGGCTCCGGAGCCGGTGCACAGGTCGACGATGAGCGGCTCGACGACGTCCATCGCGCGCACGGCGTCTATGGCCCAGCCGACGACCGACTCGGTCTCCGGGCGGGGCACGAAGACGCCGGGGCCGACCTGGAGCTCCAGGTACCGGAAGAAGGCGCGGCCGGTGATGTGCTGCAGCGGCTCGCGCTGCTCGCGCCGGGCGACGACCTCCCAGTACCGGGCGTCGAAGTCGGAGTCCTTCACGGTGTGCAGCTGGCCCCGCTTCACGCCGTGCACGAACGCGGCGAGTTCCTCCGCGTCGTTGCGCGGCGAGGGCACGCCGGCGTCGGCCAGCCGCTGGGTGGCCTGTGCCACCTCCGCGAGCAGCACGCTGCGGGGGTTTGGGGGCCGCCCCCCAAAATCTTGCTGCACGCTCGTCCTCCGGTTACTTCCGTCTCCGTGCCTTTACGCGGCCGCGAGCTTGGCGGCCGAGTCCGCGTCGACGCAGGCCTGGATCACCGCGTCGAGGTCGCCGTCCAGGACCTGGTCCAGGTTGTACGCCTTGAATCCGACGCGGTGGTCCGAGATGCGATTCTCCGGGAAGTTGTACGTACGGATCTTCTCGGAGCGGTCGACGGTACGGACCTGGCTGCGGCGGGCGTCGGCGGCTTCCCGCTCCGCCTCCTCCTGCGCCATGGCGAGCAGCCTGGAGCGCAGGATACGCAGTGCCTGCTCCTTGTTCTGCAGCTGGCTCTTCTCGTTCTGGCAGGAGGCGACCACTCCGGTGGGGATGTGCGTGATGCGCACGGCGGAGTCCGTGGTGTTGACGGACTGCCCGCCGGGGCCGGAGGAGCGGTAGACGTCGATCCGGAGGTCGTTGGGGTTGATCTCCACGTCGACCTCCTCGGCCTCCGGGGTGACCAGCACACCGGCGGCGGAGGTGTGGATACGGCCCTGGGACTCGGTGGCCGGGACGCGCTGCACGCGGTGCACGCCGCCCTCGTACTTCAGCCGGGCCCACACGCCCTGTCCGGGCTCGGTGGCGCCGCGGGACTTCACGGCGACCTGGACGTCCTTGTAGCCGCCCAGCTCGGACTCGGTGGCGTCGATGATCTCGGTCTTCCAGCCGACGCGCTCGGCGTAGCGCAGGTACATGCGCAGCAGGTCGCCCGCGAAGAGCGCGGACTCGTCGCCGCCGGCGCCCGCCTTGATCTCCAGGATGACGTCCTTGTCGTCGCTGGGGTCGCGCGGGACGAGCAGCAGGCGCAGCTTCTCGGTCAGCTCCTCGCGCTGCTTGTCCAGCTCCTTGACCTCGGCGGCGAAGTCCGGGTCGTCGGCGGCCAGTTCACGCGCGGTCTCGATGTCGTCGCCCGTCTGCTTCCAGGAACGGTAGGTGGCGACGATCGGGGTGAGCTCGGCATAGCGCTTGTTGAGCTTGCGCGCGTTCGCCTGGTCGGCGAAGACCGACGGGTCGGCGAGCCGCTTCTCCAGATCGGCGTGCTCGGCGACGAGTTCCTCGACGGCCTCGAACATCTTGGGGCTCCTGAATGCGTACGGAAAGGGAAGTGGCGGGCGACCAAAAACGCCGGTCCCGGACACACCCGGGCGGGGGTGCGGCCGTGGACCGGCGAAATGGGGCTCGCTACTTCTTGGAGCCGGCAGCCTTGCCGAAGCGGGCCTCGAAGCGGGCCACACGGCCACCGGTGTCGAGGATCTTCTGCTTGCCCGTGTAGAACGGGTGGCACTCGGAGCAGACCTCGGCGCGGATGGTGCCGCTGGAGATCGTGCTACGGGTGGTGAACGACGCGCCACAGGTGCAGCTGACCTGCGTCTCGACGTACTCGGGGTGGATGTCGCGCTTCAAGGTGTCTCCTAGTTTCGGGAGGGCACCGGGTCGCCGACGCGGGATGCGGGGGCGTGAACCGGGGCCGACGTACCAGTCTGCCAGGACTGGGGCCATCCCCCAAAACGGGGGGTGGGGGCGAGGTATTCCCCCGGGTGGTCAGTCGCCGCTGACGACGTCCTTGGCCTGGCCGGTGGCGGTTCCCTCGGTGGCCTTCTTCGGGATCGGCCGGTCCTCCTTGAGGGCCTTCCAGACCAGGTCCGCCTTCTTCTCCTCGATCAGCACCCGGTTGAGGTCCGCCGGGTCGTACTGCACCGGCATCGTGATCATGGTCATGTTGTCGGGGCTGATCCCCCGCAGACCGTTGGCGAACGACATCAGCTTGTTGACGGAGCCGAGGTCGGAGTCGGTGGTGACCGTCTTGGTGGCGGTGTCGGCGAGGTCGTAGAGCTTCTTCGGGTTGGTGAACAGGCCGACATCCTTCACCTGGGCGATCAGCGCCTTGATGAAGGCCTGTTGGAGCTGGATGCGGCCGAGGTCGGAGCCGTCGCCGACACCGTGCCGGGTGCGGACCAGGCCGAGCGCCTGCTCGCCGTCGAGCTTGTGGGTGCCGGCCTTGAGGTTCAGATGGCTGTCGGGGTCGTTGATGTCCTCGGTGGTGGTGATCTCGACGCCGCCGAGGTCGTCGACCAGCTTCTGGAAGCCCTGGAAGTCGACCTCCAGGTAGTGGTCCATGCGCAGATCGGTGATCGACTCGACGGTCTTCACCGCGCAGGCCGCCCCGCCGGTGGAGTAGGCGGAGTTGAACATCACGCCGCTCGCGGCGGCGTGCGTGTTGCCGTCGGTGTCGGTGCACTCGGGGCGGTCGATCAGGGTGTCGCGCGGGATGGAGACCACGCTGGCCTTCTTGTGGCCCTTGTAGACGTGCACGATCATCGCGGTGTCGGAGCGGGCGCTGCCGTCGTCGGTGCCGCCGCCGAGCTTCTTGTTGCTGCCGGAGCGGGTGTCGGAGCCGAGAACGAGGATGTTCTCCGAGCCGTTGTCGACCTTCGTCGGGCGGTCGGTGCCGAGGGCCTGGTCGATGTCGACGCTGTCGATGTTGCCGTTGAGCTTGAAGTACAGGAAACCCGCGCCGGTACCGGCGAGGACCACGATGCCCGCGGCGGTCCACGCCGCGATCCGCAGGCCCTTGCCGTGCTTCTCACGGGGCTTGCGGCGGTGGCCCTTGGCGCGGCGGCGCGGGCTGTTGGTGCCGGTGCCCTCGGGTATGCCGGACTCCGGCGTGCTGTCGGCGGACATGCGCTCCTCGGTTCTCGTCCGGTCGGATACCCCCTGCTTTCAGGGTCAGGCGCGGTGGAAAAATCCCTTACGCACCATCGTCACTCCGCCTGGTCAGACGGCGAAACTCGGCAAAGGGTTGCACAGCGCGCTGTGACCACCCTGTGAATGAGTGGCCACAGCGCGTACCGGAATCGTCCGCTCGGACGCCGGATCACCAGCGATTTCAGGCGAAGATGTCGTACTGCTTGAAATCGGTGCCGACCGAGATCCTTGTGGCAAAGATCTCGCTGGTGGCCTTGCCGGTGCCCTTGTACAGGTAGAGCGTGCCGCCGGGGGTGCGGGCCAGCAGGTCGGCCTTGCCGTCACCGGTGACGTCGCCGACGGTGGCGAGCTTGTTGTACGACGACGAGCTCCAGGTGCGCACCTTCACGCGGGCGGAGAACGGCGCGGAGGCCTTGCCGGTGCCCTTGTAGAGGTAGACGTAGCCGTTGCTGCCCGTGCGGGCGATCAGGTCGGCCTTGCCGTCACCGTTGAAGTCCCCGTGCCCGACAACGGCGTTGTACTGGTTCCAGCCCGAGCCGGTGCCGATCTGGACCCGGGAGGAGAAGGTGCCGTTGCCCTTGCCCGGGTACAGCCAGGCCTTGCCCGCTGAGTCCACGGACACCAGGTCGGGCAGGTAGTCGCCGGTGAGGTCACCGGGGGCGACGATGCGGGTGCGGGTCTTCCAGTTGTCGGCGACCTTCGTGGTGGCCCAGGAGCCGCTGGCGGGCACCCAGTGCTTCCAGAAGACGTCGCCGTCGGAGCTGCGCCGGACGATCAGGTCCTGGAAGCCGTCACGGTTGAGGTCGCTCTGCAGGATGAGGTTGTGGGGCCAGTAGCCCCAGGACTGCCGGGCGCCGAAGGAGGTGCCCTTGGAGTCCTTCTCGTAGCCGGTCTTGGTGGAGGCGTTGCGCACCCACAGGTCGGCCTTGTCGTCGAAGCTCAGGTTGGTGTCGTCGATGCGCGGGTAGGTCGCGCCGACGTACGTCCTGACCTTCGTGAAGACGCTGTAGGCGCCCTTGGCGACACAGTTCGTGACGCCCCAGGAGACCACGCCCACGATGCGGTTGTTGACGACCAGCGGGCCGCCGGAGTCGCCGTTGCAGGCGGAGGTGGTGCCGCTGTCGCTGCCGGTGGCGGGCTTGCCCGCGCAGACCATGTGCCCCTTGACGAAGTCGGCGCCGTAGAAGCCCGTGCACGTGGTGTCGGACTGGATCGGCAGGGTCGCCGTCTTCAGCGTCGGGGAGATCTCCTCGTTGGCGGAGGTGGTGCGGCCCCAGCCGTAGACCTTGGCGCTGGTGCCGGCCGCGTAGGCGGCGGTCTCGGTGGACGTCGTCATCCGGATCGGGGTCGCCTTGACCGGGTTGTTCAGGGTGATGACCGCGATGTCGTTGTCGATCGTCCGCGCGCTGTAGGACGGGTGGCTCCACTGGCGCAGGACGCCGGTGGCGGTGCCGCCGTTGAGGTCGTCGTCGGGCAGCTGGGTGGCCCCGGTGACGACCGCGCCGTTCGCGGCCCAGTTGTAGCCCTTGACGCAGTGCGCGGCGGTGAGGATCTTCGTCGGGGCGACGACCGCGCCGCCGCAGAAGAAGTAGACGCCGTTCGTCTCGTCCTGGTACCAGAGCTGCGCCATCCAGGGCGCGTTGGCGATGGTCGTGGCGGTGCCGCCGATGATCTTGGCGTCGACCTTGGAGGAGCTGCTCAGCGACGACTTGTCGGACGACGCGGCGGCGAGCGTGTCCTCATGGGCGGCGGCGCCCAGGACGCGCTTCTCCAGCTCCGCGAGCGAGGGCGCGCCCGCGCGCTCCATCGACGGCGGGTTCGGCTGCGCCGAGGCGGCGCCGGCCGACGAGGTCAGCACCGCGGCGGCGACAGCGGCCGCGACGCCCGCTGCGGCGACGGGCAGGGCGATCCGTATCCGACGTCTGTGGCGCCCGCCCCCGGACATGGCAGTACCCACGAATGTCCCCCCTCGGGATCACGAGTTCGAAGAGCCGTGATCGTACCCCGTGGGTCCGACAACGACGGAGGGCCGCCCTTGGAACAAGGGCGGCCCTGCGTCCACGACTTCGCTCAGTCGCCGTTTCCGGGCGTCGGCGTCGTCTTCTGGATCTGCATCAGGAACTCGACGTTCGACTTCGTCTGCTTCATCTTGTCGAGCAGCAGCTCGATCGCCTGCTGCTGGTCGAGCGCGTGCAGCACCCGGCGCAGCTTCCAGACGACGGCCAGCTCCTCGTTGCCGAGCAGGATCTCTTCCTTGCGGGTGCCGGACGCGTCCACGTCCACCGCCGGGAAGATGCGCTTGTCGGCGAGCTTCCGGTCGAGCTTGAGCTCCATGTTGCCGGTGCCCTTGAACTCCTCGAAGATCACCTCGTCCATGCGGGACCCGGTGTCCACCAGGGCGGTGGCGAGGATGGTCAGCGAACCGCCGTCCTCGATGTTGCGGGCCGCACCGAAGAAGCGCTTCGGCGGGTACAGGGCGGTCGAGTCGACACCACCGGACAGGATGCGGCCGGAGGCCGGGGCGGCGAGGTTGTACGCACGGCCCAGACGCGTGATCGAGTCGAGCAGCACGACCACGTCGTGGCCCAGCTCCACCAGACGCTTGGCGCGCTCGATGGCGAGCTCGGCGACCGTGGTGTGGTCCTCGGCCGGGCGGTCGAAGGTCGAGGAGATGACCTCGCCCTTGACCGACCGCTGCATGTCGGTGACCTCTTCCGGACGCTCGTCGACCAGGACGACCATCAGGTGGCACTCGGGGTTGTTGTGCGTGATCGCGTTGGCGATCGCCTGCATGATCATGGTCTTGCCGGTCTTCGGCGGGGCCACGATCAGACCGCGCTGGCCCTTACCGATCGGCGAGACCAGGTCGATGATGCGGGTGGTGAGCACGCCCGGGTCCGTCTCCAGACGGAGGCGGTCCTGCGGGTAGAGCGGGGTGAGCTTGTTGAACTCCGGGCGGCCGCGGCCGTGTTCGGGCGCCATGCCGTTGACGGAGTCCAGGCGCACCAGCGCGTTGAACTTCTCGCGCCGCTCGCCTTCCTTGGGCTGACGGACCGCGCCGGTGATGTGGTCGCCCTTGCGCAGGCCGTTCTTGCGGACCTGGGCGAGGGAGACGTACACGTCGTTCGGGCCCGGCAGGTAGCCGGAGGTCCGGATGAAGGCGTAGTTGTCGAGGATGTCCAGGATGCCCGCGACCGGGATCAGGACGTCGTCCTCGGCGATCTGCGGCTCCTGCACGTCGTCGCGGCCACGACGGCCCCGGCGGTCGCGGTAGCGGCCGCGACGGCCACGGCGGCCGCCCTCGAAGTCGTCGTCGTCCTGCTGCTGACCGCGGTCCTGACGGCTGCCGCCGCCCTGCTGCTGGTTCTGCTGCTGGCCGCGCTGGCCGCCCTGCTGGTCGTCGCCCTTGCGACGGTCGCCGCGGTCACCACGGTCACCGCGGTCACGGTCCCGGCCGCGCTCACGGCGGTCACGGCGGCGGCCCTCGCCGTCACCGGCGTCGCCCTTGGCCTCGCCCTGCTGCTGCACGGGCGCCTCGGTCTTCGTCTCGGTCTTGGCCTCGGCCACGATCGTGTCGGCCGCGGCGGCCGCGGGCGCGCCCGCCTCGGCGGTGGCACGGCGGCGACGGCGCTCGGCCGGGGCCTCGTCCGCGGCGCGCTCGGTCTCGCTCGCACGGGCGGCCGGCTGGCCGGGGATCTCGATCTGCTGCTGCGCCACGGCCTTCTCGGCGGGCGCCTCGGCCTTCTCCGCCTTCTTGGCGGGCGCGTCCTCGCCGGTGCGGGCCTTGGAGGTGGCCCGGCGCTTCGGCTTGGTCTCGGCGGCGGCCTCCGCCTTGGGAGCCGCGGCACCTCCCGCCGCCTGCGCCTCCTTGATGACCTCGATCAGCTGGCTCTTGCGCATGCGCGCCGTGCCCCTGATGCCGAGGCCGGATGCGACCTGCTGAAGCTCGGCCAGCACCATGCCCTCAAGGCCGGTACCGCGGCGCCGCCGGGAGCCGGCACCGGCGGCAGGCGCGGAGGCGTCCGTGGCGGGCGCGGCAGCGGTCTCCTCGACACGTGCGCCCATCAGATCGGTGGTGTCGCTCACGAAGGGTCCTTCCCTGGAGCGGACGTCGGCCTGTCTGGCTCGGCGACCGGTTGTGCTGTCCGGCTGTGGTCCTTGTCGTGGACCGGCCGGGGCGGTGGTCCGCCCTGTGCGGCGGAAGAAATATCGATGATTGGCGCTTGCCCAAGCCGTGACACCGAGTGTCAATGTCAGGTGGCCTGGTCGCACCGGTTCCGGAGCGTGCCCGGCAAGTCGCTCAATGCTCGTGTACGAGGTACTGCCCGCATACGACGTACGGAACACAGTGCGGCTTGGGAGGCTCCCGGAAGAATGTCTGTCCCGGACGGGGACACAAAGCACCTCGCCATGGTGGGGTCGGGTGCAGACTTGAGGTTAACACTACCGGATCCAACAAACATTCCCCCTCTCTCAATCCGGCAACCGTGTGTCAGGGAGCAAGCGGCAGCACGCTCGCTCCCCGGGCGTCGAGCTGGAGCCGGTTCGCGGCCCAGCCCTCACCTGCCGAATCGGCCACCTTGTCGGCGCTGTCCTCGTCGGCCAGCGCCAGCACGGTGGGTCCTGCTCCGGAGATCACCGCGGGAATCCCGTCGGCACGCAGTCGCTCCACCAGTGCGGCGCTCTCCGGCATGGCCGGGGCGCGGTACTCCTGGTGAAGACGGTCCTCGGTGGCGGGCAGCAGCAGCTCGGGGCGCCTGGTCAGGGCCTCGACGAGCAGGGCGGCACGGCCCGCGTTGGCGGCGGCGTCGACATGCGGCACGGTGCGCGGGAGAAGGCCGCGCGCGGTCTCGGTGAGGACCGGCTTCCCGGGCACGAAAACCACCGGAACGATGGAATCGGCGGGATCCATCCTGATCGCGCGGGCGGCGCCGGCCTCCATCCAGGAGAGCGTGAAACCGCCG
This sequence comes from Streptomyces sp. NPDC110618, assembly GCF_055657065.1. NCBI lineage: Bacteria > Bacillati > Actinomycetota > Actinomycetes > Kitasatosporales > Streptomycetaceae > Streptomyces > Streptomyces sp. NPDC110618. The sequence goes on along the minus strand of NZ_JBVKBN010000014.1, from coordinate 86,040 downwards.
AGCAGACAGGCCGCGACATTGTCGGGGTGGCCCTCGATCTCGGTGGCCAGCTCCAGCAGCGCGGCGTCGTCGAGGCGGGATTCACCGCCTATGGTCACCGCCCGCGCCGCGACGATTCCGGCGCAGATGGCGGCGGAGGAGGAGCCCAGGCCACGGCCGTGCGGGATGCGGTTGGCGCAGACGATCTCCAGGCCGCGCGGCTGTCCGCCGAGCAGGTCGAAGGCGGTGCGCAGAGAGCGGACGAGCAGGTGGCTCTCGTCACGCGGCAGCGTCTCGCTGCCCTCACCCGCGATGTCGATGTGCAGCCCGGAGTCGGCCACCCGGACGACCACGTCGTCGTACAGCCCCAGCGACAGGCCGAGGGCGTCGAAGCCCGGGCCGAGGTTGGCGCTGGTGGCGGGGACGCGCACCCGGACGGCGGCGGCGCGGAACGCTGGACCGGCCATCGCTCGATGACTCTCCTTGAGCTGCGTGATTGTCGAAGACATTCGATACGTACGGGATGACCCTCGGGCCGTGGAGACGGCGCGGCGGCCCACCGAATGCTCGGGCATATGCGGCGGGCGGGTTCAGTACAGCCTATCGAAGGAAGGTTCTGTGGCGACATAGGGCGCACAGGAGGCGCACGATGCGTGTCGTAAGCCCCCTGTGCACCCTCGTGCCGTTTGAAGCGGTCGGAGTGCTCTTCCGGGCGCTCAGACCAGGCCGAGGCGCTCGGCCGCGGTGGCCGCGTCGACGGGCACGGTGACGGGCTGCGGGGCGCCCGCGACGGCCCAGTCGGGGTCCTTCAGACCGTTGCCGGTGACGGTGCACACGATCGTCTGGCCCGGGTCGACCTTGCCCTGCTCGGCGGCCTTGAGCAGACCGGCCACGGAGGCGGCGGAGGCGGGCTCCACGAAGACACCCTCCTGGGAGGCCAACAGCCGGTAGGCGCGCAGGATCTCACGGTCCGTCACCTCCTCGATGAGGCCGCCGGACTCGTCCCGGGCCGCGAGCGCGTACTGCCAGGAGGCGGGGTTGCCGATCCGGATCGCGGTGGCGATCGTCGACGGGTCCTTGACGACCTCACCGCGCACGATGGGCGCGGAGCCGGAGGCCTGGAACCCCCACATGCGCGGGGTCCGCTTTGAGACACCGTCGGCGGCGTACTCCTTGTAACCCTTCCAGTACGCGGTGATGTTGCCCGCGTTGCCGACCGGCAGGACGTGGATGTCGGGGGCGTCGCCGAGCATGTCCACGATCTCGAACGAGGCGGTCTTCTGACCCTCGATACGCACCGGATTGACCGAATTGACCAGCGCCACGGGGTAGTTGTCGCTCAGTTCACGGGCGAGCGTGAGGCAGTCGTCGAAGTTTCCGTCGACCTGGAGGATCTTCGCACCGTGCACCAGCGCCTGGCCCATCTTGCCGAGCGCGATCTTCCCCTGCGGGACAAGAACGGCCGAAACCATTCCCGCGCGTACGGCGTAAGCGGCGGCGGAGGCCGAGGTGTTGCCGGTGGAGGCGCAGATGACCGCCTTGGCGCCCTCCTCCTTGGCCCTGGTGATGGCCATGGTCATGCCGCGGTCCTTGAAGGAGCCGGTGGGGTTGGCACCCTCCACCTTCAGATGGACCTCGCAACCGGTGCGCTCGGAGAGCACCTGCGCGGGCACGAGCGGCGTGCCGCCCTCGCGGAGCGTCACGACCTGCGTGGTGTCGGATACCGGCAGCCGGTCCCGGTACTCCTCGATGATTCCGCGCCACTGGTGGGTCATTGCTGGTTACTCTCCTTCAACCCGCATGATGCTGGCGACACCACGCACGGTGTCGAGCTTGCGCAACGCCTCGACGGTGCCGCCGAGGGCCGCGTCGGACGCACGGTGAGTCACGACGACGAGGGACGCCTCGCCGTCCTTGCCCTGCTGCCGAACCGTATCGATCGAGACATCGTGATCGGCGAAGACGGTCGCCACCTGGGCCAGTACGCCCGGTTTGTCGGCGACGTCGAGGCTGATGTGGTAGCGCGTGACGACGTCGCCCATGCCGGAGACGGGCAGGGCGGCGTACGCGGACTCGCCGGGTCCGGTGGTGCCGCTGAGCCGGTTGCGGCAGACGGCGACCAGGTCACCGAGGACGGCGGAGGCGGTCGGGGCGCCGCCCGCGCCGGGGCCGTAGAACATCAGCTGGCCGGAGGCGTCGGACTCGACGAAGACGGCGTTGTACGCGCCGCGCACGGAGGCGAGCGGGTGCGTGAGCGGGATCATCGCGGGGTGCACGCGCGCGGTGACCGACTGGCCGTCCTCGGCCCGCTCGCAGATGGCGAGCAGCTTGATGGTGCAGCCCATCTCCTTGGCGGAGGCGAAGTCGGCGGCGGTGACCTCGGTCATGCCCTCGCGGTAGACGTCGTCGAGGCGCACGCGCGTGTGGAAGGCGATCCCGGCGAGGATGGCGGCCTTGGCGGCGGCGTCGAAGCCCTCCACGTCGGCGGTGGGGTCGGCCTCGGCGTACCCGAGGGCGGTGGCCTCGTCGAGGGCCTCCTGGTAGCCGGCCCCCGTGGTGTCCATCTTGTCGAGGATGAAGTTGGTGGTGCCGTTGACGATGCCGAGCACCCGGTTGACCTTGTCGCCGGCGAGGGACTCGCGCAGCGGGCGGATCAGCGGGATGGCACCGGCCACGGCGGCCTCGTAGTAGAGGTCCTTGCCGTGGGCCTCGGCGGCGGCGTGCAGATCGGCGCCGTCCTGGGCGAGCAGCGCCTTGTTGGCGGAGACGACCGAGGCGCCGTGCTCGAAGGCGGTGGTGATCAGCGAACGGGCGGGCTCGATACCGCCGATGACCTCGACGACCACGTCGATGTCGCCGCGTTTGACCAGCGCGGTGGCGTCGGTGGTGATCAGCTCGCGCGCGATGCCCTCACGCACCTTGTCGGGCCGCCGCACGGCGACACCGGCGAGTTCGACGGGGGCACCGATGCGGGCGGCGAGGTCGTCCGCGTGCGTCGTCATGATGCGCGCCACCTCTGAGCCGACCACTCCACAGCCCAGCAGCGCCACCTTCAGCGGACGCGTACGCATCATCCGACCTCGTTTCCTTTACCTTCTACGGTTGGACCAGTCTCACTCACCGGACCGGAGTTTCTATCTCTGGTCCGGATCGTGAGACGACTATTTCATTATGTTGGCAGGCGGGAACCGGAAGATCTCCCGCCCCTCATGTCCGTGCTTTATCCGACGTCGAGACGCAGCAGATCCTCCTCCGTCTCCCGCCGGACGATCACCCGGGACTCGCCGTCGCGCACGGCGACGACGGGCGGCCGGAGCACATGGTTGTAGTTGCTGGCCATGGACCGGCAGTAGGCCCCGGTCGCCGGTACGGCGATCAGGTCACCCGGCGCCAGGTCGGCCGGCAGGAACGCGTCCTTGACCACGATGTCCCCGCTCTCGCAATGCTTGCCGACGACCCGCGCCAGCATCGGCTCGGCGTCGGAGGTGCGGGAGACCAGCGCGACGCTGTACTCGGCGTCGTAGAGCGCGGTGCGGATGTTGTCGGACATGCCGCCGTCGACGGAGACGTAGGTACGCAGCCCGTCGAGCGGCTTGACGGTGCCGACCTCGTAGAGCGTGAAGGCGGTGGGCCCGACAATGGCCCGCCCCGGCTCCACGGAGATCCGAGGCGTACGCAGCCGGGCACCCTCACACTCCCGGGTGACAATCTCGGTGAGCGCCTTGGCGATCTCATGCGGCTCACGAGGATCGTCGTCACTCGTATAGGCAATCCCGAGCCCGCCCCCGAGATCGATCTCGGGCAGTTCCACGCCGTGCTCGTCCCGGATGTCCTTGAGCAACCCGACCACGCGGTGGGCGGCGACCTCGAACCCGCTCATGTCGAAGATCTGCGAACCGATGTGCGAGTGGATCCCGATCAGCTCCAGCGAGTCGAGCTGCAGCGCCCGCCGCACGGCCTCCGCGGCCTGTCCCCCGGCCAGCGGGATGCCGAACTTCTGGTCCTCGTGGGCGGTGGCGATGAACTCGTGGGTGTGCGCCTCGACGCCGACGGTGATACGGATCTGCACGCGCTGCCGCTTGCCGAGCTCCCGCGCGATGTGGGCGACGCGGACGATCTCCTGGAAGGAGTCGAGGACGATCCGCCCCACCCCGGCCTCGGTGGCGCGCCGGATCTCGTCCTTGGACTTGTTGTTCCCGTGGAAGGCGATCCGCTCGGCGGGCATCCCACCGGACAGCGCTGTCGCAAGCTCCCCACCGGAGCACACGTCGAGGTTGAGCCCCTCCTCGTACAGCCACCGCACGACGGCACGGGAGAGGAAGGCCTTGCCCGCGTAGAAGACGTCGGCGTCGGCACCGAAGGCGGTACGCCAGGCGCGGGCCCGGGCCCGGAAGTCGGCCTCGTCGAGGACGTAGGCGGGCGTGCCGTGCTGCTCCGCGAGGGTCTGCACGTCAACGCCCCCCACGGTGACAACCCCGTGCTCGTCCCGCCGGACGGTCTGGGCCCACACCTTGGGGTCGAGGGCGTTGAGGTCGGCGGGCGGGCCGGAGAAGTGGCCCTCGGGCAGGACATCGGCGTGACGGGGCCCGGCGGGGTGTGCGGAACGGCTCATGACTCTTGTTGGCTTCCTCAGAGATGTTCGGGTGCGTCGATGCCGAGCAGGGACAGGCCACCGGCCAGCACCGCCCCGGCGGCTTCGGCGAGAGCCAGCCGGGCACGGTGGGCGGCCGAGGGTTTCTCCGCACCGCGGGGCAGCACGGCGGGCAGAAGGGCGAGAGCGGCATCGGCGACGTCGACGAGGTGCCGGGCGAGACGGTCGGGGGTGTGGCGGGTGGCGGAGGAGAGGAGGATGCGGGGGTGGTCGGCGAGGGCGCTGACGAGGTCCTGGAGATGCGGTCCCACGGGGCCCGGTTCACTCGCGAAGCCGAGGTCGGCGGCGTTGCGGGCGAGGGCGCGGGCTTCAGCGGTACGGCCGATGGGGCCGGGTTCACCGGTGAAGCCGTGGTCGGCGGCGGTACGGCCGATGGGACCGGGCCCACTCGCGAAGCCGAGGTCGGCGGCGTTGCGGGAGTGGTCCTGCGCCCCGGCACTACGGCTGACGGGACCCGGCTCACTCGCGAAGCCGAGGTCGGCGGCGTTGCGGGTGAGGGCGCGGGTGCGGGCGTGGGCGTAGCGGACCCGGAAGAGGGGGTTGGCCTCGCGCTGGACCAGGTGCTCGTCGGTGATGCGGGGCCGGTCGTGGGGGGCGGGGTGGAGCAGGGCCCAGCGGGCGGCGTCGGGGCCGAGGGGGAGGGGATCGGAGGGGGCGGGGACGGGGCGTAGGTGGACGGCGCCCGCGGCTGGCGGCCCGGTCGTGGGGACAGCGACCTCGGATCCATGACCGACGCGTACGCCGCCCAGGAGGTTCTCCCATTCCGCCGGTTCCTCCGGGGGCGGGGAGTCGCAGCTGAGCTGCACGCGGGCGCCCTGGGACCGCAGCAGGCGGCCGACGGAGTCCATGACGACGACGGCGCGCACCTCGCAGGGCGCGTGCAGGTGCACGACCTGCCCGCCGAGCTGCTCGCTGAACCCGTACCGCGCCCCGTCCCGCAGGATCTCCTCGACGAGCCCGGTGACGAGCCCGGAGCCGCGCAGCCGGAAATTGAGGAACCCGGGCCCGGTGACCACGACATCGTCGAGGAGATCGTCCCCAACGAGCTGCTGCCGCAGAATCTCGGCAACGCGCAGCGGGGGCTCCCCAGCAGGCCGGGCGAGCTGAAGGGCGACGTTGGTGGCGTAGTCCCCGCACCCGCCGGGCCCCGGCACGGTGACGACCGCCCGCTCCGGCACGTCGACACGGAGTTCCCCCTGATCGACAGCACGACGCACCGCGCGCAGCACGGTACGGGAGAGCTCGACGGGGGTCACGGGACAAGCGTATGGGAGAAGGGGGGTGGGTAAGCGAGCGGGTTTGGACGATCGTCCGAGATGTGGGACGGCTCAGGCCGACCCGTCCCCGGGCGCGCCGGCCCTCCCGCTGGCACTGGCCCCCACGCCTTCACTGGCCCGACTCCGCGCCCGCTCGACCAACTTTCCAACGAGACGGACGAGTTCGGCGGGTTCGAAGGGCTTGGCGAGGAAGGCGTCGACACCGACGTCGAGGCCGGTGTCGACCTCGTACTGCGTACAGGCGCTGACGATGACGAGAGGGAGGTCCCTGGTACGGGGATCGGAACGCAGCCGAGCGGCGGTGCGCAGCCCGTCCAACCGAGGCATGACGACGTCCAGGGTGACGACATCCGGGCGCACCTGATGCACGACGTCCAGACACTCGGCACCATCGGCCGCGGTCACGACCTCGAACCCCTCCAGTTCGAGATTGACCCTGATCAGCTGCCGGATGACCTTGTTGTCGTCCACAACAAGCACCCGACCCGACGCGCCTGGCACAAGTCGAGAGTAGGTCCGGACCGGCCACCGCGTCCGGGTTTTCCCCACTTCCACCCCCTGCGGGCGCCCCCACCCCGAGAAACCCGTTCATGAACACCCCACCGGAGCTGGTAGTGTTCTTCCCGTCGCCGCCAGCAAGGGCAGCCGCGACAAGCCCCCGTAGCTCAGGGGATAGAGCAACGGCCTCCGGAGCCGTGTGCGCAGGTTCGAATCCTGCCGGGGGCACTCGCCGGTCTGAAGGTTGAAACTGGACCCGACCATGGTGAATGCCGACATGAGAGAGCGGGAGTCAGTCTCACTGACTCCCGCTCTTTCGCACGCACCCCAGCGGGCGGCGCAGACCGGAGGCGAGCTTCTCGCGCCGGTCCAGGATGTCCGGCACGGTCACGCCATAGGGCAGGTCGACGTCCGCGCGCCAGCCGGGGCCGTCGCGGGTGATCGGCGCGGGGAACTTCATGCCCTCACCGCCCTTGCCGAGCGCCTTGTTGATCTCAGCGATGCCGAGCGAGCCCGGCGCGCGCTCCACAATGCCTGAGGTGAGCCGCCCGACCTCGGTCGTGACGACCGCGCGGGAGATGACGGGCTTGTCGGACGGCGCTCCGAGGAACCCGAACCCAGCCGTCAGCAGCGCCGGCGCCAGCACTTCCAGCCAGGTCGGAGCCAGCACGAACAGCACCAGCGCGAGTGGCAGTCCGGCGACGAGGGCGAGCAGCAGGACCAGGCCGCGCAGCTTGACCCGCCTGTCGCGCTGCCGCGACAGCTTCAGGTACTCCTCGACGTTCTCGCGGCGCGCGGCGACCTGCCGCAGCGGCTCGCCCTCGGTGTCGGCGACCCAGCGCATGGTGCCACCGACGAACTTCGCCACACCCACGGGAGCATGGCAGACCAGCCGGGCGGAGTACCAGGGCAGCCGTACCGCGTGATAGGCGGTGGTGTGCCGGGCGTCGCCGCCGAGCCAGCCGAGCGCGGTGAGGAACTCCGGCCTGGACTTCGCCCACACCGGGATCACCTCCCGCCGCTGTCCCGACTTCAGCCGGTCCATCAGGCCCGGACCTGCCGGAGCCGGACCGTCGGCCATGAACGGCTCCCGGTCGTCGGGGTCGTCGTCGGCCCAGTCGGCCGACCACTCGCCGACGGGGATGGCCGACTCGGTCGGCCGGAAGTCGGCGGCCGGGTCGGGCGACTCGCCCCGCGCCGACCAGGCCTTGTCCAGGTCGACCACCTCACCGCCGGACTCGGCGGCCATCTCGGCCACCTCCAGCCGGTTGCACAGTTCGTGATCGTCGTCGGGGTGCTTCACCGGGACTTCCTTCTCTCGGGGAGGGTGGGCCCGGCCGACGCTGTAGGAGGTGGGCGGCCGGGCCCCAACGGAGGCCGCTACGGTGAGCGGCGTGAGCGGGGAATCAGCGGAGTCGTTGCCGTGCCGGTGGTGCGGCACGCCGGTGCCGCAGCGACGGCGGTGGCGCACCCGGCGCTACTGCTCCAAAGAGCACCGCCGCAGATTCGGGGTGCTGTGAGAGCCGTCGCGAGAATCCTGGACAGCCTCTAGCAGCGGTGCCGTGTCATCTCGGTTCCACAAGGTCTTCGAACGTGAACTCCGAGGGTTGCGTGGCACGTAACCCGCCCGGAAGAAGCCGAGATTCAGCCCATGTCTGTTCGCCCTTGTTGCCGTGGACGATGTAGTCGTCGGGGAAACGCTCGGAGAGGAGTTGTTCGCGCGGCTGGATCATCCGGTAGTGGCAGTCCTCCAACTCCGGTGCCGGACCGAGCAGTCCGGCGGAGTACCGCGTGCCGAGGGTGTGCAGCGGCTGGCCGGCGTTGCGGTACGGGATGACCAGCCAGTGGTGGCGTCCCTGTCCGGTGACGGTGTCTACCGGACCGGAGACCGGGCGGGCGGTGGCGTTGCGGCGCAGGGTGACGGTGAAGGACCCGTCCGCCTGCGGCGGGGTCAGCAGCGCTTCCCACCCTTTTGGGTTGGCGAAGCGGGTTCGCATCGGCTCGCCCGTGTGGGTCGGCTGGGTGTTCCACGTGGCGCCGGTCGGCACGAGTACCGCGTCGCCGATCTTGACGGTGCGGGCGGCGGGCGGTGCGGCGTCGGCGGAGACGGCGCGGCCGTCGTGTCCGCCGTGGTTGACGGTGAGCACCATGCGGGTTCGATGCAAGGTGTACCAGGAGACGCTATGCGATTCCTGAGCCGGTGCCGCGCGCCAAGAAGGGTGCGCGGGATGCGGTCGAAGGCCGCCAGAACAGCGGCCGCGTAACACGACAACTGTCCATTCAACAAAAGAGAGTTGGCGCGCTGAGTCAAAATGCGCACGGGTGGCCCAGGCAGTAGCCTGGAAAGGAGAGGGGGCGTTGGCCGACTGGGTTTCAGTTGCGTGCACCCATTTTGGTGGAGGGAAACCTCATGAAGGCAAATGGTATGCGCCACGACTCGTATCGCTCCGCGCTCTGGCGGGCGCTCATTGTTCCCGCCGCAGTGGCCATTGCGGTCCCCGCTCTAGCGACAGACGCCCAGGCCAGCCACCAGCGGACGGTATCCGGAAGAGTCAGCATGCGGATCATGGATTGGGAGAACTTCGGCCCGAACACCGTCTGCAACCGGGGCTTCTCACTTACAACGGTACTCACAAAGGGTGGCCCTTCCGTACCCAACAGCGGATCGGCCAAGTGCGGCGGAGAGATAAGGGTTGAAGTTCACTACACGGTTGCCGCCGATCCGAATGGAGTCGTCCGCGTGACCGCAGGTCGCGTCGATCTCTACGAGGAGGACACGGAGGACAACCGTGACCTGGACGGCAGTCGAGCCCTCGGGAATGCGATTCTCTTTCCGGGGGCAGGAGCTACCTGGAGGGCACATGTGCAGAATTGGGCTGAGGGGGAGCCCGACGACAAGGCTGACGTGACGCTCACCGTGCGCAACTAGTCAACCTAGAGGGCGGTCCGAGTCCCCCGGACCGCCCTCTCAGCGCGATGACACCAACCGCTGTGCAACGTCTCCCTGCTCCTCCACGGACTTTGCGCTCTTCGCAATAGCTGCTTCCTCATTGCCGTCGATGCAGGCGTCCGGCCAACGGCGGGGGCGACGCGCTCAGGCGGTAGCGCGTGCTCCCGCGCTTCCTCCCACACGCGCCAGTACGTTGACGAACCGATCACTCCCCCGCGTTCGTTGCCGAACACACGCCCTTCCTCGGCCGTGCCGAACGTGTCCACGTGTGCCCGTATGTTCGTCACCAGGACGGGCGGGATGGGCATCGGTCGGGCGGGAGTGGGCAGATGCAGGGCGGTGATCGTGCCCGAGCCGGAACCGGAGCCGGACGCCGGAACGCCTCGTCGGCGGACTGGGCCCACTCGCCGCTTGGCCTCGGGGTCGGGTGCTTCGGAACATGCCGCTCGCATCGAATGTGGGGTTGCGCCGTTGAGGCGCATGTTGCCGATGGTCGGGTCGGCCGTGGGGAGTCGCCTCCTGTTGATCGTGGCCCATGCTCTGCTGGAGGACGGTCGCCTCGTACTCGCCGAGGCGCCGAGCGCGCCGGAACTGCCCCCACCCACCAGGCCCGAGGAGGGATCACCGCCCGTTTGCGAGTGATACGGATCCTGCTGTTAGCCTCACACGTCTCTGACGACTCCTCACATAACAGCTAGGGAGACCGAATTGCGCACCAAGCGAGTGCTTCAGGGCGGAATATCCGCACTGGCCATGGGCGTTGTCGCGGTGGCTATGGTGCCGGGCTCGGCACAGGCGCTGGACTGGGACCACGGGCCGCTGTACGACACGGGCAAGCACGCGGCGGCCTACATCGAGGAGCACGGCGACCGCCTCAAGGTCTGTGACACCAAGACCGACGGCAAGAAGGCGTGGGTGAACGTCTTCGACTACTACAGCGGCGATCTCGTGTACAGCCTCACCGATGAGAAGAACGACGGTAAGTGCAGCTACCGGGGCGCCTCGGACGGCGGCAAGTACAACCTCGCGGAATACCACAAGTTCGACGTCATAGTCTCGCATGAGCCCTCGGACAATTCGGGCTCGTATCACTTCCAGTTCCTCAACGATCACTAATTGCAGCATTCACGACGGGCCATCAGCAGCGCTGATGGCCCGCCGGCGCGCTCTCCATTGAGAGTCACACCGAAGCGCATGACCTCCTTTATGGCCGGTGACGCTTTGTCATGCGTGGGCGTGACTTTTCACACACTGACCTCCGCGGGGTATTACGCAACTCCGGTTGAGTCTTGGGGTGTTGCCCCCTCTTCCTCCATTGCCTGCCGCAAAGCCAGGTGAAGGTTCGCCATTCAACTATGGCCTCCTGGCGTCCCGTCGAGTTCACTCGGACAAGTCCGGCAAAAGCACTCGGGGGCACAGGAAGGTGTACAGACATGCGTCAAATTCCCCTACGTCCGCACTCCGTCAGCGCCGCCGAGGTCATTCCAGGGGACCTGGTCGCACTGTCGCGTCAAGACCTCGACGTGCAGCGGTGGTTTGTTGTCGTGCATACCGTGCCTGAGTCGCCGGAGGCGATTCGGGTCGTGTTGCGGCCGCCGCTGGGTGGGGTGGACCGGGAGGAACTGCTCGGGCGGGAACGGGTGGTGACGGTTGGTTGTCGGCGGCTTGATGTGGGTGAGGTGCCGCTGGTGTCCTCCTCGTCGCTGGATGACGTTTCGTTTCGGGACGGGGATCGGGTCAGCTCTCTCAGGGCTGTTGATCCGTTGGCTGACGAGGTCGTTTACGTGCGGCGGTGGGGGGTCTGGCATCGGGATCTGGACGCGCCGGCGGGGGGCTGCGCCGACGAGGCAGTCGGGGACGATGACGTGCGGCGGTGGGCCCAGGATGCCGATCGGGACGGGTTTGTTGTGCGGTATCTGGGGCGGGGGGTTGCCGAGCACGGGGGTGTTCGGGAGCGGGGGCGGCGGGTTGTGGTGACCGGGCTGGGGGCCGTTTCGCCGTTGGGGGTCGGGGTGCGGGAGCTTTGGCGGGGGCTGCTTGACGGGCGGCATGGGATACGGGAGTTGGAGGGGGAGGAGTTCGGCGAGCTGCCTGTACGGGTTGCGGGTGTGGTGCCGGTTGATCCGGCGGAGCTCCTGCCGCGGGCTGCCGCTCGGCGGATGAACCGGGCCGCTCAGTTCGCTGTGCTGGCCGCCCGGGAGGCCTGGGTCGACGCCGGGTTCGTGGAGGGTGGGACTCGGGAGAGTGGGGTTCCCGCCGAGCGGGTTGGGGTGTCGCTCGGGGCCATCCTTGGGGACGCCTCCGTGCTTGTGGGTGGGGATCGGCGGCTTCGGGAGAAGGGCCCCCGTGGGGTTTCGCCGCTTACTACTCCTATGACCGTGCCCTCCCAGGCCGCCTCTCAGGTGTCACTCGATCTGCACATCACCGGTGAGGCCCGGACCGTCACCAGTGCCTGTGCCTCCGGGACCGAGGCCATTGGGGAGGCTGTCGACCGGATTCGGTACGGGCGGGTCGATGTTGCCCTCGCCGGTGGGGCCGAGGCCGTTGTCACGCCCGCCATCATGGCTTCCTTCGCCTCCATGCGGGCCCTCGCCTCCGGGGGCGTCGACTCCGGGTCGCCCTCCCGGCCGTTCGGCAAGGAGCGGGACGGGTTCGTCAACGGCGAAGGGGCCGGGGTGCTCGTACTGGAGGCCGAGGAGCATGCTCGGGCTCGCGGGGCCCGGATCTACTGCGAGGCCGCCGGGTGGGGGCTTTCCGCCGACGCCCATCACATGGCGGCGCCGGATCCCTCCGGGGACGGGGTCGCCCTTGCGCTGCGGCGGGCCGTACGGGACGCCGGAGGGCATCTCGTGGACGTCGTACACGTCAACGCGCATGCCACTGCCACCGTGGAGGGGGATCTCGCCGAGGCGGGGGCGCTGCGGAGTGTGTTCGGGGGGCGGGCTGTGCCGGTAACCGCCCTGAAGGGGCACCTCGGGCATCTGCAGGGGGCTGCCGGTGGGGTGGAGGCCGTTGCCGCCGCGCTCACTCTGCATCACGGGGTTGTGCCGCCCACCCTCTGCGAGGGGGACGTCGACCCCGAGTTGGGGCTGGACGTCGTACAGAGGGGTCCTCGTGAGTTGCCCGCGGACGGGGATCTCGTGCTCAGCAACTCCTTCGGGTTCGGTGGGCACAACGCCGTGCTCGCGTTGCGCCGGGTCGCCTGAGCCTCGGTGAGGGGCGGCGGCGAGTGGCGGTTCTGGGTCAGGGGTCGCGTGGCGCGGTGCGGGATGGGCTCCCGTTCGTGACCCGGAATCGCCACACGCCGCGCCGCACGGTGGGGGCTGTCATGCCTCACGCCGAGCGCTTGCGGGGCGTCGCCTTCTTTGCCGGTGTCTTCTTCGCCGGTGCCTTCTTCGCGGTGCTCTTCGCAGTGCTCTTCGCCGTACTCTTCGACGCCGCCGTCTTCTTCGACGTCCCCGTCGACTTCGACGTCGACTTCTTCGCCGAGGCGGACGTCGTCTTCTTCGCGGCCGTCTTCTTCGCGGACGTCGACTTCTTCGTGGACCCCGTCTGCTTCGGCGTCGAGCGGGCGGATGTCTTGCGGGGCAGGCGCGTGACCTCCGCCGGTTCCTCGCCGCGGGACTCCTTCGCCGCCCGGACGCTCTTTTCCAGGGCGGCCATCAGGTCCAGGACCTTGCCGCCCTCGGCCGGCTCGGGAGTCTCCGGCGGGGCCTCGCCCGCCGCCTTCGCGGCGATGACCTCCTCCACCGCCTCGCGGTACTCGTCGTGGAGGTCCTCCAGGTCGACCTCGCCCAGGGTGTCCATGAGGGCGTCGGCGAGATCCAGTTCCTTGTCGCGGACCGTCACGTCCACGTCGGGGGCCACGCCCTCGGGGGCGCGGACCTCGTCCGGCCAGAGCAGGCCGTGCATGGCGATCGCGTCGCCGACCACGCGCAGCATGCCCAGGCGTTCGCGGCCGCGGAGGGCGAATTTCGCGATGGCGACCTTGTTGCTGCGCTTGAGGGCCTCGCGCAGCAGGGTGTACGGCTTGGCGGCCGGGGCGCCGCTCGCGGCCAGGTAGTACGCCGCGTCCATCTGGAGCGGGTCGATGCGGTCCGCCGGGACGAAGGCCACGATCTCGATCGTCTTCGCGGTCGGCAGCGGCAGGTGCGCGAGGTCCTCCTCCGTGATCGGCACGATCGTGCCGTCCGCGTCCTCGTACCCCTTGCCGATCTCCGACTGGCTGACCTCACGGTCCTCCAGCTCGCAGAACTTCCGGTACCGGATGCGTCCGCCGTCGTCGGTATGGATCTGGCGGAAGGAGATGGAGTGGCTCTCGGTCGCGTTCACCACCTTGATCGGGATGCTGACCAGGCCGAACGAGATGGCTCCGTTCCATATGGATCTCACGTGCAGCACCCTTTCGCCATGCTATGGCGGACTTTCGTCATACTTACCCCTTATGCGTGGGATTCTCATCGTATGACGCCGATCACAGAGGTGGAGGGGCGGCGGGTCGCGCTCAGCAATCTGGAGAAGGTGCTGTACCCGGCGACCGGCTTCACCAAGGGCGAGGTGCTGCACTACTACGCCACCGTCGCCGGGGTGTTCCTGCCCCATCTGCGTGACCGGCCGGTCTCCTTCCTGCGCTACCCGGACGGGCCGGACGGGCAGATCTTCTTCACCAAGAACGTGCCGCCGGGTACCCCCGACTGGGTCACCACGGCCGAGGTCCCCCGTTCGGACGGGCCCGCCAGGATGGTCCTCGTCCAGGACCTGCCGAGTCTGATGTGGGCCGCGAACCAGGTCGCCGAGTTCCACACCCACCAGTGGGTCGCCCAGGCGCCCGGCGTCGCCGACCGGCTCGTCCTCGACCTCGACCCCGGCTCCCCGGCGACCGTGGTGGAGTGCTGCGAGGTCGCCCTGTGGCTGCGGGACAGGCTCGCCGAGGACGGGATCGACGCCTACGCCAAGACCTCCGGGTCGAAAGGGCTGCATCTGCTCGCCGCGGTCTCCGGTTCGTCCTCCGAGGAAGTGTCGGAGTACGCCAAGCAGCTCGCCGTGGAGGCCGAGGAGGCCATGCCCCGGCTCGCCCTGCACCGGATGACCCGCAGCCTGCGGCCCGGGAAGGTGTTCGTCGACTGGAGCCAGAACGCCGCCCGCAAGACCACAGCCGCCCCCTACACCCTGCGCGCCCGCCCCGAGCCCTGGGTCTCCGCGCCCGTGACCTGGGCGGAGGTCGAGGAGTGCCGCTCCCCCGGCCGGCTGGCCTTCGGCGCCCCCGACATTCCGCCCCGCGTCCAGGACTACGGCGATCTGCTGGCGCCGCTGCTCACCGAGTCGCAGTCGCTCCCCGCCTTGTAAGGAAGCACCTACACCCGCTCCCAGATCCTCCGGTCCCGTGCCATCGCGTGCAGGCCCTCCACGTCCCCGGGCTTGAGCACCCCGCCCTGCCGGGCCAGGCCCGCCAGGTCCGTGTCCTGGAGGACGCGCACCTCGCGGACCGGCCCGGTGACCGAGACGTCCGCCGGGCCCGCCAGGGCCAGTACGGGGCGGACCTCGGCGGTCAGGGCGTACGAGGCGCGGTCGGCGTCGGAGCGGACGCGGCGCAGCAGGGGCTGCGGCTCGCGGCGGCCGACGGTGACCATGGGGTCGGCGACGCGGACGCGCTGCTTGCGGGCGTACAGGGTGTGGATGGCGAAGAGGCCGGCCGGACCGATGGCCAGGTGGTGGATACGGGTACCGCCGGGCAGCGGGACGGAGTGCAGGGTGTGCCAGCCCGCGCCGTCGAGGCGGTCCAGGGCCTCCCCGACCGTCTGCTCGGCGGTGAGGGCGCGCCGCCTGGGGTCGGTGCGCAGGCGGCGGGGCGGGCCCGGGTCGCGTTCCAGGTCGATCAGCATGGCCTCGCCTGGCCGGTTGGGTGCCAGGTCGTCGTCGGGGTGGAGGGTCAGCCGGGCCAGTTCGGCCGGGGTCGGCACCGGGGGCGGGCCCACGGTCACCGGGCCGGTGAGGTAGGGGGCCAGGGCCTCCAGGACGTCGTCCTTGTGGTCGTCGCTGATCAGGTTGACCCTGGCCGCCTCCCTGTCGTACCAGGCGATGTTCCTGCCGTCCGTGAGACAGACGTACAGCCGTTCCTGTCCGTGGCGCCGGGTCGGCACGACGCGCAGTCCGCTCATGCACCATCACCCCTTTGACCATGGGAACAGGCGGGGTGCTCCAGGGGCAAGAACCCGGTTACCTTTGAGAGGACTTGGGAGGGGAAGTTGGGGGAGGCGCCAATTGCGTACCCGCAGGAAGCAACCCGACGTTCCGGCCCCGGACACCCGGTGGGACGAGATCGTGCCCGGCCTGTGGATGGGCGGTCATGAGGTCCGTACGGCGTCGGGACAACGGGAGTCCGTCGGCGTCCGGGACGAGTTCGACCTGGTGCAGTCGCTGCTGCGGCTGCCGGGGCACGGGCCCGACCCGGGGGTGGAGCACCAGGTCTGGCCGATCCCGGACGGGCCGCTGGACGGCACCCAGCTGGCGGGCGTGATCCGGCTGGCGCAGGCCGCCGGGGAGGCGCTGGACGCGGGCCGTTCGGTGCTGGTGCGCTGCTACCACGGCTACAACCGCTCGGGGCTTGTGGTGGCGCAGACGCTGATGCGCAGGGGGCACTCGGTGGACGAGGCGATCCGGCTGATACGGTCCCGGCGCTCCCCCTGGGCCCTGCACAATGACCTCTTCGTCGAGTACCTGCGTGCGGGGCTGTACACGGCCCGGCTGCTGGAGGAGCTGACGGAGTGATCGCTCCGGCCCGCCCGGGCGGGCGAAACGGACTTCCCCGAGAATGGGGACTTCCCGGTAAACAAGGTGTCGGGGCCACCGCTCACCTCGGAACCACAGGAGCACCGTGCCCCTCAGCCGTATCCGTACGACCGCCGTGGTCGCCGTTGTGCTGGCGGCCGCCGCGGGCTGCGGTGACGCCGGCGGGCTGCGCGGCGCGGGGGCCACGCCGACGGCGGTGAGCCCGGCCCGGCTGTGGCCGGAGCTGACGCCCGCGTCCTCCCCGGCGTACGAGATCGGTGAGGTGACCACCGAGGTGGTCAAGGGCGTCGAGGTGCCCGGCGACGACATCCGGAAGGTGGATCCGGTGGCGGCGGTGCGGGCCGAGATCGAGTCCGAGCCCGAGGACTACGCGGACACCGACGCTCCGTACCGTGAGACGGCCGCCCGGATGGCGGACTGCGGGGCGGGGGGTGAGCGGGCGGCCCGCTGTCCCGTCCTCACCCCCTACTACCGGGACCTCAACGGCGACGGCCACGAGGACCTCACGCTCGGCTTCCGGCTGCTGCCCGAGAAGCTGACCGCGATCCGCGTCTACACCGTCCAGAAGCACCGGCTGGTGCGCGTCATGGCCTACGACGACGCCGTGAGCGCGGTCGAGCTGGCCGGGCGGTCGGTGATCGTGCGCGCGCCCTCGGAGGTCCCCGGGTACGAGTACCGGCTCCAGTGGACCTGGGACGCCGACGCCAACGCGATGCTGCTCACCCACGACGAGATGGTGCGCACCGGCTCGCGCAAGCCCTCGCAGAAGCCGTCGGCGACCCCGTCCGCGAGCGGCCGATGAGGCCCGCGCTGCCCCGCTGGGCCGGGACGCTCGCCGCGAAGGCCGCCGTGTTCATCACCGTGATGTGCTGTGCGCTGGCGGCGCTGCTCGGCGTGCTGGTGCATGTCTCGGTGACCAATCAGACCGTCGGGCGGGCCCGGACCGAGGCGCTGTCCCACCTCGCGGACGCCACCGAGGCGTTCGAGGCGGGGGACCGGCTGATGCCGGGCGCGGGCGTCGACCCGCCGGGGCTGCCGGAGGAGTTGCGGGAACTGGCGGTCTCCGGGGAGCGCGGCACGATGGTCGCCGACCACGACGGACGGCCGACGATGTGGGCGGCGGGCCCGGCGGACAACGCGCGGGCGCTGGCGGTACGGGTGGACTACTCGCAGCGGGCCCGCACGATCGAGGCCCTCGACCGGGCGATCCTGTGGTCCTCGGCGCTGGCCATCGGCGTGACGCTGCTGGTCGGCGCGCTCGCGGTGACCCGGGTGACCCGGCGGCTGCACGCCACCGCGCGGGTGGCCCGCCGGATCAGCGGCGGCGACCTGGACGCGCGGGTTGACGACCCGCGGACGAAGGATCCGACGCGCCCTCAGGACGAGGTGGCCGCAGTGGCCTCCGCGCTGGACACCATGGCCGCGTCGCTGCAGGGAAAGCTCCAGGCCGAGCAGCGGTTCACCGCGGATGTGGCGCACGAGCTGCGGACACCGCTGACGGGGCTGCACGCGGCGGCAGAGCTCCTGCCGCCGGGGCGGCCGACCGAGCTGGTACGCGACCGGGTGGCCGCGCTGCGCACGCTGACCGAGGACCTGCTGGAGATCTCCCGGCTGGACACCGGGCGGGAGCGGCTCGACGCGGACACCGAGCAGTTGGGGCCGCTGGTCGAGCGGGTGGTGCGGGCGGCCGGGGAGCCGACGGAGGTCGTCGTGGTGCGGGACGTGCCGGTGGACACCGACCGGCGGCGGCTGGAGCGCGTACTGGGGAATCTGGTGGCCAACGCGCACCGGCACGGGCGGGCTCCGGTGCGGGTGGAGGTGGACGGGCCGCGGATCACGGTACGGGACCACGGGGACGGGTATCCGGCCTATCTGCTGGAGCACGGACCGCAGCGCTTCCGCACCGAGGCCGGCGCCAAGGGCCACGGACTGGGACTCACCATCGCACTCGGCCAGGCGGAAGTACTGGGGGCCCGCCTGACCTTCGCGAACGCCGAGGAGGGCGGGGCGGTGGCGACGCTGCGTCTGCCGGACGGCGGGTGCGGGGACGGCGCGTCAGCCGTACGGGGCAGGTGACGGGGGCGCGGATTCCGGACGGAGCGCCCGCGGATTCCTGACAGACCGGGTGACGAGGGCGCGCATTCCGGTCGCCGGGTGACGAGGGAGCGGATTCCGGACGGAGCGAGCGCGCATTCCTGACGGACCGGGTGACGGGCACGCCTCCCGCAGGTCCCGAGCGGGGCAGCGCACGCCCCCGACGGACCGCACGACGACCGCCCCGCCTCCCCGACGGACCGGGGACCACAGCCAGCCTCCCCGACGGACCGGGAACCACCGCACGCCTCCCCGACCGACCGCACGACGACCACCGCGCCTCCCCGACCGACCGGAGGCCACAGCCCGCCTCCCCGACCGACCGGGAACCACAGCCCGCCTCCCCGACCGACCGGGAACCACAGCCCGCCTCCCCGACCGACCGGGAACCACAGCCCGCCTCCCCGACCGACCGGAAACGACAGCCCCCTCCCCGACCGACCGGAGACCACACCATCCCCTCCCCGCCTCCCCGAGTGACGGCCGCGCGCCCCGTATGACCACGGCAGCCCTTCCGGATGGCCCAAGCGGAGAGGCGGGCGGACCATTCGCCCCATAGCGTGGCGGATAGTCAAGTTCCGCCCCCTTCATGGAGGTACACCCCATGTCGTTCCGCTCCCGCCTCGCCATATCCGTCGCCGTCGGCGCTCTCACCGCCGCGGCTGCCGCCTCCCCCGCAGTCGCCGGTGACGACTGGGGCGGGCACCACGAGAAGCACCCCAAGCTGTACAAGGGGGTCGTCACCGCCGACACCCTGCTCCTGCGCAGCGCGCCGAACCGGGGCAGCCATGTCATCCGGACCGCGCACCGCGGGCAGGTCGTGAAGATCTTCTGCAAGACGGTCGGCCAGAACATCCAGGGCAACCCGCTGTGGTACCTGCTGCCCGACGGCACCTGGGCCTGGGGCTCGGCCCGGTACATCAAGAACATCGGGCCCGCGCCACGCTGGTGCTGAGCAACAAGGCACACAAGACGCCCTATTTGGGTAAGTTCCGGACATGATCAAGGCCGGAACCACCGAGGCGAGAGCGGACGCACCCGCACCCGTCGTACGCCTCCCCCGGCGCCGTGGCATCGAACTGGCCCTCATCGTCGTGGCCGTCCTGCTCTCCGTGTACGGCTACTGCGCGGTCGGTATCGCCCGCCACGGCGCCGTCCCGCCCGGCGCCGCCGGTTACGGCGCCGGGCTCGGCGTGCTGGCGCTGGTCGCCCATCTGGCGGTGCGGCTGCGGGCGCCGGACGCAGACGCCCTGCTGCTGCCGATCGGCGTGCTGCTCAACGGGCTCGGCCTGGTGCTGATCTACCGGCTCGACCTGGAGACCCCGGGCGACCGGGCGGCCCCCGCCCAACTCGTGTGGTCCACGCTGGGCGTGGCGTTCTTCATCGTCACCGTCGTCCTGCTGCGCGACCACCGCGTGCTCCAGCGCTACGCGTACGTCTGCGTGGCCGGGGCGCTGGGGCTGCTGGTGCTGCCGATCCTCTTCCCCGCCGTGAACGGTGCCCGGATCTGGATCCGGATCGCCGGATTCTCCATCCAGCCGGGCGAGTTCGCGAAGGTGCTGCTGGCGGTGTTCTTCGCCGCCTATCTGGCCGCGAACCGGGGCGCGCTGGCGTACGCGGGCCGCCGGGTGTGCCGGCTGCAGCTGCCGACCGGGCGGGTGCTCGGGCCGATCGTCTCGATCTGGCTGCTGAGCGTGCTGGTGCTGGTCCTGGAGCGGGACCTCGGCACCTCGCTGCTGTTCTTCGGCCTGTTCGTGGTCCTGCTGTACGTCGCCACCGGGCGCACCGGGTGGATCGCCGTGGGCCTGCTGCTCGCGGCGCTGGGCGCGGTCGCGGTGGGCTGGCTGGAGCCGCATGTGCACAGCAGGGTCGAGGACTGGCTGCACCCGCTCGCCTCCATCGAGGCGGGCAAGGGCCCGAACCAGCTCTCCCAGTCGCTGTTCGCCTTCGCCTCCGGCGGCATCCTGGGCACCGGTCTCGGGCTCGGCCACTCCGTGCTGATCGGGTTCGCCGTCAAGTCGGACTTCATCCTGGCCACCGCGGGCGAGGAGCTGGGCCTGGCCGGACTGTCGGCGATCTTCCTGCTCTACGGCCTGCTGGTGGAGCGCGGCTACCGGGCGGGCCTGGCCCTGCGCGACCCTTTCGGGCAACTGCTCGCGGTGGGGCTCGCCTCGATCGTGGCCCTCCAGGTCTTCGTGATCGCGGGCGGGGTGACCGGGCTGATCCCGCTCACCGGCATGGCGATGCCGTTCCTGGCGCAGGGCGGCTCGTCGGTGGTCACCAACTGGGCGATCGTGGCGCTGCTGGTCCGGCTGAGCGACCGCGCGCGCCGCCCGTACGACGAGGCGCCGGCGTGACCCGGCACATCCGGTTCGCGGCCGCCTTGTGCGCGCTGCTGCTGGTGGCGCTGCTGGTGAACGCCACCCGGCTGCAGGTCTTCCAGGCCGCCGAGTACGAGGACAACCCGGCCAACCGGCGGCAGACCATCGCCCGGTACGGGCAGCCGCGCGGGAACATCCTGGTCGGCGGCCGTCCGATCACCGGGTCCAAGGACACCGGGGAGCAGCTGCGCTACGAACGCACGTACCTGGACGGGCCGTTGTACGCGCCGGTGACCGGCTTCGCCTCGCAGGTGTACGGCACCTCGCTGCTGGAGGACACCGAGGACGGGGTGCTGTCCGGCGCCGATCCGTTGCTGGCGCCGTTCCCGCTGCTGGGCGATCTGACCCGGGCCCGGAACCCGGGCGGCGATGTGGTGACGACCCTGCACGAGGGCGCGCAGCGGGCGGCGTACGAGGGGCTCGGCGGGCGCACGGGCGCCGTGGCCGCCGTGGAGCCGTCCACCGGGCGCATCCTGGCGCTGGTGTCCACGCCGTCGTACAACCCGGAGGCGCTGTCGGGGAACGGCCCGTCGGTGGAGCGGTCCTGGGTCGGGCTGAACGAGGACCCGGACAGGCCGATGCTCAACCGGGCGGCGCGGCAGACGTATCCGCCGGGGTCGACCTTCAAGGTGGTGACCGCGGCGGCGGCGCTGGACGCGGGGGTGGTCACGGATGTCGACGAGGCGACCGACTCCCCCGATCCGTACCGGCTGCCGGGGAGTTCGAAGAGTCTGACGAACGAGGCGGAGGGGTGTGCGGACGCCTCCTTGCGGGCGGCGTTCATGTGGTCGTGCAACACGGTGTTCGCGAAGCTCGGGGTGCGGGTGGGGGTGAGCGATCTGGCGGCCACCGCGCAGGCGTTCGGGTTCAACGGGGCGGGGATGCGCATCCCGTACGCGGTGGCGCCGAGCACCTTCGACACCTCCGTGGACCGGGCGCAGCTCGCCCTGTCGGCGATCGGCCAGTACAACACCCGGGCGACTCCGCTGCAGATGGCGATGGTGGCGGCGGCCGTGGCGAACGGGGGGCAGGTACGCGAGCCGTATCTGGTGGAGCGCACGACGCGGCGGGACGGGGCGACGCTGGACACGGCCGGGCCGCGTCCGGTGCGACAGGCGATGCATCCGGCGACCGCGGTGCGGCTGCGGGAGCTGATGACGGACGTGGTGCGCGAGGGCACCGGCACCCATGCGGCGATCCCCGGGGCGACCGTGGGTGGCAAGACCGGTACCGCGCAGCACGGCATCGGCAACTCCGGTACGCCGTACGCCTGGTTCGTGTCCTGGGCGCAGGGCGAGCGGGACGTGGAGCCGAAGGTGGCGGTCGCGGTGGTGGTGGAGGACGCGGACGCGGACCGCGGGGAGATCAGCGGCGGCGGGGACGCGGCGCCGATCGCGCGGGCGGTGATGGAGGCGGTGCTCGGTGGGTGAGACGGGGGTGTCCGGACGGGCGCCGACCGACCTAACGTTCGGTCCATGACCGTCGCATTCGAACTCGCCCAGGTGAACATCGGACGACTCAAAGCCCCTCTCGATTCCCCCCAGTTGAAGGATTTCGTCGACGCGCTCGACCCGGTCAACGCCGACGCCGACGCGGCGGACGGCTTCGTCTGGCGGCTGCAGAGCGAGGAGGGCGACGCCACCGACATTTCCGTGTTCGGGGACGAGTGGCTGATCATCAACATGTCGGTGTGGCGGAACACCGACGCGCTGACCGCGTACATGTACCAGGGCCGCCACCGGGAGATGCTGGCGCGGCGGCGCGAGTGGTTCGAGAAGGTGCAGGAAGCCATGGTGGCGCTGTGGTGGGTCCCGGCCGGGCAACGCCCGACGGTCGCCGAGGCGGAGGCGCGGCTGCTGCACCTGCGCGCCAACGGGCCGACGCCGTACGCCTTCACGCTGCGCACCTCGTTCCCGCCGGGGGCGGCTCAGCCGGTGTTCGGCGAGGTGCCGGAAGGGCTCGGCTGCTCGGTCTGAGGCCCGCCGAGCCGTCATCCGCTCCCCCGCGCGGTAGACGAACCGTCAAGCGGTAGACGCACAGTCAATCGGTAGACGAAGAGTCAACAAGTACCGCGCGGGGGATTGACGTGCTTGCTGACAGGCAGTCTCATAAGAGGTCGGAGGGTGTGACCCCGGGTAACGAGTTGGGAGAACCATGACGACGCTCACCGATGCCGACGCGATCGAAGGGCTGCGTGACGCGCTGGGCCTGCTGAAGGACCGGGAACAGGTGGCCGAGCGGTTGCTCGACTCCTCCGCCAAGCACTCCTTCGACCCCGACAAGGAGCTGGACTGGGACGCGCCCTTCGAGGAGGGCAAGTGGTTCTGGCCGCCGGAGCTGGTGTCGCTGTACGACACCCCGATGTGGAAGCGGATGAGCGAGGAACAGCGCATCCTGCTCTCCCAGCACGAGGCGGCGGCGCTGGCCTCGCTCGGCATCTGGTTCGAGCTGATCCTGATGCAGCTGCTGGTGCGGCACATCTACGACAAGGCGGCGACGAGCGCCCATGTGCGGTACGCGCTCACCGAGATCGAGGACGAGTGCCGCCACTCGAAGATGTTCGCGCGGGTGATCTCCCGCGGCGGGACCCCGTGGTACCCGGTGAGCCGGGTGCACCAGAACCTGGGGCGCCTGTTCAAGACGATCTCGACGACTCCGGGTTCCTTCACCGCGACCCTGCTCGGCGAGGAGGTCCTGGACTGGATGCAGCGGCTGACCTTCCCGGACGAGCGGGTGCAGCCGCTGATCAGGGGCGTGACGCGGATCCATGTCGTGGAGGAGGCCCGCCATGTCCGGTACGCCCGTGAGGAGCTGCGCCGGCAGATGGTGACGGCGCCGCGCTGGTCGCAGGAGTTCACGCGGGTCACCTCCGGGGAGTTCGCCCGGGTGTTCTCGGTGGCCTTCATCAATCCCGAGGTCTACACGAACGTCGGGCTGGACAAGCGCGAGGCGATGGCCCAGGTGAAGGCGAGCGCGCACCGCCGCGAGGTCATGCAGACGGGGGCGAAGCGGCTCACCGACTTCCTGGACGACATCGGGGTGCTGCGGGGCGTCGGGCGACGGCTGTGGAGGGCCTCGGGGCTGCTGGCCTAGGGTCTGTCATCACATTCCCGCCTGCCGCGCGACGCCTGGCACGACAGACCCTCACGGCGGGCTCGAACAAGCCGGTACGGGGCGGCTGCGGGGCCGGTAGAGCGGTTACTCTGCACGTCATGAGCCCTTCGGCCCCCACGCCCGCCTACCGACGTCTCAGTGTCGAGGAGCGGCGGAACCAGTTGCTGGCCGCCGCTCTGTCGCTGTTCGCCCACCGGGCACCGGAAGAGGTGTCGCTCGACGATGTGGCGGAGGCGGCGGGGGTGTCGCGGCCGCTGGTGTACCGGTACTTCCCCGGCGGCAAGCAGCAGCTGTACGAGGCCGCGCTGCGCTCCGCCGCCGACGAGCTGGAGCAGTGCTTCGACGAGCCCCGGGAGGGCCCGCGCATCGCGCGCCTGGGACGCGCCCTGGACCGCTACCTCACCTTCGTCGACGAGCACGACGCCGGCTTCAGCGCGCTGTTGCAGGGCGGCAGCGTGGTGGAGACCTCGCGCACGACGTCCATCGTGGACGGAGTGCGCCGGGCGGCGGCCGAGCACATCCTGAGCCACCTGGAGGTCACCGAGCCGGGCCTGCACCTGCGCATGACCGTCAAGCTGTGGATCACCTCCTGCGAGGCGGCGTCCCTGCTCTGGCTCGACGAGGGCAAGCAGCCCCCCGCGGCCGAGCTGCGCGACTGGCTGGTCGACCAGTTCCTCGCGGTCCTCTCCGTCACCGGCACCCGCGACCCGCAGACCGCCGCCCTGGTCCGGGCCCTCGCCGAGGATGCCTGACACTGTTGCGGTGAAGAGCGAAGACACCCCCTTCGAGGGCGGCCCCATGGACGGCCGGGTCCTGCCCGTCCTGCTCGGCATGACGGGCCACCCCCCGAAGACGTACCGCATCCCGGTCCCCGCCCCCGACGGCGGCGAGCCGACGGTCCTGCTCTACAGCCGGGTTCCCCGCGTGGAGGGCCGCGCCCATGTGGGCCTCAGTCGGCGCTGGAAGTACGTCTACGACCCGGAGGGGCGGCACGTTCACCGGCTGAAGTGGCCCTGGTCGAAGCCAGACGCCACGCCGCGCGGCAAGCCGGACGACGCGGACGGGTGACGCGGTTGCGCCGAACCGCGCACAGTCGGCGCGCGGGCTCGGCGCGGGCGTTCGATGCTCGCGGTGCGGGGCAGAGGGGCTGCCCGTGCCGGAGGTGATGACGTGTCAGGAAGGCTTCTGCGTCTGGTGTGTACGGCCGCCACGGTGGCCTGCACCGTCCTCGCACCGGTTCCCGCTGCCGCCGCGCCGGAACCCGGCGAACCCACCGTCGCACGCCTGCTGACGGATCTTCAGCGGCTGTACCGGGAGGCGGAGCGGGCCACCGAGACCTACAACGCCACCGAGGAACGGCTCAAGCGGCAGCGGGCCGAGGTGAAGCGCCTGGACGGGGAACTCGCCCGGGTGCGGCTCTCCCTGCACGACAGCCGGGGTGCGGCGGGGCGGCTCGCCCGGCAGCAGTACCAGAGCAGTACCGAGATCTCCACCTACGTACAACTGCTGCTCGCCCGGTCTCCGCAGCACGCGCTCGATCAGGGGCATGTGATCGGGCAGTTGGCCCGGGAGCGGGCCCAGGCCGTGGGGCGGCTGGCCGGGAGTGAGAAGAAGGCCGACGCCCTGGCCCGCAAGGCCCGTGCCGCCCTCGACAAGCAGCTCGCCCTCGCCGAACGGCAGAAGGAGGACCGGGACGAGGTCCGGGGGCGGCTGTCCGACGTGGAGGAGCTGCTTGCCTCCCTCACCCCTGAACAGCTCGACGACATCGCCGAGTTGGAAAGGGAAGGAGTGGAGGCGGCTCAGCAGGACGTCGTGGCCTCCGGGGCGCTGGGGCCGGAGCGGCCGGCCTCCGGGCGGGGCGAGCGGGCGGTGAACTACGCGCTGCGGCAGCTCGGCAAGCCCTACGAATGGGGCGCCGAGGGGCCTCGTACGTACGACTGCTCGGGGCTGACCTCACAGGCCTGGGAGCACGCCGGGACCCCGGTCCCCCGGACCAGTCAGGAGCAGTGGGCCCGGCTGCCGAAGGTGCCGCTGGACGAGCTGCGGCCCGGTGACCTCGTCGTCTACCACCGGGACGCCACGCACGTGGCGATGTATCTGGGTGAGGGTGAGGTCGTCGAGGCGCCCAGGACCGGTGAGCGGATCAGGGTGTCGCCGATCGCGTCGTACCCGATCCTGGGGGCCGTGCGTCCGGACGGAACTCCGCCGTCCGGAGGTCAGGACAGCGAGGCCAGGTAGGCGGCCGTCTTCTCGGGCTCGTAGAAGAAGTTCTCGAAGTCCGCCGGGTTGTCGAAGGCGTTGGCGAAACGGTCCGCCGCGGGCTGGAGCTCGCCGGCCGCGCCGATCAGGTTCAGGATGTGCTCCGGCGGCGGGGCGAGCATGGCGTTGGTCCACTTGGTGACGTGCTGGGCGATCTCCCAGTACCGGTCGAACGTCGCCTGCATCCACTCCTCGTCGAACGGCTTGTCACCGTGTTCGAGGATCGAGGCGAGGTACGCCGCCGCGCACTTGGACGCGGAGTTGGAGCCCTGCCCGGTGATCGGGTCGTTGGCGACGACCACGTCGGCGACGCCGAGGACCAGGCCGCCGCCGGGGAGCCGGCCGATCGGGTTGCGGACCGTGGGCGCGTACCGCCCGGCCAGGGTGCCGCCGGCGTCGGTCAGTTCGACGTCCGTCGCCCGCGCGTACTCCCACGGCGTGTACCGCTCCATGAGTTCCAGGGTCAGGGAGAGGTGTTCCCGCGGGTCCTTGACGTCGTTGAAGACGTCCAGCGGGCCGCCGGGTATGCCCTCCCAGAACAGGATGTCGGCGCGCCCGGAAGTGGTGAACGTCGGCATGATGAACAGCTCGCCGACACCCGGGACCAGGTTGCAGCGGACCGCGTCGAAGTCGGGGTGCTCCGGGCGCGGGCCGAGGCCGTGCACGTAGGCGACCGCGAGGGCGCGCTGCGGCTCGCTGTACGGGGAGCGCTCCGGGTCCCGGGCGAACATGGACACCAGCTCGCCCTTGCCCGCCGAGACCAGCACCAGGTCGTACGTACGGGAGAAGTAGTCCAGGTCGCCGACGGCCGCGCCGTGGATGACCAGCTGGCCGCCGCGCTGGGCGAAGGTCTCCATCCAGCCCGCCATCTTCACCCGCTGGTCCACGGACTGGGCGTACCCGTCCAGGTGCCCCACCCAGTCGATCGCGCGGGCCGCCGGACCCTCGGCCCAGGAGCCGGGTGCCGCCACCGAGACGCCGAGCCCCTCGATCTTCGGGGCCTGGGACTCCCAGAAGTTCAGCTGGAGATCGCGCTCGTGCTGCAGCGCGGTGTGGAACATGCACTGCGTCGACATGACCCGGCCGGTGCGGATCTCGTCCGCGGTCCGGTTGGACATGAGGGTGACCTCGTACCCGTGCGACTGGAGTCCGAGGGCGAGCTGGAGGCCGGACTGGCCGGCCCCGACGACGAGTATCTTCCGCATGCGGGTGGGGCTCCTTGATCGGATTCGGGGTGCGTCGGGCTGGGGGTCTGGCGGAAACGGGTCGGGTCTACTCGGGTGTTTCGTCGAGGGCGTGGCCCACGAGTGCCAGAAGGGTCTCGACCACCGAGATCCGGACCCGCGCGTCCATGATCAGGACGGGTATGTGCTTCGGGATCGTGAGCGCCTCGCGCACGTCCTCCGGCTCGAACCGCTCGCTGCCGTCGAAGTGGTTGACCGCGACGACGTACGGCAGCCCGCAGCTCTCGAAGTAGTCCAGCGCCGGGAAGCAGTCCTTCAGGCGCCGGGTGTCGGCCATCACCACCGCCCCGATCGCGCCGCGCACCAGGTCGTCCCACATGAACCAGAACCGCTGCTGGCCCGGCGTGCCGAACAGGTAGAGCACCAGGTCGTCGTCGAGCGTGATGCGGCCGAAGTCCATGGCCACGGTGGTGGTCAGCTTCTGCGGGGTGGCGCTGAGGTCGTCGGTCTCCTCGCTCGCCTCGGTCATCAGCGCCTCGGTCTGCAGGGGCGTGATCTCCGAGACGGCGGTGACCAGCGTGGTCTTGCCGACGCCGAACCCGCCCGCCACGACGATCTTCGTGGCTATGGGGGCCCGGGTGCGGTCCGTCTGCCAGGACTTCAGTTCTCTGTCGGAGTCTTCAAAGACGACGGAGTCCACTCAGCACCCTTTCGAGCAGAGCGCGGTCCGGACGTCCGGTGCCATGACCGGTGCCGGTGCCGTATACACGGATCTTTCCCTGGTCCGCGAGGTCGCTGAGCAGCACGCGGACCACGCCCAGCGGCATCCTCAGCAGCGCGGCGATCTCGGCCACCGTGCGCATACGGCGGCACAGTTCGACAATGGCCCGCGCCTCCGGCATCACCCGGGTGTTGAGGGAACCATTCTCCAGCTCCTTGCGGCCCTCCGGGGCCTCCAGCGCGGCGACGAAGGTCTCCACGAGGAGGACGTGGCCGAAGCGGGTACGGCCGCCGGTCAGGGAGTACGGGCGCACCCGGGCGGGTTTGCGGTCGGCGCCGCGGACGGGGAGCTTCTTCGGACTGCCACTGGTCATCGGGGGCTCCCGGTCGACTCGGCTTCCAGGGATTTCCTCAGCTCGCTGCGGAGTTCGGGAGTGAGGACGTGTCCGGCGCGGCCGACGAACAGGGCCATGTGGTAGGCGACCACGCTCATGTCGCAGTCGGCGGAGCCGTGCACGCCGAGCAGGGAGCCGTCGCTGATGGACATCACGAACAGGCTGCCCTCGTCCATCGCGATCATCGTGTGCTTGACCCCGCCGTACTCCATCAGACGGGCGGCGCCGACGGTGAGGCTGCCGATGCCGGAGACGACGGTGGCGAGGTCGGCGGAGGAGCCGCGGGGGCCGCTGGGGCGGTCGGTGCGCTTCTCCCTCGCCTCCTCGTTGCGCCCCGGGTCCGAGGAGAGCAGGAGCAGGCCGTCGGAGGAGACGACGGCGACGGATTCGATGCCGGGGACTTCCTCCACCAGGTTGGTCAGCAGCCAGTGCAGGTTGCGGGCTTCACTGCTCAGTCCGAAGGTACTCGGCGCGGTCAACTGCTTGCCTCCTCGACTGTGCCCCCCGTGGCTTCTTCGGATTGCGGTGCCTTGTTCTGGCCCGTCTTTTCGGCGATTTCTGCTTCTACGTCGCGGTAGCCGGCCTCCGCCCCCCGGCGGAAACCGCCCAGCCTCCTGCGGAGGGCTTCGGCGTCGACGGAACCGCGGCGCTGGCGGGGCGGTTCCTGTGGTGCGGTGATCTTCGGGGTGCGCTTGGGCAGCCCCTTGTCGGTGAGCAGCTCCTCGGTGGGGCGGGAGTGCTCGGTCTCGGCTTCGGTGTCGGTCCCGACTGCGGTGTTGGTCCCGACTGCGGTGCCGGTCCCGGCGGCTATCGGCTGCTTGGTGGGCTGGTGCGGGACCCCGGGTGTTTCGGGGTCCGTGGTCGGGGTGGTGTGCTCGGCGGAGGGGGCGTGGTCGGCAGAAGCCTCCGGCTGATCCGGCTGATCCGGCTGATCCGACTGATCCGGCTGTTCCGACTGCTCCTGCTTCGCCTGCTTCTCCGGAAGGAGAAGCTCCATCGTCGTCTCGGCCGGGGATTCGGACGCGGCCTCAGCCTCGGGCTCCGGCTCGGCCTCGGGCCCCGCCTCCTCGAACGCCTTCTCCGCCAGTTCCACCAGCCGGTCGCCCTTGCCCCGGCTCCCGTGCAGGACGTTGGAGTTGGCCTCCGCGTCCGCGCCGGGGACCGTGGTCGGGGCCTGCGGGGTGGCGGCGGTGGCCAGGAGGGTCTGCGGGAGGACCGTGACCACCGCGATGCCGCCCTGCTTCTGGTCGCGGAGCTGGACGCGGACGCCGTGCCGGTGGGCGAGGCGGGCCACGACGTACAGGCCGAGGCCGAGGCCGTCCTCGCCCTCCTGGTCGTAGGCGACCTCGGGGTCGAACTCGGCGAGGCGGGCGTTGAGGCGGGACATGCGGTCGTCCGTCATGCCGATGCCCTCGTCCTGGACGGAGAGCATGACCTCGCCGTTCTCCAGGAGCCAGCCGGAGACCTCGACGGGCGCCTCCGGCGGGGAGAACGCGGTGGCGTTCTCCATCAGTTCGGCCAGCAGGTGCGAGAGGTCGTCCGCGGCGAAGCCCGCGATGTGGGCGTGCGGGGGCAGGGCCGCGATACGGACGCGCTCGTACCGCTCGATCTCGCTGACCGCCGCCCGGACCACGTCCACCAGCGGCACCGGGCCCGCGCTGTGCTGGACGTGCTCGGTGCCCGCGAGGACGAGCAGGTTCTCGCTGTGCCGGCGCATGACGGTCGCGAAGTGGTCCAGCTTGAACAGGGTGGCGAGGCGGTCGGGGTCCTGCTCCCGCTCCTCCAGGCCCTCGATGACGGCCAGTTGGCGCTCCACCAGGCCCAGCGTGCGCAGGGCGAGGTTGACGAAGGTGGAGCCGATGCTGGTGCGCAGGCGCTCCAACTGGGCCGCCGACTCGGCGAGTTCGCTGCGCAGGTCCTCGCGCGCGTCCGCCATCTTCTGACGCTGGCCCACCAGGTGCTTGCGGTCGGACTCCAGCGTCGCGACCCGCTCGTGCAGGGCGACGGCCTGCGCGTGCAGGGCGTTGACGGAGTCGACGACCTTGGCGAACTCGTCCTTGCGGCCGGTGAACTTCACCGGCTCCTCCGCGGACAGGTCGGCGGCGCCCGCCAGGCGGGCCGAGCCCAGGCGCAGCACGGCGAGCGGGCGGGTGAGGCTGCGGGCCATGCCGGTGGCGACGCCGATGGCGAGCAGCACCAGCACGCCGAGGATCGCGATCCGGATCTCCAGCTCGGTGACGTCCTCGTCGCGCAGTTGGGCGAGGTCCTTGGTGCGCCGGTCGTGCAGGGCGGACTCGGCGCCGCGCATCATGTCGACGCGGGCGGACAGGGCCGCGTCCAGCTTCTTCAGCGAGGTGCCGAGTTCGGCGTCGGAGAGGGTCGGCTGGTCGGTGAGGGAGGCGAGGTACTTCTGGGCGGTCTCGGCCTCGGGGCCGGTGACCGTGGAGTCGTAGGAGGAGACCGACTCCTTGGGCGCGGTGGCGCGGAAGTCGGCGAGGGCGGCGTCGGAGCGCAGCCGCGCCTCCTGCGCGGCGGCGGTGAGGGCGTCGACCTGCTTGGCGTCGGCGGAGCCGGTGACCTGGCGCGGGAGTCCGGTGACCGTGTCGATGACGGTCTCGGTGGTGCGCGGCACGCTGAGCGCGGCGAGCAGCAGTCCGCGGGTGGAGGCGGCCTGCTGGACGGCGGTGTCCAGTTCGGCGAGGGCGTAGGCGCCGGAGCCCGCGCGCGGCGGCATCTCCTCGGCCAGCTGCTCGGCGAGGCGGTGGAGTTCGGTCAGCGCGGTCGAGTACGCCTTGTGCGTGTCGAGAGCGCTGCTCTTGCCGGTGAGCGCCGCTCTGCGCAGGGCGGCGATCTCGTCCAGGTCGGTGCGCAGGGAGGCGGGGATGTCGGGGTCGGCGCGCAACTCCTCGACCAGCCGGTCGACGCGGGCGCTGCGCTGCTCCGAGGGCGCCTTGGCCTTGGGGCGGCCGGCGGCGACGTAGGAGGTGACCTCGTCGCGTTCGTCGGCGAGCGAGTGGGCGAGCGCGAGGGCGTTTTCGGTCTGCTCGGAGAGGGTCACCAGGTCCTGGGTGTCGTGCAGCTGCGCGGAGGCGGTGACGATCGAGGGGGCGCCGGCCGCGGCGATAGCGGCGGCGACCACGGCGACGGCGACGATGAGCCGGTTGCGTACATGGGTGGGCCGGCCTCGGCCGGCCGGTGTGGGGCCGGTCCCCGCCGTGGTGCCGGGCGTGTGCTCCGGACCCCCTGCGGAGGCCGTCTGCTTGCCTGAGCGACGAGGCCGCGTCTTCTGCACCGGTGCTCGCATTCCGTAACTCGTGATACCCATGGGCCCGGGTGACGCTCCGTCACATGGCGCATACGCCCGGTACGCTTCCCGACCCAACCAGTGCCGGTGGGCGGTTCTCGCGCATCACCTGACCCGCCACCCGAAGGAGTGAACCCCGGAGGGGAGTTGGTGGGCAAGTTACCGAGGTGTCGACCGTGGCGGCCAACGGCGGGCCGGTTGGACGTCTGCGGCGGGCGGTGGCAATATTCGCCACCACGTCTGCGCGCCGGGCAGCATTACGACCCAAACCTGGCGCCTGACCTGCGCGAGTGCGCCAATCGCGCGAGTATTGCCAGCCTTTGGCGAACCTTGTGAAGGGCTCGTGCAGACTGGCCGGATGCGCACGGAACTTGTTTCGGAACCGGGCGATCCGGCCCGCCCCAACGAGGACTTCGCGAGTGTCGCGCTGCCCGCTTCGGGACAGGGTGGCGCGGTGGTCGTCCTGGACGGGGTGACCCCGCCACGAGGTGGCACGGGGTGTCTGCATTCGGTGCCCTGGTTCACCGCGCGCCTGGGCGGCGCGCTGACCGAACTGACCGTTTCCCTGCCCGATGTTCCGCTTGCCGAGGTCCTGTCCCGGGCGCTCGCCCGGACCGCCGACGCACACCGCGGAACCTGTGACCTTTCTCACCCGCGCACCCCGCAGGCAACCGTCGTCCTGGCCCGTTGGTCGCCCGAGTCCGTCGAGTACCTGGTGCTGTCGGACTCGACCCTGCTGGTGCGGGCGCCGGACGGCACGGTGACGCCGTACGCCGACGACCGGCTCGCCCGGCTGCCGCGGTCCGCGCTGGCCACGGACACGCTGGTGGACGCCGATCTGCGCAACCGGGAGGGCGGTTTCTTCACCGCCGCCGCCGATCCCTCGGTGGCGGCACGCGCGGTGACCGGGACACTGCCGCGGTCCGGGGTACGGGCGCTGGCCGCGCTGACGGACGGCGCCACGCGCTGGGTGGACCGGTTCCGGGAGGGCGACTGGGCCGCCTGCCTGGACGTCGTCCGCAAGGAAGGCGCCCAGGCGCTGGTGGACCGGGTGCGGGCGCTGGAACGGGCGGACGCCGAGCGCGTGTTCCTGGGGCGCAGCAAGACCCACGACGACGCCACGGTCGTCTTCGTGGAGCTGTGACCGGGCCGAACCAGCCGACGGCGACCGGCTTCCCGCGTGCCGGTACGGTCTCGCGGCGGGGCTTGGTCCAGCGGCGCGCGCAGGGCTTCTCCACCCACGCGTACAGCACCCAGGCTGCGTTCGACGAGGGTCGCGGCCACCGCCGCGGGCACGGAGTGCGCAGGGCTTCGCCACCCACGCGTACAGCGCCCGGGAGGCCGTTTGACGAGGGTCACGGCCACCGCGGGCACGGAGTGCGGGTCGGGGCCGAGCAGTTCACCAGGACGGCAGGGTCCGCTGCACCGCGGACCTGTGCGACCGAGGGCCGCTCAGCCCTGCCCCTCCATCTCCTGGTTCAACTGCTGGAGCAGCCGGGCCAGTTCCGCGACCTCGCGGGGGTCCCAGCCGGAGAGGCGGCGGGCGTAGCGGGCGCGCCGGGCCTCGCGGACCTTGCTCACCCGGCCGCGGCCCTCCTCGGTGAGGTGGACGAGCCAGGCCCGGCCGTCGGCGGGGTCCGGCTCGCGGGCCACCAGGCCGAGGTCTTCCAGGGCGCGCAGCTGACGGGACATGGTCGCCTTGCCGACGCCGATGTAGGCGGCGAGGTCGGTGGCGCGCTGGCGCCCGCACTCGTCGAGGCGGATCAGCAGACCGTACGCGGCGGATTCCAGGTCGGGGTGGACCTCCCGGGCCATCTCGCCCTGGCTGGCCCGGGCGCGCCGCAGCAGTACGGTCAACTCCCGCTCCAGGGACAGGAACTCGGGCGGGTCGGCGCCTTGTCCGGGCAGTCCGGCGGACCCCCCGGACCCGGCCCGGCGACCGTCGTCGATTCCCTCTTCGCGCACGTCAGCCCCTGCCTCGGTTTCCCTGTACTGAAAGT
Organism: Streptomyces sp. NPDC110618; assembly: GCF_055657065.1. Taxonomy (NCBI): domain Bacteria; kingdom Bacillati; phylum Actinomycetota; class Actinomycetes; order Kitasatosporales; family Streptomycetaceae; genus Streptomyces; species Streptomyces sp. NPDC110618. Next base: position 52,445 of record NZ_JBVKBN010000014.1, on the reverse strand, counting down.
TTCCGTCACATGCCGTCATCGCCGCAGCTCCGTCAGTATTTCTCAGGCGTAGACCAACGGCAGCCTCCGGGGCCTCTTCCACCGGTCGGCGCACGTCCGTAGCGTCTTCAACAGGCCCCGACTGGCATGCTCACGCCAGCATTGTCGGGCGGTGGGCCAACAGCGGGCCAACGGCGACCCGCCACCCCCGTCCCGGGCCGGTACCCCCCCACTCCCCAGGTCTCCCCACCGTGCGTCACCGATCCTTCGGAGGCACGCTATGCCCGTGCACAGACCCGGACCGTTCCGACTCGTCCTGACCGGACTCCTGCTGACCGCGCTCTCGCTGACCCTCGCCGCCACCCCCACTCCCCCGGCCTCCGCCGCCGAAACCACCCCCGCCCGCGGCTCCGCGTACATGGGGATGGGCGTCGCGTCCCACGACGGCGTCCACGGACTGCCCCGGGACACCCGCGTCACCCAAACGGAGGGCGTCGACGTCTCCTCCCACCAGGGCAACGTGGCCTGGTCCACGCTCTGGAGCAGCGGCGTGCGATGGGCCTACGTGAAGGCCACCGAGGGCACCTACTACACCAACCCCTACTTCGCGCAGCAGTACAACGGCTCCTACACCACCGGCATGATCCGCGGCGCCTACCACTTCGCCACCCCCGACACCGCCTCCGGCGCCGCCCAGGCCGACTACTTCGTCGACCACGGCGGCGGCTGGTCCCGTGACGGACGGACCCTGCCCGGCGCCCTGGACATCGAGTGGAACCCGTACGGCGCCGCCTGCTACGGCAAGTCGCAGAGCGCCATGGTCACCTGGATCCGTGACTTCCTGAACCGGTACAAGGCCCGCACCGGCCGGGACGCCGTCATCTACACCGCCACCAGCTGGTGGACCCAGTGCACGGGCGACTACTCCGGCTTCGGCGCCGTCAACCCGCTGTGGATCGCGCGGTACGCCGCCACCGTGGGGACGCTCCCCGCGGGCTGGGCGTACTACACGATGTGGCAGTACACCTCGACCGGCCCGACCGTCGGCGACCACGACCGGTTCAACGGCGCCCTGGACCGGGTGCAAGCCCTCGCCTACGGCTGACGGCACGACGGAGGCCCGGGCCTCCCTCACGAAACCCGGGCCTGCGCCCTCTTCCGGCAGCGTCCGTCACGCCGCCACCGGAACCTCCGGCTGTGCCCCCTGCGTGGCCGGGGACAGCGCCAGCTCCAGGACCTGGCGCACATCGGTCACGGTGTGCACGTCGAGCTTGTCCAGCACCTCGGCGGGGACGTCGTCGAGGTCGGGCTCGTTGCGCTTGGGGATGATCACCGTAGTGACCCCGGCGCGGTGGGCGGCCAGCAGCTTCTGCTTCACGCCGCCGATCGGCAGCACCCGGCCGGTCAGGGAGACCTCACCGGTCATCGCCACGTCGGTGCGGACCAGCCGGCCCGACAGCAGCGAGGCGAGCGCCGTCGTCATCGTGATGCCCGCGCTCGGGCCGTCCTTGGGGACCGCCCCCGCCGGGAAGTGGATGTGCACGCCCCGGTCCTTCAGGTCGCCGACCGGCAGTTCCAGTTCGGCGCCGTGGCTGCGCAGGAAGCTCAGCGCGATCTGGGCGCTCTCCTTCATCACGTCACCGAGCTGCCCGGTCAGCGTCAGACCCGCCGCGCCCGTCTCCGGGTCGGCCAGGGACGCCTCCACGAACAGCACGTCGCCGCCGGCTCCGGTCACCGCGAGTCCGGTGGCCACGCCCGGCACCGCCGTACGCCGCTCGGCCGGGTCCTGCGCCGACTCGGGCACGTGGTGCGGGCGCCCGATCAGACCGCGCAGGTCGTCCCCGGTCACCGTGAACGGCAGCTCCCGGTCGCCCAGTTCGTGCTGGGCGGCGACCTTGCGCAGCAGCCGGGCGATGGAGCGCTCCAGGTTCCGTACGCCCGCCTCACGGGTGTACTCGCCGGCGAGCTTGCGCAGCGCGCCCTCGTCGAGGGCGACCTCGTCCCCGCTCAGGCCCGCCCGCTCCAGCTGGCGCGGCAGCAGGTGGTCCCGTGCGATGACGACCTTCTCGTCCTCGGTGTAGCCGTCCAGGCGGACCAGCTCCATCCGGTCGAGCAGGGCCTCCGGGATGGCCTCCAGCACATTGGCGGTGGCGAGGAAGACCACGTCGCTCAGGTCGAGCTCGACCTCCAGGTAGTGGTCGCGGAAGGTGTGGTTCTGCGCCGGGTCCAGGACCTCCAGCAGGGCCGCGGCCGGGTCGCCGCGGAAGTCGGAGCCGACCTTGTCGATCTCGTCGAGCAGGACGACCGGGTTCATCGAACCGGCCTCCTTGATCGCCCGTACGATCCGTCCGGGCAGCGCACCGACGTACGTACGGCGGTGGCCGCGGATCTCCGCCTCGTCCCGGACGCCGCCGAGGGCGACCCGGACGAACTTGCGGCCCATCGCGTGCGCCACGGACTCGCCCAGCGAGGTCTTGCCGACACCGGGCGGACCGACCAGGGCGAGCACGGCACCGCCGCGCCGCCCGCCGACGACACCGAGACCGCGCTCGCTGCGCCGCTTGCGCACCGCGAGGTACTCGGTGATCCGCTCCTTCACGTCCTCCAGCCCGGCGTGCTCGGCGTCCAGTACGGCCTTGGCGCCCTGGATGTCGTAGGAGTCCTCGGTCCGCTCGTTCCACGGCAGCTCCAGCACCGTGTCCAGCCAGGTGCGGATCCAGGAGCCCTCCGGGGACTGGTCGCTGGCCCGCTCCAGCTTGTCGACCTCCTTCAGGGCCGCCTCGCGGACCGTCTCCGGCAGGTCGGCGGCCTCGACGCGGGCGCGGTAGTCGTCGGACTCCTCGCCCTCCGTCTCGCCGTTCAGCTCGCGCAGCTCCTTGCGCACGGCCTCCAGCTGGCGGCGCAGCAGGAACTCGCGCTGCTGCTTGTCGACGCCCTCCTGGACGTCCTTGGCGATGGTCTCGGCGACGTCCTGCTCGGCGAGGTGGTCGCGCAGGTGCTGGGTGGCGAGCTTCAGCCGGGCCACCGGGTCGGCGGTCTCCAGCAGCTCCACCTTCTGCTCGGTGGTGAGGAAGGGCGAGTAGCCGGAGTTGTCGGCGAGCGCCGAGACGTCGTCGATGGCCTGGACCCGGTCCACGACCTGCCAGGCGCCGCGCTTGCGCAGCCATGAGGTGGCGAGCGCCTTGTACTCCTTCACGAGTTCCACGACATTCCCGGGCAGCGGATCCGGCGCGCGGTCGTCGACCACGGTGCCCTCGACCCACAGGGCGGCACCCGGCCCGGTCGTCCCGGCGCCGATCCTCACCCGCTCCCGGCCCCGGATCAGGGCGCCCGGGTCACCGTCGGCGAGCCGTCCGACCTGCTCCACGGTGCCCAGCACACCGGTACTCGCGTACGTGCCGTCGATGCGCGGCACCAGCAGCACACGGGGCTTGCCCTGCGCGTTGCGGGCGGCGGCCTGCGCGGCCTCCACGGCGGCGCGCACATCCCCGTCGTTCAAGTCCAGCGGGACCACCATCCCGGGCAGCACGACCTCGTCGTCGAGGGGCAACACGGGCAGGGTGAGCGGGATGGACGTCGAAGCCATGATCTCCCCTTCGGCAGTCAAGTTGAGTTATGTCGACTCAATGCATGACGGCCGCGGATTGTTCCCGAGCCTTTGTTCGCTGTGAGCGATCACGCCGACGGGCCGGTGACCTGCCAGAACAGGGCCGGTCCCCGCCCCATTCCCGCTACAGATGAACCCGCCTCACTCCCGCTACAGACAAAGGGGGTGCCGACCCGCCGCCACCCGGTCGTACACCGCCCGGATCCGCGGCCGCCGTACAGCCGGGTGCCGGGCCAGAGCACTCAGGAAGATCCGCCGGTCCGGTTCGAAGAAGTACCCGGGGAGCGGGGGCAGGGGGTAGTCGTCGCGGAGGACCCCGGGCGGGAGCGTCCCCGAAGCCGGGAGGGGCGAGGTCTCCGGGGGCTCGGTCAGGTGGGCCCAGACCTCGGCGGACAACGGGGCCACGGGGACCTCCGCCTCGGGCCGCCACGGCTCACCCGTCACCGGGTCCCGGGGGACCAGGACGATGTCGTCACCGGCGACGGGAACGCCCGGACCCGCCAGGCCCACCGACTTCCGCACCGGCCCCGGCAGCACCCGCTCGGCCCCGCGCGCGAACGTCTCCGCGAGCAGGCCGCCCGCCGGGAAGGTCACGGGATCACCCTCCGCGGCCACCACCAGGTGCGCCAACGCCACCGCGACCGCCGCCACCCAGCGCCCGTCCCAGCCTCCGCACGGTTCGATCGGCGGACGGGCCCGCACCTCGGGCGCGGGATCGGACCCGTCGTCCAGCGGGACACGGCGTACCGCGTCGGGCTCCAGCCACACCGCCTGCCACAGCCCGCAGTCGTCCACCCGCGTGCCCACCGCCGACCCGCACCGCCCACAGGCCAGGTTGGGCCCGTCCCTGCCGTCCAGGCCCATGCAGTACCCGTCGCAACGCTCCGGGATCACCACCGTGCCGCGCGAGTCACCGGGCGCGACGGCGATGCGGCCCGCCGCGCCGAAGGACACCGAGTACTCCGGCGCGTACACGCCACGGGCGACGGCCTCGGCCTCCCCGACCTCCTCCCAGCGCCGGTACGGCGGGCCCGAGGGCAGCGGGTCGACGGCGTAGAGGCCCTGTTCCATCAGCGGCGGCAGCAGCTCGTGCCAGGACGAGTGATGGGCGTGCACGGGTAACGCGACCCGGGACACCGCGGCCGTCAGCGGCGCATCACACCGGGCGCACCCGAAAACATCCACGAACCCTCCCCTGTACCGGGGGGATTCTCCACATGCCGGTCCACGCCTCCCAGCGATTTTCACGCCGCGGACCTGACAGGATGAGCGGATGCCCACTTCGTACGACATCCCTGAAGTCCTGGACCGTCGCGAAGGCCCCTACGGCGAGGTCGTGCTGCGGCGGCACGGGGAGCTGCTGCAGATCATCGCCAACGGCTGTTTCCTGATGGACACCTCCGACGGCCGCTCCGAGCGCCTGCTCGTCGACGCGGCGCGGGACGCGCTGGACGACCGCACCGACCCCGCCGTACTGATCGGCGGCCTGGGCGTCGGGTTCTCGCTCGCACACGCCGCGGCCGACCCGCGCTGGGGACGGATCACCGTGGTGGAACGCGAATCGGCCATTGTCGACTGGCACCGCTCGGGCCCTCTGTCCGGGCTCACCGAAGCGGCCCGACGGGATCCGCGTACCCGGATCCTCGAAATTGACCTGATCAACTACGTCATTGAGACATCCGACACGTTCGACGCACTGTGTCTCGACATCGACAACGGCCCCGGCTGGACCGTCACGGACGGGAACAACAGCCTCTACTCGGACTCCGGACTGGCAAGCTGCGCACGGCTGTTGAACCCCGGCGGGGTGCTCGCCGTGTGGTCGGCACAGCCCTCTCCGGAATTCGAAGAATCCTTGCGGAATGCCGGGTTCAATCAGGTGCGTACCGAAGAGATCCCCGTTGCCCGGGGCGTTCCCGACGTCGTGCATCTCGCCGTCCGACCTGGATAGCCGAGCCACCGTGACTCCCCGTACGCTGCTGCCTTGGCGCGGATCATTCAAGCGTCAATCGCAGGCATGCTCGGGCATGTCGCACAAGACGGATCACCCCACGGATTCCGGAAAGCAACTTCAGGGGCGGGCGATGGAGCAGACACACACCTCCCACAACGGCACGGCGGCGAGCCCGGGCGCACAGCGCAGGGTTCTGGTGGTCGAGGACGATCCGACCATCGTGGACGCCATCGCGGCCCGCCTGCGTGCCGAGGGATTCCTCGTGCAGACCGCGGGCGACGGGCCGTCGGCCGTGGACACGGCCGAGGCCTGGCAGCCCGATCTGCTGATCCTCGACATCATGCTGCCGGGCTTCGACGGCCTGGAGGTCTGCCGCCGCGTGCAGGCCCAGCGCCCCGTGCCGGTGCTGATGCTGACGGCCCGCGACGACGAGACCGACATGCTGGTCGGCCTCGGCGTCGGCGCCGACGACTACATGACCAAGCCGTTCTCGATGCGGGAGCTGGCCGCCCGCGTGCACGTCCTGCTGCGCCGGGTGGAGCGGGCCGCGATCGCCGCCTCCACCCCGCGCAGCGGCATCCTGCGGCTGGGCGAGCTGGAGATCGACCACGCCCAGCGCCGGGTCCGCGTGCGCAGCGAGGACGTCCACCTCACGCCCACCGAGTTCGACCTCCTGGTGTGCCTGGCCAACACCCCGCGCGCGGTGCTCTCCCGCGAGCAGCTCCTGGCGGAGGTGTGGGACTGGGCCGACGCCTCCGGCACCCGGACCGTCGACAGCCACATCAAGGCCCTGCGCCGCAAGATCGGCGCCGAGCGCATCCGTACCGTGCACGGCGTGGGCTACGCCCTGGAGACCCCGACGCCATGAGCGAGGGGCCGGCGCGGAGAGGCCCCGGGGAGCCCTGGGGCGGCGTACGCCCGTTCTCGATCAAGACCAAGCTCGGCGCGCTGGTCGTCATCTCGGTCCTGATCACCACGGGTCTGTCGATGATCGCGGTGCGCACCCAGACCGAGCTGCGCTTCATCACGGTCTTCTCGATGATCGCCACACTGCTCATTACGCAGTTCGTGGCGCATTCGCTCACCGCGCCGCTGGACGAGATGAACGCGGTGGCCCGCTCCATCTCGCACGGCGACTACTCGCGCCGGGTGCGCGACAACCGCAGGGACGAGCTGGGCGACCTGGCCGAGACGATCAATGTCATGGCCGACGAGCTGGAGACCCAGGACCGTCAGCGCAAGGAGCTGGTCGCCAACGTCTCGCACGAGCTGCGCACCCCCATCGCGGGCCTGCGCGCGGTGCTGGAGAACATCGTGGACGGCGTCACCGAGGCCGACCCGGAGACCATGCGCACCGCGCTGAAGCAGACCGAGCGCCTGGGCCGCCTGGTCGACACGCTGATGGACCTGTCCCGCATCGACAACGGCGTGGTCCCGCTCAAGGCGCGCCGCTTCGAGGTGTGGCCGTATCTGTCGGGCGTACTGAAGGAGGCCAACATGGTGGCCTCCACGCGCGCGGGGATCGCCTCCGGCTCGGGCGGCCACACGCGTACCGACGTCCATCTGCACCTCGACGTCTCTCCGCCGGAGCTGACCGCGCACGCGGACCCCGAGCGGATCCACCAGGTGGTGGCCAACCTCATCGACAACGCGGTCAAGCACAGCCCGCCGCACGGGCGGGTGACGGTGAAGGCCCGGCGCGGGGACCGGCCCCAGTCGCTGGAGCTGGAAGTACTGGACGAGGGGCCCGGCATTCCGCGCTCGCAGTGGCACCGCGTCTTCGAGCGGTTCAACCGGGGTGCGGTGCCCTCTCCGCACGGCCCGGGCAGCGACGGCGGCACCGGTCTCGGCCTCGCCATCGCCCGCTGGGCGGTGGATCTGCACGGCGGCCGGATCGGAGTGGCCGAATCCGATCGGGGTTGCCGGATCCTTGTCACCCTTCCGGGAGAGCCATCCACGTCGAGTTGACGTATGGTTCGAACCGGAGCCACAAGATCCACGGGCGTCCGCGCTGACGGACACGTGTGATCAGGCCAAGGCCCGCGCCTTCCGTGCGCCCGGCCTGGGACGACCCGTACCCCGAGCAGTGAAACCTCGCTTGTTTCCCGCCATTTCAAAGCCCGAAACACGCTTTCCGATGTGACTTACACGACGATGAACCGGCCCGACCTGACCTTCCCGGTCATGGAGGCGTAGCCTTTATTCCCGCTGTCCATCACCTTGTGAAGCGGAAGAGGGCGGTTGCCGCCGTGTCGCCACAGTCCCCCAGTAACGCATCGAGCTCCCCCAGCCTTCGGCCGGGCGGTACCCCCACGACCGACGCAGACCAAGCGGGCAAGAATCCCGCAGCCGCGTTCGGTCCGAACGAGTGGCTCGTCGACGAGATCTATCAGCAGTACCTCCAGGACCCGAATTCGGTAGACCGCGCCTGGTGGGACTTCTTCGCCGACTACAAGCCGGGGGCCGCCGCAGGCTCGGCTCCCGCGGGCAGCACCGCCGCGGCGCCCGCCCCGGCTCCGGCAGCTCCCGCCGCACCGGCCACACCCGCACCCGCCGCGGTTCCGGCCCCGGCCCAGGCGGCCCCGAAGCCGGCCGCCGCCGCTCCGGCCCCCGCCGCTCCGGCCCCGGCCAAGCCCGCCGCCGCCAAGCCGGCCGCGCAGGCCGCGCCCGCCGCCGCGGCCCCGCAGGGCCCCGAGCTGGTGACGCTGCGCGGCCCGGCCGCCGCGGTCGCGAAGAACATGAACGCCTCGCTGGAGCTGCCGACCGCCACCTCGGTCCGCGCGGTCCCGGTGAAGCTGCTGTTCGACAACCGCATCGTCATCAACAACCACCTCAAGCGCGCCCGGGGCGGGAAGATCTCCTTCACGCACCTGATCGGCTACGCGATGGTGCAGGCCATCAAGGCCATGCCGTCGATGAACTACTCCTTCGCGGAGAAGGACGGCAAGCCCACCCTGGTCAAGCCGGACCACGTCAACCTCGGTCTCGCCATCGACCTGGTCAAGCCCAACGGCGACCGCCAGCTCGTCGTCGCGGCGATCAAGAAGGCCGAGACGCTGAACTTCTTCGAGTTCTGGCAGGCCTACGAGGACATCGTCCGCCGCGCCCGCGACGGCAAGCTGACGATGGACGACTTCACCGGCGTCACCGTCTCCCTGACCAACCCCGGCGGCCTCGGCACCGTGCACTCCGTGCCGCGTCTGATGCCCGGCCAGTCGGTGATCATGGGCGTCGGCTCCATGGACTACCCGGCGGAGTTCCAGGGCACCTCCCAGGACACCCTGAACAAGCTCGGCATCTCCAAGGTCATGACGCTCACGTCGACCTACGACCACCGGGTCATCCAGGGCGCCGCCTCCGGCGAGTTCCTGCGCCAGGTCGCCAACCTCCTGCTCGGCGAGAACGGCTTCTACGACGACATCTTCGAGGCCCTGCGCATCCCCTACGAGCCGGTCCGCTGGCTCAAGGACATCGACGCCAGCCACGACGACGACGTCACCAAGGCCGCCCGTGTCTTCGAGCTGATCCACTCCTACCGGGTCCGCGGCCACGTCATGGCCGACACCGACCCGCTGGAGTACCGCCAGCGCAAGCACCCCGACCTGGACATCACCGAGCACGGCCTGACCCTGTGGGACCTGGAGCGCGAGTTCGCCGTCGGCGGCTTCTCCGGCAAGTCCCTGATGAAGCTGCGCGACATCCTCGGCGTGCTGCGCGACTCGTACTGCCGCACCACCGGCATCGAGTTCATGCACATCCAGGACCCCAAGCAGCGCAAGTGGATCCAGGACCGGGTCGAGCGCGGCCACACCAAGCCCGAGCGCGAGGAGCAGCTGCGCATCCTGCGCCGGCTGAACGCCGCCGAGGCCTTCGAGACCTTCCTGCAGACCAAGTACGTCGGGCAGAAGCGGTTCTCCCTGGAGGGCGGCGAGTCCGTCATCCCGCTGCTGGACGCGGTCATCGACTCCGCTGCCGAGTCCCGTCTGGACGAGGTCGTCATCGGCATGGCCCACCGCGGCCGCCTGAACGTCCTCGCCAACATCGTCGGCAAGTCCTACGCGCAGATCTTCCGCGAGTTCGAGGGCAACCTCGACCCGAAGTCGATGCACGGCTCCGGCGACGTGAAGTACCACCTGGGCGCCGAGGGCACCTTCACCGGCCTGGACGGCGAGCAGATCAAGGTCTCCCTGGTCGCCAACCCCTCCCACCTGGAGGCGGTGGACCCGGTCCTGGAGGGCGTCGCGCGCGCCAAGCAGGACGTCATCAACAAGGGCGGCACCGACTTCACGGTCCTGCCGGTGGCGATCCACGGCGACGCGGCCTTCGCGGGCCAGGGCGTGGTGGCCGAGACCCTGAACATGTCGCAGCTGCGCGGCTACCGCACCGGCGGCACGGTCCACATCGTCATCAACAACCAGGTCGGCTTCACGGCGGCCCCCGAGTCGTCGCGCTCCTCGATGTACGCCACCGACGTGGCCCGCATGATCGAGGCCCCGATCTTCCACGTGAACGGCGACGACCCGGAGGCCGTGGTCCGCGTCGCGCGGCTGGCCTTCGAGTTCCGCCAGGCGTTCAACAAGGACGTGGTGATCGACCTCATCTGCTACCGCCGCCGCGGTCACAACGAGTCGGACAACCCGGCCTTCACCCAGCCGCTGATGTACGACCTGATCGACAAGAAGCGCTCGGTGCGCAAGCTCTACACCGAGTCCCTGATCGGTCGCGGCGACATCACCCTGGAAGAGGCCGAGCAGGCGCTGCAGGACTACCAGGGCCAGCTGGAGAAGGTCTTCACGGAGGTCCGCGAGGCCACCTCGCAGCCCGCCGTCGCCGAGCACGTGGACCCGCAGGCCGAGTTCCCGGTCGCGGTCAACACGGCCGTCTCCGCGGAGGTCGTCAAGCGGATCGCCGAGTCCCAGGTCAACATCCCCGACCACATCACCGTCCACCCGCGTCTGCTGCCGCAGCTGCAGCGCCGGGCGACGATGGTCGAGGAGGGCACCATCGACTGGGGCATGGGCGAGACCCTCGCGGTCGGCTCGCTGCTCCTTGAGGGCGTCCCGGTCCGGCTCGCCGGCCAGGACTCCCAGCGCGGCACCTTCGGCCAGCGGCACGCGGTGATCATCGACCGCGAGACGGGCGAGGAGTTCACGCCGCTGATGTACCTCTCCGAGGACCAGGCGCGGCTGAACGTCTACAACTCCCTGCTCTCCGAGTACGCGGCGATGGGCTTCGAGTACGGCTACTCGCTGGCCCGCCCCGAGTCGCTGGTGATGTGGGAGGCGCAGTTCGGCGACTTCGTCAACGGCGCCCAGACGGTCGTGGACGAGTTCATCTCGTCGGCGGAGCAGAAGTGGGGCCAGACCAGCGGTGTCACGCTGCTCCTCCCCCACGGCTACGAGGGCCAGGGCCCGGACCACTCGTCCGCGCGCCCCGAGCGCTTCCTCCAGCTCTGCGCCCAGAACAACATGACGGTCGCGATGCCGACCCTGCCGTCGAACTACTTCCACCTCCTGCGCTGGCAGGTGCACAACCCGCACCACAAGCCGCTGGTCGTCTTCACCCCGAAGTCGATGCTGCGTCTGAAGGCCGCCGCGTCGAAGGCGGAGGAGTTCACCACCGGCCAGTTCCGCCCGGTCATCGGCGACACCTCGGTGGACCCGGCCGCGGTCAAGAAGGTCGTCTTCTGCGCGGGCAAGGTCTACTACGACCTGGAAGCCGAGCGGCAGAAGCGCGGTGCCACGGACACGGCGATCATCCGGATCGAGCGCCTGTACCCGCTGCCGGGTGCCGAGCTCCAGGCCGAGATCGCCAAGTACCCGAACGCCGAGAAGTACCTGTGGGCCCAGGAGGAGCCGGCGAACCAGGGTGCGTGGCCGTTCATCGCCCTGAACCTCATCGACCACCTGGACCTGGCGGTCGGCGCGGACGTGCCGCACGGCGAGCGCCTGCGCCGTATCTCGCGCCCGCACAGCTCGTCCCCGGCGGTCGGTTCGGCCAAGCGCCACCAGGCCGAGCAGGAGCAGCTGGTACGCGAGGTCTTCGAGGCGTAAGCGCCTGGCTGTCCGGCAGGGCCGTACCCCGATCGGGGGTGCGGCCCTGCCGCCTTATCCTGTGGGCATGTACTTCACCGACCGTGGCATCGAAGAACTGGAGAAGCGGCGCGGCGAGGAGGAGGTCACCTTCGAGTGGCTCGCCGAGCAGTTGCGCACGTTCGTCGACCTGAACCCCGACTTCGAGGTCCCGGTGGAGCGCCTGGCGACCTGGCTGGCACGGCTGGACGACGAGGACGACGAGTAACGAGGACGACGAGTAACACCCCACGCGTAGGGCGCCTCTTGCGGGCGCCCTCTTCTGTTTCCCGTGCCGCGGCCTTCGGCGCGGCCTCCGCGCGGTCGGCCCGTCAGTCCCGCGGACGTGTCACGTCGAACGCCAGCCCCAGCGTCCCGTGCGCCAGCAGCACCGCCCCCGCGATGAGCCAGCCGGGGCTGCGGCGGTGCAGACCCCAGACCGTGGCCGGGACGCCCCCCGCGAGCTGGGCGAGGTGCAGGGCGCGGGCCTGGGGGGTGCCGGACCAGGGGAACCAGGGGCTGAGGCGGCCCACGTCCACGGCGTCCAGTTCCGCGCGGACCGTCTCGCGCCAGCCGGCGCGTTCGACGGGGTGGGCGCCGGGATGCGCCCGTACGACGGCGTGCAGACGGTCGGCGGGTTCGCCGGGGGCGAGGCCGTCGGGGAGGGCGACTCCGGCGTGTGTGAGGACCGCGAGCAGGCCCGTCAGCCGGGCGGGGGCGTCGGCGTCGGGGTCCGGTTCCGTCAGGGCGTCCAGGGCCTCCATGTCGAGCACCGGGTCCAGGCCCAGCCGGGCGGCGAAGGTGTGCATGGCCTCGTCCTCGCCGACGGGCGTGCCGTCGCCCAGCCAGATGTAACCGACGGGGCGGCGGAAGCCGGACGCGAGGGTGAACCCGGCGCGGTCCTCGTCCCACCACAGCGCCAGTACGGGCCAGGGCGCGCCGACGGCGAGCGCGCTCGCCCAGCCGGTGAGCACACGGTCGACCGGCTCGTCGTGGAGCGCCCGGGGCCCGTCCTCCGGCACGAGCACGCTCCACTCCTCGCCCGCCGGGGCGACGAGCAGGGGTGCGCGCAGGAGCGGGGCGATGGCGGCGACGGATTCCGGCGCGGCGCGGCAGAGCAGCAGGGCTCCGGGGGTCGACATGCTCATACCGTAGGGCGATCTGCGGCGATTGGTCACTTTTGGACCCGCGGACGGCCGCATCAGGGACGCCCGGCCGGCAACCCGAGCCCCTCCCGAACCCCCGAAGGAGTGTCTTGACTTTCCCCGAGCGCGATATATCGTGATTGACAGGAGACGCGATATGGCGCGTTGTCACGGGGAGGTCGTCACCATGACCGAGTGGTCAGTCACGGAGCCGAAGAAGCTCACCTTCGACGAACCGGTGCGCGAGCTGCACGTACGGATCGTCAACGGCACGGTGAACGTGGTGGGCACCGACGAAGGTTCCGCCCGCCTCGAAGTCTCCGAGATGGAGGGCCCACCCCTGGTGGTCACCCAGGAGCGCGGCACCCTCACTGTCGCCTACGACGACCTGCCCTGGAAGGGCTTCCTGAAGTGGCTCGACCGCAAGGGCTGGCGGCGCAGTGCCGTGGTCTCGCTGGCGGTCCCGGCCGACACCCGCGTCGAGGTGGGCGTGGTCGGCGCGGGCGCCGTGGTCTCCGGGGTGCGCGGCCCCTCGGTGGTCAAGGGCGTCACCGGCGACACCACCCTCGTCGGCCTCTCCGGCCCGGTCCGCGCCGACACGGTCTCCGGGAACCTGGAGGCCCAGTCCGTCACCGGCGACCTCCGCTTCAACTCGGTCTCGGGCGACCTCACCGTCGTCGAGGGCTCGGGGCCCTCCGTGCGCGCGGACTCGGTCAGCGGCTCGATGATCGTCGACCTCGACCCAGAGGGCCCGACGGACGTACGGCTCACCAGCGTCTCCGGCGAGATCGCCATCCGCCTCCCCCACCCGGCCGACGCCGACGTCGAGGCGAACACCGCGAGCGGCACGATCTCCAACGCCTTCGACGGACTTCGGGTGCACGGCCAGTGGGGCGCCCACAAGATCACCGGCAAGCTGGGCGCGGGCAACGGCAAGCTGCGGGCGACCACCGTCTCCGGCTCCATCGCCCTGCTGCGCCGGCCGGCCCGTGAAGAGGAGCCGTGGGAGGGGGAGTTCTGGGAGGACGCCCCGGTGGAGAACACGGGGGCCGGTTCGGGGGAGAATTCCGACGCCGGCCGGGACTCCACACCGCCCACCGAAGCCGACCCGGGCGACCCGGCCGACGGCACGACCGACAAGAAGGTGCTCTGACATGCCTCCCGTCTTCGCCCACGGCCGTCTCCGCCTGTACCTGCTCAAGCTGCTGGACGAGGCGCCGCGCCACGGCTACGAGGTGATCCGCCTCCTTGAGGAGCGCTTCCAGGGCCTGTACGCCCCGTCGGCGGGCACGGTCTACCCCCGGCTGGCGAAGCTGGAGAGCGAGGGCCTGGTCACCCACACCACCGAGGGCGGCCGCAAGGTGTACGCCATCACCGACGCCGGCCGCGCCGAACTCGCCGACCGCAGCGGGGAACTGGCCGACCTGGAGCTGGAGATCCGGGAGTCGGTCGCGGAGCTGGCCGCGGAGATACGGGCCGATGTGCGCGGCGCGGCCGGGAACCTGCGCCGGGAGATGCGCGCTGCGGCCTCCGAGGCCAGGCAGGGCGACAAGGGCAGGACGGGCGGCAGTCCCCTCGGCGACCTCGGCGACCTCGGCGACCTGACGGACTTCACCGACAAGGAGGCCTGGCGGGCGGCCAAGGAGGAGATGCGGCGGGCCAAGCAGGAGTGGAAGGAGCAGGCCCGGCGTGCCAAGGACGAGAGCCGTCGGGCCCGCGAGGAGGCCCAGCGCGCCCGGCGCCAGGCCAAGGAGGCGCAGGACCGGGCCCGCGCCCAGGCCCAGGAGGAGATGCAGCGCATCGCCAAGCGGGTCCAGGACCACGTACAGGACCACTTCGCGCGCGGCGACTGGCCGACCGGCGTGCGCGAGGGCCTCGCGGAACTGGCCAAGGAGTTCGGCGAGTTCGGGAAGGGCTTCGGCAAGGAGTTCGGGAAGGACTTCGGTTTCGGCCGCCCCGGCACGGCGACCGACCGGCGCCCGGAGTCGTCGGAGGCCCCGGGGTACTCCGAGACCCCGGTGGACTTCCCCGCCGAGTACGAGCCGTCCTGGGCCCACGAGGACGCCAAGGACTCCACCGGCGACCCGGCGCGCGACCTGGAGCGCCTGCTGGACCGCTTCCGCGACGACGTCCGTGACGCGGCCCGCGACCACGGTGTGACGGCGGATCAACTCCGCGACGCCCGCAGGCATCTGTCCACGGCGGCGGCCCACATAGGGGCGCTGCTGAGGGCGCCGAAGGCGTAGCGGCTCAGCCCGCCTTGGCCTGCCCCTGCCCGTAGAGGACCCGGGTCACCGACGCGTTGGTGACCCCGTGGTCGGCGAGGACCTCGGCCGGCACCCCGGGGAAGGCCGTGAGGGCGAGCAGGATGTGCTCGTCGCCGATGTGCCGGTCGCGGTGGGCCAGGGCGATCCGCAGGGAGCGTTCCAGGACGCCCTTGGCCTCCCGGCTGAAGGAGCGGCGGCCGGACCACCAGCCCTTGTCCCTGAGATCGCCGGACATCGCGCCGACGCCGTGCACCTCCTCGACCCGGGCGACGATCTCGGCGACGTCGATACCGAGCCCGGCGAGCGCGTCGGCCTCGGCCCGGGACAGCCCGGCCCGACTGCGCGCCTCCCCGAGCGCCTCCCGTACGGACTCCCTGCGCTCCGTGAGCCCCAGCGCGGCCAGGACGAAGGAGCCGCGGCTGGCCTCCCGGTCGAGCAGGGCGAGCAGCAGGTGCTCGGTGTCGACCGTGCCGGCGCCGGTGCGTTCCGCGTGCTCGACCGCGCCCTTCACGACCGCGCGGGCGTCCTTGGTGAACCGCTCGAACATCAATGCCTCCCGTACTTCTTGTGCACGGCCTGCCTGCTGACTCCGAGCTCCGCGGCGATCTCCTGCCACGACCACCCCTGATTGCGCGCACTGCGCACCTGTACGGCTTCCAGTTGCTCCAACAGCCGCCGCAACGCGGCGACGGCCCGCAGCCCCACCCTCGGGTCACGGTCACCGGCACGCGCGGCGAGATCGGTTGCCTCACTCATACCCGTCAACGTAGGTTGACGAAGCCGCCCCTGTCAACCGAAGTTGACAGGGGCGGGCGGTTTCGGCGAAGGAACCAGACGCCTCAGGACCCGGAGTTGGTCAGCACGACCTTCCCGAACAGCTCCCCGGAGGCCATGCGCTCGAAGCCCTCACGGGCCCGGTCCATGGGCAGGACCTCGTCGATGACAGGCCGCACGCCCGTAGCGGCGCAGAAGGACAGCAGATCCTCCAACTCGTCCTTGGTCCCCATCGTCGAGCCCACCACCTTGAGCTCCAGGAAGAAGATCCGGGTCAGCTCGGCGTGGGAGGGCCGGTCACCACTGGTGGCGCCGGAGATGACGAGCGTGCCGCCGGGCTTGAGCGACTTGACGGAGTGGGACCAGGTGGCGGCACCAACGGTCTCAATGACGGCGTCCACACGCTGCGGCAGCCGCGCCCCCGGCTCGACGGCCTCGACGGCCCCGAGCTCCAGTGCCCGCTTCCGCTTGGCCTCGTCCCGGCTGGTGGCGAAGACCCGCAGCCCCGCGGCCTTGCCGAGCACGATGGCGGCCGTGGCGACACCGCCCCCGGCGCCCTGCACGAGCACGGAGTCGCCGGGCCGTACCCCGGCGTTGGTGAAGAGCATCCGGTAGGCGGTCAGCCAGGCGGTGGGCAGACAGGCGGCCTCCTCGAAGGACAGCTCCTTGGGCTTGGGGAGGATGTTCCAGGTGGGCACGGCGACCTGCTCGGCAAAGGTCCCCTGATACCGCTCGGTGAGAATCGAGCGGGGCTCCTTGGGTCCCACCCCATGCCCACTCTGCCCAATGACGGAATGCAGAACGACTTCGTTGCCGTCCTCGTCGACACCGGCGGCGTCGCACCCGAGGATCATCGGCAGCTTGTCCTCGGCGAGGCCGACGCCGCGCAGGGACCACAGGTCGTGGTGGTTGAGAGAGGCGGCCCTGACATGGACGACGCTCCAGCCGGCACGGGCCTCTGGGGCAGGACGCTCCCCCAACTCAAGGCCGCTGAGCGGCTGGTCGCGGTCGATTCGGGCGGCATAGACAGCGAACATGTCCCCGACGATAGGCCCGCCCCACCCCCACCGAAACAGCCCCCACCTGTGACACATCCCCTCTTGCACTCCACCCCCGGCCACCGAGCCCAGCCAATCCAGCCCATCCACACGTGAGAACACAGCCCGCTCACTCCAGCCCGTCCACACGTGAGAACACAGCCCGCTCACTCCAGCCCGTCCAGCACGTAAGAACCCAGGCCGCTCACTCCAGCCCGTCCAGCACGTAAGAACCCAGGCCGCTCACTCCAGCCCGTCCGGCGATTGAGGACGAGGCCGTTCAGGCCGATGGGGGTCCAGGGGGCGGAGCCCCCTGGTGGGGTCGAAGGGGCGAAGCCCCTGGAGGGCGGGAACGGGCAGGGGCGGCGGGGGCGAAAAAATGCACCATCACCCACCCGGCCCAACCCCCGGGTAAAGAAATGACCCCGGTCGATACACCCGACCGGGGTCACCTCACCTACCTACGCGGAACACTCACCGCCGAGCCACACCCTCGGCCCGAGCCGCCGCGGCAACCGCAGCAGTAACCGCAGGAGCAACCCGCTCGTCGAACGGCGACGGAATCACATAGTCGGCAGCCAGATCGTCCCCGACGACAGACGCCAACGCCTCCGCCGCCGCGATCTTCATCCCCTCGGTGATCCGGGAGGCCCGCACCTGCAGCGCACCCGCGAAGATGCCCGGAAACGCCAGCACGTTGTTGATCTGGTTCGGGAAGTCCGACCGCCCGGTAGCCACGACGGCCGCGTACTTGTGCGCGACCTCGGGATGCACCTCGGGGTTCGGATTGGCCATGGCGAAGACAAAGGCGCCCTCCGCCATCGAGGCGACAGCCGACTCCGCGACGGTGCCACCCGAGACCCCGATGAACACATCGGCCCCGGCCAGCGCGTCCTCAAGCGACCCCGAGATCCCGGCCTTGTTGGTGAACCCGGCGACCTCACGCTTGACGTCCGTCAGATCCGTCCGGTCCGCCGAGATGATGCCCTTGCGGTCGGCCAGCGCGACATCCCCGATCCCGGCGGAGACCAGCATCTTCGCGATGGCGACACCGGCCGCCCCGGCCCCGGAGATGACCGCGCGCAGCTGCCCGATCTCCCGCCCGCTCAGCCGCGCGGCGTTCCGCAGCGCCGCAAGCGTCACGACCGCCGTACCGTGCTGGTCGTCGTGGAAGACAGGGATGTCCAGCTGCTCCTGCAGCCGGCGCTCGATCTCGAAGCACCGGGGCGCCGAGATGTCCTCCAGATTGACGCCTCCGAAGGAGGGAGCGAGCCGCACCACGGTCTCGACGATCTCGTCGACGCCGGTGCAGTTCAGGGCGATCGGCACCGCGTCCACGCCGCCGAACTGCTTGAACAGAATCGCCTTGCCCTCCATCACCGGAAGGGAGGCCTCGGGCCCGATGTCTCCGAGCCCGAGCACGGCCGTACCGTCCGTCACGACGGCGACCACGGAGGACTTCCACGTGTAGTCGTGGACGAGCTCCGGCTGCTCGGCGATGGCGCTGCACACCTTCGCCACGCCGGGCGTGTACGCCAGGGACAGGTCGTCCTTGTCGCGGACCGGCACGGTGGCTTGCACTGCCATCTTGCCGCCGCGGTGCAGCGCGAACGCGGGGTCGAAGGAATCGAAGGGCTCCGCCTCTCCGTCCTGACCCGTATCGCTGTCGCTGCGAGGATTGACGATCTCCGCTGCCACTTTGTCTGACCCCTTAAGTATTCATGGTTTGAGGGTGGCCACTCCCAGGTGAGGGGTGGGCGGGCACCGCGCACGGCCCAGTTACCGATACGTACGGTCACTTGAGGGCGCATACGCGACGGGCGCGCCGCACACGCGCCCTGAGCCCCGGATGAGGGGTGTAAAGCACCTTCTTACCGGACGGACGCCGTCGAGGACGAGTCCAATAGGCGCAAGCTCACATGGCGGAACGAAGAACGATCATCGATCACCGCTTATCGGTGACATGAATCATGCGCCGTCATATGGACAACCGGTCAATCCCCCTTGACGCGCGCCCGATTGACGCTCAAGTAGCCGTCCGGCGGAACTTACCGACCAGTCACATCCTGAGACAGACCGGAGATTCTTCGGCCGGAAGGGGAGATTCCCGGAAGAGATGCGGTCGCGATGTCCTGACCTGTAGTGGTTCGGGGGTCACCCGTTATCCGATTTTGACATAGCGGGCACCCTGAATCGCACAGTCCGAATGGCAAGATGCCGTAATCACACGAGGTCGCGACACTCGAAGACGTGTGCTCTCGTCGACCCATCGGCAACTCCACCCATCCGCCGGAGGAACCCACCATGACCGCAAGCACCACCCGTCGTACGACCGCCGCGCGCTCCCGGCTGGCAGCGGTCGGCTCGATCGCGGTCGCAGGCGCCCTACTGATCACTGGCTGCGGTGACCAGACCAAGGACGACAGCAGCAAGACCGAAACCGAGAGCTCGGCCCCGCTGGCCGACAAGCTGCCGGCGGCCATCGCCAACAAGGGCGTCATCAAGGTCGGCTCCGACATCGCGTACGCCCCGGTGGAGTTCAAGGACGACTCCGGCAAGGTGGTCGGCATCGACCCCGACATCGCCGAGGCCCTCGGCAAGCAGCTCGGTGTGAAGTTCGAGTTCCAGAACGCCACGTTCGACACCCTCATCGGTGGTCTGGCCTCCAACCGGTACGACATCGCCATGTCGGCGATGACGGACACCAAGGACCGCCAGGAGGGCATCGACGGCGACACCGGCAAGAAGGTCGGCGACGGCGTCGACTTCGTGGACTACTTCACCGCCGGCGTCTCGCTGTACACCAACAAGGGCGACACCAAGGGCATCAAGACCTGGGACGACCTGTGCGGCAAGACCATGGCCGTGCAGCGCAACACCTTCTCGCACGACCTCGCCAAGGAGCAGGCGAAGAAGTGCAAGGACGACGGCAAGGCCACGCTCAAGATCGAGGACTTCGCCACCAACCCGGAGGCCGAGACCCGGATGCGCTCCAAGGGCGCCGACGTCGTCTCCGCCGACTTCCCGATCGCCGCGTACTCGGTGAAGAACGCGGGCGGCGGCAAGTACTTCGAGATCGTCGGCGACCAGGTCGAGGCCGGCCCGTACGGCATCGCCGTGGCCAAGGACGACACCGAGCTGCGTGACGCGCTGCAGGCCGCCGTCCAGGCCATCATCGACAACGGCGAGTACGAGAAGATCATCAAGAAGTGGGGCGTCGAGGACGGCGCGATCACCGAGGCCAAGATCAACGGCGGCTCCTGATCTCCGCCTCGGCACTACCGTTCTGAAAGGCTCCACCCGTGACTGTTGACGTCAACAAGACGGACGGTCCCGCGGACCCCACGCCGCCCACCGGGCCGGAGGCCATCAAGGCCATCCCGGTCCGGCACCCTGGGCGCTACGTGTCCGCGGCCCTCGCGATCGCCATCCTCGGCGTAATCGTCTACGCCTTCGCGCAAGGCAACATCAACTGGGACGCGATCCCCGAGTACTTCTTCGACGACCGGATCATGCACGGTGTCTGGAACACCCTGCTGCTCACCGTGATCTCCATGGTGATCGGTATCGCGGGCGGCATCCTGCTCGCCGTGATGCGCCTGTCGACGAACCCGGTCACCTCGTCGATCGCCTGGTTCTACATCTGGTTCTTCCGGGGCACCCCGGTCCTGGTCCAGCTGTTCGTGTGGTTCAACCTCGGCCTGGTCTTCGAGTACATCAACCTCGGCCCGATCTACAAGGACTACTGGTCGTCCTTCATGACGCCGCTGCTGACGGCGCTGCTCGGGCTCGGCCTCAACGAGGCCGCGTACATGGCGGAGATCTGCCGTGCCGGTCTGCTCTCGGTCGACGAGGGCCAGACCGAGGCGTCGCACGCGCTCGGCATGAGCCACACCAAGACGCTGCGCCGGATCGTCATCCCGCAGGCGATGCGCGTGATCGTGCCGCCGACGGGCAACGAGGTCATCAACATGCTGAAGACGACCTCGCTCGTCTCGGCGGTGCAGTTCGCCGACCTGTTCAAGGAGGCTCAGGACATCGGTCAGAACGCGGGCTCCACGGTGGAGATGTACTTCCTCGCCGCCGCCTGGTACCTGATCATGACCTCGATCCTCAGCGTCGGCCAGTACTACATCGAGCGGCACTACGCGCGCGGTTCCTCGCGGACCCTGCCCCCGACGCCCCTGCAGCGCTTCAAGGCAGCCGTCCTGCCCGCTCGCCGCCCGAAGGGAGTCACGGCATGACGGACGTGACGAAGCAGCCCGTCCAGGACGCGGCGCCCACCCCGCCCATGGTGAAGGCCGAGGGCGTCCACAAGTCCTTCGGCCACGTCGAGGTCCTCAAGGGCATCGACCTGGAGGTCCAGACCGGCGAGGTGTTCTGCCTCATCGGCCCCTCCGGCTCCGGCAAGTCGACCTTCCTGCGGTGCATCAACCACCTGGAGAAGATCAACGCCGGCCGGCTGTACGTCGACGGCGAGCTCGTCGGCTACCGCCAGAAGGGCGACAAGCTCTACGAGCTGAAGGACAGCGAGGTCGCCATGCAGCGCCGGGACATCGGCATGGTGTTCCAGCGGTTCAACCTCTTCCCGCACATGACGGCCGTCGAGAACGTCATGGAGGCCCCGGTCCAGGTCAAGGGCGTCAGCAGGTCCCAGGCCCGGGAGCGGGCGCACGAGCTGCTGACGAAGGTCGGTCTCGGCGACAAGGCCGGCAACTACCCCTCGCAGCTCTCGGGCGGTCAGCAGCAGCGCGTCGCCATCGCCCGCGCGCTGGCGATGGAGCCGAAGCTGATGCTCTTCGACGAGCCGACCTCGGCGCTCGACCCGGAGCTGGTCGGTGACGTCCTCGACGTCATGCGCGACCTGGCCGAGTCCGGTATGACGATGGTCGTCGTCACCCACGAGATGGGCTTCGCCCGCGAGGTGGGCGACAGCGTGGTCTTCATGGACGGCGGCGTGGTCGTGGAGTCCGGCAACCCGCGCGAGGTCCTGACCAACCCGCAGCACGAGCGGACCCAGGCGTTCCTGTCGAAGGTCCTCTGACGGTACGACGCCGAAGGGGCGGTACGGGTCTCCCGTACCGCCCCTTTCGCTGTCCCGGCGGGTTACTTCAGCGCCAGCAGCAGGGTGTCCGAGGGCGAGCACCACACCGGGCGGGCCTCGCCGAAGCCCTTCTCGCGCAGCACGCGCGCGTGCCACTGCGGGGAGGGCATGTCGCCGTCGGCGTGCTCGCCGTAGATCTCGAAGCGGCGGGCGGTCGGCTCGGCGAGGACCGGGTCCTGGGCGGCGACCTGCCACCACTCGGCCCAGTCCAGGGCGCCGGCGTCCTTGGCGCGGTCCATGCGCGCGTGCCGCAGCGCGCGTTCGGCCTGGTTGATCCGGGGCGTGGTCTCGTCGATCATGTGGTCCGCGTTCATGAAGACACCGCCGTCGCGGACCAGCCCCGCGACCTGACCGTAGAGGGCCGCGAGGGGTTCGCTGTGCAGCCAGTGCAGGGCCGTGGCGGTCAGGACGGCGTCGTAGGAGTCGTACGGCAGTGCGGCCGTCCAGGCGGGGTCCTTGAGGTCGGCGGTGACGAAGCTGACCCGCTCGTCGCCCTCGAAGGTGCCCCGGGCGATGGTCAGGAGCGCCGGGTCGAGGTCGACGCCGGTGCTGGTGGCGCCCGGCATCCGGGCCAGCAGGCGGGCGGTGATGGAGCCGGTGCCGCAGGCCAGGTCGAGCACCCGGGGCTTCGGACCGACGAGCGCCTCGACCATGTCCAGCATGATCCGGAAGCGCTCCTCCCGGTCGGGCATGTACCACTCCTGCTGCCGGTCCCAGCTCTCCTGCCAGCCCTGCCAGTCGGTACGGGTACCGGTCGTCATGGGAAGCCCCCTCCTCGGACGGATGCGTAATACCCTGGAACCACGATCAGCTGTTACTCCGACCGCACCACGACCATAGAACGCCTCCGTAAGGACTACAAGTGGAACTGGCCTATTACTCGGATTACGCCGTGCGTCTCGTCAACAGCGAGGACCCGGCCCGGGGCAAGGACACGCTGACGTCCGTCGAGGCCGTCCGCGAGCTGTTCGGCGCCAACCAGTCGGCGGCGCGGCGCGCCACGGAGGCCGACGTCACCCGCTTCCGCTCGGTCCGGGCCCGGCTGCGCGCGGTCTTCGAGGCGGCGGACGGCGGCGACGAGACGCTCGCCGTGGACCTGCTGAACTCACTGCTGCTGGAGTTCCCGGTCAGCCCGCAGATCTCCGGGCACGACTTCCGGGACGACGACGGGCGCCCGCTGTGGCACATGCACCTCGCCGACCACCCCTCGAACGCGACCTCCGGCTACGCGGCCATCGCGGCGATGGGCCTGGCCTTCCACCTCACCGAGTACGGCGTGGACCGGCTGGGCCTGTGCCAGGCGGCGCCGTGCCGCAACGCCTACCTCGACACCTCGACCAACCGGTCCCGGCGCTACTGCTCCGACCGCTGTGCCACCCGGGCGAACGTGGCCGCCTACCGGGCCCGCAAACGCCTGGAGGCGGACCGGTCCGAGAGCACGGGACGGACCGCGGAGAGCGCCCAGAGCACCCGCGCGAGCGGCGAGCGCTGATCGGTCCGGCGCGGCCGGAACCGAGCCCGCACCTTGCCCAGCACCAACTCGGCCGGGACGGTCCCGTAATCGGTGCTGTCCCCGCCCGCGTACGCGTTGTCCCCGAGCACCCACCAGCCGCCCTCGCGGCGCTCCGCCGCACGCTTGACGACGAGCAGGTCCTGCTGGAACGGATGGCGCAGAACGACCACGTCACCGGGCCGGATACGGGCCCCCCAGTGCACCAGCAGCCGGTCGCCGTGGTGCAGCGTGGGCACCATCGACGGCCCGGTCACCTCGGCCGGCCCGAAGGGCAGCAACGGCCGCCCGCGTTCGGTCTCCTGCGACAGTTCCGGCATCAGCGGCACCTCCCCTGTCCTATCCTCCACCAGTCTCGGCCCGACCCCGGACTTTTGTCCTAAGCCCAAGGGGGCACTCGCGAAAACCCGTCCCTCAGGGAGTAATGTCCCACCTGAGAAGACGATCACGAGGAAGGAATGCTCCATGCTTTCCCGCCTGTTTGCCCCCAAGGTGAAGGTCAGCGCGCACTGCGACCTGCCCTGCGGTGTGTACGACCCTGCCCAGGCCCGCATCGAGGCGGAGTCGGTCAAGGCCGTGCAGGAGAAGATGGCCGCCAATGACGACCCGCACTTCCAGGCCCGTGCGACCGTCATCAAGGAGCAGCGCGCCGAGCTCGCCAAGCACCACGTGTCGGTCCTGTGGAGCGACTACTTCAAGCCCCCGCACTTCGAGAAGTACCCGGAGCTGCACCAGCTGGTCAACGACGCCCTGAAGGCCCTCTCGGCCGCCAAGGCGTCCACGGACCCGGCCACCGGCCAGAAGGCGCTGGACTACATCGCCCAGATCGACAAGATCTTCTGGGAGACCAAGAAGGCTTGATCTTTGGCTAGGCCGTTTGACCTGCGGTTTCGCGGGTCGTATTGCCTACCTGTCCGCACCCGGTCCGCAGGCCGCCGAGAACGGCGTCCATGACGGTCCGGGTGCGGTCTTCTTCGCCCGGCCACAGGTGCGCGTAGATCCGCAGCGTGATGACGGCGGACGCGTGGCCGAGGACCAGCTGGACCTGCTTGACGCTCGCTCCGCCGGCGATGAGGGCGGAGGCGTAGAAGTGACGCAGGTCGTGGGTCACCATGTGCGGCAGCTCGACGGGCTTGCGGCCCTCGCGCCCGGCAGCCTCGCTCTCCGCCTTCTGCAGCTCCTTACGAGCCCAGTTCCATTCGGTCTTCCAGCGGCGGTAGTTGAGCGGTTCACCCTCCTCCATCGTGAACAGCCACTCCTTGGAGGGGCGTGCGGCGAAGTGCGTGAGAAGCGCGTCAGTGACGACCTCACCGACCGGGACAGTCCGCCGGGACTTTGCGGTCTTCGGCGGGCCGATCTTCCCGGACTGGAGGCGCTGGCGCTCGACGCGGATGGTGCCGGCCTTGAAGTCGACGTCCGACACCCTGAGGCCGAGCAACTCGCCTATTCGCAAGCCTGATCCGGCGAGCGTGACGATCGCCGCGCGGATGTACGGCGGCATCACACGGGCCATGGCCTCGACCTTCACGACCGTGGGCGGGGTGACCTCCTCGGCGGTGGTGAAGTAGACGCGGTGCCCGGCGCCCCATGAACGACACCCGCGCCCGCGCCCGCGAGCTCAACCTCGACCGCCATGATGGCGTTATCTACATGCGAAGGCACACCAACGGAGCGTGGGCATTTCTCTGCCTGCGCCGGCGCTCAACCGCAGAGCCAAACGCCCTTTGCCAGACCGCGTGTCCGTCTACGTCCAGAGCCAACTGGAAAGTGAAGCTTCCCCTTGATCGTGGACACCTGGAGACTGGGACCTGAGGTTCCAGAGGAAGTAGCACCAGGTGGGAAGCAAGTACACGAAGCGGTACACCGAAGAGTTCAAGCGGGACGCGATCGCGCTCGTCGATTCCTCGGGCAAGACGGTCACGGCGGTCGCCCGGGAACTCGGCATCAGCTCCGAGTCCCTGCGCGGCTGGTACCGCCGGGCCAAGGCAGACCAGAGCGAGGGGCAGCCCGGCGAGCTGGCCGGCGCCGAGCGCGAGGAACTGCGGCGGTTGCGCAAGGAGAACCGCGAACAGCAGCAGACCATCGAAATCCTGAAAAAAGCGACCGCCTTCTTCGCGAAGGAGAGCGACCGGTGAACGCGTTGTACCGGTTGATCCATGCGGAGAAGGCGAACTATCCGATCGTTCTGCTGTGCCGTGTACTGCACGTGGCCCGCTCCTCCTACTACGCCTGGCGCGAGAGCGAGGCCGCCCGCCGGGCCCGCCAGGCGGCCGACGACGCACTCGCGCACGAGATCACCGTGCTGCACATCGCCTCCCGCCACACCTACGGTGTCCCACGAATCCATGCCGAACTGCGGCGCCGGGGGCGACAGGTGAACCGCAAGCGCATCGCCCGCCTGATGCGCGAGCGCGACATCCGCGGCGTCACCCGCCGCAAGAGACGCTCGCTGACCAGGCCGGACACGAAGGCGAAGCCGGCCCCGGACCTGATCGGCCGCGACTTCCATGCCGAGCGCCCCGGCATCAAGCTGGTCGGCGACATCACCTGCCTGCCCACCGCCGAGGGCTGGCTCTACCTCGCCTGCCGGCTCGACCTGGCCACTCGCGAGGTCGTCGGTTACGCCATGGCCGACCACCATCGCGCCGAACTCGTCACCGACGCCCTCGACATGGCTCACGGCCGGGCGCATTTGGAGCCCGGTTGTGTCATACACAGCGATCGCGGCAGCGAGTACACATCGGCCCAATTCCGCGACCGGATACGCGCGTTGGGGCTGCGCCAGAGCTGCGGACGCACCGGATCATGCTTCGACAATGCCGCCGCGGAGAGCTTCTGGGCTCTGCTCAAGGAGGAGATCGGAACCCGGACCTGGCCCGACCGGGCCACCGCCCGCGCCGAGGTCTTCACCTTCATCGAGACCTTCTATAACCGCCGCCGCCTGCGCAAACACAGGACCTTCGGCTATCTCACCCCGGTCGAGACCAGGCAGCGCCACCAACACACTCTCGCGGCATAACCAACGAGTGTCCAAGAGCACGGGGAAACTTCAGTTCGTGGCATGCTGGCGGAGTGGACACCGAGGACCTGGTGCGGCTGCGGCGGGCGCGTGACCGGATGGACCGGGAGTACACCGAGCCGCTCGACATCGCCGCGCTCGCGCGGACCGCGCTGATGTCGCCGGGGCACTTCCAGCGCAGCTTCCGCGCCGCGTACGGGGAGACTCCGTACAGCTATCTCATGACCCGCCGGATCGAGCGGGCCAAGGCGCTGCTGCGCCGGGGGGATCTGAGCGTGACGGAAGTGTGCATGGCGGTGGGGTGCACCTCGCTCGGCTCCTTCAGCGCGCGGTTCACGGAGCTGGTGGGCGAGACGCCGAGCGCGTACCGGGCCCGGCCGCACGACGACGGGGCGGTGATCCCGGCCTGCGTGGCACGCCGGTTCACCCGGCCAAGGGGGAAGAAACGGGCTTAGCAGCCTAGCCTGGCCGCATGGACATCAGGCTGAAGAACTGTTTCCTCGCCGTCGACGACCACGACAAGGCGATCGCCTTCTACCGGGACGTCCTGGGCATGGAGGTCCGCAACGACGTCGGGTTCGAGGGCATGCGGTGGGTGACCGTCGGGTCGCCGGCCCAGCCCGACGTGGACATCGTGCTGGAGCCGCCCGGCGCGGACCCGGACATCTCCCCCGCCGACCGGGAGGCGATGGCCCGGCTGCTCGCCAAGGGTGTGCTGCACGGCGTCAACTTCACCACCGACGACTGCGACGCCCTGTTCGAGCGGGTGCGGGAGTCCGGCGGCGACGTCATCCAGGAGCCGATGGACCAGCCGTACGGGGTGCGCGACTGCGCCTTCCGGGACCCGGCCGGGAACATGCTGCGCTTCATGGAACCGAACAAGTGAGCCCAGCGGTCGATCTACGATCGCATCCATGACCATCCGCTGGACGTACGCCTTCGTCGACCGCCCCGCCGGCTCCTTCGGCGCCGCCTGCGACTTCTGGACCGCCGTCACGGGCACTCGGCTGTCCGAACTGCGCGGGGACAAGGGCGAGTTCGCCACCCTCCTGCCGGAGTCCGGTGACGCGTGCGTCAAGGTGCAGGGCGTGGACGCGGGGCCGGGCGGCGCCCATCTCGACTTCGCCGTGGAGGATGTCGCGGGGTTCCGGGAGGAGGCGCAGCGCGCGGGCGCGGAGCTGGTCGCCGATCACGGGGAGTGGGCCGTACTGCGGTCTCCCGCCGGGCAGTTGTTCTGCTCGGTTCCCTGGTCCGGGGAGGCCGAGCGCCCGCCCGTCGTCCACGGCACCCGGCTCGACCAGGTGTGCCTGGACACCCCGCCCTCCCGCCACGAGGCCGAAGTCGCCTTCTGGACGGCCCTATTGCCGGCATGGGAGTCCCGCCCCGGTTCCCTGCCGGAGTTCCACGTGCTGCGGCCACCGGCCGGGCTACCGATCCGCATCCTGATCCAGCGGCTCGGCGAGGAGCGCCCCGCCTCCGCCCACCTGGACCTCGCCTGCGCGGACATCGGGGCGAGCCTGGCCGCGCACGAACGCCTCGGATCCGAACTCGTGCGCCACGGCTCCCACTGGAGCGTGCTGCGCGACCCGGCGGGCGGGCTGTACTGCCTGACGGGGCGGGATCCGCACACGGGCGGGCTGCCCGGTCAGGGCTCTACGGTCGCGTAGGCGCACGCCACGACCGTGCCGTCGGCGCGGGGCGTGGGTGTCTCTCCGGGGCCGGGGCACTCGGAGTCACCCGTCGGCCGCGGCTCGAACTCCGTCCACCGGTACGTCCTGCCGTCCTCCCCCGGCGGCCGGGAGTCCTGGAGCCACAGGGTGACCCCTCCGGCGACGGCCACCACGACCGCCCACACGATGACCGCCCATCGCCATAACCGGCGCCGTCGCATGCGTGCGATCCCCTCTCAGTTCGCGGGTGTGCGGAGTATGCCGTTGATCAGGACGTCGATGCCCCAGGTGTCCCGGTCACCCGGGGCGAACAGGGGGCCGCGCAGCGCCGTGACCATGGGGTAGCGGCCGGGCGGGAGCGCGGCGAAGTGCGCGTCGGCCGCCGCGACCGCGGACTCCTCGTCCTGCGCCTTGGTGTCGTACGCGCTCTGTTCGGCCGCCGCCGCCGCGATGTGCAGGTAGAGCAGGTCCACGGCCCAGGCCGCGGTGGTGTCGTCGAGGCCGCCCTCCTTGAGCAGGGCCAGCATGCGGTCGATGACGAGCAGGGCGTTGTCGCCGGTGGGGATGGCGCCGAGGGCGACCTGGGCGAGCCCCTCGTGGCGGCTCATCGCCTCGATCGCGGCCCGCATCAGGGCGTGCAGCCGCTCGCGCCATCCGGTCCCGGCGGGCGGTGCCGTGTGCGGGACGGGGGCCAGGGCCTGGTCGAGCATGGCGGCCATCAGGTCGTCGCGGTTGGCGACGTAGACGTAGAGCGAGGCCGGGCCGGTGTCGAGTTCCTTGGCGACGCGGCGCATGGTCAGGGCGTCCAGGCCGTCGCGGTCCAGGATGTCCAGGCCGGTACGGACGATGACCTCGCGGCTGAGGGGCGCCTTGGCGGGCCGCGCGCGGCGGCTGACCGGTGGGGTGCTCATGGGGGAAGCCTAGCCCGGCACGAACAGCGTTTGACACGAACAGCGTTCGTTCCGTACGGTCGCCGCCACGACCGTAAGCGAACGCCGTTCGTTACGTACATCGTTCGCGCCAGCTTCACCAGGGGGAAACCCATGCTTTTGATCACCGGCGCCCGCGGCGCCGTCGCCGCTCATCTCACCCAGCTGCTCCACTCACGGGGCCTGCCCCTACGGCTCGGTTCGGCGCGCCCCGGCGAACTCGACCCGCCCGGCGGCGTCGAGACCGTACCCCTCGACCTCACCGACCCCGCTCACTTCCCCGCCGCCCTGACCGGCGTCGACGCGGTCTTCCTCTACGCCCGCCCCGAGGGGATACACGACTTCGTCGGCCACGCCCTCAAGGCCGGCGTCGAGCACATCGTGCTCCTGTCCTCCGCCGGGGTCCTCGGCCCCGACGCCGAGAACGACCCGCTGGCCCGCTCACACCTGGACGTCGAGCGCGCCCTGCTCGACTCCCCGCTGACCACCACGATCCTGCGCCCCGGCGCCTTCGCCTCCAACGCGGCGGCCTGGGCCTGGCCCATCCGGTCGGGACAGCCGATCAGCCTCCCCTACCCGAACGCCCACAGCGACCCCCTCCATGAGCGGGACATCGCCGAGGCCGCCCTCGCCGTCCTCACCGACCCCGCCCTTCGCGGCGGCCGGTACACGCTCACCGGCCCCGAGTCGCTGACTTTCGCCGAGCAGATCGACCTGCTCGCCGAGGTGCTGGCCCGCCCCGTGGCCGTACGCCACGTCAGCCGGGAGGAGTGGAAGCTGGAGATGGCCGACTACCTGCCCGAGCACTACGCGGAGCCCCTGCTGAACTGGTGGCGCTCCAACGACGGCAGGCCCGTCCCGCTCACCGACACGGTGCGGGAGCTGACCGGCCACTCCCCCCGCCCCTTCACCGCCTGGGCCACCGATCACCTCGCCGACTTCCGCTGACCGCCCCTCACTTCCACGGCTCCACCCCGACCACGGCGTCCACCGGGATCGGCCCGTACACGTGCGGGAACTGCTCGCCACCGGGCTCGGCCGCCTCGTACCGCACGGGCACCTTCAACCGGTCCGGGTCCACGACCAGGACCACCAGATCGTCCAGGTCCGAGAAGAAGGCCGCGGCGGTGCGCGGGAGCTGGGTGCGCGTGGAGCAGTGGATGAAGCCCTCCTCCTGGAGGGTCCGGCCGCGGGTGGAGATCTCGTACGTGCCCTGGGCACGGGCCGCGTCCCACTGGGAGCGACGGGTCAGGTGGAGGATCGGTTCGCTCATGCGGTCACGCTACGGGCCCAGCCGGGCCGCCCGCGCCCGCAGATACCGTTGCTCCGGCAGGCTCATGGTCTGCGCGGCCGCCGACTCGTAGGCGGCCCGCGCCTCCTCGTGGGCCCCGGCCCGCTCCAGCAGATGGCCCCTTACGGCGTCCCGGCGGTGGCCCAGTTCGCCCTCCAGCGCGTCCACTTCGGCGAGCCCCGCCGCCGGACCGCGCACCATGGCGACGGCGACCGCCCGGTTCAGGCGCTCCACGGGGCCGGGGACGAGGCCGACGAGGATGTCGTAGAGGCCGAGGATCTGCTCCCAGTCGGTGGCGTCGGCACGGGGCGCCTCGTCGTGGACGGCGGCGATGGCGGCGCGCAGTTGGTAGGGGCCGGCGGGGCCGCTGCGCAGGGCGTGCGTGATCAGGGCGATGCCCTCCTCGATCGCGGTCTTGTCCCAGCGGGAGCGGTCCTGTTCGTCGAGGGGCACGAGGTCGCCGTGGGGTCCGGTGCGGGCGTCGCGGCGGGCATCGGTGAGCAGCATCAGGGCGAGCAGCCCGGTCACCTCGCCGACCTCCGGGAGTACCCGGTGGGCCATCCGGGTGAGCCGGATCGCCTCACCCGCCAGTTCGCGCCGCTGCAGGCTCGCTCCGGAGGTCGCGGTGTAGCCCTCGTTGAAGATCAGGTACAGGGTGTGGAGGACGGCGGGCAGCCGCTCGGCCCAGCGGTCGGGCCGCCCGAAGCGCACCCCGCGCACCTTCTGCTTGGCCCGGCTGATCCTCTGGGCCATGGTCGACTCCGGCACCAGGTAGGCGCGGGCGATCTCCGCGGTGGTCAGTCCGCCGACCGCGCGCAGGGTGAGCGCCACCTGCGCGGGCGGCGTCAGATCGGGATGGCAGCACAGGAAGAGCAGGGAGAGGGAGTCGTCCTCGCGGGGTGCCCGGTCCGCGCCGGTGGCCAGGCGCTCCCCGAGCGCCACCGCCTTCTCCTCCCGTGCCCGCCGGGCGCCCTCCGCGCGCAGCGCGTCCACCAGCCGCCGCGAGGCCACCTTGATCAGCCAGCCGCGCGGGTTGTCCGGCACTCCCTTCTCCGGCCACTGCCCGGCCGCGGCGAGCAGCGCCTCCTGTACGGCGTCCTCGGCGGCGTCGAAATGGCCGTACCGGCGCACGAGCGCGCCGAGGACCTGCGGCGCGTGGGAGCGCAGCAG
Organism: Streptomyces sp. NPDC110618; assembly: GCF_055657065.1. Taxonomy (NCBI): domain Bacteria; kingdom Bacillati; phylum Actinomycetota; class Actinomycetes; order Kitasatosporales; family Streptomycetaceae; genus Streptomyces; species Streptomyces sp. NPDC110618. Next base: position 20,918 of record NZ_JBVKBN010000014.1, on the reverse strand, counting down.
GTCCTCGACGGTGTCGCCCACGGGTTCAGACGTCTCCGCCCGCCTCGCCGATGGGCCGGATGACGACCGGGTAGACCGGCGCACCGGCCGGCTGGGGGCACTCCAGGACACGGGCGGCGATCTCGGTGACCCGTTCCAGGCTCGCGCAGTCCAGCACCCAGTAGCCGGCCATCAGCTCCTTGGTCTCGCTGTACGGGCCGTCGGTGATGACGGGCTTGCCGTCGTCACCGAGGTCGACGAAGCGGGCCTGCGCGGGCTCGGTCAGACCCTGGGCGTCGATCAGTTCGCCGCTCTCGGCGAGTTCGTCGTTGAGTGCGCCCATGAAGGAGAACATCGCCTGGATGTCCTGCTCGGTCCAGACCGGGGAGCCCTCGGGGCCGCTGCCCTTCATGACCTCGTAGTCCGCCTGGCTGCCCTGCACCATGACCAGGTACTTCATGACTCGCTCCTTCGTCTCGGGCCGCCCGTCCGGGCGGCTCTTCACAGGGGACGTCGGAGCCGGGCCCGTGCTCTCGACATGGTGCGGCGGGAAATCTCAGGAATTCTTCGCGGCGGGCTGTTCCGGCTGCTCCGGGCTCTCGGACCGCTCCGGAGAGGGCTCGGGCGAGGGCTCGGGGTGATGGCGGTGCGTGCGACGGTGGTGCGGGTGCGGCTCCTCCTCGGCGCCTTCCTCGACGTACGCCTCGCAGTCGGGGTTGCGGCAGGGGCCTGGCACCCAGCGCGGTACCCATGCGCCCAGCGTCTTGTGGCGCCGGACGACCGTTTCGACGGACTGTCCGCAGGACGGACAGGCACGTGTCTCGCTGTCCATGTCCTCAGAGTAGGACGGTCAGCGCTTGCGTGCGTAGGTGCGGACGACCACTCCGTTGGCGAACGTGCGGACGTCCTCCAGCGTGAAGTCGGTGACGGCGAAGCCGGTGCCGAACATCGGCAGGCCCGCGCCGTACACCTGCGGGTAGGTCTTGATCACCAACTCGTCGATCTCGTCCAGCAGTTCGCCCGCGACCTGCGAGCCGCCGCAGAGCCAGATGTCCAGCTCGCTCTCCTCGGCCTTCAGCTCGCGGACCCGGGCGACGAGGTCGTCCTCGATGACCGTGACGTTCGGGTCCGGGGAGGGGCCGAGCGAGCGCGAGGCGACGTACTCGCGCAGATGGCCGTACGGGCTGGTGATGCCGATGTCCAGGGCGAGTTGGTAGCTGGCGCGGCCCTGGACGACCGTGTCGAAGTGGAGGTTCTCGGCGCCCTTGAGGCCGAGTTGTTCGCGGCCCTGGACGGAGATGGTGTCCGGCCACTGCGAGGCGAGGTAGCCGAGGTATTCCTCGTCCAGGAAGGCGAACATCGAGGTGGCGTCGCCGTCCGGGGCGCCGATGAAACCGTCGATGGAGCAGGCGACGAAGTACGTGAGCTTTCGCAAGCCGGTCTCTCTTCGTAGGCTGGGGTGTGAACAACTCCAGTTGTAGTACTTCGCTTGTAGTGGTTGCAAGCGTTTTTGTGGACCGGGACTGAAGTAGGAGAGGAGATTCCGCATTGGCCAGGAATCCGGAGCGCCGGGCCGCGCTGGTGGACGCCGGGGTGGAGGTGCTGGCGCGAGAAGGGGCGCGCGGGCTGACATTCCGCGCGGTGGACGCCGAGGCAGGGGTGCCGGTGGGCACCGCGTCCAACTACTTCACCGGCCGCGACGACCTGCTCCGCCAGATCGACGCCCGTCTGCACATACGGCTCGCCCCCGATCCGAAGGTGATCGCGGAACTGCTGGAGCGGCCCAAGGACCGGTCACTGGTCGCTGCGTTCATGCACGACCTGATGGGCCGCGCCACACGGGACCGGACCGGATACCTGGCTCTGCTGGAGATGCGCCTGGAGGCCACCCGCCGCCCCGAACTGCGCGCCTCCTACACCACGTCCGTGCGCGGGGACCTGACCGAGGGCATGGAGTTCCACCGCGATGCCGGTCTCCCGGGCGGCGACGAGACCGTCGCGGTGCTCTATCTGGCGATGCTCGGACTGATCCTGGAGCACCTGACCCTGCCGGGGGTGCTGGACGGCGTCCTGCCGGGGGTGAGCGTGCCGGAGGGGCTGATCGACCGGATCGTGGAGACGATCGTGCCTCAGGAGTGAGGCGGCCGGCGGAGGGTCATGTCCCGGCGGAAGGTCACGGCCCGCCAGAAGTCCTCTCTCGCCAGAGCGCCGCGGCTCACGGAGGGCATCTCCCGGCGGAAGGTCGCGGCCCGGCGGAAGTCCTCTCTCGCCAGAGCGCCGCGGCTCACGGAGGGCATCTCCCGGCGGAAGGTCACGGCCCGCCGGAGGATCACGGCCCGCCAGAAGTCATCTCTCGCCGGAAGGTCACGTCCCGGCGGAGAGTCACGGCTCGCGGAGCGGTCGCGGCTCGCGCCACATGGGGAACATCTGCGGGCCGTCGGGCAGTTGCAGCGGCCGGCCGAGCAGATCGAACCCGAGCCGCTCGTACAGCTTCCGGCTGCGCTCGCTGCTCGCCTCCAGGTAGGCGGGGGTGCCCTCCCGGTCACAGCGGTCCAGGACGGCGCCCAGGATCGCGGAACCGATCCCCTCGCCCTGCCGGTCGGGCCGCACGCCGATCATCCACAGGTACTCGTGGGCGCGGTCGGCCGGGTGTATCCCGGCGGTGAGTCTGGCGATGAGCTCGACGCGCTCGTTGTCGGGGTCGACCGCCGCCCGTACCTGCGCGGGCCCGTCGTCGTCGGCATCGTGCCCTCCGGCGGGCGTCGGCAGCCAGAGCGCGCAGGCGGACCCGTCCTCGGTCACGTCGATCCGCCCGGCCTCCAGCACGATGTCGGTGAAGGCGGCCATGAGCCGGTGGTGGGTGGCCCGGCGGTACTCGTCCCCGGGGAACACCCAGCCGCTGACGGGATCGTCCTGGAAGGCCGAGTCGAGCAACCGCACGACCAGGTCCCGGTCGGCCTGGCCCGCCTGCCGGATGCCTACGCTCATCGTCCGCCTCTCCGTGTGAACCGGCGGTGATCGTAAGGCGGTTGGCGGGTGTGGTGGTGCGACGGGGCTGAGATTGACGGGAATTGGACCCTGAGGGTGGCAGGAACCCGCGCGCCCTCACATGAACGGGCCCCGCACACCGTGGGGATGTGCGGGACCCGTCCGGCCGGAGCCGGTGGTCGTGCGGGGTCAGGAGCCGCACGACCACCGGTCCGGGGTCCGAGGTGATCTATGTGGTGCGTCGGGTGACGAACTCGGCGAGGGCCAGCAGGCCGCCCGCCGACTCCGGTTCGGGTACGGCGCGGGCCAGTTCCTGCATGGCGCGGGCCATCCGGTCGGCGGCCTGGACCTGGGCCCAGTCCCGTCCGCCCGCCTGCTCCACGGCCAGCGCGGTCCGGGCCGTCTCCTCCTCCGCCGCCAGACCTCCCTTGCCGTGGGGTACCGCGTACAGTTCGGCCAGCGCGGCCGCCGCCGGGGTGCCGGAGGTCAGCGCGGCGACCACCGGCAGCGACTTCTTGCGGGCCACCAGGTCCGCCCCGGCCGGCTTGCCGGTGCGCCGGGGGTCGCCCCATATGCCGATCACGTCGTCGATGAGCTGGAACGCGAGCCCGGCCTGCCGGCCGAAGGCGTCCATCGCCTCGACGTCCTCCCGCGACGCCCCCGCGTACAGGGCACCGAGGGCGCAGGCGCAACCCAGCAGCGCCCCCGTCTTGGCCTCGGCCATGGCGAGCGTCTCGTCGAGTCCGACGTCGGAGCAGGCCCGCTGCTCCAGGGCGGTGTCCGTGTGCTGCCCCTCGCACAGTTCGACGACACAGGCGGCGAGCCGGGCGGCGGCGGCCGTGGACGCCGGATGCGGGTCCTCGGCGAGCAGTCGCAGGGCGAGCGCCTGGAGCGCGTCCCCGGCGAGGATCGCGTTGGAATCACCGAACACGGTCCAGGCCGTGGGCCGGTGCCGCCTGGTGGCGTCCCGGTCCATCACGTCGTCGTGCAGCAACGTGAAGTTGTGGACCAGTTCCACCGCCGCGGCGGCCCGTACCGCGGCCCCCCGGGCCTGGGGCCCGCCCAGTGCCTCGGCCGCGGTGAGGACGAGCGCGGGACGGATCGCCTTCCCGGCGTTGCCCGCCGCGGGCGTGCCGTCGGCGTGCTGCCAGCCGAAGTGGTAGAGCGCGGTCCGGCGCATGGCGTCCGGCAAGGATTCGATGGCGGACCGCAGTTCGGGGTCGACGGCTCCTCGTGCACGCTCCAGGATCGCCATCGCCTCCTGCCCGTCGAGCGGACCCGGTCCGGCGTGTGTCTGGGTCCCGATGGGCCTCCGCCTTTCACGCGTCTCGGACGATCGCCGTACCCCAAGGGTGTACCCGCCCCGAAGGGCGGGGACACCGGTTGCCGGGGGCTGGGTCACCGCCAGCGCCCGATCTCGACGTTCTCCAGCACGCCGAGCGCGTCCGGGACCAGGACCGCGGCCGAGTAGTACGCGGTCACGAGGTACTTGATGATCGCCTGTTCGTTGATGCCCATGAACCGCACCGACAGGCTGGGCTCGATCTCGTCCGGGATGCCGGCCTGCTGCAGACCGATGACGCCCTGCTCGGCCTCGCCGGTACGCATGGCGATGATCGAGGTGGTACGGGCCTCGGTGACCGGGATCTTGTTGCACGGGAAGATCGGCACGCCGCGCCAGGTGGGGATGCGGTTGCCCGCCATGTCGATGGTCTCGGGGACAAGCCCGCGCTTGTTGAGCTCACGCCCGAAGGCGGCGATGGCCCGCGGATGAGCGAGGAACAGCTTGGTGCCGCGGCGCCTGCTGAGCAGCTCGTCCATGTCGTCGGGGCTGGGCACCCCGTCGTGCGGCTGGAGCCGCTGGTCGTACTCGCAGTTGTTGAGCAGGCCGAACTCGCGGTTGTTGATCAGCTCGTGCTCCTGGCGCTCCTTGAGCGCCTCGACGGTCAGCCTGAGCTGCTGCTCGGTCTGGTTCATCGGCTGGTTGTAGAGGTCGGCGACCCTGGAGTGGATGCGCAGCACCGTCTGGGCGATGCTCAGCTCGTACTCGCGGGGGCTGGCCTCGTAGTCGACGAAGGTGTGCGGGATGTCCGCCTCACCGCTGTGGCCGGCGGCGAGATCGATCTCCTTCTCGCCGTACTTGTTGGCACGCTGGGCGGGGATCGCGCGGTGCGCCGTGAGGTGCTCGCGGAGCGCCTCGGAGCGCTCGGCGACCTGTTCGACGTCCTGCCGGGACAGCACGAGGAGGGTGCAGCCGGTGACCGTGCGGACCGTGTACTCCCAGATGGCGTCCTCGCCGAGCAGGGCGTGGTCGCCGAGGTAGGCGCCGTCCGCCAGCACGCCCAGCGACTCGTCGTCGCCGTAGGGACCGGTGCCGATCTTCTCGACCCGGCCGTGCGCCAGCAGATAGACCTCGTCGGCGGGGCTGCCGAAGGAGGCGAGCACCTCTCCCGCGGCGAGCTCGCGCTGACGGCAGCGGCGGGCGAGCTCGGTGAGCACGTCCAGGTCCTCGAAGTCCCGCAGCGGGGGCAGCTCGCCCAGCTCGGCGGGGATGACCTCGACCTGGTCACCGGTCTTCACGAAGGTGACGCGGCCGTCTCCCACGGCGTAGCTGAGGCGGCGGTTCACCCGGTAGGTACCGCCCTGCACATTGACCCACGGCAGCATCCGCAGCAGCCAGCGCGAGCTGATCTCCTGCATCTGGGGTGCCGACTTGGTGGTGGTGGCCAGGTTCCGCGCGGCGGCAGTGCCGAGACTCTGCTGCGGCCTGCTCTCGTCAGTGCGGATCTCTTCGCCTACCGACATAAGGAATTGCCCTCCCGGTCATGCACCGGCACCGATCGCGCCGGGCATCGAATCGCAGGACCAAGCCTTCCTTACACAGAGTGCTGGTGCTATTACACGAAAGAGCGGGAATGGATCACCAGCCGCTTGGGCACGCGGGCATTGCGAACCGCCATCATGTTCGACAATGGTGCCGTGACCAGCCTCGACGCCCTTCAGCCCCGGCTCCCCTCGCCGCTTGAGGAGATCGTGGACGAACGATTCGCCCGGCGCGGGGTGCGGCTGCTGCTCAAGCGCGACGACCTGATCCACCCGGAGCTGATCGGCAACAAGTGGCGCAAGCTCGCGCCCAACCTCACCGCGGCGGCCGGCCGCACGGTTCTCACCTTCGGCGGCGCCTACTCCAACCATCTGCGCGCCACGGCCGCCGCGGGCCGCCTGCTGGGCCTGGAGACCGTGGGGGTGGTCCGGGGCGACGAACTGGCCGGCCGCCCCCTCAACCCCTCCCTCGCCCGCTGCGCCGCCGACGGCATGCGCCTGCACTTCGTCGACAGATCGACGTACCGGCGCAAGACCGAGCCGGACGCCCTCGCCGCGCTCCTGCGGGAGGCGGGCGCCGAAGAGGCGTACGTCGTCCCGGAGGGCGGCAGCAACGTCCGTGCCGTGCGCGGCTGCCGGGCCCTCGGCGAGGAGCTGCGCGGCCACTGCGACGTGGCCGCGGTCGCCTGCGGCACCGGCGGCACACTCGCCGGACTGGCCGCGGGTCTCGGCCCCGGCCGGCGGGCGCTCGGCGTGCCCGTGCTCAAGGGCGGTTTCCTGACCCGGGAGATACGGGCCCTGCAGCACGCCGCGTTCGGCGGCCGGCGCGGGGACTGGTCCCTGGACGAGCGCTTCCACTTCGGCGGCTACGCCCGGACCGGGCCCGAACTGGAGTCCTTCGCCGCCGACTTCGAGGACCGGCACGCCGTCCCCGTGGAGCGCCTGTACGTCGCCAAGCTGCTGTACGGGCTGCTGACGCTCGCCGAGGAGGGCGCCTTCGCGCGCGGGACGACGATCGCGGCGGTCGTCACGGGACGGCCGTTCCCGGTGTCCTGACCTGCTCCTCAGGGACGTCTCCTCACCCCTCCTCGCGGAAGGCCGCCGCCTCCTCCAGGTCCAGCCTTCGCAGCAGGGTGCGCAGCATCTCGTCGTCGATGTAGCGGCCGTCCCGGAGCTTGACGAAGACCTCGCGCTCGGCGCTGATCATCTCCCGGGAGAGGCGGCGGTAGGTGTCGTCGACCGTCTCCCCGGTGACCGGGTTGACCTGGCCGAGGCGCTCCCAGACGGCGTTGCGGCGGCGTTCCAGGACGCTGCGCAGCCGTTCGGCGAGCGGGGGCGGCAGGGCGTTGCGCTCGTCGGCGAGGAGCTCGTCGAGGCGCTGCTCGGCGGCGCGGGACGCCTGTGCCTGCGCGTTGGCCTCGGCGAGGGTCTCGGCCTGCACGTCCCGGCCGGGCAGCTTCAGCAGCCGGATCAGCGGGGGCAGGGTGACGCCCTGGACGACGAGGGTGCCGATGACCGTCGTGAAGGTGAGGAACAGGATCAGATTGCGCTCGGGGAACTCCTCGCCGCCGTGCACGGTGAGCGGGATGGAGAAGGCGATGGCCAGCGAGACCACGCCGCGCATGCCCGCCCACGCGATGACGAACGGCGCCTTCCAGGTGGGGTTCTCCTCCCGCTCCCTGATCCGGGCCGACAGCATGCGCGGCAGGAAGGTCGCCGGGTAGACCCAGACGAACCGGGAGGCGACGACGACCAGGAAGACGGCGATCGCGTACGCGGCGGCGCGTCCTCCCTCGTACTCGCCGAGTCCCTTGAGGACGACCGGCAGCTGGAGTCCGATCAGCGCGAACACCGCTGATTCGAGGACGAAGGCAACCATCTTCCACACGGCCTCCTCCTGGAGGCGGGTGGCGAAATCGACCTCCCACGCGCGGTGCCCCAGCCACAGCGCGACGACCACCACGGCGAGCACTCCGGAGGCGTGCACCTGCTCGGCGACCGCGTAGGCCACGAACGGGATCAGCAGCGAGAGGGTGTTCTGCAGCAGCGCCTCCTTCACATGGATGCGCAGCCAGTGGATCGGCACCATGAGCAGCAGGCCGATGCCGATGCCGCCGATCGCCGCGACCAGGAACTCGGCGATCCCGCCCGCCCAGGTGGCGCCCTCGCCGACGGCGGCCGCGACCGCGACCCGGTAGGCGGTGATGGCGGTCGCGTCGTTCACCAGGGACTCGCCCTGGAGGATCGTGGTGATCCGCGAGGGCAGCCCCACCCGGCGGGCGACGGCTGTGGCCGCGACCGCGTCGGGCGGCGCCACCACCGCGCCCAGCACCAGGGCCGCGGTCAGCGGCAGCCCGGGGATGAGCAGATAGGCGGCCCAGCCGACCACGAAGGTCGCGAACAGCACGTACCCGACCGACAGCAGCGCCACGGGCCGCATCTGGGCCCGCAGGTCGAGATAGGAGCTGTCGGTGGCGGCGGTGTGCAGCAGCGGCGGCAGGACGAGCGGCAGCACGATGTGCGGGTCGAGGGTGTACTCGGGAACGCCGGGCAGGTACGACACCACCAGACCCACCGCGACCAGCAGCAGCGGCGCCGGGACCGGGGTGCGCCGGGCGGCCGCGGCGACCGCGGCGCTGCCCGCCACCAGCAACAGCAGCGGCATCACGTCCATGGCCTCGCCCGCTCTCCTCGTCGCCGTCCGCCCCGCCGATTTTTCCGCGCAGCCTTGCACACGCCCGTCGTAACCTGGCAATCATGAAACAGTGCACGCATGCCGACGTGCTGCCGCACCCGGAACCAGGTCCGCTGACCGAGACCTGTCCGGAGTGTCTGGCGGACGGCACCCACCCGGTGCAGCTGCGGCTGTGCCTCAGCTGCGGTCACGTCGGCTGCTGCGACTCCTCACCCGGACGGCACGCCACCGCGCACCACAAGGAGTCCGGGCATCCGATCATGCGGACCTTCGAACCGGGTGAGGACTGGCGCTGGTGTTTCGTGGACCACGTCCTGGTGTGACGGCACGACTGCGCATCCGGACGGTTCGAGTGCGGGCGGCCTGGGTACGTCAAACCGGCGCGCGCTCTTCCCAATTGGGCTCACAGACCCCCTAGCCACGGAGCGTATCCGTGTGTTTACTATGAGTGACAGCATGGGGTTGGGGTCCTGGGGACAAGAAAGTTCGGAGCGCGATAGCGTCACCGCTGAACCACACATCGCGTTACCCCGAGGGGCGACCCTCGGCCCCGAAAAGCTTGTACCACCTTGGAGGTGAGGGTGTCCCAGATCGCAGGCGAGCCCGCGACCCAGGACTTCGTGGAAGTCCGGCTGCCGGCTGCGGGTGCCTACCTGTCGGTGCTGCGTACGGCGACTGCCGGCCTCGCGGCCCGTTTGGACTTCACCCTCGACGAGATCGAGGACCTGCGCATCGCGGTGGACGAAGCGTGCGCGATCCTGCTTCAGCAGGCCGTGCCCGGCTCGGTGCTCAGTTGCGTCTTCCGGCTCGTCGACGACTCGCTGGAGGTCACCGTCTCCGCACCGACCACGGACGGTCACGCACCGTCACGGGATACCTTCGCCTGGACCGTGCTGTCCGCGCTGGCGGGCAAGGTCTCCTCCGCCGTGGACGAGGACAAAACCGTTTCGATCAGCCTCTACAAACAGCGCGGCGCGGGACCCGGGCCGGCGTGAGGGACGGGGACGGGCCGGTGCGGGACGAAGAGCGCGGCACACGGGAGCTGCCGGCCGAGAACGCCGACAACGCGGTCGCTCCGGGCGGTTCCCGACACCTGGCGGACGGCGTGGACGGCATTCCCGAGCAGGCCAGGCCGCATCCTGAGGACGACGCGGCCGGCGCCCCGGAAGTACCGGACGGCGCCGCACAGGGCTCGCCTCGCCAGAGGCGGAACGGGGGCACCCCCGGCCGGGCTGAGACAAGGGCTCGACAGAGGGCGACGGGCGGGACGATGAGCGAGCACGAGCGAGACGACGAACAGGGCGTGCCGGCCACGCAGCACGAGACGCCGGTGCGTGAGCCGCAGGACCGCAGCGGGGCGCGCGCCATGTTCGTCGAGCTGCGCGGGCTGAAGGAGGGCAGCCCCGAGTACGCGGAGCTGCGCAACAAGCTGGTACGGATGCATCTGCCGCTCGTCGAGCACCTCGCCCGCCGTTTCCGCAACCGCGGCGAGCCGCTGGACGACCTCACACAGGTCGCCACCATCGGTCTGATCAAGTCGGTCGACCGCTTCGACCCGGACCGCGGGGTGGAGTTCTCCACCTACGCGACCCCGACGGTCGTCGGCGAGATCAAGCGGCACTTCCGCGACAAGGGCTGGGCGGTGCGCGTCCCGCGCCGGCTGCAGGAGCTGCGCCTCGCGCTGACCACGGCGACGGCGGAGCTGTCCCAGCAGCACGGCCGCTCCCCGACGGTCCACGAGCTGGCCGAGAAGCTGGCCATCTCGGAGGAGGAGGTGCTGGAGGGCCTGGAGTCCGCCAACGCCTACTCGACGCTCTCCCTGGACGTCCCCGACACCGACGACGAGTCGCCGGCCGTGGCGGACACCCTGGGCGCGGAGGACGAGGCGCTGGAGGGCGTGGAGTACCGCGAGTCCCTCAAGCCGCTGCTGGAGGATCTGCCGCCGCGCGAGAAGCGCATCCTGCTGCTGCGGTTCTTCGGCAACATGACCCAGTCGCAGATCGCGCAGGAGGTCGGCATCTCCCAGATGCACGTCTCGCGGCTGCTGGCCCGCACGCTGGCCCAGCTGCGGGAGAAGCTGCTGGTGGAGGAGTAGGCCGCGCGCCTACTGGGAGGCGTTGCCGGGCCCCCGGATGCCGAGGGCCCGGGTGGTCTCGGCGTTCACCAGCAGCACCAGCGCGGCGACGGCCACCACCGCGAGGGCGATCCCGGCGGGGATGGCCATGCTGTCGGCCTGGAGCAGGTTGTAGGCGACGGGCAGCGCCAGGATCTGGGTGATCACGGCCGGGCCGCGCGACCAGCTGCGCCGGGCGAGCAGTCCGCGGGCGGCGAGCAGCGGCAGCAGGGCGAGGACCATCAGCGTCACTCCGCCGGTGATCGCCTGCCGCCGGTCGTCCGGGTCCCCGGTCACGCCCAGGACGAGGATCCAGATCCCGCCGGCCACCAGGGCGAGCCCTTCCAGTGCGGCGAGGGCCGCCGCGTACGTCAGCCGCCGCGGGCGGGGTCCGGCTTCCGGGGCGGGGTTCTGCTCAGCACTCACCCCAGCAGGGTATCCGTCGCCAGGCCCGCCCCCTCGGGCGCCCGGCGTGTGCGCGGGCGCCCGTGGCGAGGTTCACGCACCGATTCTCATATTGGATCTCTGTTCGGTGTGGGCTCGGTACCCCCCAGTAGGTACGCTGCCCTTCATGCGTGCACTTCTCGTGGTCAATCCGGCGGCAACCACCACAAGCGCACGTACGCGCGATGTCCTGATCCACGCGCTCGCCAGCGAGATGAAGCTGGAGGCGGTCACCACCGAGTACCGCGGCCACGCCCGCGACCTCGGACGGCAGGCCGCGGAGAGCCAGGACGTCGATCTCGTCGTCGCCCTCGGCGGCGACGGCACCGTCAACGAGGTCGTCAACGGACTGCTGCACAACGGCCCCGACCCGGAGCGGCTGCCGCGGCTCGCGGTGGTCCCCGGCGGCTCCACCAATGTCTTCGCCCGCGCCCTCGGTCTGCCGAACGACGCGGTGGAGGCGACCGGCGCACTGCTGGACGCGCTGCGCGAGGGCAGCGGGCGGACGGTCGGCATGGGTATCGCCTCGGGGACGCCGGGCACCGAGGACGAGGGCGTCCCGGCCCGCTGGTTCACCTTCTGCGCGGGGCTCGGCTTCGACGCGGGTGTGGTCGGCCGGGTGGAGCAGCAGCGCGAGCGGGGCAAGAAGTCCACGCACGCCCTCTATATGCGGCAGGCGCTGCGCCAGTTCCTCCAGGAGCCGAACCGCCGGCACGGCACGATCACCCTGGAGCGGCCCGGTGTCGAACCGGTGACCGATTTGGTGCTCTTCATAGTCTGCAATACCGCTCCGTGGACCTATCTGGGCAATCGCCCGGTGTACGCGTCACCTAAGGCCTCGTTCGATACCGGGCTGGACGTACTCGGTCTCAGCCGTATGTCCACGCTCGCGGTTGCCCGGTATGCGACCCAGTTGCTCACTTCGTCCCCCGAGCGGGGCCCGCACGGCAAGCACGCCGTCTCACTGCACGACCTGGACCAGTTCACCTTGCATTCGAAGGTCCCACTGCCCCTTCAGATGGACGGCGACCACCTGGGACTGCGAACGAGCGTGACGTTCACAGGCGTACGCCGTGCACTGCGTGTGATTGTGTGAGCAGAACCGGCTAAAGTCCTTTCACTCGAACGTTTAGGCCAGGGTCCACCCCATGGAAGTACGGCTGTGACCTAGTCGACACCGAGGAATCAAAAAAAACTTTCCGGAAGGGGTTGTATCCGCCGCTGAGGTTTGCGAGTCTCTACGTGGCGATCGAGACAGCCCGCAACACCGGCTCCACAGATCACCGGAACCCCTCTTCAAACCACAGGACCACGCCAGGGAAACCTGACGGTCGGCCCTTCACTTGTTGAGGGATTCGTGAAAGCGTTCACATTCACAAGCAACTTGCACGTAATACCAAGGAGAGGTAGCAGCCATGGACTGGCGTCACAACGCCGTTTGCCGCGAGGAAGACCCCGAGCTCTTCTTCCCCATCGGCAACACCGGTCCTGCGCTGCTGCAGATCGAGGAAGCCAAGGCCGTCTGCCGCCGCTGCCCGGTTATCGAGCAGTGCCTGCAGTGGGCGCTTGAGTCCGGCCAGGACTCCGGCGTCTGGGGTGGTCTCAGCGAGGACGAGCGTCGCGCCATGAAGCGCCGTGCCGCCCGCAACAGGGCCCGTCAGGCCTCCGCCTGACCCACCCACCCCGCCTGAGCTTGGCGGCGCGTACAGCGAGTACGCATCTCCCGCCCCCGAGCCGCAGCGCGCAGTACCCGATGCGCTTAGCAAGAGCAGCACGAGCTTTTGGCCCCGGACCTTTCGGTCCGGGGCTCATTGCTTTTCCGGGTCCTACGCTTTCGGGGGTCCTACGCTTTCGGAACCCTCACGAAGCCCCGGCCGGTACGGCCTACTTGTGCGCCCGCACCGGAATGTCCAGGATCACCTGCGTACCGCGCTCCGGGGCCGGGACCATGTCGAACGTCCCGCCCAACTCCCCCTCCACCAGGGTCCGTACGATCTGCAGACCGAGGTTGCCCGCGGTGTGCGGGTCGAAGCCCTCCGGCAGTCCCACGCCGTCGTCCTGGACGGTGACCAGGAGGCGGGCCTCCTTGGTGGTGCCGCCGCGGACCGCGGAGACCTCGACGGTTCCGGTCTCGCCCTGGCGGAAGCCGTGCTCCAGCGCGTTCTGGAGGACCTCGGTCAGCACCATCGACAGCGGTGTGGCGACCTCGGCGTCCAGGATGCCGAAGCGTCCGGTGCGCCGGCCGGTGACCTTGCCGGGCGAGATCTCGGCGACCATCGCCAGCACCCGGTCGGCGATCTCGTCGAACTCCACCCGCTCGTCCAGGTTCTGGGAGAGCGTCTCGTGCACGATCGCGATCGAGCCGACCCGGCGCACCGCCTCTTCGAGCGCCTCCCGGCCGCGGTCCGAGTCGATCCGCCGGGCCTGGAGGCGCAGCAGGGCGGCGACCGTCTGGAGGTTGTTCTTCACCCGGTGGTGGATCTCCCGGATGGTGGCGTCCTTGGTGATCAACTCGCGTTCGCGGCGGCGCAGTTCGGTGACGTCGCGAAGCAGGACGAGCGAACCGATGCGGGTGCCCTTGGGCTTGAGCGGGATCGCCCGGAACTGGATCACCCCGTCGTCGGACTCGATCTCGAACTCCCGGGGCGCCCAGCCGCTGGCCACCTTGGCGAGCGCCTCGTCCACCGGTCCGTGGGTCGGGGCGAGTTCGGCGGTGGTCTTGCCCAGGTGGTGGCCGACCAGGTCGGCGGCGAGGCCGAGGCGGTGGTAGGCGGACAGGGCGTTCGGGGAGGCGTACTGGACGATGCCGTCGGCGTCGAGGCGGATCAGGCCGTCCCCGACCCGGGGCGAGGCGTCCATGTCGACCTGCTGGTTCGCGAACGGGAAGGCTCCGGCCGCGATCATCTGCGCCAGGTCCGAGGCGCTCTGCAGATACGTCAGTTCGAGGCGGCTCGGGGTGCGCACGGTGAGCAGGTTGGTGTTGCGGGCGATGACACCGAGGACCCGGCCCTCGCGTCGTACCGGGATCGACTCGACGCGGACGGGGACCTCCTCGCGCCACTCGGGGTCGCCCTCGCGCACGATGCGGCCCTCGTCGAGGGCGGCGTCCAGCATGGGGCGGCGGCCGCGCGGGACGAGGTGGCCGACCATGTCGTCCTGGTAGGAGGTCGGGCCGGTGTTGGGCCGCATCTGGGCCACCGACACATACCGGGTGCCGTCGCGGGTGGGGACCCACAGGACGAGGTCGGCGAAGGACAGGTCGGAGAGCAGCTGCCACTCCGAGACGAGCAGGTGGAGCCACTCAAGGTCGGACTCGTCGAGAGCGGTGTGCTGGTGGACCAGCTCGTTCATGGAGGGCACGGGTGCGAGCGTACCCGGCGGTCTGTGCGGCTCCGAAACGGACGGCCGGCCGTCGCGGCCCGTACGGCCGAAGGGGCCCGGAAACACCCGCGGGCCGCGGCGCCTGGGAGGGACCCTCAACCCTCCCGGCACCGCAGCCCGGAGCAATATCGGCCGTGGGGTGTGCGGTCCCGGTCGGCCGAAGGATGAGGAGCCGGGGCAGTCAGGGCAGAGAGCCTCGGTTCCTCCGTCCGTCTTCCTGTGCGGGGAAGACGGAAGCTGCTGCGCGTCCTCGTATCACATGGACTCTCCACACCATTGTGGACTAGACCACTCGACGTGTCCATGCGTTGAAGGATGTTCGTTGTTGTGACGCCCGATGCGGGCCGCGCCACCAGCTCGGGCGCTCCGACATCCACCACGAAGCCTAACCCGTGTGGGTTCATGTGCGGGGCCAGATGGACAGGGCAATTTCCGCCAGCGCCGTCAACTCCGCGCGGCTCGCGCCGTCGCGCGCCTGCTGGGACATGCCCTGGACGACGGCGCCGGTGTGCCGGGCGAGCGCCCGGGCGTCGGTGTCCGCGGGAAGACGGCCCGCGGCGATGTCCGCGCGGATCCGGCTCTCGACCGCGGCGATGACCGCGTTGCGCTTCTCCCGCAGGTTCTCCTGCACTTCAGGGGTGGTGCAGTTGGTGGCGGCGTGGGCGTACAGGCAGCCCTGCGGGCGGCCGGGAGCGGTGTAGCACTCGGCGGCCTCGCGCAGGATGCGCGCCACGGCGGCACGGGCGGTGGGCTCCTCGGCCAGAGCGCGCTCGCCGAAGGCCGCGTAGCGCCGGCCGTACTCGGTCACGACCTCGTCGAACAGGGCCCGCTTGTCGCCGAAGGCCGCGTACAGGCTGGGGGCACCGATGCCCATGATCCGGGTGAGGTCGGAGACGGAGGTGGCCTCGTAGCCGTGCTCCCAGAAGGCCATCAGCGCCTTCTCCAGCGCGGTCTCGCGGTCGAAGGAGCGGGGCCGGCCCCGTCGGCCGACGGGGGACGCGGGGGTGGCTCGGGGGTCTTGGGTGCGCTCCATGGGGTGAATTCTATAGCGGGCACTAGAGAAAGAATCCCGTCGTGCGCTACGGTCTTTCTGTAGCGATCGCTAGGCAAATCTGGGGGGTGCGGCATGGGTGTGCTCACGGGTAGGACGGCGCTGGTCACGGGGGCGAGCCGGGGGATCGGGCGGGCGGTGGCCGAGCGGCTGGCCCGCGACGGCGCACGGGTGGGCGTGCACTACGGCAGCAGCGAGGCGGCGGCGAGGGAGACGGTGGCCGGGATCGAGGCGGCGGGCGGCAGCGCCTTCGCCGTCCGGGCGGTGCTGGGGGTGCCCGGGGACGCGCAGGCACTGTGGGAGGCGTTCGACCGGCACACGGACGGGGTGGACATCCTGGTGAACAACGCGGGCGCGGCCACCTTCGCGACCGTCGGCGACACCGACGAGCACCTGTACGACAGGGCGCACGCGCTCAACGCCAAGGCACCGTTCTTCATCGTCCGGGAGGGGCTCGGGCGGCTGCGGGACGACGGCCGGATCATCAATGTCACGGCGGCCACGGACTTCGGCATACCCGCCATCGCCGCCACGCATATGGCCAAGGGCGCGGTGACCGCGCTGACCCGGTCGCTCGCGGTCGAGCTGGCGCCGCGCGGCATCACGGCCAACTCCGTGGCGCCGGGGTTCATCGACACCGACCTCACCGCCCCGGTACCGGCCGATCCCGGGATGCGGGCGCACGCGGAGTCGGTCTCGGTGTTCGGGCGGGTGGGGACGGCGCAGGAGGTGGCCGACGTGGTCGCCTTCCTGGCCTCGCCGGACTCGCGCTGGATGACCGGGCAGCATCTGGACGCGACGGGAGGGTCACTGCTGAGCCTTCAGTAGCCGGGCCCGGGCGCCGCGTTCGCCTGGGAGGGAGGGCCCTCCTCTGTTAGATTGGTCTAAACCACACAGCCCTTCTCGGGTACCGGTTGAGTCCCCTCTTCAGATCGGCAGGCCCCAGCGTGGAAGTTGTCATCGTTCCGGACGCCAAGTCGGGTGGCGAGCTCATCGCCGACGCCATGGCACGGCTGCTGCGGCGCAAGCCCGACGCCCTGCTCGGGGTGGCGACGGGCTCGACGCCGCTGCCCATCTACCAGGCTCTGACGGCCAAGGTGCGGGCCGGTGAGGTGGACGCCTCGCGGGCCAGGATCGCCCAGCTCGACGAGTACGTGGGGCTGCCCGCCGAGCACCCGGAGTCCTACCGCTCGGT
Source organism: Streptomyces sp. NPDC110618 (assembly GCF_055657065.1). Classification (NCBI taxonomy): domain Bacteria; kingdom Bacillati; phylum Actinomycetota; class Actinomycetes; order Kitasatosporales; family Streptomycetaceae; genus Streptomyces; species Streptomyces sp. NPDC110618. Next base: position 4,249 of record NZ_JBVKBN010000014.1, on the reverse strand, counting down.
GCTGCGGCGCGAGGTGCTGGAGCCGCTCGGGATCGGCATGGACGCGTTCATGGGCCCGGACGGCACCGCCGAGGACGTCCAGGCGGCCTGTGAGGCGTACGACGCGGCGCTGGCCGAGGCCGGGGGCGTGGACCTGCAGTTGCTGGGGATCGGGACCGACGGGCACATCGGGTTCAACGAGCCGTGCTCCTCGCTGGCCTCACGGACCCGGATCAAGACGCTGACCGAGCAGACCCGGATCGACAACGCCCGTTTCTTCGACGGGGACATCGAGCAGGTGCCGCACCACGTCATCACCCAGGGCATCGGCACGATCCTGGAGGCGCGGCACCTGGTGCTGCTGGCCACGGGTGAGGGCAAGGCGGACGCCGTCGCCGCGACCGTGGAGGGCCCCGTGGCGGCCGTCTGTCCCGCGTCGGCGCTGCAACTGCACCCGCACGCCACGGTCGTCGTCGACGAGGCCGCCGCGTCCAAGCTGAAGCTGGCGGACTACTTCCGCCACACCTACGCCAACAAGCCGGACTGGCAGGGAATCTAGGGTCTGTCGTCGCATTCCCGTCGTCCGCCCGGAGGGCGGGCCGCGCGGCGTCCGGTGCGTGCGATCGCAAGGCGCCGGAGTGCCCGCGTGGCGGAGTCACGTGGGCACTCCGGCAACGCGGCGAGCGCGCGTGCCAGGCGTCGCGCGGCAGGCGGGAATGCGACGACAGACCCTAGGGCAACCCCTGGATCAGACCCCTGCGGGTCGACCCCGGATCGAACCGGGGTCGACCCGGGTACAAGAAAGGCGCCGGTCCTCCCCCATCCAGGGGACCGGCGCCTTTCTGCTGGGGACACGGGCTAGCGGCCCGTGATGTACTCCGCCGCCGCTCGGCCGCAGGCGCGGGCCGCGCCGTGGGTGGCTATGTGCAGGGCGCCGCGGGGGGCGGACTGGGGGACGCCCATCTCGACCACGATGGTGTCGGGGCGGGCGCGCAGCAGGGTGTCCAGGGCTTGGGCCATCCACGGGTGGCGGTGCTCGTCGCGGACCACGGCCACGATCCGGCGCTCCCCCGCCGCCTTCAGGGCCTCCTCCGCCGCGGACGCGTCCGTGCCGGTGGTGGTCTCCGTGCCGGGCAGCAGCTCGGCCAGGTCGGCGCCGACGCCCCACGGGGTCTCGTCACCGACCGCGATGTTGGCAACCGGGCTCAGGGCGACCACCTGGACGGGCTCGGTGACCGGGGTGTGCCCGACGGCCGGGGTGACGCTCAGGGCGCGGCGGGCTGCGACCATGCCGACGTCCGACGGCTCGGTGTCCGGCGCGAAGGCCGCGCCCGCCGTCCAGCGGGCCAGGGCCCGGACCCGTTCCGCCGCGTCCGCCAGCCGCTCCTCGGGGAGTTCTCCCGTGCGTACGGCGGTGACCAGGGCGTCGCGCAGGCGCCGTACCGTGTTCTCGTCGTTGAGGCCGCCGCCCACGCAGATCGCGTCGGCGCCGGCCGCGAGGGCGAGGACGCTGCCGCGCTCGATGCCGTAGGTGGCGGAGATGGCCTGCATCTCCATGCCGTCGGTGACGATCAGTCCGTCGTAGCCGAGTTCGCCGCGCAGCAGGTCGGTGAGGATCGGCCGGGACAGGGTGGCCGGGCGGGCGGCGTCCAGGGCCGGGACCAGGATGTGCGCGGTCATGATCGCCCGTGAACCGGCGGCGATGGCGGCGCGGAACGGGACCAGTTCGCGTTCGGGCAGCACGTCGAGTCCGACGTCGATGCGCGGCATCGCCTCGTGCGAGTCGACGGCGGTGTCGCCGTGGCCCGGGAAGTGCTTGGTGCAGGCGGCCACGCCCGCGGCCTGGAGGCCGGTGACGTAGGCGGCGGTGTGCCGGGCGACCAGGTCGGTGTCGGCGCCGAAGGAGCGCACCCCGATGACCGGGTTGGCGGCGTTGGAATTGATGTCCGCGGACGGGGCCCAGTTGAAGTTGACCCCGCACGCGGCGAGACGGCGGCCCAGCTCGTGGGCGACCTCGCGGGTGAGGTCGACGTCGTCGACGGCGCCGAGGGCATGGTTGCCCGGGAAGGAGGAGCCGGTGCGCACCTCCAGCCGGGTCACGTCGCCGCCCTCCTCGTCGATGGCGACGAGGACGTCCTCGCGCTCGGCGCGCAACTGCGCGGTGAGCGCGGCGACCTGCTCGGGCGTGGCGATGTTCCGGCCGAACAGGCCGACCGAGGCAAGGCCCTCGCCGATCCGGCGCAGCAGCCAGTCGGGGGCGGTGGTGCCGGGGAAGCCGGGCTGGAGGACGGTGAGCGCGTCCCGCGTCAACGTATCGCTGGCGAAAGTCGTCATCGGGTGCGGTTATCCCTTCACGGCGCCGGCGGTCAGGCCGCTGACGGCCCGGCGCTGGAGGAAGACGAAGAGGATGAGGATCGGCACGGCGAACAGGGTCGAGGCGGCCATGGTGGCACCCCAGTCGTTGCCGAAGACCGTCTGGAAGCTGGTCAGCCACAGCGGCAGGGTCTGTGCCTCGGCGTCCTTGTTCAGCACCAGCACGAGGGCGAACTCGTTCCAGGCGGTGATGAATCCGAACATCGAGGTGGCCATCAGGCCCGGCGCGAGCAGCGGCAGGATGACCCGGCGGAACGCCTGGATCCGGGTGCAGCCGTCGACCATCGCCGACTCCTCCAGCTCGGCCGGCACGGCGGCGACGAAGCCGCGCAGGGTGAGGATGGTGAACGGGAGGATCATCATCGTGTAGAAGGCGGTCAGCGGGACGAGGCTGTTCAGCATCGAGGCGTCCCGGACGATCATGTACATTGCGATGATCATGACTTCCCAGGGCGCCATCTGGGCCAGCATGAAGCCGATGATGAAGCCGCGCCGCCCCTTGAACCGCATCCGCGCCAGGGCGAAGGACCCGGCCAGCGCGATGACGAGGGAGAACACGACGGCGAGGACCGTGACGGTCAGCGAGTTGGTGACGAACGTCCAGAAGTGGTCCGCGCTGGTGGCGGTCTTGAAGTGCTCGAAGGTGACGTCGGTGGGGAACCAGACCGGGTCCTCGGAGATGATGTCGCCGGTCGGCTTGAACGCCGTGGCGATCATCCAGTACACGGGGAAGACGAAGCCGATGAACAGGACGACGGCCGTGGCGTTGGGCCAGATGCGACCGAAGAGCGTGCGCTTCACAGCCCGGCCTCCTCTTCTTCCTTCTCTTGCTTGAGCACGATCCGCAGGTAGTACGCGGTGAGACCGACCATGATCAGGATGGTCAGGAAGGCGATGGCGGCACCCATGCCGTAGTGCTGGTTGCCGACGCCCTCGATGTAGGCGTACACGGGGAGGATCTCGGTGAGGCGGTCGGGGCCGCCCTGGTTGAAGGTGTACACCTGCACGAACGCCTTGAAGATCCAGATGATCTCCAGGAACGTGGTCGCGTAGAGGAAGGGCCGCAGGAACGGCAGCGTGACCGTGGTGAAGCTCTTCCAGGCGCCGGCGCCGTCGAGGGAGGCGGCCTCGTACAGCTCGTTCGGGATGGTGGTCGTGGCGGCGTAGAGGTTGATCGCGACGAACGGGATGGACATCCAGACGATCAGCACGGTGACGACGAAGAACGTCGACATCTGGTCGCTGGTCCAGCTGTAGTCGGCCATGGAGTGCCAGCCGAGCTTGTCCAGCACCCAGTTGACCACGCCGAAGCGCTGGGCGAAGAGCCACTGGTAGACGGTGGTGGCGGCGACCACGGGCATCGCCCAGGCCAGCACCAGGCCGATCATCAGCGTGAACCGCATGCGCTTGCCGAGCCTGGCCAGCAGCAGGCCGACCAGCCCGCCGAGGAGCATGGTCAGGGCGACGTTGACCGCCGTGAACAGGATCGAGCGGAGGGTCACCCGCCAGAAGTCCTCACCGGTGAGGACCTCGGTGTAGTTGTCGACGCCGTTCCACTCGGTGACGTGCTGGATCAGCTGCGCCATGTTGAGGTTCTGGAACGACAGCAACAGATCCTTCAGCAGCGGCCAGCCGAGCAGCAGCACGGTGGCCGCGACGGCGGGCAGCAGCAGAAGGTAGGGGGCGAGCGCGCCGATGCGGGACGCTCTCGGGTTCGGCCTGCCGGATCCTGCGCCGTCCGCCTGCTTGCGGACGTCCGCCGGGCCGGAGGGCGGCCGTTCGGTCTGCACGGTCATGCTCGCCCTACCTTCTTGAGTGCATCCCGTGAGTTCGCGACTCTGGGACTGCGCGGGTGGGGCAGGGATGGTTTTCATGCTGGCTGCCTCCGATGGCTCAG